>URDG01000005.1 GCA_900546515.1 uncultured Eubacteriales bacterium | reverse complement strand
GACAGCGCCGTCATGGTCATCGACGCGGCCAAGGGCATCGAGCCGCAGACGCGCAAGCTCTTCAAGGTCTGCGCCATGCGGCACATCCCCATCTTCACGTTCATCAACAAGATGGACCGCGAGGCGCGCAGCCCCTACGAGCTGATGGAGCAGCTGGAGACGGAATTCGGCATCGGGACCTATCCGATGAACTGGCCCATCGGCTGCGGCCATGATTTCAAGGGCGTGTATGACAGGGAGAAGCGTGAGATACTCGCATTCAACGAGTTCCACCGCGGGCAGAGCAAGATCCGCGCCATCGAGTGCACGCTTGATGAGACGGAAAAACTTGATGAGTTGATCGGCTCGCGCCTCCGTCGGACCTTGGCGGATGATATTGAGCTTCTTGACGGCGCAGGCTACGATTTTGATATAGAAAAAGTGCGCAGCGGAAAACTCAGCCCCGTGTTCTTTGGCTCGGCGCTCAATAATTTCGGCGTAGAACCTTTTCTTGAGAGCTTTCTGCGCATGACTATGCCGCCGTTGCCCAGAGTTTCCGGAGATACTGTCATTGACCCGTTTGACGATCATTTTTCCGCATTTGTATTCAAGATACAGGCAAATATGAACAAGGCGCACCGCGACAGGATCGCTTTCATGCGCATTTGCTCTGGCAGGTTTGAGCGCGACAGAGAATATTACCACGTGCAGGGCGGAAAGCCTCTGCGGCTTGCTCAGCCGCAGCAGCTGATGGCGCAGGAGCGAGCTATTATCAACGAGGCCTATGCCGGAGATATTATCGGCGTTTTTGACCCCGGCATCTTCTCTATCGGCGATACAATATGCGAGAAGGGTCAGAATGTCATGTTCGAGGGTATCCCGACCTTCGCGCCTGAGCATTTTGCCGCGGTCGAGCGTATCGACACGATGAAGCGCAAGCAGTTTGAAAAGGGCATGATGCAGATCGCGCAGGAGGGCGCGATACAGATATTCCATGAGCCGCATACAGGCGTCGAGGAAGTCATTGTCGGCGTCGTCGGCGTGCTCCAGTTTGAAGTGCTTGAGTACCGGCTCAAAACCGAGTACGGCGTTGACATCCGCCGCCGCAGCATGCCATATGAGCTGGTGCGCTGGGTGGATAACGATGATATAGACATCAGCCGCCTCAACCTTACGAGTGATACCAAGTGGGTACAGGACTTCAAGGGAAATAATCTCCTGCTGTTCACGTCCGACTGGTGCATCAACTGGGCTCTGCAGAAAAACGAGGGCCTCAGGCTGAGAGAGTTCAACAGAGAGTAAGCACTGCGAATATAAAAGCGGCTTTGCCGCATGGAGGGTATATATGGCAGACAAGATAATTATCGAGGTATACAAGACCAAGACTCCCGAAGAATTCACGAAAATACTCAGTGAGACTGACAGCAGGCTCGAAATCGGCTCGGCGGCAGCACTCACTGCGGCAAGCGCCGCTGCACTTCTCAGGCGTGCCGCTGCGCTCACTGCCGCAGAAGCTGCGGATAATACCCGTGTGGATTATATTCTCCGCAATTCGGAGACACTGCGCAGTTACATGGTGCACCTCATAGATGAGGACGTAAAAAGCCGCGGTCCGCTGTCCAGAGCAGAGAAAGAGGGCGACGCGCGCAAGATAGAGGCGTCTCTCCAGACTGCCGCATGCATCAGCGCCGAGATCGTCAACATGATGGGCCAGTGCCTTGAACTCGCTGCGGAGCTTCTGGAGCTTTGCCCCGCTGAGGCCAAGCAGTATATCGGCCAGTCTGCCGAGCTTGCAATGGCGGCGGTCAGAGCCTGCATGATATATATAGTCGGTATGGGCGATAAAAGCAGCGACGATACCTACCGCTATGTCACGCGGCGCGAGAACGAGATCACGCTTGCGCATTGCAGTGATGTGTATGACGGAATAATCGAAAAGGTCAAGGCCGCGATCTGAAACGGCAGAGGTCAGAGTGCGATACGAGGGTGAGCATATGGACGAAAACATTTCAAAGCTCAGAGATATGGTTGCCGGAAGCGATAACATCGTGTTTTTCGGTGGTGCGGGCGTCAGTACTGAGAGCGGCATACCCGACTTTCGCAGTGTGGACGGACTGTATAATCAGAAGTGGAAGTATCCGCCGGAAACAATACTGAGCCATAGCTTCTTCGAGCAATACCCGGAAGAGTATTATCGTTTTCACAGAGAAAAGCTTGTCATCGACGGTGTAAAACCCAACCGCGCGCATCTGCGCCTTGCGGAGCTTGAGCGCGAGGGTAAATTGAAAGCCGTGATAACGCAGAATATTGACGGGCTGCATCAGGCGGCGGGCAGCAGAAATGTGCTCGAATTGCACGGCAGTATTCTGCGCGCATATTGCTCACGATGCCACAAGCCGTATGATGCCGGTGTAATAAATAAGGGTACCGGCGTACCTCGATGCAGCTGCGGAGGTGTCATAAGGCCGGACATCGTACTTTATGAGGAAGCACTGGACGATGATGTAGTCAGCCGCGCGGTGCATTATATCCGCAATGCGGATGTGCTCATCATAGGCGGGACTTCGCTTAATGTTTATCCGGCAGCAGGGCTGATAAATTATTACCGCGGAAATAAGCTGGTGCTTGTAAATCTCAGCGAGACTCAGTGCGACAGCTATGCAGATCTCGTCATACATGAGAAGATCGGCGAGGTGTTCAGCCGGATATGAACAGAATAAACATACTTGGAATAAAATACTGCGATATAGATATTGCGGAGGCGGTCGAGCACTCCGTGCGCGCCATTTCAGCGCGTGAGGGCGGCTACATACTCGCGCCGGACTCCGAACTGGCGCTTTCCGCACGAAAGAACCGCCGCATCATGGCGGCTGTAAGGTCGGCGGAGCTTGTCCTGCCGGGGGACAGGGGAGTATTCATTGCCTCCAATATCCTCGGCATGCCGCTTCATTACAGGATGAGCGGGATGGACTATGTCTCGGCTTTGCTTGCCAGACTCAGTGAAGACGGGAAGAGCGTGTTTCTACTCGGCGCAAGAGAGCAGACCGTGCAATATGCAGCCGGACGCATCGCGGCGCGCTACCCCGGCATAAAAATCGCCGGTTCAGCCGACGGGCGCTTTGTTGACGATACGGAGCTTGTGGCGAAAATAAACGCAGCGAGTCCGGATCTCCTGCTCGTCTGCCTTTCGTCGCCGCGGCAGGAGCTGTGGATATATGACGCCTGCTCCGGGCTGAACGCAGGTATGACGCTGTGCATGGGGGATGTGCTGGAAGCGAAAAATGCCAGACATAAGGAAAACTGGTTCAGGCGTCTTATAAAGAATCCGAAGCGCACTCTGAAAATACCGCGTATGGTGCTTGCGGCGCTTTGGAAAAGGATTGCAGGATAAGACGGGGGAGGACCCGCCGTAAAGGAGAAACTTATGGCAAATGGAAAGCTGGTCGTTCTTGAGGGCATTGACGGCAGCGGAAAATCCTCACAGTACAGCCGCCTGTGCGCACGAATGGAAAACGACGGAATAGAGTATAATCATATAGTATTCCCGCGCTATGATAAGGAGAGCAGCGCCCTTATACGCATGTATCTCGGCGGCGAGTTCGGCGCGAACCCGAACGACGTTAACGCTTATGCTGCGTCAACTTTCTATGCGGTCGACCGTTTTGCCTCCTATCGTACCGACTGGGGGAAAATATATGAGAGCGGCGGCTTTGTCCTTTCGGACAGATATACGAGCTCCAATGCTGTGCATCAGGGCTCAAAGCTCCCGGATGATGAGCTGCCGGAGTTTTTCGGCTGGCTGACGGATCTTGAGCAGGTCAAGATGGGACTGCCGAAGCCTGACCTTGTGATATATCTTGATGTGGACATAGATACGTCGCTTGCGCGTATGAAGCGCCGTCAGGATGCAACGGATACAAAGGCTGATATTCACGAGCGGGACGTCGATTACCTCACGCGCTGTCTGCGCACAGCCAATATGGCGGCGGACTATTTCGGATGGATCCGCGTGGCGCAGAAGAACGGCGGCGTTGAGCGCAGCCTTGAGGACATAAATGACGAGATATACGATATTGTTCTCAATGAGCTTAAAAAAGGATAATATGCAATAAAAAAGGGAGCTTTTTTGAAGCTCCCTTGGAAGAATGACTCAGCAGCCACAGCCGCAGCCGTTGTTGCCGTTGTTGCAGCCACAGCCGTTGCCACCGCAGCAGCAGAACAGTATGATGATGAGGATGATGATCCAGAGGCAGCTGTTGCATCCGTTATTGCAGAACATAATTATATCCCTTTCTCCGCGCTGATATTATATGCATCACAGTCCGCCCTGCGCGGAGGCGGACGATGTTTCTATGTTGGTAATGTCGAGCTTTTTTTGCTGCTCGTGCCATAATATGCACGGCCATGTGCCGCTGTTACACGGGCGGCAGCATACCCTGTCAGGAGGTTTGAGATGTCTGACAACAATCTGGATAAGGTAAATAAAATATTTGACGACGAGGATGAAAATGCACGCCGCCATGTGAACGGCGAGCAGACCGGGCGCCGCGGCGCCTCAAAGCCGGTCAAGGCTGTGGACAAGCTGCTTATAGACGAGCAGGGCGATTCGTACAGCAACTATACAGGCGATGATACGACAGAGCGCGACTATCGCCCTGTGCGCCAGAACCACGAGTACAGATCCGGCTGCCTTGGCGGAATTATGTATTTCGTCTTTATTCTCTGCGTGAGCGTTGTGCTCGCGTGCGTTGCGTGGATGGCGGCGAGCGATGCGCTTGCGCTCAACAAGGATAACTTTTCTGCGGTGGTTTCTCTGCCCATGTCTATTTTCGATTCAGAGACGGTGGACACATATGACGAGAACGGCAGAAAGACCGGCACAGAGCGAGTTACCCATGCTGACATAAGCTATGTGGCCGATGAACTCAAGTCTGCCGGACTTATCGAATACAAATGGCTCTTTGAGCTGTTCTGCAAAATATCCCATGCCGACACGAAGGTCGACCCCGGAGAATATGAGCTGGAATCATCGTTCGACTACCGCGCGCTTGTAAAGAATATGCAGTCCGGGTCCGGTGCAACGGTCACTATAACGGTCGTGATCCCGGAGGGCTTCACGATGCACCAGATATTCAAGCGTCTTGAAGAGAACAAGGTCTGCACCTATGACGAGCTCATGGATGCGGCCGCAAATTATAATTATAACTATGACTTCCTTGAGGGAATAGATCAGGGCGACCCGACAAGGCTTGAGGGCTTCCTTTTCCCGGATACCTATGAGTTTTATGTCGGAATGCAGGCATCCAGTGCGATCAATAAACTGCTTGAAAATTTCCATTACAGGATCACGGATGATATGCTAACACAGATGCAGAACATGGGGCTTGATATACGCTCTGTGGTCAATATTGCTTCGCTGATCGAACGAGAGGCCGCAAATGACAATGAGCGAGGGACGATCGCATCAGTCATATATAACAGACTGGCCGCCAACATGCCGCTTGGTATCGATGCGTCTATCCTTTATATTCACCCAGACCATGAGGGCTCGCCCACCGCGGATATGCTGGCCGAGGACAGCCCGTATAATACGAGACTCTATCAGGGACTTCCACCCACGCCCATAGCGAATCCCGGACTTGCTTCTATTGAAGCGGTGCTGAGTCCCGAGAGCACGAACTATTACTACTATGCACTTGATACTGCGACAGGCCTGCACAGGTTCTTCACGAACTCCGGCGAATTTGACGCCTTTGTCGCAACACAGAACTATGACTGATAAACTTGAGCTCCTCTCTCCGGCGGGGGACATGGAGCGGCTTACAATGGATATTGCCTACGGTGCGGATGCCGTATATCTGGCAGGGAGGCGCTTCGGCATGCGCGCCTCTGCGGTTAACTTCTCCGATGAGGAACTTGTCCGCGCTGTGGAGACTGCGCACGCGAGCGGAGTGAGGGTATATGTGACCTGCAATACCCTCCCGCGCGAGGATGAGCTGACTGAGCTACCGGAATATCTCGGCTTTTTGCAGGGGGCCGGGGCGGATGCGCTTATAATTGCGGATCTCGGTGTACTTGAGCTGGCAAAAAAATATGCCCCGCGTATAAAGAAACATGTCAGCACCCAGCTCGGCGTCATAAACAGCGCCACAGCGAACGCACTGTATGCCATGGGCGCGGACACGGTAGTCCTCGCGCGCGAAACGCCGATCGAGGACATAAAAAAGATCCGGGAAAATACGCCGGAGGAGCTGCGCATAGAGGCTTTTGTGCACGGCGCAATGTGCGTTTCGTTTTCGGGCCGCTGCCTGCTGTCAAATTATCTGACCGGCAGGGACGCAAACCGCGGCCAGTGCGCCCAGCCCTGCCGCTGGAAGTATCATCTGGTTGAGGAAAAGCGCCCGGGCGAGTATTTTGAGATCACCGAGGACGGCGGAACGTATATTCTCAATTCACGCGATATGCGTATGATCGAGCATCTGCCTGAGCTCATAGACGCCGGTGTCAGCAGTTTCAAGATCGAGGGACGGATGAAATCGGCTTATTATGCCGCGGTAGTCACAAATGCTTACCGCCATGCGCTGGATGCTGCTATTGCCGGACGTCCGCTTGAAAGAGTGTGGGTGGATGAGACCGATATGGTCAGTCACCGCCCATATACCACCGGATTCTATTTCGGCCAGCCGGGGCAGCACTATGCAGAGGCGAGTTATTATACCTCCGCAGATGTTGCCGCAGTGGTCGAGAGCTGCGACGAGCAGGGAAACGCCGTGCTGACGCAGCGCAACAAATTCTGCACCGGCGATGAACTGGAGCTGCTGCTGCCCGGCTGCGCGCCGCAGAGCTTCACGGCCGGGTGCATGTATAACTCCGAGGGCGAGAAGATTACAGACACGCGCCACGCTATGATGGAGATACATATGCGCCTGCCGGTCTGTGCGCCGCGCTGGTCCATATTGCGCCGGCGGAGATGAAAAAACACGGTTTTTCGCCGTTTTCTGCTTGACAAACCGTGCGCTTGTGGTAAAATTGCAAAAGTAAATATGGCTGTGACGAAAAGAGTCGGAGCAATGGCATTGCAGAGAGGGGCCGTTTGGTGCGAGACCCTGTGCCTGATACCGGCAGCCGCTTCTGAGCCTTCCCGGGCGACCGGGGCGTATGCCTGCGTTAAAGGCGCACGAGATGCCGCTTCGGCGGTAATCAGGGTGGTACCGCGAACAAGCCTTCGCCCCTGTACTGGGGTGGAGGTATATTTTTTGGAGGGAAAATGAACTGCCTGCGCTGCAATACACCGATGAAAGATTACGGCCGCCGTGATATTCAGCTTGGCCGTCACAGCTTCCTGTTCGGAGATATAGATAATTTGCTTTCGGGATCGCTTGAGGTGAAGATATACATTTGCCCGAACTGCAAAAAGATCGAACTCTTCGAGTCGGATGCGGAAGAAACGCTGTCGGAGAGAATCAGAAGAGAAAATAATACGGAGGACAGATAAAAATGGAAAAGTACGGACTTAATCAGCTCAGAGAGATGTTTCTCAGCTTTTTTGAAAGCAAGGGGCATCTCCGCCTGCCAAGCTTCTCGCTCATTCCGCAGAATGATGCGAGCCTGCTGCTCATAAACTCCGGCATGGCGCCTATGAAGCCCTATTTCAAGGGCGAGAAGGAGCCGCCGCGCCATCGTGTGTGCACCTGCCAGAAGTGCATCCGCACGGGTGACATCGAAAACATCGGCAAGACTGCACGCCATGGCACTTACTTTGAAATGCTTGGCAATTTCTCTTTTGGAGACTACTTCAAGCATGAGGCCATTGCGTGGAGCTGGGAATTTCTCACTTCGCCCAAGTGGGTCGGCATTGATCCCGACAGACTCTATCCTTCGGTCTATGTAGACGATGACGAGGCCTTTGATATCTGGAACAAAGAGATCGGTATACCGGCCGAGCGTATTTTCCGCTTCGGTAAGGAGGATAATTTCTGGGAGCACGGCGCAGGCCCCTGCGGCCCCTGTTCCGAGATATACTATGACCGCGGTCCGAAATACGGTTGCGGCAAGCCCGGCTGCACTGTCGGCTGCGACTGCGACCGTTATATGGAGGTCTGGAACAACGTTTTCTCGCAGTTCGATAACGACGGTGAGGGACATTATTCTGAACTCAAGCAGAAGAATATCGACACGGGCATGGGCCTTGAACGCCTTGCGGTCGTGTGTCAGGATGTGGACTCCCTCTTCGATGTCGATACGGTCATGAACATCACGCACAAGGTCAGCGAGCTGACGGGTGCATATTACGGACAGAGCTATAAGATGGACGTCTCTCTGCGTGTTATTACAGACCATATCCGCTCTGCGACGTTCATGATCTGCGACGGTGTACTGCCTTCTAACGAGGGGCGCGGTTATGTTCTGCGCCGTCTGCTGCGCCGTGCTGCACGTCATGGCAAGCTGCTCGGCGTCAACGAGCCGTTCCTTTACAAGGTCATTGACACGGTTATACATGAAAATGAGTGCCAGTACCCGGAGCTGCGCGAAAAGCAGAGCTATATCACAAAGGTCGTTAAGACCGAGGAAGAGAATTTTGCAAAAACCATCGATGCCGGTATGAAGATATTTGCCGACCTTCTTGCAGAGCACAAGGCAAAAGGAGAGACCGTTTTCTCCGGCGCTGATGCGTTCAAGCTCTATGATACCTATGGTTTCCCCGTGGACCTCACCATTGAAATGTGCTCCGACGAGGGCATGACAGTGGATGAGGATGAGTTCAAAAAACTCATGGAAGAACAGCGCGTTCGCGCCCGCAAGGCTCGTGAGGCGCTTGGCGACCTGGGCTGGGCCGGTCAGGAATTCGGCAAGGATATCCCGGAGACGGAGTTTGTCGGTTATGAAAATACCGAGAGTAACGGAACTGTCGTCGCGCTTGTAGCTGATGGAGAGATCTGCGGCGAGGTAGACGCAGGCGTTGAGGCTGTAGTTGTGCTTGACCGCACTCCGATGTATGCCGAGATGGGCGGTCAGGTCGCTGACCACGGCATTATGACCGCAGACGGTGTGCGCTTCGAGGTCAACAATGTCATAAAGAACAAAGGCGGCAAGTTCATGCACTACGGCCGTCTTGCCGAGGGGCGGCTCAAGCTTGGCGACAAGCTGCATGTCAGCATCGACGAGGAACGCCGCAAGGCAATATCCCGTGCCCACAGCGCAACGCACCTGCTCCAGAGCGCGCTGAGGCTCGTGCTCGGCGACCATGTGCATCAGGCAGGTTCTCTTGTTGAGCCTGACCGTCTGCGCTTTGACTTTACACATTTCTCGGCTCTTACCGCAGAAGAGATCAGTCAGATCAACACTGTCATGGCCGATATGATACTGGAAGGCGCGGACATCGAGACAAAGGTGATGCCGTTTGACGAGGCGAAGAAGCTCGGCGCTATGGCGCTGTTCGGAGAAAAATACGGCGACACTGTAAGAGTCGTCAAGATGGGCGATTTCTCCATGGAATTCTGCGGCGGCACACATCTTGACAATACCGCAAAGGTCGGCATGTTCGTTGTTACGTCCGAAGGCTCTGTTGCATCCGGTGTGCGCCGCATCGAGGCTATTACCGGCAGAGAGGTCATAGCAAAGTACATCGCAATGACTTCCATGGTCAATAAGGTTGCCGACAGACTCAAGGCGAGACCGGTAGAGATAATGAGCAAGGTTGAGAGCAACCTGAGTGAGATACATGAGCTCAGACAGAATATAGATAAGCTCAAGGATCAGCTCATGTCAGGGCAGGCAGAACGCATGCTCTATGGCGCAAAGGATATAAAGGGTCTCAAGGTTATCACGATAACAAACGGCCCTGTCAATGCCGCTGATATACGCAAGATGGGCGACCAGCTGCGCGACCGTTATCCCAATATAGTTGCTGTGCTTGCCGCAACGGCGGAGAGCAAGGCGACCATGCTCGCTGTCTGCGGTAAAAATGCAGTTGAGCGCGGCATAAAGGCCGGAGACCTTATAAAGAACATTACAAAGATCTGCGAGGGAACCGGCGGCGGTAAGCCCGATTCCGCAATGGGCGGATGCAAGAACCTGCTCAAGCTTGATGATGCCATGGCGGCTGTTGACGATTTTGTCAATGCCAACGCAAAAGAATTATAATTATAAGGAGAGCGCAATGAAAGACGAAAATTGCCTGTTTTGCAAGATCATAGCCGGAGAGATACCCTCCGCAAAGGTCTATGAGGATGAAAATGTGTTCGCGTTCCGCGATATAAACCCGCAGGCTCCTGTGCATATCCTTGTTGTTCCCAAGGAGCACATCGCCTGCGCAGACGACATCGACGAGAGCAATTCCGCAGTCGTCGCGCATGTGTTCGAGAGCATAGCAAAGATCGCAAAGGCTGAGGGGCTGACGAGCGGCTATCGCGTTATAAACAACTGCGGCGAAAACGGCGGCCAGACGGTGATGCATCTGCATTTCCACATCATCGGCGGCGAGAAGCTGTCTGAGAAAATAGTATAAACAGACCACAGGGAGCCTGGCTTTCGCTTCCTTTCGGCGTGCGCGGAAGATGTATGCTTCGGCCTGCGCAAAAAAAGACCTCCTATTGCAGCTGTTATTCTGCAATAGGAGGTCTTTTTTGTGCCGGTCTTTTCCTGAACCAGCTCAAAGACCGGTTTTTGCTCTACTTTCCTTTGATTTTGTTGTTCAGGCTCATCACAGCGTGCAGAGAGCGCTTCATACCGCGGCGTATGAAGAAGTGGATGAGCTTGTATTTCGGACACATAGCCCTGATATATGGATTCTCCAGATAATCCGGGAATTTCTCCAGATAATCAGCATACAGCCTGTCCTGCACCGCGCTCTTCATATCAATGAGATTGACGCGCGTGTATGAGGTCAGCACCTGATTATAAAATGCGGAATACTCAAGCTGAGGCCGGTATTTTTCAAAAAGCCCCTCGCGCCTGTAGGCGTCCAGCATTGCGTTCACAGCAGGTATGATCTCCAGATTGCGCTGGGTGTTGCTGTTGTTGGTGATGGAGCCCGCGCGCTGAAGATAATTATACCACGGCTTGTGGACAGAGAGCATTTTCTTTGCTCTGGTGTACAGCCACGGCGTCACATACATATCCTCGTACCATACTCGGGCAGGATAATATATGCCATTTTCGGTGAACAGTGAGCGCCGGTAGATTTTGTTCCAGGCCGACGGCATTTCAAAAAGAAGCTCAGGAAAACTCTCAAGAGTGAATTCACCGTCCACTGAACAGCCCGGAATGTACTTGAGCAGCCGGCCGGCTTCGTTTACCGAATTTATGTCAAAAAAGCACATGTCAAAATCATGCGTAAGCATCTCCATCATCTCCGGCAGGGCGTTCTCGGAGAGATAGTCGTCGCTGTCGATAAAGATGATGTATTCTCCGCGCGCCGCGTCGATCCCTATATCGCGCGCCTTGCCGATACCGCCGTTTTCCGTCGAAATGACGCGGATGAGCTTGGGGTAACGCTTCGCATATTCATCGCATATGCTGCCTGACGAATCTGTGGAGCCGTCGTTCATGATGACTATCTCATAATCGCCGAGCTCCGGATAAATGGCGGAATCAAGACATTTGCGCAGATAATTTTCTACGTTATACACTGGGATCATAACACTAAGCTTTGGCATGGACCAGACCTCCGTTTCGCATTTATTCTATCACAGCCAGACTATGCTTTCAAGAATCAATACCGCTATAAGCGATAAAGGTTGATTTTACATGGTTTTGTGGTATAATAACATGAATATCATCATGTATGATTGGAGTTTCACATGAGCAGAAAAATAAGAAAATTGACACCTGATGAGATCGAAAAACAGGAGATCGCGTCACGCAAGAACATATATGACTGGATCCAGTGTCTGGCAAGCGCGCTTATAGTGTGCGTTGTGCTGTTCATTTTCTTTATAAGGGTAATAGACGTCAAGGGCACGTCAATGTATCCGACGCTGAACAATCAGGACAAGATGCTGGTATCGGATGTTTTCTATAGGCCAAAGGCCGGGGACATCGTGGTTTTCAAAAAAGACCAGTATGACCCGGACAAGGCGCTCGTCAAGCGCGTTATAGCGACGGAGGGGCAGGAGATAAACATAGACTTTGACAAGGGCATCGTATATGTTGACGGCGAGCCGCTGGAAGAGGACTACATAAACGAGCTTACCACCACAAAGCTCGATTTTATAGGCCCGCAGACCGTGCCGGAGGGCTGCGTATTCGTCATGGGCGATAACCGCAATATGTCCACTGACAGCCGCAAGAGCGAGATAGGCATGGTGGATAACAGACTGATAATAGGTAAGGTGTACTGCGTGATATTCCCGCTGTCATCCTTCGGACTGGTGAAATGATGGACGCAAACGGCTTTGAAAAAATGAATATCCAGTGGTTCCCCGGACATATGACCAAGGCTCAGCGCATGATCGAGGACAACATAAAGCTTGTTGACGCTGTGTGTGAGATCCTTGATGCGCGCATACCAGGCGCAAGCCGGAATCCGGATATTGACCGTCTTGCCGCCGGAAAGCCGAGACTTGTTATCCTTAACAGGACAGACCTTGCCGACCCGGCGCTTACAAAGCGCTGGCATGAAAGCTTTGAACGGAAGGGCATGGCCGTGCTTGAGACGGATGCGAAGAGCGGCAGGGGAGTAAACGGTTTTGTTCCGGCCGTGCGGAAAGTGCTCGCAAACCGGCTGCGCGAATATGAAGCAAAGGGGCAGGCGGGTAGGCCGCTGCGTGTGATGATTCTGGGTATACCGAACGTCGGCAAGTCGACATTTATAAATAAAGTCGCGGGGCGCAAAGCTGCCGCCGCCGGTGATAAGCCCGGCGTCACACGAGGCCGTCAGTGGATAAATATTGATAAGTCGCTGGATCTGCTTGACACGCCGGGCATACTCTGGCCGAAGTTTGACAGTCAGGAAGTGGGCGAGCTGCTTGCGGTGACGAATGCAATAAAAGCTGACGTTATTGACAAGGAGACGCTTGCGGCAAATTTCATGCTGCGCTTGCGCAGCATGTACCCGCAGGCGATAACGGAGCGCTATAAATTCGAACCCGACCCGGAGATGAACGGCTTCGAACTTCTGGAGCAGGCCGCAAAAAAGCGCGGCTTTCTCGTCTCACGCGGGGAATACGACATAGAGCGCATGGCAAACACGCTGCTGACTGAGTACCATGACGGCAAGCTTGGCCGTCTGACGCTGGAGCTGCCCGATGACTGAACTGTGGACGCTGGAAAATGAAATTTATGCGTCAGGAATATCGCTTATCTGCGGCGTTGACGAAGCGGGGCGCGGCCCGTTGGCCGGACCGGTTTGCGCTGCTGCGGTCATTCTGCCGCGCGGCCTTGATATTCCCGGGCTGAACGATTCAAAAAAGCTCAGTGAAAAAAAGCGCGAGGAGCTATTTGATGTTATATGCCGCGAGGCAGCGGCTTATGGAATAGCATTTGCCGGTGTAGAGGAGATCGAGAGATTAAACATTCTCAACGCGACTTTTCTCGCTATGAACAGGGCGATCGCAAAGCTCGGCGTTATGCCGGAGCTCGCGCTTATTGACGGCAACCGCAATACGGGGATCGAGATAAACAGCCGATGCATTGTCAAGGGCGACTCGAAGTGTGCGGACATTGCCGCCGCGTCGATACTTGCTAAAGTAACAAGGGACCGCTATATGTATGAGATGGCGGAGAAATATCCGCAGTATCATTTTGACAAACACAAGGGCTACGGCACAAAGCTGCATTATGAGGCTATCCGCGAATTCGGCCCGTCGCCGATACATAGAATGAGCTTTTTGAGGAAGATGCACTGATGGACATACGCGGACTCGGCCGCTTCGGCGAGCGGCAGGCGGCGGAATATCTGAAGAAAAAAGGCTATACGATAAGGGAAATGAACTTTTCCTGCCGCGCCGGTGAGATAGATATTATCGCGGAGAACAAGCGGTATATCGTGTTTGCAGAGGTCAAGCTCAGAAAAAACGCGGCTTTCGCCGAAGCGCGCGAATTCGTAACGGTATCTAAACAGCAGCGCATAATAAAAACGGCGCAGCTATGGCTTTTGGAAAATGAAACGGATAAGCAGCCGCGTTTTGATGTTGTTGAGATCTACGCGCCGGACGGAGCGGCGGGGAAGCTCACGATAAACCATATTGAGAATGCTTATATGTAGGCTCCGCCTCAGAGCTTGAGGCTCTGGAGCGAAGCGGCGGCGTTTCAGTCGCAGGCGGCGCCTCTGGGACAGAAGGTGGAGCAGTAGGTCTCGCCCTTGGTGCAGGCCTTCTCGTTCTGCACGCTGATATGGCTTGCATTGCAGCGGCAGTCAATGGTGTTGTACTTGCAGTTGGTCACATCACAGCCAACGCCGGGATTGGTGTCAAAACTTCTCTTATCGCTCATTGCGGTAACCTCCGTTTGTGAATTTGGGTATCTGCGTTTTTTATTGTTTGCCGCCGGCACTGTATTTATTCGGAGAAATGTATGGCATTATATGCAATAGGTGACTTTCATCTTGCGCTCGGCAAGGACAAGCCGATGGATGTTTTTGGCGAAAAATGGAAAAATCACGCGGAGAAAATAAAAGAAGGCTTTGCAGAGAGAGAGGTAACGGATGACGATATCTGTGTTCTCTGCGGCGACCTGAGCTGGGGCATGGGACTGGAAGATACAAAAGAAGATTTTCTTTTCATCAATGCTCTGCCTGGGAAAAAAATCATACTCAAGGGCAATCACGATTACTGGTGGAGCACGGCGTCAAAAGCACGGCGCTTTTTCGCGGAAAACGGGATCGACACCATTGATATTCTCAACAATAATTCTTTTGCATATGGCGAGTATGCCATATGCGGCACCCGCGGCTGGTTTTATGAAGAGGAAAAGGGCGGCGATCATGACAAAAAGATCATGCGCCGCGAGATCATGCGCCTTGAGACCTCACTGGCTTCGGCGGGAGAACGGAAAAAGCTCGTTTTCCTGCACTATCCGCCGGTATATATGAACTATACCTGTCCGGAGATACTTGAGCTTTTCAAAAGGTACGAGGTGCGGCTGTGCTGTTATGGACATATACATGGGAAAGCGTGCAATTATGCTTTCAACGGCTGGCGCGACGGCACGGAATATAAGCTCGTTTCCGCCGACTTTGTAAATTTTGCACCGATCAGGCTGCCGTATTGATTTAATTATCAAATTTGAAACAAATTATCATTGATTTTACGGTGAATATCTGCTATCATACTCAAGGTTATGCACACACAGAGGAGGAAATCAAACTATGAATGTCAAGAATGTAGAAAAGAAAGAAAATAATTCCGCATCATTTCAGGTAGAGACAGATAAGGCCGAATTCGACGCCGCGGTCAACAAAGCCTATCTGAAGGCCAAACGCGATATATATATTCCCGGCTTCCGCAAGGGCAAGGCGCCCCGCGCAGTTGTCGAGGGCATGTACGGCGCAGACGTGTTCTATCAGGACGCTATCGATGAGCTGGCTCCTCAGGCATTTGAGTCCGGTCTTAACGAGTCCGCACTGAAGATAGTCGGCGCACCTGCTATCTCTGACGTCAAGGTCACTGATGATGGCACTGTAGAGTACACCTTTGCGGTCACCCTTTATCCGGAGGTAACTCTTGGCCAGTACAAGGGGCTTGAGGCATCCAAGGATGAGGTCGAGGTCAGCGAAGAGAGCGTTGATGCCGAGATCAACGAAGTACGCCGCCGCAATGCGCGCATGCTGTCCGTTGAGGACCGTGCAGCAGAGATGGGCGACACCGCAAATATCGACTTTGACGGTTATCTTGATGGCGAGCGCTTCGACGGCGGCAAGGCAGAGGGCTATGACCTTGAGCTTGGCTCCAATTCCTTTGTTCCCGGTTTCGAGGAGCAGATCGTCGGCATGAACGTCGGTGAAGAGAAGGATCTTGACATCACCTTCCCCGAAAATTACGTTGAAAATCTTGCCGGCAAGGCCGTTGTGTTCAAGGTAAAGCTCAACGGCCTCACCAAACCCGAACTGCCCGAGCTGGATGATGAGTTCGCAAAGGACGTTTCCGAGTTCGATACTCTTGATGCATACAAGGCCGATGTGCGTGCAAACCTTGAGAAGCGTGCGGCAGAGCAGGCTGACAACAAGTTCCGTACCGAGATACTCCGTCAGGCATGCGACAATATCGTCGCTGACATCCCCGAGGTCATGGTCGATGACAAGCTTGAAGAGATGATCCGCGGCTATGCGGCGAACTATGGCATGACTGACCGCAATATCTCCCTTGATAAGCTCAAGGAGATGATGGGGCTTGACGATGCGACGCTCAACAACAGCCTCCGCCCGGCAGCCGAATTCCAGGTTAAGAATGACCTCCTGATAGACGCTATTGTTAAGGCAGAGAATATCGAGATCACCGACGAGGATACCGATGAGTATCTCAAGAAGGTCGGCGAGGACGTCAACGCAAAGCCTGAGGATCTTATCAAGTACTTCGGCATGGACTTCATCAAGGAAGAATGCAAGAAGGATAAGGCCAACAGCATAATGTTCGACAGCGCTGTTGTTGTCGAGGCAAAGCCCGAAGAGGCCGCAGAGGCCGAGACCGAAGAGAAGCCCAAAGCCAAGAGAAGCACTAAGGCAAAGAAGGCCGAGGAGCAGGCTGAATAATTCTCCGGGATAAAGGATATGCTCTCTTGGACGCTGATATTTTGAAGGAGAGTTTAATAAAATGAGTTTAGTACCTTATGTAGTAGAGCAGACCAGCCGCGGTGAGCGTTCGTATGATATTTTCTCACGTCTTCTTAATGACCGCATAATCATGCTGTCGGAAGAAGTGAACGACACCACCGCAAGTCTGATCGTGGCCCAGCTTCTGTATCTTGAAGCGCAGGATCCCGACAAGGACATACAGTTTTATATCAACAGCCCCGGCGGCAGCGTTACCTCCGGTCTTGCGATATACGACACGATGCAGTACATCAAGCCCGATGTATCCACCATATGCATCGGCATGGCGGCTTCAATGGGGGCGTTTCTGCTGTCCTCGGGCGCAAAGGGGAAGCGTATAGCGCTGCCCAACGCCGAGATAATGATACATCAGCCCTCCGGCGGCAGTCAGGGACAGTGCACTGATATTCAGATACAGGCCGAGCAGATCCTTAAGATAAAGAAGAGACTCAATGCCATCCTCGCCGAGAACACCGGCAAGAGCGTAGAGACGATCGAGGCCGACTGCGAGCGCGACCATTTCATGACCGCGCAGGAGGCGCAGGCCTACGGACTTATCGACAAGGTCATATACAAGCGCTGAATCGTAGATCTATGATTTTCTATGGGGGAACGACAGTTCCCCCATGTTTTGACAAAGCACATTTTTTGCAGGCGAGGGGGATTTGAACCAATATGGGAAAGCTGGATGACAGAAGAAGTTTAAGGTGCTCATTCTGCGGGAAGCCGCAGTCTGCGGTAAACCGTCTTATTGCCGGCAACGGCAGTTATATATGTGATGAATGTGTGCGCATGTGCGCAAGCATAATCGGCGAGGATATTATGGGTACGCCGGCGGCAGTGAACGGCTACGACGGCCTGCCGCTGGTGTTTGAGAAGCTGCCCAAGCCCATGCAGATTAAAGCCCGGCTTGACGAGTATGTCATTGGACAGGATCGCGCGAAGAAGGCGCTCGCCGTTGCTGTCTATAACCACTATAAGCGCATCCTGCATGCGGGGAGCGAGGATGTTGAGCTGCAAAAGAGCAATATTCTGCTCATAGGCCCCACCGGCAGCGGCAAAACGCTGTTTGCACAGACGCTTGCAAAGATGCTGGATGTCCCCTTTGCGATAGCGGACGCCACTACGCTCACAGAGGCCGGCTATGTCGGCGAGGACGTGGAGAATGTTATACTGAAGCTGGTTCAGGCGGCGGACTTTGATATAGAGCGCGCCGAACGCGGCATTATCTATATTGATGAGATCGACAAGATCGCCCGCAAGAGCGAGAATACGTCCATCACCCGCGACGTCTCCGGCGAGGGCGTGCAGCAGGCGCTGCTGAAGCTGCTGGAGGGCACCGTGGCGAATGTCCCGCCGCATGGCGGGCGCAAGCATCCGCAGCAGGAGTTCCTGCATGTGGACACGACCAATATTCTCTTCATCTGCGGCGGCGCGTTTGACGGGCTCGACAAGATAATAGAGAAGCGCACGAATAAAAAGACAATGGGTTTCGGCGCGGATATTGTGAGCAGCAGCGACCGCGACGTCGGAGAGATACTTTCCCAGGTGCAGCAGCATGATCTCCTGAAGTTCGGCATTATCCCCGAGCTTGTCGGCCGTCTGCCCGTCATTGCATCTCTTGATTCATTGACCCGCAGCGATCTTGTGCGGATACTCACTGAACCGAAAAACGCTATGACTAAGCAGTACAAGGCGCTCTTTGATTACGATAGAGTGGAGCTTGAATTCCAGCCTGACGCATTGGAAGCCGTGGCCGATAAGGCGATAGAGATGAAGATCGGCGCGCGCGGACTCAGGAGCGTTATGGAAGGCGTCATGACGGATATAATGTACACTGTCCCATCTGACCCGACTGTAAAAAAGGTCATCGTCACTGCGGACAGCGTGAAGGGGCTCGAACAGCCCCAGGTCGTTAAAATAAATCAGCAGTAAACCGATCAGCCTCCTGAAGAAAGGAGATTAAATATGAGCGAAATGATCAATGAGACTTTGAGAACTATGCCTTTGCTCGCACTGCGCGGGCTCAGCGTATTTCCCGGCATGCTGCTCACCTTTGATGTAGAGCGCAGCGCATCGGTCGCGGCATTGAATATGGCGGTCAGAACGGATCAGCTTATTTTTCTGGCTGCACAGAAAGATCCGCTTGCCGATGCGCCGGATGAGAAGGATATATACCATGTAGGTACTGTCTGCCGCGTCCGGCAGCAGCTCCACCAGCCGCGCGGCAGCATTACGCGCGTGCTTGTCGAGGGCCTGTACCGCGCCGAGGCAGTCAGCATGAACCTCGACGGCAAGGGCTACACGGCTGTGCTGCGCCGTCTGGCAGATAAGCCGGAGCGTGTGAGCGCTGTGCGCCGGGAGGCGCTTCTTCGAAATTGTCTCTCTCTTTTTGAAGAATACATACAGTCAAACCCCGAGATGGTCAACGAGCAGCTTCTCAATATTATCGCGAATCCGAGTCCGTCGTATGTCGCGGATTACATAGCGCAGAATGTCCGTCTCAGCATCCAGAACAAGCAGAGTCTTCTGGAAGAGCTGGCGCCTTGCCGCCGCCTGACGCTTCTCGGCAAGCTCCTGAATAATGAGCTCAATATCATGAGTATTGAAAAGGAGATAAACGATGCGGCGCAGGAGGCTATGAATCAGAGCCAGCGCGAATATTACCTGCGCGAAGAGATGAAAGCTATTCAGGCTGAACTGGGCGAAGATGGTCAGACCGATGATATTGACGCATATCGTCAGAAGATAAACGCCCTGCCGGTGTCTGATGAGATACGCGGCAAGCTTCTCAAGGAGCTTGGGAGGCTCGCAAAGCAGCCGTTCGGCTCAAGTGAGGCGGCTGTGCTGCGCGGTTATCTTGATGTCTGCCTTGAGATCCCGTGGGGAGTGACGACCGAGGAGACCGTCGATATTGCAAAGGCCAGAAAAATGCTTGATGAAGACCATTTCGGCCTTGATAAGGTGAAGGAACGCGTGCTAGAGTATCTTGCTGTAAAGCAGCTCTCGCCGGATATAAAGGGCGGGCTCATTTGTCTTGTAGGCCCACCGGGAACCGGCAAGACCAGCATTGCAATGAGCATTGCGCGCGCGACGAACCGTAAACTCTGCCGCGTATCGCTTGGCGGAGTGCACGACGAAGCGGAAATCAGGGGCCACCGAAAGACGTATATCGGTTCCATGCCCGGACGTATAGTCAGCGGCATAATCCAGAGCGGCAGTATGAATCCGCTCATGGTGCTGGACGAGATAGACAAGCTCGGCTCAGACTACAGGGGAGACCCGAGCGCGGCGCTGCTTGAAGCGCTTGACGGCGAGCAGAACAGCTCGTTCCGCGATAATTTCCTGGAGATACCGATCGACCTGTCCGGCGTGTTCTTCATCACCACGGCGAACACGACCGATACGATACCCCGCGCGCTGCTTGACCGCATGGAGGTCATTCAACTGCCGAGCTATACCGATGAGGAAAAACTCCAGATTGCAAAACAGCATCTTCTCCCCAAGCAGAGGAAGAAGCATGGCCTCAAAGCCTCACAGCTCAGGATAGATGACGATGCTATGCGCGAAATGATCGGTTCGTACACGCGTGAATCCGGTGTGCGCCGTCTTGAGCGCGAGATAGCCGCAGTCTGCCGCAAAGCGGCCGGCGGCATTGCCGAGGGAAAATACAAGAGCCTTACAGTGAAGCACGGAAAGCTTCAGAATATACTTGGTCCGGCAAAGTTCAAACCGGAACCGTTCCGTTTTTATGATGAGGTCGGTCTTGTACACGGCCTTGCATATACCGCAGTCGGCGGCGAAACGCTTGATGTCGAGGCGCTTGTAACGGAGGGCAGCGGCCGTCTTGAGCTGACCGGAAATCTCGGTGACGTGATGAAAGAATCGGCAAGAGCTGCTGTAAGCTTTATCCGCAGCCGTGCCGCAAAACTCGGCATTGATCCGGAGTTTTATAAGAACCGCGATATTCATATCCATTACCCTGAGGGGGCGATACCGAAGGATGGCCCATCCGCCGGAATAACGACCTGCGTTGCACTTGTTTCGGCGCTTACAGGACGGCCTGTGCGTCACGATGTGGCTATGACGGGCGAGATCACCCTGCGCGGCCGTGTGCTTGCGATCGGCGGCCTGCGTGAAAAAACAATGGGTGCGCTTCGTGCCGGAATAAAGACGGTCATCATACCTGCGGAGAACGTGGCTGATCTGGATGAGATCGACCAGACTGTGCGCAAGGCGCTGAACTTCATTCCCGTCAGCTATGCCGATGAGGCGCTGGATGCGGCGCTGGCAAAGCCGGTGACAGACGCGCAGGATGCGGGCAGCAGGGTAGAGAAAGCCGAGAAGCCGGCGCATTCCAACATTATCCCAAAGGGCAGTGAGCAGCCCGCAGTGAGACAGTAGGTGCGGTATGGCAGCATTGAATGTCAATAAAGCAGAGTTTGTAAAATCGGCAGTCACACCCGCGCAGTTCATCAACAGCTCAATTCCGGGCGTCGTTTTTGCCGGCAAGTCCAACGTTGGCAAGTCGTCGGTCATAAACCGCATGCTTAACCGCAAAAACTTTGCGCGTGTCGGTTCCGAGCCGGGGAAGACGATACACGTTAATTACTTTCTCATAGACGGAAAAATTTATTTTATAGACCTTCCGGGCTACGGCTATGCGAAGGTGTCGCAGTCGGAACGTGAGCGCTGGGGAAAGCTGATGGAGGACTTCTTTGCGTCCGGGCTTTTCCGGCTGGGCGTGATGATCGTTGATGCCCGGCATAAGCCCACGGCTGATGATGTGACGATGGCGGAGTGGTTCAAGGGCTCGGGATGCCCGTTTGTTATCGTTGCAAACAAGCTTGACAAGCTCAAAAAGAGCGAGATAGAGCCAAATTTAGCGCTTATACGCAAGACGCTTGAGCTTGACGGGGATGTGCATATCATCCCGTTCTCTGCCGAAAAAGGACAGGGACGCGATGAGCTTATGAGCGAGATAACAAAATTACTCTGAATTTGACAATAGCAAGGCAAGTTTATGTTGCCTTGCTATTGTGTTTTGTGGTATTATATAGTCTGATAAATAACGACGGCCGATTTTTGGGGTGAGTGATATAAGCGCGATCAAATCAATATGGGACGGTTTTGATTTTACCTATCTGCTGAGTATAATTCTCGGTATAGTTCCGTCTCTCATATGCATAACGCTCCATGAACTCAGCCACGGCCTCGTGGCCTATAAGCTGGGGGACGATACGGCCAAGCGCGCCGGACGGCTCACGCTCAATCCGCTGAAGCATCTTGATCCTATGGGGCTTCTGATGATGCTTGTTTTCCATGTCGGCTGGGCAAAGCCGGTACCCGTTAATATGTTCAGGTTCAAAAATCCCAAGCGCGGCATGGCGGTCACGGCTCTTGCCGGGCCTGTAAGCAATATTGTTATCGCAGTGGTGTTTATGTTTGTATACGGTGTGCTGTTCATACCGCTGCGTGTGTCGGAAGCAGGGAACTATGTTCTCAGCATGGTCGAGCTCACAGCGTATATGAGTCTTGGCCTTGCCGTGTTCAATCTGATACCGATTTCCCCGCTGGACGGGTCTAAGGTGCTTTTCTCATTAATGAGCGACGAGAAATACTATAAGCTCATGCGCTACGAAAAGTACGGCTCAATAATCATGTTTGCGTTAGTTGCTACCGGCGTGCTCGGCAAACCGCTCTCCGCCGCGATAGACTGGCTGTATGATCTGATGATACCGATCGCACAGGGCGGCTGTGATTTGATATATTATATTTTCTATAAGTGAGCGACAGATGGATAATCCCAGTTTTCATCTTGAAGGAGTAGTGCGCGAGAAGGATGAGATGCAGGACTTTGAAGGTCCGCTCAGCCTTATACTCATGCTTCTTTCAAAAAACAAAATCGAGATACGTGACATTAAAATATCAGAGATACTTGACCAGTATCTGGAGTATCTGGCAGAGATGGAGAGCATGGATCTGGAGATCGCAAGCGAGTTTATCCAGATGGCCTCGCACCTGCTGTATATAAAGACAAAGACCCTTCTGACGTCGGAGGAAGAGGTGTCGGAGCTTGAGGTTTTGATGGCGTCTCTGGAGCAGCTGAAATGCAAGGACACTTTTGCTGCTGTGCAGAAGGTCACGCCGGAGCTGAAAAAAGCCTCGGAGCTTGGCCTGCTGTATTTTTCCAAACTGCCTGAGCCGCCTCCGCAGGTCTCAAGGGAGTATATGTACAGGCATGAGCCGGTCGACCTGCTCAAGGCGCTATACAATATCTATTCCCGCGGCGGCGGGAAAGCGCCGGATGCGGAGACCTTTGCAGCGGCGATACCGCACAGGATAGTTTTCAGCGTCCGCGAAAAGAGCCGCCAGATACTTGATCTGCTGCGCTCGGGTGAGGTAACGCTCAATGAGCTCTACAGGAGCTGTGCGACACGCTCCGAAATCGTGGCGGCATTTATCTCAGTGCTGGAGCTGTGCAGTATGGGAAGCATAGCGATAGACCGCGGGAACGGGGACTATGACCTCCGCTTCACAGGCGGCGATATTGACGAAATAATTGAAAAGATAATTGAGTAAGTAATATGTGTGATATTTCTTCTGCCATTGAGGCAATACTTTTTGCGGCGGGGGACAGCGTGCCTATAGCGCGTCTTTCGCTGATACTTGAGGTATACGAGGGTGAAATTGAGAACGCGGCAGCAGCGCTTGCCGAAAAGTATATCTCCGAAGGGCGCGGAATCCGTATTCTCAGGCTTGACGACAAGCTTCAGATGTGCTCTGCGCCGGAATATGCCTCTTATATAAGTAAAGCGCTTGAGCAGCGCAAGCCGCCTATGTTGAGCCAGAGCGCACTTGAGACGCTGGCGGTCGTCGCGTATTTCCAGCCGGTCACAAGGGCTTATATAGATCAGGTGCGCGGCGTGGACAGCTCGTATACTGTCGGCGTACTTACGCAGCGCGGGTTGATCGAGCCATGCGGAAAGCTTGATGTGCCGGGGCGTCCTTCCGTGTTCAGGACGACGGACGTTTTCCTGCGCACGATGGGTATAAGTGAGCTCTCACAGCTTCCCGAACTGCCTGACATGACGAACGGCGAGGGGATAGAAAAGCTTCAGAATGCCATCGATCAGCTTCAGAACAAGGATTCACAGCAGCTTAGCTTCAGCGAAGTCACGGGAGAAAACGGAGAACCTGTCAAGGAGTGATGTAATTGCTTGCTCTTAAAATCATCGGCATAATTGCTGCGATTATCGCACTCATAATGCTGATACCAATAGGTGCGGATATCGGCTATGAGGGTGGTGTGTTCAGCCTTTCGGCAAAGGTCTGCGGCGTGCTGCTTCAACTGTTCCCGAAGCCGCCGGAGGACGAGAACGCACAGAAGAAAGAAGACAAGCCGAAAAATAAAAAAAAGTCTAAAAAGACGGACGAAGAAGCACCGCAGGGTGAGAAACAAAAAAAGAAGCTCAGTTTGAATTTCAGCAGGGACGAGCTTTTGCTTCTTGTCAGGAAAGTGCTCAGGCGTTTTGGACGGTTCGGAAGAAAGTTCCGTGTTGATCGTTTTCTGCTGCACTATACTGCGGCAGGTGATGATCCGTACAATACGGCTGTGACCTTTGGCTATATCAATGCTGCGCTCTCCTCACTTGCCCCGCTCTGCCGCGAACGCTTTGACGTGAAGGACTGCGATGTCCGTACAGATATTGACTTTTCCAGCGAAAAAACAGAGGTGGATTTCGGCATTGCGTTCAGCATCCGTATAGGTGCGATTTTTGGCCTCGTTTTCGGTATAGCTTTCAGCGCACTGGGTATTCTTATAAAGAATAAACTTCGTCTGCGCGCCGAAAAGCGGCATGGCGGCGGAAACATGGCCGGTGAAGATGACACGGTGATCGACATAGAAATAGATAAAGATAAAGAAAACATACAGGCAGAGGAAAGGATGGACTCAAATGGATAACAACCCTATCAGCGAACTCATGCAGACAACTATGGATAACGTTAAAAAGGTGCTCAAGGTCGATACTGTTGTCGGCGATCCTATCATTACCCCAGACGGGATCACGCTTGTCCCCATCTCCAAAATAAGCCTAGGCTTCGGCGGCGGCGGAGTTGAGTTCAACAGCAAGAAGGCCGGCGAGGCAAGACCCTACGGCGGCGGAAACGCCACCGGCGTGAAGATCGAGCCCATTGGTTTCCTCGTTATCAAGGAAGGAACTGTCAGGATGATAAATGTCACGCCTCCTGCAAGCAATACCGTCGACAGGATCATCGACCTTGTGCCGCAGGTCATGGATCGCGTGGACAACTTCATCGCAAAGCAGAAGGACAAGCAATAAGTAATAAAACTGCACTATCTGTCAATAATAAGCACTGCCCAAAATTTAAGGGGTGGTGCTTATTATTAAGATCATAAAAAGGCTGACTGCGGCGGCGCTGGTGCCGGTACTGGCGGCCGCGCTGTGCGCCGGGCATGCGTATGCGCTGGATCAGCCGGCGGTCAGTGCGAAAAGCGCTGTAGTTTTGTGCAGCGGCTATACGCTGTTTGAAAAGAATGCGGATGTAAAAATGCCGATGGCGAGCACGACCAAGCTCATGACGGCAATAATTGCTATTGAGAGCTGCCCGCTGGACGAGCGTGTTGAGATAAAACCGGAATATTGCAATATCGAGGGTTCGTCGATGTATCTCATACCTGGTGAAAGCTACAGCGTGAAGGAGCTTGTCGAGGGTCTGCTGCTCGTGTCCGGCAATGACGCGGCCACGGCGCTTGCATGCCATATTGCCGGCAGCACGGAGCGCTTCGCGGCGCTTATGAACGAAAAGGCAGCGCGGCTGGGAATGAGTAACACGCATTTTGTAAATCCGCACGGTCTCAGCGAGAACGGACACTATTCAACGGCGCGCGATATGGCCAGACTTATGGAATACTGCATGGAGGATCCCGCATTTGCGGAGATCGACGCAATGAAAAGCTGCACAGCCGGCGGCAGACTGCTTGTCAACCACAACCGTCTGCTGGACTTGTGTCCGGGCTGTGTCGGCGGCAAGACCGGCTTTACGGAGGCCGCCGGACGCTGCCTTGTGTCCTGCTGTGAGCGTGAGGGAACAAGGCTCGTCTGCGTCACGCTCTCTGCACCGGATGACTGGAACGACCATATGGGACTTTACGGCTGGGCGTATTCGCGCTGCACTGCGCGCAGCGTCACAGACGGGCTGAAATTCAGTGTACCGGTAATATCGGGCGAGAGCAGATGGGCATATCTTGCACCGGAGGAGGACAAGTCGCTTTTCCTGCCGGCGGATATGGAAATAAAACTGACGGCAGAGCTGCCGTGGTTCGTTTTTGCCCCGGTCGAGGCAGGGAAAAAGGCAGGAAAAGTTACGGTATCGGTTGACGGGAAATGTCTTGCGGAGTATTATCTCGTATATACGGATACAGTGCCGCTGAAAAGAGGAAAATAACATCGGAGTGATATAATGGCTGAACGTTTGCAGAAGCTCATATCCGCCGCGGGACTTATGTCCCGCCGTGCGGCGGAGAAATACATAGAGGCGGGCCGTGTAAAGATAAACGGCCGGGTTGCCGCGCTTGGTGATAAGGCCGATATTGATACGGATGAAATACTCGTGGACGGCCAGCCGCTTCTGGCGGCAGGAGGCAGGACGTACATCATGCTGAATAAGCCGAAGGGTTTTGTTACGACGATGAGCGACGAGAAGGGGCGCAGGAACGTCACGGAGCTTGTACGCGGCCTTGGGAGGATTTATCCCGTGGGCAGGCTTGATATGTATTCAGAGGGCCTTCTCATAATGACAAATGACGGTGAATTTGCCAATACGCTCATGCACCCGTCACATGAATTCAAAAAGACTTACCGCACATGGGTGCGGGGGGATGATGTCGGGCTTGCCGTCGAGTATCTGCGCGGCGAACTTGATATAGACGGATATATTGTCCGTGCCGAAAATGTGGATATAGAGGCGCTGATTCCGGACGGGGCGGTGCTGCTTATCACCATCAGCGAGGGGCGCAACCGTCAGGTGAGGAAGATGTGTCAGTGTGTCGGCCTGCACGTCACGCGGCTCATGCGCATCAGCGAGGGGCCGCTTGAGCTGGGAAGCCTTGCCCCCGGCAAATGGCGCAGGTTGAGCAACGATGAAGTCAATGCTGTGATGCAGCACTGACATCTGCAATAAGTGAGCAGATTTATGTAAACTTTATTATGCAATCTATATTATGTAAACTGATGGAGCATATGACCAATGAGTTATAACAGTACGGAGCTTGTAGTCATCGGCGGCGGCGCGGCGGGAATGATGTGCGCATATACGGCGGCAGACAGGGGCGTGAAAACGATCCTCCTTGAGCCGAACCGGCAGCTTGGGCGCAAGGTGCGCATAACAGGCAAGGGACGCTGCAATCTTACGAATAATTGCGATATAAAAGAATTTATGCGCAATATCCCCGGTGACGGGCGCTTCCTCTACAGCGCGCTTAACCGTTTTTCCCCGTCGGATACTATGAACTTTTTCGAGTCACACGGACTGCCGATAAAAACAGAGCGCGGCAACCGTGTTTTTCCGGTGTCTGATAACGCGAATGACGTTGCCGGGACAATGACGCGGCTGTGTGAGCGCGCGGGAGTTAAGATCGTACATACGACAGCAAAGAAAATACTGACCGCAGACGGCGGCGTGACCGGCGTCGAAACGGCGGAGGGAATAATAAGCTGCCGAGCTGCCGCAGTGTGTACAGGCGGACTTTCATATCCGCTCACAGGCTCGAACGGCGACGGTTATGAATTTGCCCGTGAGCTTGGACACACGGTGACGAAGCTCCGTCCGTCGCTTGTCCCGCTTGAGAGTCCGGACGCTTACTGCGGTGAGATGCAGGGCTTTTCCTTGAAGAATGTTGCCCTGTCTGTGTTTGAGGACAACAAGCTTATCTTCAAGGAGCAGGGTGAAATGCTGTTTACGCATTTCGGCGTTTCTGGCCCGCTCGTGCTGTCGGCAAGCTCGCATATGCGCCATTTCGATTCTTCGCAGTACAGACTGGAGATAGACCTGAAGCCCGCGCTTGATGAAAAAAAGCTTGATGCACGCATGTTGAGGGACTTTGAAAAGTATGCCAACAAGGAATTCAAGAATTCGCTGTGCGATCTTGCCGGATATACTATGATACCTGTGCTTGTCCGCCTTTCCGGTATTCCGGAGGATGAGAAGGTCAATGTGATCACGCGCGGACAGCGCATGAAGCTCTTGCAGCTATTTAAGGCGTTTCCCGTAGCCGTTTCCGGAACAAGGCCGATAGATGAGGCTATCGTTACCTCCGGCGGCGTATGCACAAAAGAGATAAATCCGCGCACGATGGAGTCCAAAATCATCAGCGGGCTGTATTTCGCCGGAGAAGTGCTGGATGTGGACGGCTATACGGGCGGCTTTAATCTTCAGATAGCCTGGTCTACCGGCTTTGTTGCCGGAAGTTCGATATAAGGAGCAGAAATTATGAACGGACATTATGCAATAGCTATAGACGGCCCGAGCGGCGCGGGAAAAAGCAGCCTTGCAAGAGCAGCTGCAGCGCAGTTCGGCTTTATATATGTTGACACCGGGGCGATATACAGAACTGTGGGTCTCGCGGCATACCGGCGCGGTCTTGACCGGCACGATGAGAACGCTGTTAAGGCGATGCTGCCGGAATTGAAGATAGAAATGCGGTATAACGAAGCGGGAGAGCAGCGGATGTTCCTCAACGGAGACGATGTCTCGGCAGAAATCAGAGAGCCGGAGATATCGATCTGCGCGTCTGACGTGTCAGCCCTTCCGGCTGTAAGGGCTTTTCTGCTGGAGATGCAGCGGCATATGGCGAGGGAGCATAGCGTGATTATGGATGGGCGCGACATTGGAACTGTCGTTCTGCCGCAGGCAGAGCTTAAGATATTTCTTACAGCGAGCGCAAAAGCGCGTGCAGCGCGCCGCCTTCTGGAGCTGAGACGTAAAGGTATTGAGAGCAGCTTCGAGGAGGTTCTGCGAGATATAGAATACCGCGACGAACAGGATACCGCGCGTGCTGCGGCGCCGCTGAAAAAGGCTGATGACGCCGTGCTTGTGGATACAAGCGACATTGATTTTGAACAGAGCCTTGCCCGCCTGTGCGGCATAATAGAAGAACGGCTCGGAGTAAAGCGGAGGTCAGACGCATGAGAGAGATCATTCTGGCGGAAAGCGCAGGCTTCTGCTTTGGGGTTCGGCGCTCGGTTGAAATGGCGGAGAAGCTGATCGGAGAGCAGGGAAGCTGCAGCAGCCTCGGCCAGCTGATCCACAACGAGGATGTTGTGAACAGACTGAAGGATATGGGGCTTCGCGTCATCAATTCTCCGGAGGAAGCTGAGGCGGGGGAGCATGTGCTCATCCGCGCCCATGGCGTCGCGCGTGAGGTTTACGAGCGGCTTGCGCAGCGCGGAGCCGTCGTTACAGATGCCAGCTGCCCGAAGGTAAAGGCGATACATACAATTGTAAGCCGTGCCGGTGCCAACGGCCGCTTTGTCATTATAATCGGTATGCGCGAGCACCCTGAGGTCGAGGCTATCTGCGGCTGGTGCGGAGAGCATGAAGTTTTTGAAAATGCCGATGAATTGGATAGCTGGCTGTCTGAAAACGAGACTGTCTGGACAAAACCTATAACTGTAGTGGTGCAAACTACGCAGACGCGCAATAATTTTAACGAATGTTGCAATATCATAAAAAAAAGATGTACAAATGCGGAAATATCTGATACAATATGTCTTGCTACGTTCACGCGACAGGAAGAGGCGGCAAAGCTTGCAGCCCAATGTGACGCAATGGTAGTCATCGGCGGAAAGCACAGTGCAAACAGCGTTCATCTTGCACAGATATGTTCCGAGCACTGCGGAAATGTTCAGTTTATCGAAAGGCTGGACGAGCTGGATCTGGACAGGCTCGAAGCTGCGGATACTGTTGGACTCACAGCGGGGGCATCTACGCCTGCGTGGATAATTAAGGAGGTAAGAAACAAAATGTCTGACGAAATCAAAGTCGAAGAAACCAAGCTTGAGAACGAAAAATCCTTTGACGAAATGCTGGAGGAAACTCTCAAAACTATATATAATGGAGATAAGGTAACAGGTACTGTTGTTGCGATTACCGGCACTGAGATCAGTGTTGACCTCGGCACCAAGTATTCCGGCTTTATTCCCACGTCCGAGTTCACGGATGACGGAATCAAGGTAGAGGATGTTGTTAAGGTCGGCGACCCCATAGAGGCCGTTGTTGTCAGAGTTAATGACGTTGAAGGCACCGCACAGCTCTCCAAGAAGCGTCTTGACGCTGCAAAGAGCTGGAACGACGTCGAGGCTGCCGTTGATGACGGTACTGTCCTTGAAGGCGTTGTCACTGAAGAGAACAAGGGCGGCGTTGTTGTCAATGTCAAGGGCGTCCGCGTTTTTGTTCCTGCATCGCAGACTGATCTGCCCCGTGAGGCTGATCTTGCACAGCTGCTGAAGAAGACTGTTCGCCTCAAGATCACCGAGGTCAACAAGGCCCGCAAGCGCGTTGTCGGTTCTATCCGCCGCGTCGCACAGGCTGAGCGCCGTGAGCGCACCGAGGCTATCTGGAACGAGATTGAGATTGGCAAGAAGTATCACGGCGTTGTCAAGTCTCTCACCAGCTACGGCGCATTTGTCGATATCGGCGGTATTGACGGTATGGTTCACGTCTCCGAGCTGAGCTGGGGCCGCATCCATCAGCCTTCCGAGGTCCTCTCCGTCGGTGATGAGGTCGAGGTTTATGTCATCAACTTCGACAAGGAGAAACGCAAGATTTCCCTCGGCTACAAGGATCCCGAGGCCAATCCCTGGACCGTGTTCACCAGAAAGTACTCTGTCGGTGACGTTGCTTCTGTCAAGGTCGTCAAGCTCATGCCTTTCGGCGCTTTTGCTGAGGTAGTTGACGGCGTAGATGGTCTTATTCACATCTCCCAGATCGCAAACCGCCGTATCGGCAAGCCTGAGGATGTTCTCTCCGTCGGTGATGAGGTCGAGGCAAAGATCACTGCTATCGACGAAGATAAGCACAAGATATCCCTCTCCATCCGTGCTCTTTCCGAGCCCGCACCCGCTGCTGTCAAGGCAGAAGAGGAAGAGGTCGAGGATGAGCCCGCTGAGGACGCTCTCGTTTACGAGGTCTCCGAGTCTGGCAAGGCCACCGGCATTGCTCCCGAGGAAGATCCTGCTGACGCAGAGTAATTCCATACGTTATACAAAATTACCGCCGTCCGGAATTCCGGACGGCGGTTTTGCTGTGTAATTTTCATGCCAGTGTTCGCCGGCTGCACTGAGGCTGATAAGACTGTTAATAGTATAGGAAAGGCCGCCGGCATTGCGCATACGGCGCGGCCGGAGGCCTTTTAATTCATGTTTTATCGCTGTTCATTTACATAGATACTAGCCTTGCTTTGTACGAGCTTTGCAACTTCGTCGACGCTTTTCTGGCCTGCAAAATATGCCTGCGCCTGCTCGGTCACAATGTCAAGGATACTCTTGTCATAATTGAGAAGCTTTGAAGCGCTGCTGACGAGCTCCTGTATTGTCTGCGCGCGCTCCTCGGAAATGCCACTGTACATGTATGTATAATTAGTACCATCGTACATTACTCCGACGATCAGACGTTTCTTCTCACCGTTCTCGTCAAGAAGAATGTTTCCGTTTGCATCCGTTTCATACTCAATTTTCATGGCGTTCTTCAAAAGAGTATTAAAGGCGTTTTTGTTTGTGGGTAAGTAGTAGCTGTTTTTCTGGTAATCCTCTGTCAAGTAGGTACGCAGGAGTTGCCATGCAGCATCCTTGTTGCGGCAGGCGGTGGTCATACCCAGACCGTCGATGCCTGAAATAACGTCGCCGGGCTCGCCGGTGCTGTTCGGAAAGCCGATATATGTCACGTCAGACCCGAAAATATTGTCATTGCTGTATTCGCTGAAATTGAATACGGACACCTGCTGGAGCATTTGCAGCCCCTGAGAGATGCGGTAGAAGCTGCTGTCCTCATCGCTTGGCTCATAGTTTTCCATATCCGAGTCAGAGGGGAACTGATTTGCAAATTCGAGAAGCTGTTTGAATTCATCGCTGTCAAAATTGCATTTGCCGGTAGACCAGCTCATGTAGGTGTCCATATCAATGGCAAGGCCTATCTGAAGCATTGTCTCCTTGGTGAAGTTATAATCGAAACCCTGACAGCCCTCGGGCATGGAGGCGAGTGCGGCGTAGTAATCGTCATAGGTCCAGCCCGGAGTATCGCCGACAACGGAGCTTGCGCCCTCTACAGTCACTATGCCGAAGCCGGAGACTGCGGCGCAGAGTTTTCCGTCTACCTCATAGGCTGAGAGAATGTTTGGAAAAAAATCATCGCGGCTGAGTTCGGGGTCGGCATCGATGTAGGGATACAGATCCTCAAGCAAGCCCTTTGCCGCAAGCTGCGCGTATGGGACATTGGAGCTTAGATCAATAAGATCCGGCAGATTCCCGGCCATAAGCTCTGTTGTGAGCTTTGTCAGCGCGGCGCTGTAGTCGCTGCTGCCGGTCATCTCGTAGTAGTCTTTTATGTCTATATGATACTTGTCGTTGGAGCGGTTGAATTTTACGATCGCATCGCACATGCCGCTGTCATAGTTGACAGTGGCGAGGGTCAGATGCTCTTTCTGCGGCACAGAGTCATAAGGGACCTTTGACACAGTCACAAAGCTTATTGACTCGATCTTGCTGTTGTTATTGTAGAGCGTTTCAAATCCGCGGACAACGCCGTCCGCGCCGACGGTGATACCGTGCATATAGTCGCTGACGACATCGCAGTCGACCCAGTTAAATAGAGCAGTGGACTCACTGTCTTCGAGGGAATAGCCGTAAAAACTGCTGCCGGCCGTGAAGTAAAAGTCATAGTCGCCGCCGCCGGAGACAAGCTCATATGCCGAGTCGTTGATGGTCCAGGATTCATCTGAGAAAGCCTTGGCGGTGTTGTCAAGAATACGCACAACAGTGCCATTTTCATAGATAAGACCGGCGATGCGCCCATCACGGAGAGTTGTGATACTATAGAGGTAATTGTTGTTCGTACCGGCATCATAGAGCTTCTCGCCGTCGGGCCTGTATACCGAAACGGAGTTGTCCATGCCGATCACAATATTTCCGCTGGCATCTATGCAGATGTTGTTTATGTAAGCATCACTGTTCAGGTCAATTTTGCTGCAGCTCAGATCACTGCCTGTGCTGTCAAGCACACGGATGTAGCTGTCCGTGCCGCCGCAGCTGTAGTTGAAGTAGTCAGGATCGTCTGACTTGATGTCTTCAGGAGCCTCGGACCATGAGGTTATGACCTGTTCAAGAACAACAAGATTTCCGTCCGAATCTATTGCGGTGTACTGGGGATATGAATTGGAGACGTAATCACGCTTGCCGGTGCCGTCAATATCAGACTTGAGCGGCAGGTAGTTTTCAAGCTTTGTGATTTTTCCGTCCATGCTCATGAAGCACAGCCGCAATTCTGTTATGTCGTACTGCCCCTCATACTCCGGCGTAACGCCATCAGGGATGTTCTCGCCTACTTTCTCCTGAACGGCTATGTACATGCCGTCGCTGGTCATAGAGAGCGGTGCAAACTCAGCGCGGCCGTCGTCGTTGTCAAGGCTTTTAAAATCTGCCTTATATGTGTACTCCGGCGTCGGAGCGGCATCCGGCTCTTTTGCGCTTTCGGCGGGGGCAGTACCGCTGCTGCCGGAATTGCTTCCGCATGCAGTGAGACCGAACGCAATCACGGCAGCAAGCACCAACGCAGTGATGTTTTTCATTTTGAGTTTCATTTCATTCCTCCGAGATATATTTAATGCTTTGGTACGTCGGAGATTATAGCACTTACAGGGCTTTTATACTATTAATGTTTAATGAAGATTTCTTAACTTACGTTTAAGCCTGCCAATATAATAACATATTACTTTGGGCTTGCTAAAATTCATGTCAAACGGTATAATCAAATCAGATTCCACGGGAATAAAAAAATGAAAGAGGTATGAACAATGAAAAAAATACTTACGCTTATCCTCTGCACCGCTATGATACTGTGCACGGCCGCTTTTACAGCCTGCGGCAGCAGCGGGACGGCCGCAAAATCAGATGAGGCATCCGACAGCAAGGCGCTGACGGTCGCAGTTGTGGTTGCGGGAAAGTTCGGAGACCGCTCTTTCTATGATTCATCCAAGGAAGGGCTTGACCGGCTTGTCGCAGATCACGGCGTCAACGCCATTACTATTGAGTGCAACAATGAAAACCATGATATTCAGATGAAGAATGCTGCCGAGAAGGCCGATGTTGTCGTCTGTGTCGGCTGGGAGTTCTATAATGTTGAGACTATTGCTCTCGATTACCCCGAGGTAAAGTGGATATGGATCGACAATGCTACCTCTGCGCCGGTTGAGAACGTCCTCAACATCACTTATGCTCAGAATGAGGGCTCTTTCCTCGCAGGCTATATTGCCGCGGCAATGTCCGAATCCGGCACTGTGGGCGCGGTAGGCGGCGAGGATGCCGACACGATCAACGATTTTATCGTTGGCTACGAGCAGGGCGCAAATTACTACGGTGCTGAAAAGGGCAAGGACATAAAGTGCGTAAAGAATTACTCCAACACCTATGATGACCCCGCTGTTGGCAAGGACTGTGCAATAGCCCTCAACGAACAGGGGGCGGACGTTATCTTCCAGATCGCATCCGCCTGCGGTGACGGTGTATTCGAGGCGGCCAAGGAGCGCGGCTTCTACGCCATTGGCGTTGACAGTGACCAGAAGTACATCGACCCCGATGTTATCATCTGCTCGATGAAGAAAGAAGTCGGCAATTCCATTTATGATGCAGTATCAGAGCTCATCAGCGGCGACAGCTCCAAGTGGGGCACCACATGGATCGCCGATATGTCCACGGGCTATGTCGGCATCGGTTACGGTGATGACAGCATGACCCAGCAGGTACCCAGCGAGGTCAAGGCAGAGGTCGAGGCGCTTGCCGCCAAGATCGTTTCGGGTGAGATAAAGGTAGATACCACCCGCTGAACTCAAGCATAAAGAATATAATGGCGTGGCCCACGGTCACGCCATTAACTATATAAATAGAGGGATGTCTGTGGAAGAACTTGCAGTACAATTTAAGCATATAAGCATGGAGTTTCCGGGTGTGCTGGCCAATGACGATATATCGCTGGACATACGCCGCGGCGAAGTTTTTGCGCTTGTTGGAGAGAATGGCGCCGGCAAGACGACGCTTATGAATATCCTCTACGGCATTAACGAACCGACGGACGGCGAGGTGTACATACGCGGGAGAAAGGTAGAAGATTTCAGCCCGAAAACCGCGATAAGCATGGGAGTCGGCATGGTACATCAGCATTTCATGCTCGTCCCGTCGTTCACCGTCGCGCAGAATATCGTGCTCAGCCGCGAGCCGAAGAGGCTCGGAGTGCTGTTTGACAACAGAGCTGCGGAGAAAAAGACACGTGAGCTGTCAGCGCGTTATGGCCTCTCAGTCGATCCGGCCGCCGTGGTAAATGAGATAAGCGTAGGCCTTCAGCAGCGCGTGGAGATACTGAAAACGCTGTACCGCGGTGCGGATATATTGATCCTCGACGAACCTACTGCGGTTCTCACGCCGCAGGAGACGGAAGAGCTTTTTGCCGTTATCCGTAAGGTTGTCCGTGAGCACGGTATGACCGTTATTATCATCACGCACAAGCTCTATGAGGTCATGGCGATCTCTGACCGCGTCGGAGTCATGCGCAAGGGGCGTCTCATAGGTGTGGAGAACACCTGCAATGTTACGGAGCGCGGCCTGGCGTCAATGATGGTCGGCCGTCCGGTGTTGTATGATAAGCTTGAGAAGACCGGCGCTGCCGGTAAAGAGATGATACGAGTTGAAAACCTCACTGTCTGCGATAATCGCGGCCTTCCCGCAGTAAAAGATATGTCGCTCAGCGTCAGGGCGGGGGAGGTGCTCGGCATTGCAGCCATCGAGGGCAACGGACAGAGCGAGCTGCTTGAAGCGATAACCGGTATGCGTCCGGCTGAGGGCGGACGGGTATATGTCTGTATGCAGGACGTTACCGGAAAAAGCCCGGGAGAGATACGCGCCGTCGGCCTTGCGCATATACCTGAGGACAGGCTCTCCACCGGCGTCAGCTGTGCGGCGTCGGTCGCGGATAATCTCATTATGGGCCGTGAGCGGGAAAAGCGTTTCAGCGGCTTTGCCATGCGCAGGAAAACTGCCAATATCCGCGCTTATGCGCAGAAACTGTACGACGGGTTTGACATACGCGGCGCAGGCATAGATGGCGCTGCCGGTTCAATGTCCGGCGGCAACATGCAGAAGGTGGTAGTCGCGCGTGAATTCTCCTTTGACGCGCCGGTATTGGTCATTGCTCAGCCGACGCGCGGCGTGGACGTCGGGGCGATCGAGTTCATACATTCCAGGATCATTGAGAAGCGCAACGAAGGCCGCGCAATACTGCTGTGTTCCGCTGATCTGGATGAGGTTTTCCGGCTCTCGGACAGAATCATCACGATATACGAGGGCAGAATAACAGGTGAGTTTGCAGCCGGAGAGATAAGCAAGGAAGAGATCGGCTACTATATGACCGGCGACAGACAGGAGGCAGCGAAGTGATAAAAGAGAAAAAGAGCCTGAAATCATGGCTTTCAGGCACAGTGAATGTCCGTTATCTTGCCTCGCTTGTTATAAGCGTGCTGCTCGCCTTCGTTATTGGCGGCGTGATCCTCAGGCTCACTGGCTTTGACCCGTTTGAAGCCTACGGCGCGATGATCTCCGGCGCGTTCGACAGTGCGCGCCATGTCGGAGATTTTCTTGAATACGCAATGGTGCTGTGCATATGCGGCCTTGCATGCGTACTCGGCGCGCGTGTAGGTATATTCAACGTCGGCGGTGAGGGACAGCTGCTGCTCGGCGCAATATTTGCCTGTCAGGTCGGTATATGGATGGACGGTATGTCGCCATGGATCGTTATTCCGGCGGCAGCGCTCGCGGCGATGATCGTCGGCGGCCTGTATGCGATGATTCCCGGCGTGCTCAAGGTGAAGGTGAAGGTCAATGAGGTCATAACCACGATCATGCTCAACACGATCGCGGCGTATCTCTGTCAGTACCTCGCCAAGGGGCCGTGGAAGAACGCAAATAAAAACATGGTCGCCGCGACGGAGCAGCTCAATGCACAGTACTGGTTCTCCGGCGTAATAAAGCGCTCCAGCCTGACGACAGCGATATTTGCAGCGGCGGTGATTGCTTTCATAGTCTGGTACGTCATGGAGAAAACCTCAGCGGGATATGAGATGAAAATAACCGGACAGAACCCGCGTTTTGCGAGGTTCTCCGGCTTGAAAACGGACAGCATCATAATAATCTGCATGGTGATCTCCGGCGCGATGTGCGGTCTTGTCGGTATGTTCCGGGTCTACGGCGTGGAGCACCTTTACCGCGACAGCGTGAGCCGTGATTACTATTTTGAAGCGCTGATGGTAGCAATGATTGCGCAATATAGGCCGGTGACTGTCATTTTCCTGTCTCTGTTCTTCGCGGTGCTGAAGATCGGCGCGCAGGGGATGGAGCTTATCGGCGTACCGTCGCAGATATATCTCATCATACAGACTGTCGTTATTTTCTTTATGGCGGCAGAGAGCGGCATAACGGAGTCCATGCGGCAGGAGAAGCGGCGGCGGATAGCCAGACGCGCGGCTGAAGAGAGACTGAAAGGAGCGGAAAAGAATGGATGATCTTACTCATATCCTCGGCAGCATTTTTTCTGCCGGAACGTTCAATGAAATGCTCCGCCGTGCGACGCCTGTTGCGCTCGCCGCTATCGGCGGCTCACTCACCGAACATGCCGGAATAATGAACATCGGCATGGACGGCATGATACTCATGGGCGCGTTTTTCGGCGTCCTCGGCAGCTATCTTTTTTCTTCCGCATGGGCTGGACTGGGCTTTGCACTCATCATGGGCGTACTTGTTGGCCTGTTTTTTGCATTGTTTGTCATCCGCTTCAGATCCGATGAGTTTATAATCGGCTGTGCGCTGAACACATTTGCACTCGGCCTTACTACATATCTCTCACGCTCTATATTCGGAGCAAGCGGCGCAAAGGGCTATCCATCTCTGCCGACGGTACACATCCGGATTCTTGACAGCGTGCCGTTTTTGGGGCAGGTGCTGAACAACCACTCGCTGTTTGTTTACATAACGTGGATTCTGGTGCTGCTGCTCTGGGTGTTTATATATAAAACGCCATACGGCTTCTGGCTGCGCGCATCCGGTGAAAAGCCGGACACTCTGCGCACGGCAGGTATCGAGCCGGAGAGAATGAAGTGGCTTGCGAGCGTGCTTTGCGGAATACTCTGCGGCATAGCGGGGGCGCATCTCTCACTCGGCTATCTCAATGGAACCTTTGCCGAGAATATGAGCAATTCACGCGGATATATTGCCTTTGCCTGCGTTATTTTTGGTGCGGCAAATCCGTCCAAGGCGTACATCGCGGCGCTGATGTTTGGCTTTTTTGACGCTATCGGTCTCAGACTTCAGGATTATGTCAGTTCTGATCTGACAGGCATCATCCCGTATGCAATAACGGTGATCATGATGGTATATGTCGTTGTCAACGCGCAGTACAAAAAGAAAAAAACGCATAAGCAGCTCAAAGGGAGCCGTGCGTGATATAGGCAGTACAGAATAGCAGAATATACGAGCGCCCGCAATAAGCGGGCGCTCGAAGCATGTTGATATGACGTCAGTATGTTTCCTTTTCGGTTACGCAATGCGTCTTTATCTCGCCGACAAGGCTTTGCAGTGCGTTGACGACATGCGGGCGGATGTCGCCGCCGATAAGCACGAGCATTATATCATCGCCGACTTCAAGATGTCCGTCGTTCAGCCACACGCGCACATAATATATGCCCGGCAGCTCGTAGGCTTTTTTGATCGCAGCCTCTACCCCGGCGGCATCATAGGAAAATTCCATGCCGGTTACGGGAGCGGTGTCCGCAGCACCCTGACGAACCATGGCCTTTGCCGTTCGACGCACAGTGCCGTTGTGGAAAAGGAACATCCCGCAGTCTGCGGCCTCAGGAGCAGACTTGGCCTCTTTGAGCCATTCCTCCATTGATGGCATATGTTTTTTATGCCTCTCTGCGGGCTTATTGACGTTTACTGCGGCGCTGGCGGAGAGCATTTCGGCGCCGTGCAGGATCGGTTCGATCACAGCCATCAGATTTTCCCGCGCGGCTTTCTCACTGCCGGGGAGATTGACTATCAGCGAACCGCCGCGGATACCGGCAGCGCCTCTTGACAGGCATCCGCGCGGCGTTATGCGCATGCTGGCCGCACGCATCGCTTCGGGAATACCGCGCGCCTCGCGTTCGACTACGGAGAGCGTGGCTTCGGGCACAATATCGCGCGGTGAGAATGCGGTGCCGCCGACCGTGAGCACGACCGTGATGCCCAGCTTATCCGTGCATTTTCTGAGCTCCGCGGCAATTATATCGAATTCATTTGGAACAACGCTTCTATATTTGATATTCAAACCGTTTTCACCGGCAATGGCGCATACTATGGAGCCGCCGGAATCGGCGCTCCTGCCCTTGAAAACCTTGTCGCTTATAGTTATTACGGCTGTGCTGAAACTCATGCTGTATTCCTCCGTATTGTGTTCTTTTGTTTAGCCAGATTTTTGCGTTATCATATACGCCTGCCGCCGATATATACCTCTCTGAGCTCAAGTTCACTGCCGCATATGACGAAGTCCGCGCGTTTTCCGTCAGTTATTGACCCCACCTTATCGAGACAGCCGAGCTGCCTTGCGGGATTCCATGTAGCAGCTCTTATGGCGTCAGCCTCCGGGACGCCGAATGAAATCGCGCGGCGCATGCATTCATATACATTCGTCGCGGAACCGGCGATAGTGCCGTCTGCAAGTCTGGCAACGCCGCCGGAGAGGAATACATGCTGTCCGCCGAGATCATATTCACCGTCAGGCATGCCGCAGCAGCGCAGTGAATCTGAAATCAGTACTATACGTTCTGCACCGAACATGCGGAACGCGAGACAAACGCACGCGGGATGTACGTGCAGCCCGTCGCTTATCAGCTCTGCGGAGACGCGCGCATCCTCAGCTGCGGCCACGATAGGGCCGGGCCTGCGGTGATGTATGGACGGCATGGCGTTGAAAAGGTGGGTGATATGCGTTGCCCCTGCGTCGATAGCCGCTTTTGCCTGCGTGTAGTCTGCATCTGTGTGAGCAATGGATACTGTGCAGTCAGCCGAGGCCTTTTTTATAAAGCTTAACGCACCCTCAAGCTCCGGCGCAACGTCCGCTATCCTGATAAGGCGGCCGCAGGACTCGTTGAGCTCGTTGAATGCCTCATAGTCCGGCAGACGCAGGTAGTCGGAGTTCTGCGCCCCCTTTCTTGCCTCGCAGAAGAATGGCCCCTCCATGTTGATTCCTCTTATAGCCGCGGCTTTTTCCGGCGCTTCGTTCATGACGGTCTGCGCAGTTTTATATGCCCTGCGCAGCGTATCAAACGGCAGAGTCAGTGACGTCGGCGCAAAGGATGTGATGCCGTTGGCAGCGTAATAGCGCGCCATGTTCACAAGCCCATCGTGGTCACCGTCAGAGAAGTCGGAGCCGGAGTTGCCGTGCGTATGCATGTCTATGAGGCCGGGGATCACCTTTGCGCCGTGCAGATCTATCGCATCCTCGTGCGGCTGGCCGAGAACATCGCAGAAGCGGCCGTCCTCTATTGAAAAAGAACCCTTTACGAAAGTGAAGTTTTCTGTATATATGAGAGCATTTTTGAAATTCATGTCTGTCCTCCGTGTACCATGTCAATTGATGGTATGATAAAATGAGCATTTGTAATATTATTTTAATACCTTGCAGTGCGGAGCGTCAAGTGGACAAATAGGTTTCGCTGTAATTGCCGGCGTTTTTTGACAGCACATTGCCGGGCTGTTGACTTCGTGGTAAAATAATGATAATTTATTATACATATATTACAGGAAACGGAAGAGGGAGACACCAGTGCGCATTTATAAAAAGTGGGTAGGCCGGCAGCCGGACTATGCAGGGGATGTGTATCTTCTCGAATGTACGCAGGAGGAGCAGTTCACGCAGATGTATCCGCTCATCGGACAGCCTGCACTCCACGCGACCAGCGGACAGGACGTTATATTCAGGCTTTATTTTATATGCGAGGACGGGCGCAGGATATTGCCGGTAGACAAGCCTTCCGTGATCAGAGGGGCGTTTTGCGGCGGCAAGTCCCCGCTCGAAAACTGTGAGGAGATCACGGCGCGGCGCATTGAGGAGCTGGTCAAAGCAGATGAGCTTCTGCCGTCGGTGGAGGCAAGTAAGTATCTTTTTGAAGGGAAAACAAAGTAAGTTTATATTGAGGTGTATATATGAAACGAAGCGAGATCAACAAGGCACTGAAAGAAATGGAAGAGATGTGCAGGCAGGAGCACTGCTATCTGCCGCCGTTCTGCGATTTTACGCCGGATCAGTGGCAGCAGATCGGGCATGAGTATGATGAGGTGCGCGACTGCATGCTTGGCTGGGATATAACCGATTACGGCCTTGGCGATTTTGATAAGGTCGGCTTTTCGCTCATTACGATAAGAAACGGAAACCGCAGCATGCCGGAAAAGTACCCAAAGGTATACGCGGAAAAGCTTCTCTATCTGAAAGAAGGGCAGTATGCGCCCAATCACTTCCACTGGTACAAGACCGAAGATATTATAAACCGCGGTGGAGGAAATGTGCTGATACGTGTCTATAACTCGCTGCCGGATGAGGAGATAGACTATTTGTCAGATGTGACCGTGCATACAGACGGCCGCACGTATACTGCTCCGGCAGGAACGCAGATCAGGCTGACCCCCGGCGAGAGCATACATATCCAGCAGTATCTCTATCATGATTTTTCGGTCGAGGCCGGGACAGGGCCGGTGCTTCTCGGCGAGGTCAGCCAGTGCAATGACGACAACACCGACAACCGCTTTAACCCGCCGGTAGGACGCTTTCCGAAAATCGAAGAGGATGAAGCGCCTTACCGTCTGCTGTGCAATGAGTACCCTAAGGCAAAATAATGTGAAAACGTCAGAAGCATTTTGCTTCTGACGTTTTATATGCGGTTTTTCAAAAGCTATATCTGCCGTACAGGAGCGTCGTTGATAAGCGCCAGAACTTCATTTGCTGCCGGCATTGCGGGAATAGCGCCGCGCTTTTGTATGCACAGCGCCGCCTCAGCACAGCCGTACTCGGCGCAGAGCGCTGCTTTATCAAGCGTAAGCGCGGCCGGTTCGACACCGAGGTCAAGGAAATGCTGCAAAAATCCGCCCCAGAAAGCGTCTCCCGCGCCTGTCGTATCAACAGCATTGGCGCGGAAAGCCGGCACAGTGCGCTGCTCTCCGCTGATGCTGACAAGCGCCCCCTTTGAGCCGAGACTTACCGCTGCGCACGTCACTCCGGCGTCGTTCAGACACCTCGCGGCGTCAGAGGGATCAGTGCAGCCTGTCAGAAGCTCGACCTCTTCGTCGGAAATCTTTATCAGATCGGCGTGTGGCAGAAGCGAGCGCATCTGCCGGACGGACTCATCCCTGTTTTCCCACAGGGCAGCGCGGTAGTTGGGATCATACGAAATAACCGCACCGGCTTCTTTTGCCGCTTCTATTGCGCAGAGAGTGGCGCTGCGCGCGGGTTCGTCTGTCATGGAGAGAGAGCCGATGTGCAGTATCTTTGTGCTGCGCAGCAGCTCCATATCAAGTTCGCCGGGGCGCAGCATCGTATCTGCGCCGGGCTTGCGGGCAAAAGAAAAGGTCCGTTCGCCGGAACTGCTCAGTTCAACAAAAGCGAGCGTTGTGAATACAGCCGGATCCTCGACAAGACCGCTCACATCTACGCCTGCATCTTCAAGAGTCCTGCGAAGAAAGGCGCCGTGCATATCACGGCCTACCTTACCGATAAAAGCTGTTTTTTTGCCGAATTTTGCTGCGGCAACGAGCACATTTGCAACGGCTCCGCCGGGATTTTGTTCGAAAAGCCTCATTCCGCTCTCCGAATAGCCGGTTTGAGTAAAATCTATAAGAAGTTCTCCGAGTGCGGTGATGTCGTATTTTTTCATGTCGGTGCTCCTGTGAATTATAAAAATAAGAAAGCGCACGGTACTTTGTTGATTATATATCACCGTTCGAGGTAACACAATAAATTTTTACCGGAATATGCCTGCGTTTTGGATAATAAACGGACGTGAGCGCAAATTTTGGTAAAAGACTGAAAAAATGACCGGCGTGTCTAACTCCGCCAGGCTTGTCATATGATGTACCCAAAGGAGTGATGAGCATGATCAATATAAGGGGCTTTGTACAGAAGAACAGACGGGTGATTTCCGGGATAGGACTGGTGCTTGCCGTCATACTGATATTCTGGGTGGTCAGCAGTCCGGCGATAGTCGGCGCATCGTCGACTACCAGACAGCTGCCCGTTTATTCGGTACAGCGCGATGACAAGGTGGTGGCGCTCTCGTTCGATGCTGCGTGGGGAAATGAGGACACGCAGACGCTTATTGACATACTTGATAAATATGATATTCATGCGACATTCTTCGTAGTTGGTGACTGGGTGGATAAGTATCCGGAATCGGTCAAGGCGCTCAGTGATGCAGGGAATGAAGTCATGAATCACTCGTCGCATCATGCGCACTTTTCTCAGCTCAATGACAGCGAGATCGTGTCGGATATCACGGCGTGCAATGAAAAAATCGCCGCAGTGACGGGGGAGACGCCGGTCCTGTTCCGCTGCCCATACGGCGAATACGACGATCATGTGATCTCGGCGGTAAACGGAATGGGAATGACTGCGGTGCAGTGGGATGTCGACAGCCTTGACTGGAAAGGTATATCTGCTGATGAAATTAAGTCGCGTGTACTCAAAAACATAAGCCCTGGCAGCATAGTGCTGTTCCACAACGCTGCAGAGAACACGCCTCAAGCGCTGCCGGGAATTATCGAGTCGCTCATTGCGGACGGTTACAGGATTGTGCCGATATCTCAGATGCTCCTGAGCGGAGATTATACGATAGATCATACGGGCAGGCAATGTGCGAAATAGAGCAGACCCAAAAAGGCCGGCGCTTTAGCGCCGGCCTTTTACACAGGGAGATGCTTACACCATCTCTTCTGGATGGAATATCTTGTCAAACTCTTCGCCGGAGAGGAAGCCGAGCGATATGCAGGCTTCGCGGAGAGAAATGTTCTCATTGAATGCTTTTTTTGCGGTTTTTGCCGCGTTTTCATAGCCAATATACGGATTCAGGGCCGTGACGAGCATCAGCGAATTGTGCAGATTATGCGCCATCTTCTCGCGGTTTGCGCGTATGCCGGAGGCACAGCGCTTGTCGAACGAGCTTATTGAATCCGCCAGCAGGCGCACAGACTGGAGATAGTTATATATGCACACCGGCATAAATACGTTCAGCTCGAAGTTGCCCTGTGATGCCGCTATACCGACGGCCGCATCGTTGCCCATGACCTGTACGGCGACCATTGTTACGGCCTCGCACTGCGTTGGATTGACCTTGCCGGGCATAATGGATGAGCCGGGCTCGTTCTCGGGGATGAATATCTCGCCGAGACCGTCACGCGGGCCGGAGGCGAGCCAACGTACATCGTTTGCAATCTTCATCATGTCGCAGGCCAGAGCTTTCAGAGCCCCGTGCGAAAATACGAGCTCGTCCTTGGATGTCAGCGCGTGGAATTTGTTAGCGGCGGTGATAAATTTTTGGCCGGTGAGCTTCGATATTTCTTCAGCGACAGCCGTATCAAAGCCGCGCGGCGCATTCAGGCCGGTGCCGACTGCGGTGCCGCCAAGCGCAAGCTGCCTGAGCTCTTCAGATGCAGCCGCGATCATATGGCGGTCACGCTCGAGGCTGCTTCGCCAGCCGGAGATCTCCTGACTGAATGAGATCGGCGTTGCGTCCTGAAGATGTGTGCGGCCGGACTTTACAACACCGTCATTCTCGCGCTCAAGGCGGAGAAAAGTGGAGATAAGGCCGTCTATTGCCGGAAGGAGCTTTCCCTCAACGGCAAGGACTGCCGCAATGTGCATGGCGGTGGGGAAAGTGTCGTTTGACGACTGAGACATGTTTATATCATCGTTCGGATGGAGAAGTTTCCGGCCCGCAAGCTCGTTTGCCCGGTTTGCAATGACTTCGTTTGCGTTCATGTTTGTCTGCGTACCGGAGCCTGTCTGCCAGACCACCAGAGGAAAGTTGTCGTTGAGCCTGCCGGATATGACCTCATCGCATGCAGAGCAGACAGTGGTGAGCTTTTCGGCGGTCATCTTCTCAGGGCGTACACGGTTATTTGCAAGAGCCGCCGCCTTTTTCAATATGCCGAATGCGTGGATGATCTCATCCGGCATTGTCTCCTTACCGGCGCCTATGGGAAAATTCTCAAGACTGCGCTGAGTCTGCGCGCCCCAGTATTTGTCCGCAGGTACCTGTACGTCACCCATGGAGTCATGTTCGATTCTGTATTCCATTTTGAGCTACCTCACTTCATATACGCGCAACTCCGCTGCGGCGTGCGGCCTCAGCGACTGCCGCGGCGACAGCTTTGCCGACACGCGGGTCAAAAGCCCTGGGTATCACATAATCCGCAGACAGTTCCTTGTCTGACACAAGCCCGGCGAGTGCTGCCGCGGCCGCCATCTTCATTTCCTCGTTTATATCGCTCGCGCGCACGTCAAAAGCACCGCGAAATATACCGGGGAAAGCGAGGACGTTGTTTATCTGATTGGGGTAGTCGCTTCTGCCGGTGCAGACGACTGCCGCACCCGCCGCTTTTGCTTCTTCAGGGAAAATTTCGGGCGTTGGGTTCGCGCAGGCAAATATGATGGGATCCTTTGCCATCGAGCGTACCATGCTGCCGGTCAGAAGTCCCGGTGCGGAGACGCCGATGAACACATCCGCACCATTTATTACATCGCTCAGACTGCCGCGAAGTCCGGCAGGATTGGTTATGTGAGACATCTCTTCCTTTATCCAGTTAAGGCCGTCGCGACCCTCCCATATCGCGCCGTGCCGGTCGCAGAGTGTTACATCCTTGTATCCGGCAGAGATGAGCAGCCGCGTGATGGATATTGCGGCGGCGCCAGCCCCGCTCACAATGATTCTGGGATCGGTCTTACCGACAACCTTGAGCGCATTGGTGAGTCCGGCGAGGGATATTACAGCGGTACCGTGCTGATCGTCATGGAATACCGGAATGTCGCATTTTTCCTTTAGCTTCCGTTCTATTTCAAAGCAGCGGGGAGAGGCGATGTCCTCAAGATTTATTCCGCCGAAGGAGCCGGAGATGTTGTACACCGTCTGTACAAATTCGTCGACATTCTTGGTTTTAACACAGAGGGGGAAAGCATCGACGTCTGCAAAGCTCTTGAACAGCACACATTTGCCCTCCATGACGGGCATGCCAGCCTCCGGGCCAATATCGCCGAGACCAAGCACGGCGCTGCCGTCGGTTATGACTGCGCACAGATTCCAGCGGCGCGTCAGCTCATAGCTTCTGTCAATATCCTTTTGAATTTCAAGACAGGGCTGCGCCACGCCCGGAGTATATGCCAGTGACAGTTCGCCCTTTGTTTTCACCGGTACGCGGGAAATTACCTCAATCTTGCCGCCCCACTCCTTGTGAAGCCTCAGTGATTCAGCGGAATAATCCATTTCAAACCTCCAATGAGCCGCAGACTGAACACGCATGCGGCAAAATTCTGCATAAACACAAAAATTATAACATGGTAAAAAACAAACCGCAAGGCAAAGCCTTGCGGTATTGATCTTTTATAGCTGTTCTGTTATTTATGCCGGCCTTGCCAGCCCTGTAGGGAGAAGGGGAGCTCCATCCGGTTTGCTTCAAGCAGCGCCTTATCGCTGAGTATGATACCGGCGTCGCCATCCGCGGCGATCTTCCCGTGTGAGAGCAGGATCACCCGGTCACAGGTATCAAGGATCATATCTAGATCATGCGAAGCAATGAGCTTTGTCTGCGGCAAAGAGTTGACAGTATTTATGACTGCGCGGCGATTGACGGGGTCGAGTGCGGTTGAGGGTTCATCCATCAGTATCACTTCGGGATCCATGGCAAGTATCGTCGCTATTGCGGCCATACGTTTTTCACCGCCGGATATTCTGTGGTTGCTGCGGTGCTTCAGTTCGGTGAGACCAAGCTGAGCAAGAACTTCATCTACGCGTTTATCGGCTTCCTCACGGCTCATTCCGTAGTTAAGCGGCCCGAAGATCATGTCCTCGTATACGGTTGGCATAAACATCTGGTTGTCCGAGTCCTGAAGCACAAAGCCTATCCTGCGCCGGACCTCTGCAAGATTCTTTTTGCAGACTGGGAGGGAGCACACGGAGATATTGCCCTCTCCTGCAATAAGGCCGAGCATCAGCTTCATGATCGTGGATTTGCCGGCGCCGTTGGCGCCGATCAGTCCGACCGATTCCCCGTTGTGTATAGTGAAGCTGAGATCGTCCAGAACGGCGTGTTCACCATCGTAAGAGAAGGAAACGTTTTTAAATTCTATCATTGTTTCACCTCACAAAAAGGCTGCCGAGAAGTACGGCAATGTCAAAGTACCTTGCGCATAGAAAGGCGGCGGAGGCCACAATCATAAAGATGAGATCGCGGATACGGAGAGGCTTTATACCGGCGTAATAGAATTCCCCGCAGAATCCGCGCAGCTGCATGCTGCCGTACAGCTCGGCAGCTCTGTCCATGCTGCGGAGAAGAAGTTGGCCGATAAATGAGCCCCACGCGGAAACATGTATGCCGTTCTGACCGGGGGCACGCAGACGGTACGCGTCCGCCATGACGGCCGCCTCACTGAGCATCAGTCCGATGTAGCGGTAGGTCAGCAGGAGCAGAGTTGTGATCACGGATGGGATGCGCAGCTTTCTCAGCGCGGCACAGAGAGAATCAATAGGTGTTGTTGCTATAAGAAGGAACGAGGCCATCAGCGCAAAAACGCCTTTCAGCATCAGTGTGATCATCGAGACGGTACCGCCGCTTATTATAATATTGCCAAGCTTGATGAGCGGCGCGCGGTCGACAAATGGATTGACAAGGCCGACTGCGCACACCAGCGGCAGGACGAAGCGCAGCCTGTAAAAGCACAGACGCGCGGATATCCCGGCCAGCTGAAATATGAACACGGGATACAACACCATAACGACAAGGCCGCTCAGATCGTACTTTGGAAACGAAACGACCGTAAGGATATATATAATTGTAACGAGAAGCTTACTCAGCGGATGAAGGTCATGCACCGGGGAGCTTTCCGCGGTGAGGATCTCCATTTCACGCAGCTCGTTCTGCGACTGACGTAATCTGTCCATGCTTGCCTCTGAAGATAAAGACTGTAACCGGAGCCTCTGGCACGAGGCTCCGGTCAGATATTTTTATATTTGGCGTTATTTATGTGCCCCGTGCGTTTTCCTGCGGAAAAATCCGCCTGTCAGGCACACGGCAACGGCAAATACGGCGACGATAACCGAACCGACCAGCCCGGAAACACTTGTGCCTGCTGCACTGTCGCTTCCGGCAAAGGAGTAGTCCGGCAGAAAGGCCGTCTTTTCCTGTACGGCCTCAGCCCGCTCGGATGCTCTGCCGGAGAGACCATACGAGTCTTCGGAAAGACCCATGTTCTGACTGTAACCGGCCTCGGTGTTGCCGAACAATGACCACTCGAGACCGTCCGGATTGGAACTGGCGAACAGGCTCAGTCCGCCGCCGATGACAGCAGCCGCAACAGCGAGTACGGCAAGCGTCTTCTTGAGGGAAAATTTGCCTTCATTTTCGGCGGCGCCTGCATCTTCGAGAAGTTCGGCGCGCGCCTCGTAAACAAATATCAGCACGGCCGAGGTGATCAGGCCCTCAACAAGTCCTATCGCAAGGTGAATAGGCTGCATGATGGCAACAAAGGTGCCGAAAGGCAGCTCGGTTATACCGGATGCGGAGGTTTCAAGCACGACGGAGAATGCTCCAAGCTGGAGGGTAACAATGCAGCCGAGTACGGAGGCAAGGATTATCTTGGCACGGCATGCGCCGCGATTGCCGAAAAGATTGCTCCTCATTATTGGACGCCATATAAGATAGTAGCCGACGAAGCAACCATAAAAAGCCATGTTCCAGCAGTTAGCGCCGAGCGCAAGCAGACCGCCGTCAGCAAAGAAAAGGCTTTGTATTGCGAGAATAACGACCATCGAGAGAAAACCGGCCTGAGGTCCCAGCAGAGCGGACAGCAGCATGCCGCCGCAGATATGGCCGGAAGAACCGGTGCCTGGAATGGTGTAGTTTATCATCTGACCGGCAAAGACTAACGCTGATGTCACAGCCATTGTAGGGAGTTTTGCAGAGCTTTCGTCTTTCTTTAGAGTTTTAACGGAAGCGCCGGCAGTTACGGCGGATGCGGCATACATTACAGCAGCCACAGTGGGGGAGAGCAGAGCGTCAGCCATATGCATATAAATACACCTCATTTTTTCGGAATGACATAATATAACAGAATTAGCTGCCGTGCGTAAGCTCCCCGGGGGGATATTTTTTAAAATTTTTATCCCTCCGCTGCGGAATTACCGCGCGGAGGGATGAAAAAGAGATAATATTCAGCGGATGTGAAGCTCATGACAGCAGCCGTTTCCGAGTACGGCCTCGACAGACACCTTGAAGATCTCGAATCGTGCATCAGGCACAAAGGCAAGCACTGTCCCGGCAAAGCCACCGCCATGCACCCTCACAGCGCCATCTCCGTCGAGCAGCTTTCTGCACAGTGCCAGAGTGAATGCCATTTCCTGATGCGAGGGTCTGCCGGCGGGGATAACATTTTGCAGATAAAGCCAAGAAGACAGGCCGGATTCGTTTATGCCTTTGAGGAATGTACAGAAATCACCGTCCGAAAGAGCCTTGACCTGAGCCTGAACGCGCCTGTTTTCGTCAAAGACATGCATCGCACGCAGCACGGCGCGGTCTCCGGCGGCACGGCGGAGCCCAGGAAGTCTGGCGTAGAATTCACACTCATCAACGTCGCGCAGATACTCACGTCCCATGACTGCACAGAGCTTTTTCAGCTCATACGGTATGGCTGAATATTCAGCTGTGAGATCGGAATGGTCTGCGCCGGAGTCGATTATACATAACGTGTACCCGCTGTGGGCAAAATCAAAATCGATTTTTCTGACGATTGGATCTTCAGGACTATTAAAATCAATGTATACGAGGCCGCCGACGCTTGAGGCCATCTGATCCATTAATCCGCACGGTTTGCCGAAATACACATTTTCTGCATACTGACCGGCTTGCGCGATCTCTATAGCTGAGAGACGGCCGTCATAGAAAAGCTCGTTCAATATGCGCCCGATAAGAACCTCAAAGGCGGCTGAGCTTGAAAGACCGGAGCCGGGGAGGACGGTAGAGCTTACCTCAGCATCAAAACCGTGCAGTATGCATCCGCGCTCGGCAAATGCGGCGGCCATACCGCGGACGAGTGCGGCGGTAGTATTCCGTTCATCCTCACGTATTTTAAGATCTCCTGTGTCAATCTCTACCGGGGCATAACCCTCTGAGCGAACCCGGATAATACTGCTGCCGTTGAGTCGGACGTCTGCGCGCGTCTCCATATCCACCGCGGCGGCGAGCACGCAGCCATGCTGGTGATCTGTGTGGTTGCCGCAGATCTCTGTCCTGCCAGAAGCGGAAAAATGAAAAATTCTGTCCATGATGTACCTCCCGAATGCGCGGAATGCGCCTGAGCTTATTTATGGGAATAATTATATACTATGTGTCTGAGATTTGAAAGGGGATTTGTATTCTGAAAACAAATAAGTCTTTCCATATTCAGCATTCACAAAAAAGCGTTCTGCGGCTGTGTGTAAAATCAACTTGAAATGCTCTGCCATCTGTATTATAATAAAACCTACCGTGATGATATGTAAAAGAGGGCGCAATTTGAAATGAATGAAACTGAAAAGACTGCGAGAGTGCTGGCTGTTTGCGTCAGCGAGAAAAAAGGAGAGCAAAAGCATCCGGTGGATGAGATAGAGCTGCGTCCGGATTGGGGCATAGTCGGTGACGCTCATGCAGGCCACTGGCATCGTCAGGTGTCGCTGCTCGGACAGGAGAGTGTGGACGCGCTTCAGGAGAAGCTAGGCGGTTTCAGACTCAGACCGGGCGATTTTGCAGAAAATATTCTTGTCGAGGGAATAACTCTTTATAAGCTGCCGGTCGGGGCGCGTCTTGCACTCGGAGAGAAGGCGGTCGGAGAGGTCACACAGATCGGCAAAGAATGTCATAATGACTGTGCGATACGGCGCAAGGCGGGGGACTGCGTTATGCCGCGCGAAGGCATATTTGTCAAAATACTCGCCGGAGGCACACTGAAAGCCGGAGACACAGTGCGCGTGATCGGATGAATACTTAAAGGGAGCTTTCAAAGGAAATGTTGCAAAACTGAAAGCTCCCGTTTATAATATGCGTTGTATCCAGAGCACCGCCGCTGGCGGTATTTTTTCAAAGAGCTGGTTAAATACATCTAATCAATGTGGAGGATAAAAAATGCCGCCCGATTGTCATGAAAAGAAAATGTACGGTAAGGACACGGATGTGCTTTGCCGGGCGGAAAATCATACGGTCTACAGGCTTGGCGGAACTGACGGCGATGTGACTGTAACGGCTTATCCGGTTTTTCCGGGAATAGAGATACTTTATAACGATGTCCATGCAACAATGCGCGTTATGGAGCTTGCACAGGAGCCGAAAGTGATTGAAATAAACCACTGCCTCGAGGGCCGCATAGAGTATCAGTTCGGCAGCGAGTTTTATTTTCTCGCGCCTGGTGATATGTCGATCGCACGGCGCGGCGCTTCCGGCGGTATGGCGGGTTTCCCTACGGGGCATTATCACGGCATTACCGTCACAATAGACCCGGATGCGGCGCCTGAGTGCCTGTCCTGCTTCCTGCAGGATGTAAACGTCTGCCCAAGCGCTATAATTGAGCGCTTCTGCTCTGATTCAAACTATTTTACGGCGCGCTCATCTCCGCAGGTAAAGCATATTTTTTCGGAATTGTATTCTGTGCCGGAAAATGTGAGAAAGGGATATTTCAAGGTCAAGATTCTGGAACTGCTGCTTTTCCTCAGTGCCTTTCCGATAGACAGCGAGCCTGCCGGACGCAGCTATACGAGAGGACAGGTGCTGCTTGCAAAAAAAGTAAGCGATTACCTGCTGACGAATACAGAGCGCAATTTCACACTACAGGAGTTGTCTGCTCACTTCGGCGCATCACCGTCGATGATAAATAAAAGCTTTCGCGGCGTGTTCGGCATGTCGCCCGCGGCCTTTCTGCGTGCGCAGAAAATGCATGGCGCGGCAGAACAGCTGAGGAGCACGGATCGTACTGTCCTTGATATAGCAGGGCAGTTCGGCTATGACAACGCCAGTAAGTTTGCAAAAGCATTCCGTGACATCATAGGCGTCCCTCCGAACGCATACAGAAATGGAGCTGAAAAGGACAGCTGTGCGCCCGGATAAGAAACTGTTTTGGAGTCATATCCGCGCGTTTTGGAGCGGATATGACTCTGATTTTTGCATATAATTATCTCGCAAGGCAGATGAAACATATGAAGTGAACACAAGTTGAAGCACTCTAACCTGTAAAAGGAGCAAACGCATGTCTGATGATTTCATAATCGAGCAGTGCGCGCCAACGTTGGCGGGCATAAAGACGGGGAATCTTTTTAGCTGCGCATATAGCTCCAGAGAAGAGCTGCTTTCCTATGTGCGGGAGCTGAACAGACGGCTCGTTCCGAAAGGACTGTGTCTGCTGCCGATGCGCTACTCAGAAAAACGTGTCCTGCTGTATCTATACAGACCGACACAGCTCAAGCGTGATTTGCAGAATGAGTATGCAGCGCAGATGCTGCGTGATGCGGGCTATAGTTGCGCAAGCTGTGACCAGTGTGTTGTGAGGCTTATCCGGCGCTTGCGCGAAAACGCTGAATTCCCGCACGAGATAGGGCTGTTTCTCAGCTACCCGCCGGAAGACGTCAAGGGATTTATTGAACACAAGGCCGGGAACTTCAAATATTCCGGACTGTGGAAGGTCTACGGAGACGAGGAAAAGGCGCGCTCGCTTTTCGCAAAATACAAAAAGTGCACTGAAATCTACTGTCAGCTCGCAGAGACGGGCGCAAGCGTTGAACAGCTTGCTGTGGCAGTTTGATTATATAAGCGAATGAAAGGATGATACCAATATGAAAAAAGCAGCAGTTATTTATTGGAGCGGCACCGGCAACACAGAGACCATGGCAAACGCGGTCCTGAAAGGCATGAGAACGGTCAATCCGGGCGCGGAAATTTATACGCCCTCCGATGTTACGGCTTCTGTTATAGATTCACTTGAAGCAATCGCATTTGGCTGCCCCGCTATGGGTTCCGAATCTCTGGAGGATGGCGAGTTTGCCCCGATGTTTGATGATTTCAAGGGCAAGCTGGCTGGCAAGAAGGTCGCGCTTTTTGGCTCATACGGCTGGGGCGACGGCGAATGGGTGCGCACTTGGGAGGATGATTGCCGCAGCGCAGGCATTACACTTGCAGCCGACAGCGTTGTTTGCTGCGAAGCTCCCGATGATGCCGGTCTTGAGGCTTGCAAAGAGCTCGGCAAGACCCTTGCGGGCTGATCCGGACACAGCATAATTCTGATACGATAGATCTTTCAAATACTTCCACACCTTTGTCAAGCAGCCGGATTTATGTCCGGCTGTTTGATTTTTGTAAAAGGGAAACCACGCGTCTAACGCGTGGTTTCCCTTTTACAAAAATCTGCCGCAAGCGAAATGACGCTTGCGGCGGTGCATCTGCATTAGAGATCGTCTCTTATGAAGTTCGTGAAATCGATCTTCTCCTGCTCTGGCAGGGCGATACCGGCCTTTTCGCCGGCCTGCTTGCACTTTAGGAACCACGCCATGTTCTTGCCGAGGATGCGCATGATCTGCATACCCTCCCTGTCCTTTTTCAGTTCCTCAGGATTTGCGCCGAAGGCCATGTTCCAGCAACGCGAGGTAATGATGGGCATCTGCATAAGCCCGAAATACTTGTTTATCTGAGCCCATGTCACGGTCGTTCCGGCACGGCGCGCAGTAACTACCGCTGCTGCGGGCTTGAGCAGGAAGTTGTTCAGTCCGCCGCAGAAATCCGCATAGAACACGCGGTCAAGAAACGCGCTCATCGCACCGGCGGCGCTTGCCCAATGCACGGGCGTACCGAATACGAAACCGTCATAGTCCCTGGCGATGCTGAGGAACTCATTGACCTTGTCGTCAAAGACGCAACGGTGCTTTTTTGCGCAGCCGTGGCAGCCGATGCAGCCGCCGATGGGCTTGTTGCCTATCCAGAAAAAGTCGGTATCAATGCCCTCGGCATTCAGCGCTGAGGCGACCTCACACAGCGCAGTGTAAACGCAGCCCTCCTTGTGCGGGCTGCCGACTACCATAAGAACTTTCATTTTATTGACCTCCATTATACTGTTGTTCAGATCGATTTTCCAAGTGCGGCGGCCTCGCGGCGGGTCGTGACCATGCCGCCGTAGCTCATGCCGTAGAGCGCGGCAAAGCGCTTCATTGTGTGCTCTCCGGCTTCGAGCATCCATTTCTCGGGTGCTCCGCCCTGAAACATGAAGTACAGCTTACGTCCGGCAAGCTCGCCCTCATCGACTGCACCGTAAAAACGGTCGAGCACGTTGCGGACGCTGCCGCAGATATTGTGCCAGTATACGGGTGAGCCGACGACGATAATGTCGGCCTTTTTCATTTCGGCGATGACATTGCCAAGTCCGTCACCCGCGAGCTGCTGACCGTAGCTGCCGATGGTGCAGTCCGTCAGCATCAGGGTCTTATAGTCTTTGCCCGCCAGCAGCTCGGCCGCGAGCGCGGCGGTATTGCCGTTTTTGTTCGGGCTGCCGTTAATAAAAAGAATGTTCATTTCTGTGTCCTCCGGATATTGTTTTTATTTTCAGGCCGCTTTTTAAGCAGCGTCATTACTATGTTCCCTATATACGCGAACATCCACATGACCGCGATATAGTCCAGAAAGAAGAATATGACCGGCTCACTGTAATCAAAGAAAACAAAGTGGCTTATGAGGAACATATACTGCCAGATACTGCGCTTATAGAAGGCACAGACACCGTAGATCGCGGCGGCAAGCCCGACGGGCCGCAGTACTCCGTCCGGGAGATGCACATGCTGCCGGAGGAGGACTCGCCGAACCACATCATGTCGTAGCCTGGCATGACCATCATCAGCGGGTACTTTTTCGCGGGATCATAGTTTTCAGGGATGTAAAAGCTGTAATGAATGTCGCCCTCCGCGCCGGTGAGTATATGTTTGAATTTGTGGGTGAAGAAAAATAAGACACGCTCAAAACGGATATATGAGAAAGCGGCAGTTTCTTCGCGAATATGAAAAATTTACATCTCTTTTTTATGAATATAGAAAACCTGAGTGCAAAAGATAAGTTCGGGCAAAAACCCGAATAGAGAAAAAGGAGATGTAAACTATGTCTACCAATTCCAGTAATCATCTTGTAAACCCCGCTGCACGTGAGGCAATGGATAAGTTCAAGATGGAGGCCGCTTCTGAAGTCGGCGTTAACCTGAAGAATGGCTACAACGGCGACCTCACAAGCCGCCAGGCTGGTTCTGTCGGCGGCCAGATGGTCAAGAAAATGATCGAGGCCTACGAGAACGGCATGAAGTAAATCCGGCAAAGATCCAGAAACCGCAGGAGAGTATTCTCCTGCGGCTTTTTTTGCAGACTGGTTGCCTGCCACCGCCTTGACACGTATGACATATTCTAATAAAATATAGGAAAGTAACGGACAGGGGAGGACTTCGTATGAAGATTCTGCTTTTAAGCTGCAGCACCGGAGAAGGACACAATCACTGTGCGCTGGCCGTAAAGGAAGCGCTGGAGGCGCGCGGGCATGAGACGGAGTTTCTTGATATGCTCCATATGTTCGGGGAGACCGGACCGCTGAGCTTTGACAGAGTGCTCAACCGTATATCCTCCAAGACGCCGGAAGTGTTCGGTATGATGTATCATGCGGGCGCAATGTACAGTGCAACGGGCGTGACCTCGCCTGTGTATCTTGCAAACATCAGGCATGCGCGGCAGCTCGATGAATTTATACGGAGCCGGGGGTATGATGCTGTGGTGTGTTCGCATCTCTTCCCGATGGAGACGCTCACATTCCTGCGCCGTCACGAGCGAAGCGCGGTCCGCTGCTATGGTGTCCTTTCCGATTATACCTGCATACCGTTCCTTGCTGAGACGGAGCTTGACGGATACTTTCTGCCGCACCCGGAGGTTAAGGCGGCGTGCATGGCGGCAGGTATGCCAGCGGACAGGCTTATTGTGACCGGTATGCCGGTGGCTGCAAAATTCAGAGAGAAGCTGAGCCGACCGGAAGCGCGTGAAATACTCGGCCTGCCGCAGGACAAAAAAATATACCTTATTATGACCGGCGGGATAGGCTGCGGCGATGCGGTCGCGCTATGCGACACAATCCGCCGTGTACCGGACGACGATTCACTGCTGTGCGTCCTGCCGGGGAGGAATGAAGAGCTTCGGACGGCGTTGGAGGCAAAATACACCGGGCAGAATGTCATGGCCGTCCCATTTACGGATAAAGTAGCGGTGTACATGCACGCGGCCGATGTGCTACTGTCCAAGGCCGGTGGAATATCCAGTTCAGAGGCTGCGGTGCTCGGAGTGCCGCTGGTGCACACGATGGCGATACCGGGCGTCGAAACGCTGAACGCGAAATTTTTTGCCGCGCACGGCATGTCGTACTTTGCAGGAAACGCCGATGAAGCGGCTCGTTTTGCTGACAGGCTCATTTATGACGCAGCAGCTGCGCGGCGAATGCGTGCAGCGCAGGACAGCTGTCTGCCGAAAAACGGTGCAGAGCGTATTACCGCCTGTATTGAGAATGATAAATGATTATTGAATTTGAATGACGCCGTGTTATAATGTTCAGAGAAATTTCGTCTCCGGGGGCAATCGGATGAACAAAAAACGCACGGCAAAGATCATAATTTATTTATGCCTTACGCTTCTTGTGATGAGTTTGATATTTTACTTTTCATCACAGAGCGGGGATAGGTCGCAGTCACAGAGCGACGGATTTCTCGGCTCCATAAAGGAGCTTATGAAGCTGCTGCCACCGCTGACGGGAGAAGGTCCAGAGCACGATGTGCGCAAATATGCGCATATGTTTGAGTATTTTGCGCTTGGAGTCAGCTGCTTCGGCCTGCTGGCGGAGCTTTTTCTGCACAGCACGCAGCGTTATGCGGCTGCGGCGTTGGCTGCATATGTTTTCTGCCTGCTGTACGCGTGTTCGGATGAGTTCCATCAGTATTTTATCCCGGGCAGATCGGCACAGTTCAGCGATGTGCTGGTCGACTCTGTGGGAGCTGCTGCCGGCGTCATGCTTATGCTTGCAGTAAGTCTTTTAATTGCATCAAGGAAAAGGAGAAGCGCCGATGAGTAAGCATCTTCAGCAGAAAGAGAGACATCTGAAAATGCCGGAAATCAGGAAGCCGAGGCGCGCTGCAAAGGCGAACCGGCTTGCGGCAAGAGAACACCCGGATTTTGGGTTTACAAAGCGCAACATAATAGAAACTTTACTTTCTGCGGCGCTTTATATAGGAGCGTGTTTTACGCATTTTGACGGTTGGATCAGCCTCGCGGTTTTTGCGGTACCGTTTCTCGCTGCGGTCTATACCGTGGCTGTACGGGCGGCCGAAGAGGCTGCGGCAGGCGATTATCTCAATGAGAGTATTCTCGTGATTGCGGCGGCTGTAGCTGCTTTTGCATTAGGGCAGTTCAGTGCAGGCGCGGTCGTGATGGTGCTGTACCGTGTCGGAAAGCTGCTTGAAGCAGCGGCAGTGAATACGAGCCGCAAAATCTATGCCGAGATGAAAAAGCGCCTGCCTGACAGCATAAATGTTGAGACTGAAGCCGGGCTGGAGAAAATGCATCCGCAGGAGGCCGGGGTCGATGACATTTTTGTAGCTGCGCCCGGAGAAATGCTCGCACTCGACGGCATTGTGATTGAGGGGATGAGTTCGCTCGACATTTCAATGCTGACTGGAGAGACAGAGAATATCACCGTTGCGCCCGGCAGCAGGGCAATATCCGGCTGCATCAATGTCTCTGCGCCGCTGCGCATAAGAGCGGAAACTATTTTTGCGGAGTCGACTGCTGCAAAAATATGCGCTGCGCTTGAAAATGTGCAGAAATACAAGTCCAACCACGAAAAATATATAGAGCGCTTTGAGCGAATATATACGCCGGCGGCTGCCGCGATGGCACTTCTCATTGCGCTCCTGCCGCCGATATTCAACGGCGAATGGAGAACGTGGATAAGCCGGGGCGTTGTAATTCTTGTGCTTTCCAATACGGCAGCGCTCAGCGTGACGGCGGCGCTCTCATACCTTGGTGCAGCGGCGATAGCGGCAAAATGCGGCATCGTTATAAAAGGTACCCGCTTTGTAGAAGCCCTGTCCAGAGCAAAAACGATGGTTTTCAACAAGACCGGGACTATCACCGAGGGTAAATATACCGTGCTGGATGTTGTACCGCGGGATAAAATGACCGATTATGAGCTGCTATGCATTGCGGCTGCGGCCGAACAGCAGTCTGAACACCCTATCGCAAAGGCAATATGCGCTGCTTGCGGCGGCTTTGAGCGAGAGGTCGAGGGAGAAGTAAAAACGGAGAACATTCCCGGCAGGGGAGTAAGCTCTGTTGTGCGTGGAAAGCATGTATATGTTGGCAATGCGGCACTTCTGGAGGAGCACGGCATACACTGTGATATTCCTAAGCGCGGCGGCGCGGCGATCCATGTCGCGGTCGATGACGTGTACTGCGGGTACATCATAGTCAGCGACAGGGTCAGGGAAGGCGCTTTTGATTGCCTTGAAGAGCTCAGAGTGCTGGGTGTTCAGAATACCGTTATGCTCACGTCGGATGTGCGCTCGATAGCGAGGCCGGTCGCGGCGTCGCTCAACTTTGAAATGGTGAAGCCGGAGCTTATGCCGGAGGGCAAAGTTTCCGCTGTGGAATATCTGCGTGCGACGAAGCCGGACAGGACGAGCCTTGCCTATATCTGCGACAGAGCAAGTGATGCGGATGTGCTGGAGAGAGCCGATGTCGGCGTGACACTGGCGGCTCTCGGCTCTGACGCGGCATTTGACTCTGCCGATGTGCTTATCATGGCCGACGAGCTGCGCAAGCTCCCGGAGTCCGTGCGCATATGCCGGCAGGCGGCTGATGCGGCATGGCAGAACAGCGCCGTATTTGCCGGGGCGAGACTGCTTCTTTTAATACTCGGCGTTTCCGGCGCTCTGTCAATATCCGGCGCCGCAGCGGCGGACTTTATAGTTTCCGTGCTTATGTTTGCAAACTCATACAGGACCATTTTCAGAAAATATCAGATAGTGAGGGATAAAAAATGAACAAAACAGTGGAAGACATTATAAGCCGCCGCAGTATCCGCCGTTATAAATCTGAGCAGATAACGCGCGAGGAGCTGGACACCGTCCTGCGGGCGGGCATGGCCGCGCCGACAGCAAAAAATTTGCAGTCCCCGATCATTGTTGCCGTGCAGAATAAGGCTGACATTGAGTATATGTCAAAGCTCAACGCAGCTGTTATGGGTGTCTCTGCCGACCCGTTTTACGGCGCGCCGACTGTTCTGGTCGTTCTGGCCGATGCAGACAACCCGAATGCGGTTGCGGACGGCAGCCTTGTGATGGGCAACATGATGAATGCCGCCCATGCCATCGGTCTCGGCTCATGCTGGGTAAATCGTGCCCGTGAAGTATTCGACAGTGATGAGGGCAAGGCTCTGCTGAAAAAATGGGGAATCGACGGAAATTATATAGGCGTCGGCAACTGCATACTCGGCTATGCGGATGAAAAGCCGGAGATGAAGCCGCGCAAGGAAAACTATGTCTATTACGTGCGCTGATCCGGTATGAATACCTACGATTTTGACAAGACGATATGTGTGAAGGACAGCTCCGTCACATTTTATAAATACTGCCTGAAAAAATATCCTGCTGCCGTCTGGCGCACGATCCCGGCCACACTGCGGAAAGCGGCGGCGTATATCGCCGGCAGAATAAGCACGAAAGAACTCAAGGAGCAGCTTTTTTCATTCCTGAGATATATTGACGATATAGATTCCGTCGTTTCTGATTTTTGGCAGGAAAAGTTTTACATGGTTGGCGACTGGTATCTCAGGCAGAAGAGGGACGACGATATTATAATATCCGCGTCTCCGGAATTTCTGGTAGCTCCGGCGGCGGCGCGCCTCGGCGTTGGACTTATCGGCACGGTCATGGATAAAAAGACCGGACGTATCACTGGCGAGAACTGCCATGACAGCGAAAAGGTAAAGCGCTTTTATGCACAGTACCCAGATGCGCATACTGAGTGCTTTTACTCGGATTCTCTCTCAGACTCTCCGATGGCTGAAATCGCGGACAAAGCTTACCTTGTTAAGAACGGAACGCTCAGCCCGTGGCCGGGAAAATGACGGGATTCAGACAAGGTGGAGTATTACTGCTTATAAGCAAGAAAATAAAAAACGCTGGACAGCGAAAAAGCTGTTCAGCGTTTTTGTTTTTTAATCATTGAAATCGGGGATAAAGTCAGTCCTGACACCCATTGCGTGGAGCCTGACTTTCATCTGACTGGGCTTTTTATTGTACATGGCGGTACGCAGCTCATCGTCAGGAACAAACTGATAATATGTTGCGCAGAAAGAGTCGAACATCTGGCGGCACTTTGGCGTGAATTTTTTTATCAGGATCACAAAGCACACAAGCGCGCCGACAAAGAAGCTGATTATAAGATAGGGCTTGCAGAAACGGAATATGATGAAGCAGACGGCCGCAATGAATATTCCGCAGACCACGACCGAGATAACGGTGTATTTTACGGCTGCCTTGTGGATCAAATCCTCAGCGGAATCCCTCATGCGTTTTATCAAAGGGAACGCGACCGTAAAGTTGAAAAGAAACTGCCTTACGAACAGGAAAAACCAGAGCCATCCGGCAAGAAAAAGTGCGCCGGACCATAAAACCTTCATTTCCATAGTCTATCTCCATTCTCTGCTCCGATTCAAAGCCGGAGCAAACATCCTGTCGATATAGTAGCACATATCGGCATTAGATTCAAGAATATTTCTGATCCGCCGGCATAGATTTGGAGTAAGGAATATGGAAGTGAGAAAATGAACTATGTAAGCACGGCGCTTGGACTGCTGCCGGACAGGCTGTGTCCTGAGCGCGGCAGATACTTGAGGCTCCCCATTGAGGAGATAAGACTGAGAACGGGAAGAATACCAATGGCGTTCATTGACGGCGAGGAAAGGAGCCTGTCCGATACCTCGCTTGAACAGCATGACATAATGCGCGTGCTGGAAAAGGCTACAGGAGCGTCGCTGCATACGGCGATGCCGGCACTGTGCGGCGGATATATAAGCTTTAAGGGAATCCGGATAGGCGTATGCGGCACGGCAGTGGTGAAAAACGGCGCTGTAAGCGGCTTCAGATGCTTCAGCTCCGTCAATATACGCATACCGGCAGAATTTACCGGAGACATTGACGGTATATTGCCTGAGATCAACGCCGGGGGCTTTTCTAATACGCTGATAATATCTCCGCCGGGCGGCGGCAAAACTACCGTCCTGAGAGAAATAATACGCAGGCTGTCTGAATCCGGCAGGCGTATCTCTGTTATAGATGAGCGCTGCGAGCTTTCCGCCACAGATGGGACGGAACCGGGGTTTGATCTTGGTGCACACAGCGACGTGATGCTGGGTATGAAGAAAAACCCGGGGGCGTTAATGATGCTGCGCGGTATGAACCCTGAGATCATTGCGATGGACGAGATAACGGAGACCGAGGACATTATGGCCATACGGGAGGTGAGCGGCTGCGGAGTTGGGATATTAGCAACGGCTCACGCGGCCTCAGCAGAGGCTATGAAAAAGAGAGAGCTGTATCGTCAGCTGCTGGACGAACATATATTTGAGTATGCCGTGGAGATAGAAGGGGCGGGCCGGGAGAGAAGGTATATATGCCGCAGGCTGGAGGTATGAAAATATTGGGCGCTGTTATGGCGCTTGCAGCCAGCGGCATGATCGGATTTATACGTATAGCGGCCGGACGCAGCAGGAAAGATACGCTCGAGGCTTTTACCGGTGCGCTTATTCTTATGAAAGGCGAATTGAGCGCGCGGCTCACGCCGCTCCCGGAGCTGACGGAGTATCTGGCGATGAACAGCTGCGCAGGCGCGGGCAGATTTTTCCGCGTGCTGTCAGAGCGTATAGTACAGCTCGGCCGGCGCGAACTGGCTGAATTATGGACGGAGACCGCAAGGGATACGCTAACAATGCTCAGCGCGGACGAGCTTGACGAGATCATGCGCCTTGGCGGAGTGCTTGGACGGTGCGAGCTTGACATGCAGCTTACGGCGATCGACAGATGTACTGCACATTTAGACCGCGCGCTTACGCGCGTAAGAGCGGAATATCCACAGCTTTGCAGACTGTCTATCGGGCTTCCGGCAGCTGCGGGACTGATGCTGGTAATCGTGTTATTTTAGGAGAAAACACCATGGATGTTGACCTGATTTTCAAAATCGCGGCAGTTGGTATTCTGGTTGCTGTTTTAAATATCCTTCTCCAGCGTTCGGGACGGGACGAGCAGGCGCTTATGACCACGATAACGGCGCTTGTAGTGGTTTTAATGGTGGTGGTGCAGAAAATAAGCGAGCTTTTTGCGCTTATCAAGTCACTTTTCAGCCTGTAGCTATGGAACTGATATTCAAAGCAACGGCAGTGTCGCTTATGGCGGCCGTCGTCGGCCTGATAATAAGGCGCTATAACCCGGAAATATCCGTCCTGTTGAGTTCATGTACAGTAGTAATGATAGGTATTGCCGCCATGAGCTTTGCCGGAGAGCTGAAAACTTTCGTGAAGAGCGTGAAAACGATCGTAGGCACTTCGGATGTGCTTATCGCGCCGATACTGAAATGCGTTGCAATAGCTATCGTCACAAAGCTCACCGCAGAGCTGTGCAAGGACTCGTCGCAGAGTGCGAGCGCAGCGGCGGTCGAACTGGCTGGTACCGTGTGCGCGATGAGTGTGGCGATGCCACTTATAATGAGTGTACTGAAGATGATAGGAGGCATGGTGTGAAAAAAGCAGTCATAACGCTGCTGCTTGTTATCCTGCTTGCTCCGTTCATGGCTACTTGCTGCTATGCGGACGGACTCACCGGCAAGGCGATGGAGATAACCGGCATAAACCAGCTGGAAGACGCATTGCCGGGAGATGCGCGCGAGATAAGCGGAAAACTTGACGGAAACGGGACGTATGACGCCGGCGGCGCGCTTGCACGTCTGTGGCGAAAAATAATTGTAAGTATATCCGACGAGATAAAAGGCAACGTCAGGAATACGGCAGCCATTGTTGCGATAGCGCTTGCCTCATCGCTGGCAGGAACGCTGACGCAGGATAAGAGCATACAGGGATATATAAATGTGGCCGGCGTGTGCGCGGCAGCAGGGCTGCTGACGGGAGGCTTCGACGGAATAGTTTCGCAGACCTCAGACGCGCTGACAACCATGTCCGATTATTCAAGAGCCGCACTGCCGGCAGTGTTCTCGGCAGCCGCGGCCTGCGGCGCAGTCGTTTCGGCTTCTGCGCGTTATGCAGCGGTGTGCATGGCGATAGACGTTCTGATGAACATGGCGCGCAGCGTCGTAATACCGCTTACATACGCTTTTCTTGCGCTTGCACTGTGCGTGAGCATTTTTGATAACCCGCTGCTCAAAACATGCCAGCGTTTTGTGAAATGGCTTGCAACGACATTCATGACCGGCTTCACGATAATTTTCAGCGGCTATATTGGCCTGACGGGTATTGTCACGGGCAGCGCGGACGCGGTGGCGGTCAGAACGGCAAGAACTGTGATCTCAACGACGCTGCCGGTGGTAGGCGGGATAATATCGGATGCGGCATCCACCGTGCTGGCCGCGGCGGGGATGATAAAAAATTCGGCCGGAGCACTCAGCCTTGTGGCGGTATGCGCACTGTGCGCGGGGCCGTTTGTCATGCTGTCTGTAAAAATGCTTTTGTTCCGCGCGGCTGCTGCGGCCTGCGATATGGTGCCGAACGCGAAGCTGTCAGGATTTATAAACGATGTCGGCACGGCGCTGAGCATGCTGCTGGGGCTTGTGGGCTGCTGTGCGATAATGCTGTTCATTTCATTTACGGCGGCAATAAAGGTGGTGACGGTATGATGTCCGGCGTTATAAGAGAGATATGCGCGCTGTCCATTCTGTGCGGCGTGGCAATGAGCATCACGCCGGAGGGCGGCGTAAAGCGCGTGATGGGAATACTCAGCTCGGCTGTTCTGCTCATAGCCATATTGACGCCGGTACGTCAGTTCGATTTTGAAAGCTACGCGTTGGAGCTTGCAAAGTACAAAAACAGCGAGGCTGCGCTCTCGGCAAGGGGCGAGGATATAAACGAACGGCTGAACAGACTTGTCATAGAGGACGAATATCAAGCATATATTATGGACAAAGCCAGAAAAACCGGCATTGAAGTAAAGGAGGCAGATGTTGAGGTACAGTGGAGCACAGAAGGTGTTTGGGTCCCGTATTCGGCAGAAATCATATCGGATGCGCCTCCGGAGATGAGAGGGAAACTTACGGAAGCGATAAGATCCGAGCTTGGAATACCTGAGGAGAGAGTGACATGGAACGGCGATGAGTGAACTGAAGGAAAAGATGTCAAAGCTCGATAAATTCAAATATCCGCTGATTATACTGATCCTGGGCGTGATCCTTATGCTTTTGCCGGGAAAGAGCGTGTATACCGACAGCTCCGAAAAGGCCGATTCCCCGCTGAAAGAAGTGCTGACATGTACTCAGGGAGTGGGAAGAGCTGCGGTGATCGTCTCAGAAAACGGCGTGGTCGTTGTGTGCGACGGCGCGTCAGATGCAAAGGTGCGGCTTGATATTATCCGGGCAGTCAGCTCATATACTGGTTTCGGCTCAGATAAAATAACGATACTGAAAATGACTGAATGAATATTTGGGAGGAGCATGCAGCTTTATGAAAAACAGGAAAAGAAACATCACGATGATAGCCGTGCTTTTGTTTGTAGGCGCGGCGGTAGCGCTCAACTGGTCGTATAACAACAGATGGGGTACGCCCGACGCGGAAATGGTCGCGGCAGAGGACGAGGCAATGCTCAACGCAAATGCGGAATCCGCCGCAAGCAAACAGGCGACGGGTTCTGAGTATTTTGCCGAGGCGAGACTGACAAGGCAGGTGTCACGTGATGAGGCACTTGAGCTTTTGCAGACTGCGGCGACCGCCGAAACAGCGTCTCAGGAGACGATAGACAGTGCGATGAACGCAATTTCAGTCATGGCGACGAACTCCATGCAGGAGGCGCAGATAGAAAATCTCCTGATCGCCAAGGAGTTTACTGACTGCGTTGTCTACATAGGCAATGACACGATAACCGTTGCGGTACCGGCACCTGAGGAGGGGCTGAGTGAAGAGGCCGTTGCAAGAATAACCGACATCATATGTTCGGAAACGCCGTATCAGGCGGCCCAGCTGAGTATAATTGAAGTGAAATCATAAGGCAGTCAGGCACACGCTCAGAACGTGTGCCTGATTTTTTGCATAAAAAATGTATTTTTCATTATTTGTCTTTATTTTTCCTGCATAACGTGGTAAAATACTCTGACACAATCATAGGAGGATATACCATGGGCGAAAATTACATTACCTGTCAGGAAGCAAACGGCAGCATAAATATTTCAGAGGAAGTCATATCCACTCTTGTGAGAGCGGCAGTTACGCAGGTTGAAGGCGTTGCAGGCCTTTCAAATACCTCCGGAGCTGAGCTTGTTGAGCTTATCGGCATAAAGAGCCTTTCCAAGGGGATCAAGGTTCAGTTCGATGATGCAAAGATCATAGTAGATGCGATCATAACCGTGTCTTACGGCTATAATATTGTCAATGTCGCAAAGACCGTGCAGGAAGAAGTGCTCAGCGCTGTTCAGGCTGCGACCGGTATGGATAAGGCGGAAGTAAATGTCCATGTCTCCGGCGTCGCATTTGATAAATAAGACGCGGAGGGGTTAGGGATGACAAGAACCACAGCCAGAGAGATAGCTATACAGCTTGGGTTTGCGGCAGCAGCCGGCGGAGTAGAGCCGCAGGAGCTTTTTGACAGCTTCTTTTCCAGAGAGCACTATGATACACTTGCCGCTGAGGATGAGCTTTACAGCGAATATCCTGACAAGAAACAGCTCGGCTATATCCGCCGCCTGACGGAGCTTATGGCCGAAAAGCGCGGCGAGATAGACGAGTATATTGAGCGCTATGCAAGGGGCTGGAAGAGCGTGCGCATGTCCAGAACCGCACTCGCAGTTATGCGCTGCGCAGTGTGTGAGATCCTGTATATGGACGATGTACCGGCATCGGCTGCAATAAATGAGGCCGTGGAGCTCGACAAGGGCTATGACGAGCCGGAAACAGTTGCGTTTGTAAACGGCGTTCTTGGCGGCTTCATGAGGGGCGAGTTTGCAGCAGAGACGGAACCGGCAGCGGAAATGGAGACTGCCGAGCCGGCAGAAGAGGACGGAACGAAAGAATAAGCATGGAGAATACTACCCTTACAGTCACACAGCTCAACAATAGAATAAAGGGCCTTATCGACATGGACCCGGCGCTTGCTGATGTTTGCGTAAGGGGAGAGCTTTCCAATTACAAGATATACCCATCCGGGCACCATTATTTTACGCTGAAAGACAGCGAGAGCAGTATCCGCTGCGTCATGTTCAAAAGCAGCGCTTCAAAGCTGCGCTTCAGACCGGAAAGCGGGATGGGCGTCACGGCGTTCGGCCGGGTGTCGGTTTATCCGCGCGACGGCGCTTATCAGCTATACTGCAGCGGACTTATGCCGGAGGGCACCGGCGATCTGCAAGTCGCCTTTGAACAGCTCAAGAAGAAGCTGGACGAAGAAGGCCTCTTTGACAGGACGCATAAAAAGCCGCTCCCGCGTTACCCGGAGCGGATAGCAATAATAACATCGTCGGCCGGCGCAGCCGTCCATGATATAATACGCATACTCGGCCATAGATGGCCGCTTACTAAAGTGCTGCTGCTCCCGGTAAGAGTGCAGGGAACGGAAGCCCCTCCGGAGATCGTCGGAGCGATACGCTACGCCAACGAGTTCAAGGTGGCAGACGTCATAATCACGGGGCGCGGCGGCGGTTCGATAGAGGATTTGTGGGCATTTAACGACGAGCGCGTCGCGCGCGCAATATATGCCTCTGAGATACCGGTCATTTCCGCTGTAGGGCATGAGCCTGATGTGACGATATCCGACTATGTTGCGGATGTTCGGGCGTCAACTCCGTCAAATGCGGCGGAGCTTGCCGTGCCGGACATAAACGAATTCACTGAGGGACTGCACAGCTACGAGATACGCAGCCGTCAGGCGATGGCCAAAAGGCTTGCGGCACTGCGTACAAAGCTTGACAGTATCAGCGGGAAGCGTGTCATGCAGGATCCGGCTGCAAGCATAGATAACCGGCGCATAGAGCTTGACCGCAGCAGGGACAGGCTTGTTTCTGCGCAGGAGCATATTTTGTCGGAGAAAAAGCATGAATTTGTCCGGCTTACCGCGGCGCTCGATGCGATGAGTCCTCTCAAGGTGCTCTCCAGAGGCTACTCTATCACGACCGGAAGCGGCGGCAAAAATATAAAGAGCGTTAACGAAATACATGCGGGCGATAAGCTCACGGTCAGGCTTGCAGACGGCGCTGCCGGATGTACGGTCGACAATGTTGAGCACTTGCCGGATTAAGCAGAACTGGAGCGGCGTGCCCGCTTGGAGGAACAACTATGGCATCAAAAAAGCTGAGCTTTGAAGAGTCGGTCGCAAGACTTGACGAGATAGTAAAGCACCTCGAAAACGGCGATATGCCGCTGAGCGAATCCCTTTCGATGTTCGAGGAGGGGACAAAGCTCATTTCCGCGTGCAGCAGGCTTCTTGACGAGGCCGAGCAGAAGGTCGTAAAGCTTAAGAAAGGACCTGACAGGGCACCGATCGAGCTGCCCTTTGAGGATAGCGAGCAATGAATGAAAAAGAGTACAGAGAGCTTATAGAGAGCAGACTTGAGAAGAGCTTTTCCGGCTTTGCCGGTATGCCTCAGGCCGGACTTGCGGAGGCCATGCGCTACAGCCTGCTTGCAGGCGGCAAGCGGATTCGGCCGATTCTCGTGCTGGAATTCTGCCGCATAAGCGGCGGCGATATTGAAGCTGCACTGCCGGTGGCATGCGCGGTTGAGATGCTGCATACATACAGCCTCATCCATGACGATCTGCCGTGCATGGATAATGACGATCTGCGCCGCGGCAAACCCACAAATCATAAGGTATATGGCGAGTGCGTAGCTACTCTTGCAGGCGATGCGCTGCAGGCGGAGGCTTTTTATTCCGTGCTTTCGTGCGGACTTACAGCGGAAAGACGCGCAAAGTGTGCGGAACTGCTTGCGGGTGCCGTAGGGATTGACGGTATGTGCGGCGGCCAGTTTCTTGATATGCTTGGCGAGGGCAAAAAGCTCAATGAGCAGGAGCTGACTGATATAAACAGCCGTAAGACCGGCGCGCTGATAGTTGCTGCGTGCCAGATGGGCGTTGCCGCTGCCGGCGGAACGGAGCTGCAGCTTGCCGCTGCCGGTCATTATGGAGCGGCTCTTGGCGCCGCATTCCAGATAAGAGACGATATGCTTGACGTTATCAGCACTGCTGAGGAGTTGGGAAAGCCTATCGGCTCCGACGAGCAGGAGCATAAGAACACGTATATGGCGTTAATGGGCGAAGACGGCTGTAGGAAGACGATCGCCAGACTCACGGAGTTTGCAAAGAGTGTTCTGGAAGAAGCCTTTGATGACACGGAGTTTCTCCGCGGTCTTGCGGATGCTCTGGCCACAAGAAATAAATAAAACTTTCAGGGGTAAGCTTTGAGTATTATAGAGAGAGTGAACTCTTCTGATGATATAAAGAAGCTCAGTGAAGAAGAGCTTGTCACGCTTTGCGCTGAAATCAGGGAGTTCTTGGTGAAAAATGTGTCGCAGACGGGCGGTCATCTGGCCTCAAATCTGGGGGCGGTTGAGCTGACGGTTGCTCTGCACAGGGTATACGATACTTCTGTGGACCGCGTTGTTTTTGATGTGGGTCATCAGAGCTATGCGCATAAGATAATAACCGGCAGACGGGACGAGTTTCCGACGCTGCGCCAGCATGGCGGACTTTCGGGATTCCCAAAGCCGTATGAGAGCAATGATGATGCTTTTGTCGCAGGTCATGCATCGACTTCGGTCTCGGTGGCGACCGGTATGGCGAGAGCCAGACAATATACCGGGGACAAATATGAGGTGGCGGCCGTCATCGGCGACGGCGCTATGACGGGCGGCCTTGCTTATGAGGGGCTTGAGGATGCTGCGGCGAGCGGCGAACCCATGGTGATAATCCTCAACGATAACACCATGTCTATCAGCAAGAACGTCGGCGGTATGTCGCACCTGCTTGCGCAGATGCGCTATAAACCGGGATATATAAGCTTCAAGCGCTGGTACAGGGCGGTTTTCAAGAAAATGCCCGCATTGTACAGCTTTAATCACGGCGTCAAACAGTGGCTGAAGTCATGGCTCCTCGGGTCAAATACTTTCTCCCAGATGGGCTTTGAATATCTTGGCCCGGTCGATGGACATGACGTGAATGCTTTGGAGACGGTGATCGGTCTGGCAAAGGATATGGAACAGCCGGTCATTGTGCATGTCGTCACGACAAAGGGCAAGGGCTGCTTCTATGCGGAGCAGCACCCTGACAAGTACCACGGCGTGGGGCCGTTCGACCCGGTCACCGGAGATATAAAGGGCGGAAGAGAGGGATTTTCCGACTGCTTCGGCAAATATATGTGCGAATTTGCTGCGCGGGACAGGCGCGTGTGCGCCATTACCGCAGCAATGTGCAGCGGTACCGGCCTTACCGGATTTGAAAAGGAATACCCCGAACGCTTCATTGATATAGGCATAGCCGAAGGGCATGCGGCCGCGATGGCCGCAGGAATGGCGAAGCAGGGAGCTTTGCCGGTTTTTGCGGTGTATTCAAGCTTCCTGCAGCGCTCATACGACATGCTTATACATGATGTTTCCTTGCAGAATCTTCATGTCGTGTTTGCAGTAGACAGGGCGGGACTCGTCGGCAACGACGGGGAGACGCATCATGGAGTATTTGACGTGTGTTTCCTAAGCTCTGTGCCCGGCATGACGATCATGTGCCCTGCCGGTTTTCAGGAGCTGCACGATATGCTGGACAAGGCAATTTTCGGCACTGGTGGGCCGGTTGCTGTGCGCTACCCAAGAGGCGGCGAGGGAAAATACAGAGGGTGCAGTCTTGAAAACGAGACGGTTTTGCGTCCCGGCACAGACATTACTATTGCCGCCTATGGGACTATGATAAATCAGGCGCTTGATGCGGCCGAGCTGCTGGAGCAAAGCGGCATAGAGGCCGAAGTAATAAAAATTGGCGTTATAAAGCCAAACGGCTTTGAACGCACCCTTGAATCGCTCAAAAAAACAGGCAGATTCATCATTTCCGAGGATGTATGCGAAGCAGGCTCTGTGGGTATCCGCATACTTTCACTGTGTGCCGAAAAACATATTGAGTTGAAGTCGTCTCAGCTTTTGAATCTGGGAAGCGGAATCGTACCGCAGGGAAGCGTTGAAGAGCTTCTGTGCGACTATGGACTTGATGCAGCCGGCATAGCCGAAGCGGCAAAAAATATTCTTGAACCGGAGCGATTGGTGCGGCAATGAAAAAAGTTAGATTGGATCAGCTGGTGTTTGATCTCGGACTTACGGAGAGCCGGGAGCGCGCAAAGACTACCATAATGAGCGGACATGTTTTTGTGAACGGCCAGCGTGCAGATAAGCCCGGCATGTCGGTTGCACCGGATGCCAAGGTGGAGATACACGGCGACGCGCTGCCGTTCGTCAGCCGCGGCGGGTATAAGCTCGACAAAGCGCTGAAGGTGTTTCCCGTCGACCCGGCGGGCAAGACCTGCGTTGACTGCGGGGCATCGACCGGCGGGTTTACGGATGTACTTTTGCAGCACGGTGCTGCGAAGGTATATTCCGTTGATGTAGGCTATGGACAGCTTGCATGGAAGCTGAGAAATGATGATCGCGTCATAAACCTTGAGCGGACAAATCTGCGCTATGTGACTGATGAGCAGATACCCGAACTCATGGATATCGCGGTCATGGACGTATCGTTTATCTCAATAAAGCTTGTGCTTCCGGCAGTGCAGCGGCTATTAAAAGATGACGCCGATGTTATCTGCCTTATCAAGCCGCAGTTTGAGGCCGGCAGGGAAGAGGTCGGTAAAAAAGGCGTTGTGCGCGACATAAAGGTGCATGAAGAGGTCGTGCACGGTATTCTTGATTTTGCGCCGACGATCGGACTGAGCGTTCAGGGATTGGATTTTTCTCCGATAAAAGGCCCCGAGGGAAATATAGAATATATTTGTTATATGAGGAATTCGGATATTCCTCCGGCAGATATAGATGTTGAGGCCGTCGTGGCGGCCTCGCATGAGGTTTTATAATCTATAAGAGGGTAATAAAATGATTGCAGTTTGCCCAAACCCATTTCGTGATATTGGGTTGAAGTTGACACGAGAGGCTATGCGTATACTCAATGCTGCCGGATATGACACTGTCGTCTGCCCGGTTTTTGCTGAGGACGAGCCTGATGTGATACCTGATGACGTACAGACGACAGATCTGACGCGCGTTTCGGACAGGTGTTCGATGATCCTTGTTATTGGCGGAGACGGGACTCTGCTGGCCGCTGCAAGAAAGCTTCACGGAATAGATGTACCTATTCTTGGCGTCAATCTCGGTACAAAGGGCTTCATGGCAACGCTTGAACCGCATGATCTCCCGCTGATAGTAAAAGCGGCCGCAAATGAAATGCCGGTCAGCCGGCGCATGAAGATGGATGTTGATCTTATCAGGAATGGCAGCGTGATCTACAGCGACTGCGCGCTCAACGATGTGGTCATCCACGGCTACGGAGACTGCGTGAAGCTGACTTCGTCATGTGACGGCGATGTAATGATGTCCTTTTCGGGGGACGGCATAATTTTGTCGACGCCTACCGGGTCGACGGGCTACTCAATGTCCGCAGGCGGGCCGATCGTAGAGCCGGATGCGGAAAATATAATAGTCACACCGATCTGCGCGCATATGATGGGGGCACGGTCATTCGTGCTTGACCCCTCGCGGCGCGTCGCGGTCAAGACCGAAAAGCTGCACACAAGGAGGGCGTTCCTCTCCGTGGACGGAAATTCGGTGTATGATATGGCAAATGAAGATATGATCGTTGTAAAGCGCTCTGAGCAGTGCACGAGGATGATAAACATGGGGCGTCGGAGCTTTTACGATACTGCATATGAAAAGTTAACTTGATTTGGAGGTCGACCGATGAAGCATGGCAGACAAAGCGTCATACTTGAGATAATTTCACAGCAGGATATTGAGACGCAGGGGCAGCTGATGGAAGCGCTTGCTGAGCGCGGCATAAAGAGCACTCAGGCAACGCTTTCAAGGGATATAAAGGATATGCGCCTTGTAAAGGAGCTTGGCCCGAAAGGAACATACCGTTATTCAGCTCCGGCGGCACCGGAGAAGGATGACCTCAGCCCCCGGCTCAAGACTATTTTCAGAGAGAGTCTGGTGTCATATGATATTGCACAGAACCTTATCGTGCTGAAAACGCTGCCCGGGCTGGCCCCGGCGTGCTGCTCGGCACTGGATAATATGGAGGTCGAGGGGATTGTCGGCACGTTGGCAGGCGACGACACCGCATTCATCGCAATGCGTGACAACGAAGCCGCGCATCGGTTTTATCACGAGATAGAAATTCTTTTTTGACCGGATAATCCGGTAGGGAGCATGCCGTATGCTTAATGAACTTCACATTGAGAATATAGCTGTCATAGAAAAAGCCGACATAAGCTTTACGCCGGGTCTTAATGTGCTCACCGGTGAGACCGGCGCCGGCAAGTCTATTATTATAGATTCCATCGGGGCCGTCCTCGGCGGCAGGGTCAGCCGTGAGCTTGTGCGCCGCGGCGCAGAAAAGGGGACGGTCACGGCCGTTTTTGATCCCGGATGCGCTGCCGCTTGGCTGGAGGAAAATGAGATAGAGGCCGATGAAGAGCTTATCCTGCAGCGCCGCATCAACAGCGATGGTAAAAGCAGCTGCCGTGTCTGCGGCGTGCCGGTAACGGCGGCGCAGCTCAAGGAGCTTGCGTCATTGCTGGTGGATATACACGGCCAGAATGACGGACGGCAGCTCATGGATGAGCGCCGGCATATGGAGTATCTTGACAGCTTTGGCTGTCTGGATAAAGCTGTGTCTGCTTATAAGCAGGAGTATGAAAAATACTGCTCCATAAAAAAAGAGATGGAGTCACTCTCCATGGATGAGATAGAGAAAGCCCGTCTGAGTGACAGCCTGAAATATCAGATAGCCGAGCTTGAACGCGCCGACGTAAAGGCGGGCGAAAAGGACAGTCTCACGGCACGGCGCGATCTCCTGCGCAACAGTGAAAAGCTGACAGAGGCGCTGGATGAAGCGTTCGGCGCGCTCTACGGCGGAGAAGACAACGCGGTTTCAATGGCGCAGAACGCCGCATATTACGCATCAAAGGCAGCGGCAATAGCGCCTGAGCTCGAATCTGCCGCGAACAGTATAAATGACGCCGCTTTTACGCTTTCAGACGCGGCGGAAACTCTGCGGGACTTCCGCGAGAGTCTTGATTTTTCGCCCGAAGAATATGACAACATAGAGTCGCGTATTTCGCTTTTGAATAAGCTGGAGAGAAAGTACGGCAGGACGGATGAGGAGCTTCCGGCATATCTCGACGAATGCCGTGCAAAACTGGATGATATAGAATATGCTGACGACAGGCTTGCAAAGCTTCAAAAGGAGCTTGCGGCGCAAAAGGCGCAGTGCCTGAAAGCTGCGGAAAAGCTTGGCGGTGCGCGCCGCAAAAAAGCAAAGGAGCTTGAGACGCGGATCATAAGCGAGCTCCGTGAGCTGAACATGCCGTCCGTGCGCTTTGCGGTCGAATTCGTTCCGGTCGATAATGAGCAGGGATTTGACTCTACGGGTGCAGACAAGATCCGTTTTATCATGTCCGCAAATGCCGGTGAAGAGCTCGGACGTATCAGCAGGATCGCATCCGGCGGTGAGCTGAGCCGTATCATGCTGGCTATGAAAAATGTGTTTGCAGAGAATGACCCGGTAGGAACAATGATCTTCGACGAGATAGATACCGGCGTATCAGGTATTGCAGCCCAACGTGTAGCTGAAAAGCTGTTCACGGTTTCAAAGGGAAAACAGGTCATGTGCGTCACGCATCTGCCGCAGATAGCTGCGATGGCTGACAGCCACTATCTGATTGCAAAGCATGAGCAGGACGGCAGGACATATACTCAGGTAACGGAACTGGACCGCGAGGGTCGCCGTCGCGAACTCGCCAGGCTGCATGGCGGTGATTTTATAACAGATACAACTCTTGCCAGTGCGGAAGAGCAGCTTGCCGCTGCGGAAAATTTCAAGCGCACAACGGCATAAAAGCAGATATATAAGGGGGTGATCCAGTGGGAATCAGAGAAGAGGCTACAAAGCTGCATGAGAGCGGCTTCAACTGCGCGCAGAGCGTCCTTTGCGCCTGCGGCAAGTATACCGGACTGGACGATAAGACGGCGTTGGCGTTATCTGCGGGGTTTGGCGGCGGTGCTCGCTGCGGCGAAATATGCGGGGCGCTGTCCGGCGCGATAATGGTGCTTGGGCTTACCAATCCTTATAACGACAACAGCGACGCGGACGCCAAAGATAAAATCGCAAAGCTTACGAGGGAATGCACCGGCTGCTTCAGGAATGAGTTTGGCTGCGTCAGGTGTGTTGATCTAAAAGCCTCCGGCAAGAGCTGTGCAGAGCTCATTGAATATGCGGCAGAGCTTGCGGAAAACATGATAAAGGATAATAAATAAAGCAAATAATATACAGGAGAAAATGAAGATGGGTATTTATGAAGAACTGGTCGCCCGCGGACTGATTGCACAGGTGACAAATGAGGAAGAGATAAAAAATCTTGTCAACAACGGCAAGGCAACATTCTATATAGGCTTTGACCCTACCGCAGACTCCCTCCATGTCGGTCATTTCATGGCGCTGTGCCTGATGAAGCGCCTGCAGATGGCAGGCAACAAGCCCATCGCTCTCATCGGCGGCGGCACCGGTCATATCGGGGATCCCTCCGGCCGCACAGATATGCGCAGCATGATGACAAGGGAAACCATTGACCACAACTGCGCATGCTTCAAAAAGCAGATGGAGCGTTTCATTGAGTTTGGCGAGGGTAAGGCGCAGATGGTCAACAATGCTGACTGGCTGCTGGATCTCAACTATGTTGAGCTGCTGCGCGAGGTTGGCGCGTGCTTCTCCGTCAACAACATGCTGAGAGCCGAGTGCTATAAACAGCGCATGGAGAAAGGTCTGAGCTTCCTCGAATTCAACTACATGATAATGCAGAGCTACGATTTCTATTACCTCTTCCAGCATTATGGCTGCAACATGCAGTTCGGCGGAAACGATCAATGGAGCAACATGCTCGGCGGCACAGAGCTCATCCGCAAGAAGCTTGGTAAGGACGCACATGCGATGACGATAACTCTGCTGCTCAACTCAGAGGGAAAGAAGATGGGCAAGACCGCATCGGGTGCGGTCTGGCTTGATCCGAACAAGACCAGCCCCTACGAGTTTTATCAGTACTGGCGCAATGTTGAAGATGCGGACGTGCTCAAGTGCATCCGTATGCTTACGTTCCTGCCGCTCGAACAGATAGACGAGATGGACAAGTGGGAAGGCAGCCAGCTCAATAAGGCCAAGGAGATACTTGCTTATGAGCTTACGGCTCTCGTTCATGGTGAAGAAGAGGCGAAGAAGGCAGAATCGTCTGCAAAGGCTCTCTTCGGCGGCGCCGGTGACAGCAATCATATGCCGTCTACCGAGTTGACTGCGGATGAACTTGCCGACGGAAAGCTTGACCTCATGACGTTGCTTGTCAAGACAGGGCTCTGCACTACAAAGTCCGATGCCCGCCGCAATATCCAGCAGGGCGGGGTAACGGTCGATGATGAGAAGGTCACGGATATTGCCAGAACATACACCGAAGATGAGCTCAAAAATGGCATTATTATCCGCCGCGGTAAGAAGAACTTTAATAAGGTCATTCTTAAATAAAAGTAATTTAAAATCAAAAAAGGCTATGGAGACTCAATTCTCCATAGCCTTTTTTGATATATCAGCTATTCGGGCAGCTTGCACACGTCAATCCATTCCAACGCATTGGAGTACTTGTAAAGCTCGTCAAGATCGAGCTCTATGGCGCTGCTTGCGCTGCCGACGGCCGGAAAGACCGTTTCAAAACGTTTGAGGCTGACGTCAAGATAAACCGGTATGCCCTCATTTATGCCAAATGGGCATACACCGCCGACCGGATGGCCAACAAGCTCAAGAACTTCATCCGCTGAGAGCATTTTTGCTTTGAAGTGGAACTTCTCTTTGAATTTGTGATTATCTATGCGTGCATCGCCGGCGGCAAGAATGAGCATGCATCCGGTATCCGTCTTGAATGACAGTGTTTTTGCAATCCTTGCGCCCTCCACTCCGAGTGCCTGGGCGGCAAGCTCGACGGTAGCCGATGACACAGTGAACTCCTGAACCCTATCCTCTAAACCGAGAGCACGGAAATATGCTCTGCCTTTTTCTATTGACATTCTGTTTCTCCATTCTGCCGTATCCGCGGCAAATTATATCGTTATAAGTACCGGCTGTCCGGCGTGGTATTTATCTCCGACCGCCACCGCCGCCGGAAAAACCGCCGCCCCCGCGGCCGCTGCCGCCGCCGAAGCCACCGCCGAAGCCTCCGCGTCCACTACCGCCGCCGAAACCTCCACCGAACCCGCCGCTGCCGCCAAATCCGCCGGGACCGCGCGGCGGCCAGTTGTTGCGGTCATTATAATGCCTGTGATTTCGGGCCTGCGAATTGAAAAAGAGCAGCCAAGGCAGCCATGAGCCGCCGCCACCACCGCCGCCTCTTCCGCCGCGGCGGTTGCCGCCGAAGATGGCGATGATTATAACAATTATGATACCTGTTTTTATGATAGAACGGATGATCTGAACAAATCCGTACCCGCCGTAATTATTATAATAATGGCCGGCGTCATTACTGTAGCTGTTCTGATAGCTGCTTTGTGCAGAGCTGTTTTGCGTGCCGGAGGATGCGGTGCTGCTGCCGTACTCTTCATCGTACCAGTTGAGAAGCGCTTTGAACAGCGTAGTAACAGCCGCGTCATATTTCCCGGCGTCAAAATCATCCCAGAAATACTTGTCGAGCATATTGTCGACATCGTTTGTATCAAGTTTTGAATTCAGCCCAAGACCATAAGCGAGCCAGGCCTTGTTTTCCTGCACGGCAAGCAGAAGCAGCATACCGTTGTTGTATTCGCTTGAACCGACGCCCCAGTCGTTGAAAAGCCGGTAAGCATATTCATCACAATACATGCCGTCGAGATAGTCTACGGTCACAACAACTATCTGTGCGCCTTGGCACTGCTGCTCCAGTGCGCCGTTATAGTTGATTATCATGTCCTCAGTAGCGGATGAGAGCACGTTGGCGTAGTCTGCGGCATAAAAGCTGTCGCTCTTTGAGACAACGGCAAAGGCGGGGGATGAGAGCGCGGCGCAGATGATCAAAGCCGCGATAAAAGATATTATTCGTTTTGTTTTCATATCAGGAAAAATACTCAGGGCAGCGTACATTGCACATGTATATAAATATGTCTGCCGGGAAGCCGAGCGAGCTTCGGAAATTGCGAACGCTCTCGTTATAACCGGATTCATCTATGACGCGCATCGCATTTGCAACAGTCTGAAAATACTGCGACATGCCGTCAGCGTCACGGGAACTCAGCTCAAGGCTGTCAACGCTGCGTTCAATGTCAGACAACTCGCTGCACAGCTTGCTGTAACTGTCATATATGGACGAGATATGGTCGTGCATGGTGGAAATGCTGGATTTCAGCGCATCAGAGGCGTTTGAAACGCCGCTGCAGTCAATTTCATAGTTTGCGGCAAGTGAGACTATTCCGTCCGCCGCGCCGCAGAGATTAACGAGCTGACTGTATATGCTGTTATGTTTGTAGCCGTCATAGGTAACGCCGTTATAAAATCCGTCCGTCACGCTTTTGGAGGCGGCGTTCAGCTTGAGGCTTCCCGACAGCATTGTGGATAAGACTATCATGAGAACAGCAAGAAGTATTGCTGTTATAGGCTTTTTAAGGGCGTTTTTCACATGATCCTCCTTATTTGAGGGGCTGTGTTCAGCCCTTCATCTCAAGCAGCTTCTGCTTGAGTTCGTCTTCGATCTTGGTGAGCTCAGCCTCAGCCTGCGCGCGGCCGGCACGGCCTGCATCCTGAATCTGACGAACCTCGTCGAGCGTCTTGATAAGCTCCTGATTGGTCTTTTTGAGCGTCTCTATATCAACAATGCCGCGCTCGGATTCTTTGGCGACATTTACGCTGCCCTGATGAAGAGCCTGCGCATTCTGCATCAGGAGAGCATTTGTTGTATCGGTGACGCTGCGTTGGGCCTTCATAGCCTGCTCGGAATGATACATCGAAAGCCCGATGACCATCTGGTTCTTCCACAAGGGTATGGTGTTGACGATCGAAGAGCGGATCTTCTCCACCATAAGGCTGTCATTGTTCTGGATGAGCCTGATCTGCGGCGCCATCTGGACTGAGATCTGGCGGGTCAGTTCAAGGTCATGTATTTTCTTCTCGAAGCGTCCGATCAGATTGGCAAAATCATTTGCAGCTTGTGCATCCTCAGGCAGCCCGGTTTCCTGCGCGTGCTGAATATATTTCGGCAGCTCCACATTACGCAGCTCCTCGACCTTGAGCTTACCGGCGAGAATATACATGGTGAGCTCTTTCATGTACTCCTGATTCTTGTCATACATCTTATCCATCATGCTGATGTCCTTCATCAGCGTGATCTCATGCTTTTCAAGAGCTTCGACGATCTTGTCTACATTGATCTCAGCCTTATCGAACTGCGCTTTCATTGAAGCAATGTTGTTCGAAGCTTTTTTGAAAAGACCGCGCAGTCCTTTTTTCTCTTCCTGCGTGAAATTAAGTCCCTGAAGCTCTACCACAAGGTCGCCGAGCATATCGCCGACTTCGCCGAGATCCTTGGTGCGGACTGCGCCGAGAGCCGCATCGGAAAACTCGGAGATATTTTTCTGGGCGGCGGAGCCGTAATTCATGATCTGCTCAGAGTTCGTGACATCTATTTTCTCTGAAAAATCGCGTACCGCAGCCTGCTCGGCCTCTGAAAGAGCGCTGAGATCGGGCTTCTCAGTCTTTATTTCCTCAGCAGGTGCGGAAGCATCGACGACGGGCGCCTGCTCGACTGCGGCCTCGGCGGCGGGAGCCGCATTAGGCTCAAGAGTAAGACTGGGGATAGAGCTGGTCTGATCGTTCATGTTTATGATCCTTTCTGTTTTTATTTTGCGGCCTCGTTTACTTCAAAATCCTTGCTGCCGGACAGGCCCTCTCTGGCGAGCATTGTGTTCATAACTTCTATATCTGTTTCAATATCAAGCGCCTGATTTGCAAAAAGTGAATCGAGACGCTTTTTATAAGCCACTATCGCAGTGTCGAGCATGTCGTTGATGCTCTTCATGCTCTTGTCGAGATTTTCACCCTCGATGCCCTGCGAACTCATGCGGTCGTAAGCATTGAGGAGCTTTATGGTGGTAGGAAGATAATAATTCATGAATTTCTTGATTTGTGGAATATCCGACGGATCATCAATAGCATCCTGCGTGATCTTGTCGGTTATACGCATGATCTCGTTTATCTTCTTACGTACTTCGGGGTCTTTTATAGACATATAAAGACGGCCCATTTCAGCCAGTGCCCGGTTGCCTTCCGCAAGAATAGCATCGACCTCGGGACCGTAGCTTTTGCCGGACGGCGCGGCCTTTGCCGCGGCTTCGGCCTGCTGCCGGAGCTTTTCTTCCTCGGCGGCATCCGCCGCACGGTCCTTTTTATTGGCCCTCCCGGCGATGAATGCAGCGGCAATACCGCTGACGGCAAGTGTAGTTATAAGCCAGCCTATTTTATAAAGCGGTACTGCGGCGGACATTATTACCCATGCGATAGCAAAAGCGTATATCGGGCCGACATGAAAACGCTTCTTGTTTCTCCTTGACAAATTAAAAACCTCCATGCATCTTCTTCAATATTATATTTTATATCTAAATAATCTTTCCGTCAATATTGCAATTCAAATTATTCTTGTAGTATAATAAAAGAGAATGTGATAGAATCAAGGAGAAAAATTTATGATAAAGATCGCACCGTCTATCCTGTCTGCTGACTTTGCACGTCTGGGGGCAGAGGTGGAGGATATAAAGAACGGCGGGGCGGATTATGTCCATGTCGACGTGATGGACGGCTTTTTCGTGCCTAATATTTCAATAGGCGTCCCGGTAGTGAAATCTCTGCGCAGCGCTACGGATATGTTTCTGGACGTGCATCTTATGATAGAAAAGCCCATACGCTATGTGGAGCAGTTCTGTGCTGCCGGAGCCGACCTTACGAACTTCCACATTGAGGCGGACACAGAGCAGAATATACTCGCGGCTATAGACAGGGCGCATGCGATGGGGAAAAAGGCGGGCATTACGCTCAAGCCCGCTACACCGGCAGAGGCGGTGCTGCCGTTTCTGGAGCGTGTTGAGCTTGTACTTGTTATGACGGTCGAGCCGGGGTTCGGCGGCCAGCGCTTCATGTATGATCAGCTCGGCAAGATCGCAGCTGTCCGGGCATATATTGACAAGTACAACCCTGCCTGTGAGCTTGAAGCGGACGGCGGTATTGACCCGAAAACCGCCGGCAGTGCAAAGGAAGCCGGGTGCAATGTGCTTGTAGCAGGCAGTGCGGTGTTTGGCAGCAAGGACAGAGCGGCTGCTATTGCGGCTATCAGAAATTCCTGATATAAGATTAGAAGAAAGTCGGATTTGGATATATGTCTTTTTTTCCTGCATCACTAGAAAATCTCATAGATAAATTCGCGTCTCTTCCCGGAATAGGGAAGAAGAGCGCACAGAGACTTGCGTTTTATATTCTTTCATTACCTGATGAAGAGGCTGCGGCATTTGCCGGGGCAATAACTGCGGCCAAGTCCAGCGTGCATTGCTGCAAGATATGTCAAAATCTCACCGAGGGAGAGATCTGCCCTATCTGTGCCAGCGACAGGCGCGATAAGTCCATTATCTGCGTTGTGTCTGAGCCGCGGGATGTGCTCAGTATAGAACGCGGCCGTGAGTATAACGGAACATACCATGTGCTGCACGGCGTCCTTTCGCCGATGAGCCATGTCGGACCGGAGGATATACGCATAAAGGAGCTGCTTGTGCGCGCGGCGCAGCCGGGTATCGAAGAAGTGATAATGGCCACCAACCCGGATACCGAGGGTGAAGCCACGGCGATGTATATCTCAAGACTTTTGAAACCCTTCGACATCAAGGTCACACGTCTGGCCTACGGGATCCCCGTCGGCTCGAACCTTGAATTTGCTGACGATGCCACACTTAACAGGGCAATCGAAGGGCGGACAGAAATGTAAGGGCATTTGCGGGTATTCGGTATTGAAAATACCTGCTTACGGTTATACTTTCCATACGTACATAAGAAGGCAGTCCAAAAGACTGTCAAGGCATCTCATGCAAAAAAATTTAAGAATGGAGAAAATATGATTTCAAAACTGAAAATTATTCCCCTTGGCGGTCTCGGTGAGATCGGCAAGAACATGACCGCGTTTGAATGCGGAAGCGATATTATAATTGTTGACTGCGGTATGGGCTTCCCGGATGAGGATATGTACGGCATTGACATTGTCCTGCCGGACATAAGCTATCTCAAATCAAATGCGGAAAAGATCCGCGGCATGATACTGACGCACGGCCATGAGGATCATATAGGTGCTGTGCCGTATGTTCTGCGTGAACTGGATGTTCCGATCTACACCACGCCGCTCACGGCGGCTCTGGTCGAGCTGAAGCTCGAGGAGCACGATCTGCTGTACAACACACAGATATTCACAAAAAAGACAGGCTCGGTGTTCCGCCTTGGCTGCTTTACGGTTGAGTTTATTCATGTCAACCACAGCATCCCGGACTCTGTCGCACTTGCCATCGGCACGCCGCTCGGCACGGTCGTCCACACCGGAGACTTCAAGATAGACGTGACGCCTATTTCCGGCGGCATGCTGGACATCGCGCGTTTCGGGCAGCTCGGCAATGCGGGCGTTCTGGCGCTTCTGAGCGATTCCACCAACGCCGAGAAGCCGGGGCATTCCGATTCTGAGCGCAAGGTAGGGGAGGGCTTTGACAAGCTCTTTATGGGCTGCGACAAACGCATCATTATCACGACCTTTGCCTCGAATGTTCATAGACTCCAGCAGATCATAAATGTTGCAAATAAATACGGCCGCAAGGTAGGCATCACCGGGCGCAGCATGGAGAATGTCCTACGCGTCGCAACGGTGCTTTCCTATATGGATATCCCTGAGGGCGTTATGATGGATATCGAGCATCTGAATAAGCTGCCGAAGAATAAGGTAGTCATAATTTCCACCGGCAGTCAGGGTGAAGCCATGTCCGCGCTGTACCGCATGGCGTTTTCTGAGCATAAGCAGATAAATGTTGATTCAGGCGACAGGGTAATTATTTCGGCTTCTGCCATACCCGGCAATGAGAATATGATCAGCCGCGTCATAGACGAGCTTTTCCACAAGGGCGCAGAAGTTATATACGACCGGCATACTGATCTTCATGTTTCCGGACATGCATCCCAGGAGGAGCATAAGATGATACTTGGCCTTGTCAAGCCAAAGTATTTCATCCCTGTTCACGGTGAGTACAGAATGCTCGTCAAGCACGCCGAGCTCGGACGCATTATGGGCGTTAATCCAAAGAATATTGTTCTCGCTGAAAATGGCAAGGTCATAGAGATCACAAAGAAGTCCATCAAGTGTGAGGAATCTGTTCCGTCAGGTGCGGTGTTGGTCGATGGCAGCGGTGTGGGCGAGGTAGGCAGCGTCGTCATGCGCGACAGGCATCGTCTTGCCGAAGACGGCATGGTTGTCATTGTTATGCCTTTTTCGTCTCAGGATCATAAAATGCTTGCGTCTCCCGAGATCGTGACCAGAGGCTTTATATATGTTAAGGAAGCCGAGGAACTTATGGGTGAGCTCAAGCGGGTAACGATCGAATCCGTGGATTCCTGCGAGGCGCAGCATATCACCGATTTTACGACTATTAAGAGCAAGGTGAAGAGCAATATTTCAGGTTACCTGTATAAAACAACTCGCCGCAGCCCGATGATCCTGCCGGTAATCACAGAGATATAAGCATTAACTATGAATATACAAATATTTGGAAAGGCCAAGTGCTTTGACACAAAGAAGGCCGAACGCTATTTCAAAGAACGCCGGATTAAATATCAATTTGTAGATGTGATAAAGTACGGTATGAGCAGGGGAGAGCTTAATTCGGTCAAAAATGCTGTGGGGCTTGAGGCGATGATAGACACAGCGGATGAGGATTATCCCCTTGTTCAGTATCTGGCTTCAAACGAGGCAAAGCTGGATAAGCTTTATGAAGTGCCGTATCTCATAAAGACACCGATAGTCCGCAACGGAAAACAGGCCACTGTCGGCTATTGTCCGGATGTGTGGAAAAGCTGGGAATAAGAAAAACACTGCTGAAAAATGGTAGCACCAGATAAGAAAACATTGAAAAAGTCAGTGAAATCAATGTTTTTCATGGTGCAAACACGGTGCGAAGTCGAAACAATCAAATACTGACATGCTCAAAGGGCGTTGATATGCAAGTATCAGCGCCCTTTTCCTATACCCACAAGCCATAGGCATTGAAAACCTATGGCGTTTTTTTATACCCATTTTGAAGGAGGCTGGCAATGAAACTGACAGAAGCAGAAATGAGGATGGTGTTTCAGATTGAAAGTACCAATCAGAACGCTGCCCTGAATGAGATTTACATGACATGGCGCTATGCGCCGAACCCGGCAACGAAAGAAACGGCGGAAAGCCTTCTAAATAAGCTCCGCCCCCTGTCGGATCAGGAGTGCATGGATTTGATCCGCAAGGTGCAGACCGAATACCATCTGCCGGAGAAAGCCCATACCATCGGGGAAATGCTGGCAGAAGCCAGACAACGATCCGGGGCGCAGAAGTTATCCGGCCATGACATTATGGCCTTGGAGCGTTTCGACCCGGCAACCAGACATATGATCGTTTTTGATGTTCTTACCCATAACTCACCTGTTGGCTGGAAGGGTGAGAAAATGCGCCTGTTCCTGACTGACGCCGGATACAGCAAGGCTTTGGAGAATCAGGAAAAGGGGCATATCAAAATCCACAACCATGCGAAGGTGCTTTCCGGCGATCTCCACTATGACCATAAAGACCGTGAGAGGTAGCCGACTGAAAACTGTATCAAAATCAGTGGGATATCTTCTGTTTCTTCCTCTGTGGCTTGCGTTCTGAACAGGGCGTGGATGTTTTCCCATGTGGAAGGTAACGGAGGCATACAGACGGATAAACCGCTCAAAATCAACACTTTTTATTTTCACAGGAAGGAGGTGCGAAGATGGCTGTTTTTCGTATTGAAAAGACCCGTGATTATACGGTCATGTCGAACCATCACTTGAAAGATCGGACGCTGACCCTGAAATCCAAAGGGCTGCTGTCCATGATGCTGTCACTCCCTGACGAGTGGAATTACACCACCAGAGGTCTTGCGGCGATCTGCCGGGAAGGTGTGGACAGCATCGGCGCAGCCTTGAAGGAACTGGAAACCCACGGGTATATCCGGCGCACCCAGCTTCGGGACGAAAAAGGCAAGATCACGGATACCGAGTATGTCATTTACGAAATGCCTCAGTGCGAGCCGCCGTCAAGCCCAGGTACGCCTTTACCGGGTACGGCAAAGCCATATACGGAAAACCCGGATATGGGTATCCCGGATACGGCGAAACCGTGTACGGAAACCCCCGCACAATTAAATACTAATCAAACAAAGACTGATTTATCAAGTACGGAACTATCAAATCCTATCCAATCAAATCCCCCTACCCCCGCAGGGGCAAGGATGGGAACGGATCGGATGGGAGCCAGAGAATGTTATCGTGAAGTGATTTTGGATAACATCGAGTACAGCTATCTGGTGCAGGACAGCCATATCGACCGTGAGCAGCTTGACGAAATCGTTGACCTGATCGTGGATACCGTATGTTCTGCCCGCAAAGTCATCCGCATTGCCGGAGACGATTATCCGGCGGAGGTGGTAAAGTCCCGGTTTATGAAGCTGGACAGTTCCCATGTTCAGTATGTTATGGACTGCATGAAGGACAACACCACCTATGTCCGCAATATCAAGAAATACCTTCTGGCGGCGCTGTATAACGCCCCGACCACCATCAACAGCTACTATTCTTCCCTGGTGCAGCACGATATGTACGGGGACGGGCAAAGGGGGCGAGGCTAAATGCAGGAGGAAGTAACGCGGGGCGCCGTGACGCTCATTGTTGACGGAGCCAAGCTAAGTGAGCAGGTCTTTGAAAAGGCCGTCAAAAAGTTCCTGGAGGAAATCCAGAAAAGCCAGAAGCCAAAAATCTACCGCGGCAGGCAGAGCCTTAAACAGCTTGCCAGCCAGAACGCCGGTCTTGCCAATATCGAGATCAGCGACAAGAATATCAAGGCTTTCTCCCATGTGGCGAAGAAATACCATGTGGATTTTGCATTGAAGAAAGACACCGCCGCAGAGCAGCCCCGTTACCTGGTCTTTTTCAAAAGCCGGGACGCGGATGCCATCACAGCGGCATTTCAGGAGTTTGCCAGCCGCAAAATGAGCCGTGAGGAAAAGCCCTCCATCCGGGAGCGGCTGACCCAGGCGAAGGAACAGGCGGCGGAGAAAACGGAACACCGCACCATTGACCGGGAGAAAGTAAAGGTCAAAGATCGGAGCGTGCAGAGATGAACATGAAAAAACTGTTTTTGCTGAACCTTCCGTATCTTCTGTTCGTGTATCCCTTCGATAAGCTGGCACAGGCTTTCCGGCTTGCGCCCGGTGCTGACCTCTCCGGCAAGCTGCTTTCTATCGGGGACGGCTTCAAGGCAGTGCTTTCCTCCCCGTGGCTCAGTTTCCATCCCACGGACCTTCTGATCGGCATAACCGGTGCAGTGGTCCTTCGCATGGCGGTCTACCTGAAAGGCAAGAACGCTAAGAAGTATCGCCACGGGATCGAGTATGGTTCTGCCCGCTGGGGTACGGCGGCGGATATTGCTCCCTACATGGACAAGGACTTTTTCCAAAACATTCCCATGACGCAGACGGAGCGGATCACAATGGCGAGCCGCCCAAAGCAGCCGAAGTACGCCAGAAACAAAAACATTCTGGTGATCGGCGGTTCCGGCAGCGGCAAGACGCGGTTCTTCTGTAAGCCGTCGCTGCTGCAAGCTCATTCGTCCTATGTCTGCACTGATCCGAAAGGAACCTTGCTGCCGGAGATCGGCACTTTCCTGGAACGGAAGAAATACCGTATCAAGTGCCTCAACCTGATAAACTTCCGAAAATCCATGAAATACAATCCGCTGGCTTATATCCGATCAGAGAAAGATATCTTAAAGCTGGTGAACGCCCTGATTATGAACACGAAGGGCGAAGGCGAAAAATCTTCGGAAGATTTCTGGGTCAAAGCGGAACGCCTCTATTATTCCGCACTGATCGGCTACATCTGGTACGAGGCCACGGAGGAAGAAAAGAACTTCATCACACTTCTGGACCTTATCAATGCCAGTGAAGCCAGAGAGGACGACGAAACCTATCAAAGCCCGGTGAACCTGCTTTTTTCTCAGTTGGAGGAACGGGAGCCGGACCACTTCGCCGTCAAGCAGTACCGCAAATTCAAAATGGCGGCGGGCAAAACCTTAAAATCCATCCTCATTTCCTGCGGTGCCCGGCTTGCTCCCTTTGATATCAAGGAGCTGCGGGACCTGATGGAATATGACGAACTGGAACTGGATACCCTGGGCGACCAAAAGACGGCGCTGTTTGTGATCCTGTCAGATACGGACAGCACTTTCAATTTCGTGGCTGCCCTCATGTATAGTCAGCTTTTCAATCTGCTCTGCGACAAGGCGGATGACTTCTACGGTGGGCGACTGCCCGTCCATGTCCGTCTGATCCTGGACGAGTTTGCCAACATCGGCCAGATACCGAACTTCGATAAGCTGATTGCCACCATGAAGCGCCTGCGCGACCTGGGCAACACCCTGATTGTAGTAGAGCACGACGAGGACATAATGCGTGCTGCCGACTATATAATAGATGTAGGACCTGACGCTGGCAGACTCGGAGGCGAGATAGTGTTTGAAGGAACGCTCGACGACATTCTGCACGCCGACCCGGACAAGACGCGCAGCCATACCGTGCGCTATCTTTCGGGAGCCGACAGGATACCCGTGCCGCAGTCAAGACGCCAGTGGAACCACGCCATAAAGATAAAGGGAGCGCGGATGAACAATCTGCGCGGAATAGACGTCACCCTGCCGCTCAACGTGCTGACCGTGGTGACGGGAGTGAGCGGTTCGGGCAAATCGTCGCTCATCAAGGGAATACTTTATCCCGCCTTGAAGCGCCATCTGAACGAGGTGGCTGACGCTCCGGGCGAATACTCGTCGCTCGAGGGCGACTGGCAGATGGTGAAGCACGTGGAGTTTGTCGACCAGAACCCTATAGGCAAGAGCACACGTTCCAATCCTGCCACTTACATCAAGGCTTATGACGCCATACGCCAGCTCTTCGCAAGCCAGCCCCTGGCAAAACAGGAGGGATATACGGCACAGTACTTCTCGTTCAACGCCGAAGGCGGACGCTGCGAGGAGTGCAAGGGCGCTGGAGTGATAACGGTTGAGATGCAGTTCATGGCAGATCTCGTGCTGGAGTGTGACGCCTGCCACGGCAGACGCTTCAAGAAGGAAATACTCGACGTGCGATACCACGACAAGAACATCTACGACGTGCTGAACATGACTGTACGTGAAGCCATCGAGTTTTTTGAGAAGTATGGCGAAAAGCAGATTGCCGACAAGTTGCGGCCGCTCGATGCAGTAGGACTGGGATACATCAAGCTGGGACAAAGCTCGTCAACCCTCTCGGGAGGTGAGAACCAGCGCGTCAAGCTCGCCTATTTCATCGGACAGGAACGGCAGGAACCTACGCTCTTCATATTCGACGAGCCCACGACAGGTCTGCATTTCCACGACATCCACCGACTGCTCAAGGCGTTCAATACGCTCATAGAGAAAGGACACTCTATAATCGTAATCGAGCACAACATGGACGTGATAAAATGTGGCGACTATGTGATTGACCTCGGTCCCGACGGAGGCAACAAGGGTGGCAACATCGTCTGCTGCGGCACTCCCGAAGAAGTGGCAAGATGCCGTGAGAGTGCTACAGGACGTTATCTGAGCGAGAAGTTGAGGGCGGATTAGCGGAGTAAAATCAATACCGCTACGCTAAAGGAACTATATAAATCATAAAGAACAACATAGCTGATTTCTTATGGAGATTGACTATGTTGTTCTTTTTTTATGTCAGGCTGAAGATTCCTGTGGGCAGCGTGCGGCGTAGAGCTTCTACCTTCACGTCTTCGCCTACACGTATTCCTGCATCTTCGAGCGTATGGCAGACGGTGGCGAGAGCCAGCTCAGGCTTGTTGTTCTCCTGACTGAGGTGGCACAGCCATATGTGTTTGAGGCGGCTGGTAAGGTTCTCAGCCAAGGCAAGGGCACATTGCACGTTGCTCAGATGGCCGTGTCCGTTCCTGATGCGGTCTTTCAGATAGCGCGGGTAAGGTCCCGTCTCGAGCATCTGCGGGTCGTAGTTGGCCTCGATTACCAGGTAGTCGGCACGGCTGATGAGCTGCTTCATCTCGTCGGTTATGGCGCCTACATCCGTGAGCAGACAGAACGCTATTCCGTCAGCCTCAATCAGATAGCCCACATTGTCGGAGCTGTCGTGAGGCACGTCAAAGGGAGTGATGCGGAAGTCGCCAACGTTGAAGCTCTCTCCCTTCACAACCTTCATCCTGTTGGAGTGGGCGAGCTTGCAGCGCATGCAGTAGTTGCGGTCCATGCCGGCATGAACCGTCTCGGTAGCATAGACAGGCAGATTGAATTTCTTGCTCAGACTGCCCACCGACTTAATGTGGTCGGCATGGTCGTGAGTGACGAGAATGCCGTCGAAACCATCCACAAACCGTAGTCCGTAATCATGAAACGCCTTCTTGAGCGACCTCGTTCCTACGCCTACATCAATAAGCAGACCCGAGTTCTGTGTGTATATGTAGTAGCAGTTGCCACTACTTCCGCTTCCAAAAGATATAAAGTTCAGCATTTTTTCTTCTATAAACATTAAAATACCGGCAAGGGCAAGTGCTGAATATAGATGCATTTACCTTTGTCGGTTTGGATTTTCATACAAAATTAAGCAAAAGAGGTGAATATGCCAAAGAAAATAAGTAATTTTGTAGTTGTTATCAACCAAAGAAGTTATAGGGTATGTCAGTAAAACAAACAATACTCATCTCCTTCGCCTTTATAACGGCGTTGTGCCTGGCAAGCGCATGCTCGCTTAAGGACGATGCTGCTGTGGAAAGCTGTGCCAGAAGTTTCGGGCAGAACTACTTCAATCTACGCCTGAAGCAGGCTTCGGCGCTGTGTACCGACCGCTCGTACAAGTGGATTGAATTTCATGCGTCGAACATCAGTCAGGACGACGTGGACGTGCTGAACGCGCAGACCGACAGCGCATTGTGTGACATCGACGACATAGACATCGACGGCGACAGCGCACGGGTGAAAATGACGGTCCGCAACTTCCTGTTGTGCGACTCAATAGGATGCCCGGGCAGAATGTGCAAGGAAGGCAAGTGCCGGCTGACACTAAGAAAGGAAGGGGAAACGTGGAAGGTAGACCTCGACGGCCTCGTCACAAAAACAGAAGAATAAGAAACGAAAATATGATATCAATAGAAGGACTCTCAGTTGAGTTCAGCGCAAAGCCATTGTTCAGAAATGTGAGCTTTGTAGTGAACGACCGCGACCGCATAGCCCTTGTGGGCAAGAACGGAGCAGGCAAGTCGACCATGCTGAAGATAATATGCGGAATGCAGAAACCTACAGACGGCAAGGTGGCAATACCCAACGACACCACTATAGGCTACCTGCCACAGGTGATGATTCTGCAGGACAACACCACCGTGAAGGAGGAGGCGCGCAAGGCTTTCTCGTACGTGACAAAGATGAAGGCACGTATTGACGACCTTAACCGCCAGTTGACAGAGCGTACCGATTACGAGAGCGAATCGTACGCCGCACTTGTGGAGAAGTTCACACAGGAGCACGACCGCTTCATGATGCTCGGTGGCGACAATTACGAGGCTGAGATAGAACGCACGCTTACAGGTCTGGGGTTCCTGCGCACAGACTTCGACCGTCCCACGAGCGAGTTCTCGGGAGGTTGGCGCATGCGTATCGAGCTGGCAAAGATTCTGTTGCGCCGTCCCGACATACTCTTGCTCGACGAGCCTACCAACCATCTCGACATCGAAAGTATAGGATGGCTAGAGCGATTTCTGCAGCAGAGTGCCAAGGCTGTGGTGCTGGTGAGCCACGACCGCGCCTTTATTAATAATGTGACAAACCGCACAATAGAAATCACCTGCGGACAGGTGAACGACTATCGTGTGAAATACGACGAATACATAAAGCTGCGCGACGAACGCCACGAGCAGCAGTTGCGCGCCTACGAGAACCAGCAGAAGGAAATAGCCGACATCAAGGACTTCATTGAGCGGTTCCGCTATAAGCCAACCAAGGCTGTGCAGGTGCAGAGCCGCATAAAGCAGCTGGAGAAGATTGTGCCTATTGAGGTGGACGAGGTGGACAATGCCACGATGCATCTGAAGTTTCCGCCATGTCTACGCTCGGGCGACTATCCGGTAATATGCGACGGAGTGGGCAAAAGCTATGGCGACCACAACGTGTTCTCGAATGTTGACCTCACCATTAAGCGAGGCGAGAAGGTGGCGTTCGTAGGCAAGAACGGCGAGGGTAAATCAACGCTCGTGAAGTGTATTATGGGCGAAATACCGTTCGACGGCAACCTTAAGGTAGGACACAACGTGCAGATAGGCTACTTTGCCCAGAACCAGGCGCAGCTGCTCGACGGCGAACTGACCGTGTTTGAGACCATTGACAATGTGGCAAAGGGCGACATCCGACTGAAGATAAAGAACATACTTGGCTCGTTCATGTTCTGTGGCGAGGATGTAGACAAGCAGGTGAAGGTGCTCTCGGGAGGCGAACGCAGCCGACTGGCAATGATCAAGCTGCTGCTCGAACCCGTCAACCTGCTCATCCTCGACGAGCCTACCAACCATCTTGACATTCCCTCGAAAGAAGTGCTTAAGGAGGCAATACTCGCCTTTGACGGCACAGCCATCATCGTAAGCCACGACCGCGAATTCCTCGACGGCCTCGTCAGCAAGGTGTACGAATTCGGTGGCGGCAAGGTGCGCGAACACTTAGGCGGCATTTACGATTATCTGCGGGCGCACAACGTGGAAGACATGACAGCCCTGAACACGGCAAGCACGTTTGCGGCAAATACGGACAACACCAGTTCGGCAAATACGGCTGACGACGCAGAGAAGTCGCAGGGCAAGGAAAGCTACGCCGAGCACAAGGAGAAACAGAAGAAAATACGCAAGATAGAGAAACTCGTTAAGGAGTCGGAGGCTAAGATAGAATCGATGGAAAACCGACTGAAGGAACTCGACGAGAAGCTATGTACGCCCGAAGGCGCATCCGACATGCAGCTCGTCAACGAATACACATCCGTCAAGATGCGTATGGACGAGGAGGAGGAACGCTGGACGCAACTGTCGGAAGAACTTGAGGAGCTGGCGTGACAAATCGTAAAATAGGGCGCTTGTATTTGCATAAAAATGACATATATAAGTCATTATATGAGTCAAACGTGTTATAATGAGCCTCCTTGACAGCAAAAAACGGCAAAATCATATTCTAAACACAGAAAAATTTGTAACTTTGCCGAGGATAGCACCCCTAACATGTCAAATGTTCATGCTTGATAGGCATGAAGCCTTATGTATCTCAACAAAACACAAAGCTTATGCAGATAGCTATAGTCAAGTATAATGCTGGTAACATCAGGTCGGTAGTCAACGCCTTGCAACGTATCGGGTGCAATCCCGTTATTACGGATTCGCCAGAAGCGTTGATGTCGGCCGACAAGATTATATTCCCCGGACAGGGGGCTGCCGGCGAGACAATGAAGTATCTGAAAGAACACAACCTCGACAGGCTGATATGCGCATTGCGCCAGCCCGTACTGGGAATATGTATAGGACAGCAGCTCATGTGCCGACATTCGGAAGAGGACAATACCGACTGTCTTGGAATATTCTCTGTCGACGTGAAGCGTTTCGTCCCGACTGACAGCAGCGAAAAGGTGCCTGCCATGGGATGGAACAACATACACAACCTCAAGACGGGGCTGTTTGAGCACGTCGGCGAAGACGATTTCGTGTATTTCGTACATAGCTATTATGTGCCCGTGTGCGAACATACCATCGCTGTGGCAGACTACACTCTGCCATTCAGCGCAGCTCTGAGAAAGGACAACTTCTACGCAACACAGTTCCATCCCGAAAAGAGTGGCAGCGTGGGCGAACAGATATTAAGAAACTTCATTGAACGCATATGATTGAACTGATACCGGCAATCGACATAATCAACGGCGAATGCGTAAGGCTCACCAAGGGCGACTACTCGCAGAAGAAAGTGTATGGCAAGCCGATAGATATGGCTGCCGAACTGGAAAAGACTGGTTTCAAGCGACTTCATATGGTCGACTTGGACGGGGCAAAGTCCAAACACGTTGTAAATGCTGACGTACTAAGCGAAGTGTGCAAAGGCACAAACCTCAAGGTAGACTTCGGTGGCGGCATAAAGACACAGCATGACATGGACACAGCTTTCGACAACGGAGCATCGATGGTGACGATAGGAAGCATCTCGTATACCAATCCCGAGATGTTTGCCGATTGGCTCAAGCGATACGGACCGGAGCGTATAATATTAGGTGCAGACGTGCTTGACGGCAAGATTGCCATAAACGGATGGCTGGAACATACCGAACGTGACATATTTGATTTTATCGGCTTCTACAAGGCCAAAGGCATCAGCCAGGTGTTGTGTACCGACATTTCAAAGGACGGAGCGCTCTCAGGCACATCCATCGAGTTGTACAGGAATATAATGAAGCGCTTTCCCGACCTTCACCTCATAGCAAGTGGCGGCGTGTCGTCGGCTGACGACATTATAGCTCTTGACGAGGCAGGCATTCCGGCTGTAGTGTTCGGAAAGGCTTACTACGAAGGACGCATAGACATAGAACGTATAAGTCACCTCATTTAAAAAAATGAACGATTATGGGACTTGCCAAAAGAATCATACCATGCCTTGATGTGAAAGACGGGCAGACCGTTAAGGGCGTCAACTTCGAGAATCTGCGCAACGCCGGCGACCCTGTGGAGCTTGCAAGAAGATATAGCGAAGAGGGAGCTGACGAACTGGTGTTTCTCGACATCACAGCAAGCGCAGAAGGACGCAATACATTCACCGAGATGGTGGAAAGGGTAGCCAAAGTGATAAACATACCGTTTACCGTTGGCGGAGGCATCAACGCTTTCTCTGATGTAGAGCGACTGCTGTATGCAGGAGCCGACAAGGCGAGCATCAACTCGGCTGCCATACGCAACCCGCAGCTGATAAATGAAATATCGTCGAAGTTCGGTTCTCAGGTGTGCGTATGTGCTATTGACGCACGCCAGGAGGCCGATGGCGAATGGTATTGCTATGTAAAGGGTGGGCGAGAGCGTACCGACCATCGCCTGTTTGACTGGGCTGCAGAAGTGGCCGACCGAGGGGCTGGCGAAATACTCTTCACCAGTATGAATCACGACGGAGTGAAGACCGGCTATGCCAACGAGGCGCTTGCGCAGTTGTCGACGTTGCCAATACCAATAATAGCAAGTGGTGGAGCAGGCAACATGCAGCACTTCTATGATGCTTTCAGCATAGGTAAGGCTGACGCAGCTCTTGCTGCAAGCGTGTTCCATTTTGGCGAGATAAGCATTCTGGAACTCAAACGGTTTCTGAATGAAAAGGGAGTGAAAACAAG
>URDG01000004.1 GCA_900546515.1 uncultured Eubacteriales bacterium | reverse complement strand
GTACCCATTACAATCCTGAGAAGGTTCTTCCTTTGCCTTGACGAGCATTTGCCTAATTGCTACAGACAGGCAGTCCTGCATGGACTGCCCACTTACTACAGAATAGTCGCTGAGTTCCTTATAAATATCATCATCTACGCGGATGTGAACCTGCTTTGCCATTTTGCTTTCCTCCATCTGGGACAAGAACAATACCTGATTTTTCCCCATTATAACACACCTCTCGTTTGAATTCAATATGATGGGGAAAGGTTATGTACCTGATTTTTCCCCGCATGGTTAAAGCTCATTTTGCATTTCTCAACCGATTTGTATTTCCTTTGGCAAGTTCGCTTGCTGCGTGACGGCGCTCATCCGAATACGGTGCGGTCAGCCGAAAGGAGAACCGCCCCTTTGCAATGTCAAACTCCATGCAGCCCGTGTCCGGGTCATAGCCCGTCAGCTTGCAGACGGCCAGGGTATTTGCGGCTGTAAGCAAGCAGCCGCTTCTTCAAGTCGGTGTTGTGGGTACGGATATGGATTAGCGGGTCTTTCTCGTCAAACCAAATATCGGTGGTCTTTTCCTGCTTCGTAAGCCCTGTTCTCATAAACTCTCCTTTCTGCGCCCCTGTTACGCAATAGGGGCATTTTTCGGGTGTTTTTCCCGGCTCTTGACTTGGGGAAAATGAGGATTTTCAAATAGAAACCGCCCGGACAGGGAATGGTTCGTCGGGGCGGCTGTTATCGCAAGATTTCTGTTTTTTCCGGCTCTTGACCGTCAGACGCGGATAAACGCGAGCTGTCGGCAAGCACCAGTTTGAGCAGCTTGTCGCGGAATGTTTCTGTGCTGCTGTGATTGAAAAATAACTCCGCAACAATGGTCTGCCCGTTCCTCTGGGTCGTGATGATACTGTCGGGGGTCTGTTCTGCCATAGGCGGCTCCTTTCTTTGGGCGCAAAAGAGGGATTTCCCGTAGTTCGGAAAATCCCTCTTGGTTGACGGTTATTCTGTTTTACTGTGTGGGCTGTGCGGCGGCTGCCTGCGCCTTTCTCCTTGCCCGGTATTCCCGCGCTTTCATGCGGTCATACTCCCGCTGCTTTTCAAGGTTTCGCGCCCGGTACTCCCTTGAATACTGCCGGTGGTAGGCGCGGCTCTTTTCCTTTTTGGCTTCTTCGATTTCCTCCCGCATTTGCCGGATTTCCTGCTCGGTCGGCTCTGCAAGCTGTGTCACTTCATTCTCAAACTTGCCGATATAATTGAAATATATGCTGATGTGCTGGATTGCGTATCTCGCCCTTTTCTGGTCGCGCTCATGCACTTCAATCCGGCTGATAAACTCGTTGAGAATGGCGGGGGTCAGGTCGGTAAAGGCGGCATGGCGTTCCGTCAGCTTCAAAAACTTCTGCGCCCGTCCTCCCGCGTTCTCATAAGCGGATAGCTGCTCTTGGAGCGTGGCAAGCTCCGCTTTCAGCGCGTAGTATTCTTCCGAATACTTCTGCGACATCTGCTCATAGCGGTCTTGCGGGATCGTGCCGAGGGCGTTGTCCTCATAGAGCTTATTCAGCACCTTGTCAATCTGTTCAAGGCGCGTCGTGATTTGCGGAATACGCTTCTGCTGTTTCTTGGTCTGGTCGGTCTGCTGCATGGCAAGGTTCTTTTTCACTAAGGCTTCAAACTCCGCCCGGTTGCTGATAGAATAGTCCTCGATTTTCTTCAGCACTTCCGCGATGGTCTGCATGAGCAAGTCCGCGTCCATGATGTGCGGGGAATGGCATTTGGGGTTCTTGGCTTTTCCCTTGTGGTACTCGCTGCAAAAAGCAACGTGCCGCTTGCCGCCGTTCCGGTAATCTATACGAATGTGCATTTTTGCGCCGCAGTCCTTACAGAAAAGCAAGCCGGACAGAGGGTGGATTTCCCCGTCCCCGTTGGGGCGTCTGACGGGTGCGTTTTCCAAAATCCGCTGTACGGTTTCAAAATCGCTGCGGCTGATAATCGGCTCATGCACATTTTCTGTGATGTGCCACTGGCTCCGGTCTACATAGTGGTTATGTTTATCCCGGAAATGCTTTGTAGTCTTGAAGTTGACTACATCGCCGCAATACTCCTGCCGTGTGAGGATATTGGTCAAGGTGGCTTTGTTCCACTTGCAGCGGTTATCCTCGTTGAGCGTCTTATTTTTACAGGTTCCCCGCCCTCGGTCTTTCATGTAGAAAGTGGGGGTTGGGATTTGCTCCTGTGTCAGATATACGGCGATTTGATTGCGGTTCTTCCCACCGATAAACAGACGGAAAATCAAACGGACAACCTCGGCGGCTTCCTCGTCGATTATCCAAAAATCCTTGTTGTCCGGGTCTTTGACATAGCCGTAAGGGGCTTCGGTGACAATCGGCTTTCCACTCATGCCTTTGGTCTTAATGCCCGTTTTCACTTTCTTGCTGATGTCCTTTGCGTACCACTCCGACATGATATTGATAAAGGGCGCAAACTCCAATGTGTCGGGCTTCTCGCTGTCAATGCCGTTGTTGACCGCGATAAAGCGCACATTGTTCCGTCTGAATATCTCCATCGCGTTGCCGACTTGGAGATAGTCGCGCCCCCAGCGGGTAAGGTCTTTCATAATGCAGACACCGATTTTCCCGTTTTCCACATCGTCCATCATGCGGGAGTAGGCGGAACGGTCAAAAAACCTGCCGCTTTCGTCATCGTCGATGTAGTGCCGGATATTGGTTAGGTGCTGCCCTCTGGCATAGTTCTCCAAAAATATTTTTTGGTTCTGTATGCTGTTGCTCTCGCCGCCGTCCCTGTCCTCGTCGCCCACGGAAAGGCGGGAGTAAAGGGCTGTAATTTTGCTATAATCAGTCATGTGCATAACCTCCTGTGCGTCCATGTATGTGTCATTTACACTTAAAATTATGCACTCCAGCGGGCAGAGCCGTATTCCAGATTCTTGCGGAATTTCTTGGCGTTTTTGCCCTTGACGTACACCGCCAGACGGATGAGCAGGGCGGCAGCGACGCCCACGCACAGGTCGATGGGGTGGAAGCTGGGCAGCGCCGATTGGAACGCGGCGGCAAAGCCCTCCATGAGGTGCAGCGCCTTTCCCGAGAAATCCATGCCGGGGCAAGCCTCCACGCCTGCCCCAGCTTGGTGGCAAAGAGGGCGATAAAGACATACGGGATATTGGGCAGCACCAGCTTTTTGATATGCAGCGGCTTTTTCATAGCTCCAGCCCCTTGTCCTTGTTGCGCACCCTGGTCACGTCCTTTGCAATCTCCGGCGCACGGAGCGCTTTGAGCGTCCGGATGACGGACGGCTTCTCCTTTGCTTTTGCCTTCTTCCCGGTGTACTCGGTAAAGGCGGCGGTGAGCGCGTCCGCATCCCGCGCCTTGAAAAAGACGAGATACCTGGGGATCTCGCCGGTTTTGTCCTTCTTGATGGCGTAGTCCACGCCGTACTTGCGCGCCACACGGTCAAAGCCCTTGATGTTCCGCTCCGTGACCTCGATGTTGGACACGCCCTGGTTCTGACCGACAAGCTGCTTCACCGTCTGCTTGCCGGTGGGTTTTTCAGGCGCACCACGCGCCTTTGCCAGCTTCTTCTCCTTGCGGCTGGCGAGGTATTTGAGGATGACGGCCTTTAACAGCCGTGCCGTGAGCTTGGTTGCGCTGATGACCAGCGTGACCGCTCTGTTTTCGACTTCCTCCTGCATGGGTCATTCCTCCTTTCCCGCATACTCCTCAAAGCGCCGTCATCGCTCTGTCACCGGAGCGGTCTTGCCCTTGCCCGCAGCCTTGGCGGGCTCGGTGGGGATCGCCATAATTTTACTGCCCATCTTCAAAAAGGCTTCCGGCTGACGGAACTTTTCCTCGTATTTCTGTTGCAGCTCCTTCGGCAGAGACGCAAAGTTTTCATCCCCCAAACCGCAGATGAAGAATTTGCCGGCCACAATATCGTAGATATCGCCGTTCTCGTCCCGCAGGGCGCGGTTCAGGGGCTTGCCCTCCAGCTTGGCTTCCTCCCCGCAGATCAGCGCCACGGGGTCGTCATATGGGTAAATCGCTTCGATATAGCCGTCCACCGCCTTCTGCAAGGAAGCAAGGTCGGAGCCGATGCGCTCCACGCGCGGGTACTGTCCCGGTTCCACCATGAGAACCTCGATGGTGTCGTCCTGCGCTCTTTCGGCGGAGAGTTCCCTGCCGTCATTGCTCTCAAACTCCACCTCCACGAAATTGTCCGCGTCCAGAATATGATCCCCTGCGTGCCACTGGTCGCTTACCATCTGTTGGGCTTCCTCTTTGGAAGAAGCCTCCACGGACACGGTGAGCTTCAGTGTTTCGGTGATGGTCACGTCAAATTCCTTCATGCGCGCCGCCTCCCTCGCCGGGTTTCTCCGAAAAAAGCGGAAGAAAAAACGCCGCCAATGCCTTTACCGCCGCTTCCGCTTCTTCGGCGGTCGGGCCGGTCTGCCCGCCGCCGTCCTCCGCATCCGGTACAGCTTCATGCGGCGCTTCGAGGGCGTCGTCGAAATTGTCGTCATACACGCCGCACCCGTCGCAGCAGTCGCAGTGGATGTGTACATCGCCGTAGATGTTGATGGTTACGTTCATGGATAAACCTGCCTTTCTCAGCGCTCGTTCCGGCGCTGCTGTTTTTTCTGCCACTGCTCCAGCAGCTTGATGATGGTCTGCTGCATTTGCAGGGGCGTGTAGCTTCGGGGAAAGTATTTGCGGAGAGTGTCGCTGCTCAGCGTGATGCGCTCCTGTTCCTCCTTCTTTTCCTCGGACATGATGGAGCGCATGGCCTCCTTCGTGCATTTTCCCTCCCGGCTGAGCTTCTTGAGCCGCTGTGCCTGGGAAAGCGAGGGCGTGTTCTGGGAATAGTCCATTGCGTCCAGAAACTGCTTCTGCTCGTCGCGGGTGAGGTATGACAGCTCCACGGCGGGGCTGAATGCGATCTCCTTGCTGTCCACCTTTTTCTGCACCTCCGGCAGAAGCTCGGTGAGACGGATATAGCGCTGCACTTGTGTCTTACTTTCACCTGCATCTTCTGCAACCTTTTGGATGGATTTTTTGGAATCTAACTTGTGCCCAACTTGGTCACAAGTTAAATCCACCCGCTTTCCCTGATGCTTCAACGCTTCCAGCTTCATTTTGTACGCCTGCGCCCGTTCCATGGGGCTGATGGTTTCCCGCTGCAAGTTGCTGTCCACCATGAGGATCACCGCCTCGTCGTCGTCAAGATTGCGGACGATGGCCGGTATGGTTTTCAGCCCCGCAAGGTCTGCGGCATGGAGCCGCCTGTGTCCGGCTACCATCTCGTATCAGCCCTCCGGTGCGGGGCGGATGATGGCGGGGTTGAGAACGCCCACCTGCATGATGCTGTCGATGGTCTGCTGCATGAGCTCGTCGTCCGTCACCTTGAAGGGGTGGTTCTTGAAGGGACGAATCTCTGAAAGCGGTATCTGCTGTACCTGCTCGTTGGGTTTCTGTTTCGGCACGGTCGCATCACCTCCTGAAAATGCCAAAGCCGCAGGCGGCGGCCTGCGGCTCAGATGAAGCCCTCCGACATATCGTGGCTCACAAGGCTTCGGTAGTAGTTCCCGATGGTCAGAGGGGCGTTATACAGCGTGGCTAAAAGATACTGGCGCATATTGCGGATGCGGATGGCGTTTTCCTTCAGCCCGCCCACCACAAAGCGGATGTGCTCGCTGTTCAGCTTCAAAAACTGGCTTCTGACCACCTCGGCGGGCTTATCGTCGCCGGAAATGCGGACGGAGCTTTTCGTCGTACAGACCACATCCACCAGCAGCTCCAGGATTTCTTCCAGCGTGTCCTGCTCGTATGGATAGTCTGTCAGGAGTGCGTCGTAGGCGATGTTCTCCGCAATAAGCTCTCTGTACTGCTCTCTCAGAGCCGCTTCGTTTCCTTTCGTTTCCCGCCCGTGATCCCTCCTGAACGAAGTGAAGGGAAAGGAATCAGTATCATTCTTATCAGTATTATTAGATCGTGATTTTAACGATTCTTGATCCGTGATTTTCACTGCTCCTGAATCGTGATTTTCACGGTTCTGGAATCGTGATTCCGGGGAGGACGTGGTACTGCCCGATGTGTTATCCACAGGGTTATCCGCAACTTTATCCACAAAGTTCTTGACGTAAATGAGGTTGGGCTTGCCCAGCCCCTGCCGCTTGCGCTCGATTAGGCGGCATTTGCTTTCCAGCTCATGCAGCAGCTTTCCGGCCTTCTGGTCGGCGCAGCCCAAGGCGGTCATGACCTCTTTGGTACACCATCCGATGCAGGGGGCAGCCCTTCCGTAGGGACAGCCCTCGCACTCCGAAACGGGAGCGGCGCTGTCCGCAGCTGCTTCGTAAACTTGTTCTATGCCGTTCCGTCTTGCGGGCTTCTGCGGGACGGGACAGCAGCAGCCGTCCGGGTAGACGCAGCCCTTTAGCTTCCCTTTCCGGTACAGGCAGTACCGGCAGTCATATACGTTGTAGCCCCACGACTTCCCATATGCTTTCACAATAACATCTCCTTCGCCCGCATCTGGGCATAAAAATAGCGCGCCTGCCGACCCAAGCGCTACTTTGGGTAACAGACGCGCTATGTACTATTTGCGCTTATTTATGTGATAAGGCTCAAAAACGCCGTATTTTCAGCACTTTTTGAGCCTTAATGTTTTTAGTCCTATTATTACAGCCTCGTCCACAAAATACTCAAGGTTCCGAAAGCCTTTTTCCTTAGCAAACTTCGTCAGAAATGCCCTTTGATTAACGATGGAATTGCTGTCACCCTGTTGGTCATCGTCACGGGAGAGGCGGCAATACAATGCTGTAATTTTATCAGACTGCTTCATAATATTTTCCTCCGTATTCGGTGGGCAGTCTGCCAATACAAGGTTGCTGTGGGTCATAAAATCACACACTCTTTTGCTCATCTGCCAGCTTCACCGCTTTTTCGGGAAGTGTGTGTTTCCCGTCAAAGCTGCCGGTAAAGCGGTAGGTGGTATGCCCTTCTTCAAGGCGCACCGTAATCTGCGGCAACTCCTGCCACATAGGAACAGGAGCATGGCGAGTGCCGTCTTGGTCGATGCGGATGTTGCGTTTCTTTTCTTCCATTTCCACCTTCCTTTTCGCTTGAAAGACTAAGGGTTTGGGATATCCCAATGAGGAAAAATCTTCGAGTGTGGCAACACCGGATGTGCTTGCTATTCTGCTAATTTCCCAAGACCCGTTGACAAAAGGCTCAAAACTGCCTATAATATAGGTAAGATATTTGCCTAATTATATTATAAGCAAGTAATATTCCTCTGTCAATAGAATTGGGCAAATGATAGGCAAATTATTTTCTGGGTGAGGTTTTCAATATGAAGTTTGGAGAAAAGGTAAGACTGCTGCGAAATGAAAAGAAGCTGTCCCAGACGGAACTGGGTAAAATGTGTGGTCTGTCCCTGCGGACGATCCGCAATTATGAGGTGGACGGACGCTATCCCAAACAGCGCGAGGTTTACGCCAAACTTGCCACTGCACTTGGATGCGAGATAAACTTCCTGCTTTCCGAAGACGAAGAATTTGTTCTTCAGGCACAACAGAGCTACGGCTACAAAGGTGCAAAAGATGCCGAAGAATTGGTTGCCGATGTGTCTGCGCTCTTTGACGGTGGTGAATTGTCCGAGAATGATAAGGATGCCGTAATGCGCGCTTTGCAGGATGCCTACTGGATGGCAAAAGAACGGAACAAAGAAAAGTACACACCGAAGAAATATCGGAATCCAATAGAAGTTGAGGAATGATTTTTGTACAGGATGATTTCTGCATCAACTTTTAAAGCAGTTTATGTAGCAAGGAAGTGAAAGACATGATGTATGCTCAGGATAAGCAACATGTTCCTGACTGGGTGGAATTAAAAGGAATTCTATCAGAGTTCCGGGATGCGCTTGAAGAAGAAATTGATAAGATCAAAAAAAGCGGTCAGTCTTCCACGCTACTCTTTGGTGGGCACCAAATCGAAAGCCATGGTGCCGACCTCTGGTATCGCTTTAATGTTGAATATGTCCCCTCTCTTCCGGCAGATACGCCCTGTAAGCTGGTAATCGGTAAGGATCAATTTGATGTTACCGTTATAAGCTACGAAGAGAACTCCATTGTCATCTCAACAAAAACGACTCTGCCTGACACAATCGGCAAGGCCAGACTTGAAAATGGCGCTACAGTTCTGATGGAGCGGCTGATCAAGTGTATCGAAGAGAATGCCGAAAAAGAAAATCCTGCAGGAAAACGTATGCTGTCTTCTGACTGCGGCGTTTATCCTGTAAAGAAGATATTCGAGTATGACGACTTGGCACTGAATACCGGCAACACCCAAAGCCAAAACAATGCTATCGTATCTGCGCTTTCAAGCGACATTACATACATCTGGGGACCTCCTGGTACTGGTAAAACCACCGTAATTGGGCAGATTATCGATGAATTATATAAGCATGATAGATCCGTATTGGTTGTGTCTCATACCAATACGGCAGTTGACGGCGCCATCGAAAAAGCCGACAAAACATACTCCAAATCCAATCAGGATAATGACACCAATTACCCGATTTTGAGAATTGGTACTCCTGCAAGGCCCTTGCCGGATCGGGTTTTGTTGGCACAGCATGTTGCTGCCTTAGGGAAAGAGCTTTACGAGCAAAAGGCGGCTCTTGAAAAACAGCAGGCTGAGTTACAGCACCATATCAATGAGATCCGTCCCTTGCTCGCCAAGGATGTTTGGTTGAAAGAAAGCAATCTGGATGTCATTCGGAAAGCACTTCAGAGTATTGCTGCACATGAGAAGGAAATCACCGAGATTCAGCGCAGGAGCGACGCCATCAATGTCTCCGTAGAGAGGGAAAAGGTGGCTCATCCTGAATACGCGAACTATCTGATCCTATCGAAAACGCTTAAAGCAAAAAAGAGCGATTACGATACCGTATGCGGTCAATTTTATAGAATTGAACAGGCTATTTCTGTGCTTTCGGATCAGATCCAAAGGGCGCAGGATGAGGTCAGAAAACACGCTCGATATACGGAGCTTCGCGCTCAAGAAGCAAAGTATATGTCCGTTTCCTTCCTTAGAGGTGAAATCAGCAAAGTTGATGCGCAGATCAACCGCCTCCAAAGCTCAATCAGTGATTTGACTCGGCAGCAGACTGCGGCACAGCAAACAATCTCGGATTATGAGAAAAAGAGCTCTGTCGCAAAACTTTTTGCCGGCAAGAGTGCTGTTACTCAGGCACAGACTACTTTGGAGCGCGTCCGCCGAGAGATTCCAATCGCTAATGGCGACTTGCGCCGTCAACAAGACCTGAAACAAGAGTATTCTCAGCAACTGGAAAGCCTGTTGCTTTTGCAGGAGCAGATCCGTGCAGTCACTCCCTCGAAAACTCCGGAATACTGGAATGCTGAGGTAAATAAGCTGCAGGCCGAACTTTCTGCCGCACAAAAGGCTCTTCCGGAGCTGACCACCAGAAAAAACGCACTGTATGAAGAAGTTCGCGAACTGGAACGACAACAGAGCCAGGCGAAGTCTTCGTTTGATGTTCTTAGCGAGTTGGGTAGAAAAGTCCGCCTGGAGCAGGACAAACTGGCTGAGGTTACGAAGCTGCGGGATAAGGAGAATAACGCTTGTTCTGAGCAACTTGAAAAAGAGATCTCTTTTTGTATTACCTTCCTGTACAAGCCGACTTCTGAAGGAATCTCTCCCCTCTTTAATGAGCTTTCCAAGCTGTTTGCATCTGTAAAAGCTGAGATGGCTTCTGTTGATATGTACGAAGAAATCACTCAGTGCATCTGAAGACGAGGACGATTCTAAGCAGATGAAAATGTTCTAATGCATTACCCATCTGAAGGCGAATGTCCTCAGAGGGGTAATATATAATCTGCAGTCCGTTTTATGGTACAATAACGGCGATATAATTCTATCATGAGGAGGTGCTCGTATGATCTCAAACACAATTTACAGCAAAGGCAGGGACAACTTTAAGGATTACACCTTTTCTGCAAGAGAGTGGTCTGCTCCTACCATGGTGTCACCAAAAGAAATCCGTGAACAGATCGACATCTTTGCTTTGTGCGGCCGTAAAATTAAGCGCATGCGTTTGATTGGCTTGAGCTATTTCCATACCCGTGACTGGGTTGAAGAAGCAGCTTATCGACAGGTCGAGCACCTGCCAGAAGAAGAGCGCCAGCGCAAATCCAATTATTCAACGATTGATCCCACCATGCAGTTTAGCCGATATGCTCAAATTGACGAACCCTTTCTGATTGAGTTCGAGGATGGAGATATCTTTGAAGTCGATACTCCGCAGGATCCGGAATTCCGGATGAGCATGAACTGTATTCCTTGGTGGATCAAGGCCGGAACAAATCAACCTAATGTGGAAGCAGATATTCTTTTCTCCCCTTGTGTCGGCCAGGAGATTGTTTCAGTCGAAGTCAACACACGGATAACAGACAAGGATCCGATGTTTTTCTGCGCTTTTAATGAGCCTCCTTATCAGAGAGAGCTTGTTTCAAATGTAACACTTCGTTTGAGAAATGGATTGGGTCTGCAGATCAGCCCGGACATTGATTACTGCGAGGTTGCGTGTGTTGATGTAAGCAACGAGTGGGTTAAAATCAGCTTTTCTGAACTAAAAGATGCTTTGTTCAACTGGGAGGACCTTCACGCTGATGAGGTTACCGGGTTTGAGGCGGAAAGTCATATGTTGTTCTTCGGGAGAAAAGGAGCCGCATATACCGATACCCCATATATGACACTATCTTCAAGCGGCAAAGGCGATTCTTGCCTTCATGTCTATGTTGAAGATTTTCTTATACTTGATTGGAGCATTTCGCTTGCCATTGGGAGCTGGTTCGATGAGTACGGCGAGTATCATTTCAGCCATAAAGAGTGGAATGATCTCCTTGATGAGGCATGGCGAATCTTTGCTGCGGATAGTTTTGATGAATTGTTTGATGAGCTAATCGATCGGCAAGGAAAGGGCAATTACATGATGTGGAAGCTCAATAGCCGAGGCGCATCTTTCTGGAAAGAGCGGGATAAATACAGAACACAGATCAAAGATATCCGAGAGTGGTCTGATTTGGTGCTTGGCCCCAACGACATGATGGATATCTACGGATTTTAGGAGGTGTAAGTATGGATCAGTATACTATGATGGACATACTGGGAAAAGCATTCGCTGATGGCGAAATCGATGCACTGCGTCCTTTGATGGCAGCGGAATGTGACTATGCTTCCCAGTATGCAAACAAGTCATTTTCGGGGGCATCTGAAATCCTGTCAAATATGGAGTCCGTCCATAAGAACATTGATGAAACCTGTGCTTATACTTACAAGGTCATAGAACTGGAATCTGTCCTGGCAAATGGCCTAACCCTTGCTGATTTGGACAATCAAGCCGGAACGCATCCCTGCCGGTACGGCCTGCTCTTGTATCAGTATGGCTCTGATTATCCTGTTGCTGTTGTTGCCTGTATGATAGACCTCTACGAGAAGTTCAGAAGCATATGGCTGTCTCGAGACACAAGCAAGTTCAATGAAACCTTTTATGGCGAAGAATTGGGACCCGATTATCCCGATGACCTTCCTTCTACAGTAGTGCCACTGACCACACATGATCGGCATGTCAACGAAATGAGAAGCTCATTTGCAGGTCAAAAGTGGGATAAGACTGTAGATACGGCTGATGGAATTTATATTTGGCGCAAAGCAGATGAATATGCCAAACAGTGGCTGCCTGAGCAGGGCTATAGCGTACTGGAGTCGCAGATCTTTGATGATTGCATCGGTTACCGGTGCAATAGAAAAGGCTATATTTACACGATTTTCATGTATGCCTACGGCCAAAAGAAAACTTCTCAGCTGGACGGTGATTTCTGCAGCAAGCTTGCCAAAGAACCCTTCGCCGAAAACAGCATCATCCTGATCCTCTACCTCAATGTCGATCGCTACATGGCCGGAGCTGAGATCAAATATCGTGTAAGAAACTACTGCGGAAGTGATACTCACAGCCCGGAGTTTTGGCATCTTAAAGAAGTCAACGGCTCGTATCTGTTTGAATACTATCCTCGCAAAGAGATGATGGATCAAACCTGGCAGTTCATGTACGCCTTCAACCGTGAAGATACGGACATCTATGACTGCATTATCACAGATGATAATCCGTCCATTGAAGGAGATCCCAAATACTCCGGTGCATTTATGAACAGCGCCTTCTATGGGACGCTGCGGACGATGCATCGGGAATACGGTGATATGAAGTTGGGCTATGTCCGTTATAACGATGTAGTTTACAGCTCTGTCCCCTACATTGAAGGTCTTGGTTTCTTCAGTTGGAGCTCCTTCCATGCCACCGACCGCATGCATAGCATGGTCCGTCACCCCTTTGACGGTGGTGATCGGAAGGTGGCAGAGTTTATTAAAACCGAGCAACGAGAACCAGATGATCTGTTCGCATATATTCCCAAACTCATAAACGCCGTCCCGCTTGCCCCCGTTCCCACAGAACGATTCGCCGTAAAGCTCTTTTTCGACAACGGCGAGTGCAAAAAGTATGTACTTCCTATTCCGACGGAGTCTGAGCACGAGGAGGTTCTTTCCTATCGCGGTCATGTGTTTACCGATAACATCTGGGCATCCGTCTCTGTAATTCCTCGGCACGAAAGCAGATATAAAGGCTATCCCGAATGTGGCCCGGCAATTGTGTTCAAAAATGAGTTTCTAATCGCGGGAACTCGATGCTACATGGAGAGTGTGCCGTACTCCGAGCCGGAGTTGACAGATGAGATCGTGTATGCCGATGAAAAGCACCAGATCCGGAAAATCTGGAAGTGGAATGTAAACTCTCTGTACGAAGACGGAGAAACCGGTCTATTGAAGGTCTTAATCAGCGGCCAGGCATTCAACTGGTACGGCAAGTCCGTGTTTGCTTCTATTGAGGGAAAACGACTGACCAGCCTGACCTTCGATATCATCGACAGTTTCCAAGAAGATCTTGCTCGCGTTGCTATCAACGGCCATGGATATGGCTTCGTTGACAAGGACATGAAGTTTGTCGTTCCTATGAAGTATGATCAAGCAGATGATTTCAGAGAAGGCAAAGCAAAAGTACAGCTTGGAGATAAGTGGCTTTGTGTTGATCCAAATGGCTGTGAGCTTGAGATTGGTGGCAGAATTCGACAGGATAATTATCAAGAAGTCGGCGATTATTCCGAAGGAATGTGCCGCGTATCTACGCTCAAGCTGCGCTTCATGGATTTGGCTTATCATTCGGATTATGATCAAATTGCGGGTACTTGGGGTTTTGTAAATGAATCTGGCGAGGAGGTTATTCCGCCCCAGTATATCTATGCTACTGACTTTGAAAATGGTATTGCTATCGTTGCAAAGGGCAAATGGACTATCGACCCTAAATGGGACAACAAGTATAATCAGGGCCGTTACTGGACGGAAGAGGAGCTTTGGGGTGCCATCGACAAGGACGGTAACGAGGTTATCCCCTTCATCTTCGATGAAATCAAGCACTTCGTCGATCGCTCCGATATGTTCATGGTCCATTATGGTGGCTGGAAAGACGGTCACTGGGGTGTCGTTGATTGCAAGGGTAACTGGCTCGCAGAACCAACCTTTGAAGGCTTCTCTTATGAAACCTGGAAGGACAGAATCCTGTTTTACGCTGAAGATCCGGATGCAACGGGCGATGGTCTCCCCATGGGCATCTATGATCTGGCGCAAAAGAAAGTCCTGTTTGAGCCCCAATTCCTTGATGTCACCTTCCGCGACAACGGCGATATGGAAGTCGAGGTCTTCGATGAAGAACTCGGCCGGACGATTGAAAAGATCATTGACCCATCTGGCAAAGAGCGTTTCAAATCCATATATTCCTCGATCTATACCTGGCATGATCTGTATGAAGTGGTTATACGCGATAAGGATGGCGCCAGACATGGTTTGATTGATAAGGAGGGCAACGAGATCCTCCCCTGCATCTATGATGTCCCTTGGAATGGCTTCGACCATGAACAGCAGAGAATTTGCTTCGTAGAAAACGGCAAACAAGGCATGAAAGACTACGATGGCAACATCATCATTCCTGCTATCTACCATGAAATCCATGGGCGCAAGGATCCATATCTCACTGTCAGAGTTGGTGAAAAGGACAGCTACAAAGAAGGTCTTATCACTTATGATGGTAAGACTGTTATCGAAGCAAATCACAGTCGCATCGGATGGTGCAGCGACCATAAGTATTTCTTCTGTTGTGCTGATGGACGCTGTGAGATGTATGTCGTAGAAGATTGCGCGGCTATGCCTTAAGTTTATGTCGCGATAAAGGTCGAAAACGGCAGCTTTTCTGCGTTCTAAGCAAGAACCAGAGTATAGGTAATACGCAACCCCTATTTCTTTCGATTTTGCCCTTAATTAGTCTACACGCAAGAAGAAACCCGCAACTCTCCCATAAACGGCAAAAGGGTATGCACTTTGATGTGCATACCCTTTTTGTCAGTAACCCTTGCATGGCAACTGCCATAATTCTTATTTTGTAAAACCTGTTTTATGAACAGTTACCCGATCGAGGGTGGTTTTTCGTTTTATCGGACAGTCAGAGATCAGGTGGAGGCGAGGAAACATATCTGGCTCTCAATCTCTGAATAGAGAAGCACCTTTTCACCGCGGAGATCAGCTACCGTGATGATCTGCGCCATCGGGTCGCCGCCGGGGGCATCCATGAGATCGCAGTAAACATTTTTGTGCCTGTCGAACATGGCCTCGTTGAAAATGCAGCCGTCCTCGCCGGGATAGAGCGCCGCGTAGAATACTCCGGCTTCCACAAGGTCCTGGAAGAAATGGCTGCCGTAGCTCAGCTCCGGGCGTATTCCGTGCGAGGTATAGGCAAGCTCTGCCATGCAGTTGAATGAGGATATCTCGCGGAAGTTGACCGGCACGCCGAGACTTGCGGTCGTAGTTCCCCAACGCCCCGGACCGAGCAGAACCGTACTGCTGCCGCGCAGCAGCGTGTTGAGCTGCCCGATTTTGCGCGCCACCGCGTATTTGTTCTGCTCCGGCAGCGACAGGTACGGCTCAACCCGCACGAGCACTGCATAGTCTACCGGCAGGCAGTTGTTGCCACCCATGAAGTTGCCGTGCGTGCGGAAATAGCAGTCCTTCACCTCAGGCATTATGCTGGCCTTGCCGGTGCCGTGCGTCTGAAGCGGGCGGCATTGGAGAAGATTCACGCGGTACTGCCCCTCTGGATCTACATTGCAGGCAAATTCAATATCAACCGGATACCGGTATTTATCCTGCAAAAGCCTCATGATATGCTTTATGGTTCCGGCAAAGTCGGTGCTTTTAAGAAGCTTGCGGAAGTTAACAATGTCGGGGATACGCTCGCCGTATAGTCCCATTTCGCGGAAGCGCGCGGCCGTAGCCATGTCCGGCTCAAGGAAGAGCGACACGTCCGTTTTCAGCGTGGCCTTGTCAACGCTGTCAACACGCACAGAGCGGAATCTGTTTTCTTCAAGGTCGATGACATCCGCATTATGCTGCGAATATTTATACTCGTCGCCGTAATCTACTTTCGGAGGAGCGAGCGGCGCGCTCAGATCGACAAAGCGGGCATAGTCGTCCGCGCCGCGGTCTACCGCGCGCGTCCCCATACCGACGACCATACGCAGCATGCCGTCGTTCCCGGCGGAGTTTCCTGTGAGATAGAGATTGCGCGAGTGGCCGACGCCGGCCATGTGCGGGAAATAATATTTTCCGTGAATGTCGCCGCACACGCGCATGACGAGAAGCGCCATCTGCTCGTCCTTGTTGAGCAGGTTCCTGTCTGCGCGGTATTTTATGGCCTCGGGGTTCATAGTGCTCGCGTAGACGGTACGCACGGCCTTTTCAAAGACCTCGTACCGCTCTTCAAGACTGCCCTGATTGGGGCAGAACACGCTCTCGTATTTTCCAACAAAGCCGTTGCCGAAGCCATCCTCAAGTATTGAGCTGGAACGCACGATGATCGGCGACTGACCGAAGTATTCCAGCATGGAAATGAACTGCTCTTTTATGCGCGGCATAAATGTGCCGTTGAGAAGATTCTCCTTGACCATTGGGGCGAAGCGGAAATAGTCCTCTGCCTTCTCCATCTGTGTGCGCTGCGCCCATACGCCGTTCTGCACGGCGTATGTGTAGAACAGATCAGCACCGATATAATACGAGTCATGCGGGTCAATGCGGCCGTAGTAGAGATCCGGATCCTCGTCGCGCAGAATGTTGCGTGCGAGCAGCATGCCCGTTGCCTTGCCGCCGATGCAGCCCGTGCCTATCTCGCGGCTTTTTATGTACATCAGATCCTTCATGCTGAAGTATTTCCGGCAAAGCTCAAGCCGGGTCGGTTCGCCGCCGAGAAGACAGCGCATCAGATTTTCCTTCAGCCTCAGCCCCGCCTCGTCCTCGGGCTCGCGCCCGCTTGGGTCGACCGCGTCAAACATGCTGTCCCAGCAGTCCCGGTGTTCTCCGGTCTGCGTGAATATCTCGAAAATGGAGGAGTTTTCGGTGCTGGAGGTGATGCTCTCGCTTGCAAGGCCGCGCACACGCAGCGGGAAGTACATGTACGGCGTCCTGCGGCCCTCCACCTTGGCGGGATGTATATATATGCTGCCGTGCACGGTGCGTATATTCATCAGCACGGGCGTCGCGTTTTTGATTATGGTGATAGTGTCATATGTGTGCCGCTCATAATTTACCGCCTGATATGCAATGGATTCCTGCTCCTGCAGAAAAGGATTGAGCAGCACGAAAAAGTTCGAGATCATCAGGTCGGAAAACCAGTATTTTTGCAGCTCGGAAAGACAGTCGAACACGAAGAACGAACCCTTGCCCTCGTTGCGGATGATCCTGTGTACCTGTACGGCAAAGGTCTCAAAGCCGGCGCGCGGGTCGAGCACGTATTTTTTCACATTTGTTCCGCGCGCGGCAAGCGCCTCCGTGTCCATGATCTCTTCGTGATCGCCGAAGCGGATATAGACTATCCTGTGTCCGCTGCGCGCGACATTCGTTACAAAGCGCGTTGCGACGTACATGTAGTCGCTTATCTGCTCGCACTGCCATACAACGGTGTCCCCGGGCCGCAGAAAGTCGACCGCGCGGTCAAGACCGTCAATGCCTGTGCTTATCTTCTGTTCGCTGCTCATATGCGCCGCTCCTTCCGGTAATAAAAAGCGAAGACGCCTGAGAAACGATATGCTCCGGTATCTTCGCTTTGGTCATATTCAATTTTATATTCCATAGCCGGTAGTGTCAAGAAGTGTTTGTGGAAAAAGAAGGATAAGTTTTTGACGAAATATCATACACGTGCTGTCAGACCAAGCTTCTTCATCCGTGATTTGACGGAGGATATATTCCTTTTCAGCTGCACGGCGACCTCGTGGACGGGCGCGCCGCTGCCGGTCATATCTTTAAGGAGAGCGTCATCCTCCTTTGTCCACGGCTTGCCCTGCATTTCAAAGCGGAGCTTTTCCGCGGCGACAATATCGTCTATATGGTCGACTATGAAATGCTGTGCGGCCTCATTGTATACTATGACGTCATAAGGCCCGTTCGCACCGGTCCGGCTCTCTATGGATATTCCGGCCTCAAGGCCGCGTTCGGTGGGCTTCTTTATGTCTGCCCCGCCGGGGCTTTTCAATATGTCCAGCATCCCGGTTTCAATAAGCCAGAATGTGATCGCCGAATAACGCAGCTGCGGCGTCCCTTCGCCTGATGCGGCCACATTCAGCCTGCGCGCAATGTCGCTGACCGTTATTGGGTCCTGCGAGTATTCAAAATGCTCTTTCTCCTCGGGAGAGATAACGAACGGATGCCTGACGGCCCTGTTGTGCTGAGTTATCAGACCGTTGTCGATCACATTCTGAAGAACGCCTGAAATGAAAAAGAAGCACCTTGAAACGTGAACATTGTTTGCGATGTCGCCTTCAGGAAGCGGAAGATCGTTCAATGGATTGATGCCGTTGGCAAGCTTGTCTATATATGTTTTAGCATGTATGGCCAATTCTATTTCTGTCATGACGGCCTCCTAAAGCATTAAGCAAATAATGGTATTAATATATCATATTATACCATATCCGTGTGTTAAAGGCAACAAACACTTACGGATTTTCATTAAAAAGGAAGCCGGCAGCGCCCCAGACTTTTCTGCGAAAAGTGTCAGGACGCCGCTGCGGAATGTGTGTTATTTTGCGGCTTTTGCGTTTGTCTTTGCCAGAAAACGCTCTTTGCGTATAATGAAGCGCTCGTGCCGGCCGTGTCCAATAGGCCCGCACTCGTCAAATGCGCTGACCTCAAATACGAGCCTGCGGCCGTCGACCTCTACCAGCTTGCTCTCGGCCCAGACCTTCATCCCGACAGGAGTGGCGGCGTCATGGCTTATTTCAAGCTTTGTGCCGACGGTGCTCATCCCGTCCTCCAGCTCATCTACAACGGATACAGCGGCGGCGTTTTCCATCAGCGCGACCATGTGCGGCGTTGCAAAAACGTCCAGATCGCCGGAACCCATAATTTTTGCGGTGTTTTCCGTGCTTACGACGGTCTCGGCGCGGCCCTTTATTCCTATGTTCATATAAAAACTTCCTTTCGACAAAATATTGCGGATACAGATATATTATATCATGCGGATATACAATATTCCAGCGGTTTTATACCCGGTTGACTTTTAATGCGGCACGGAGTAACATGTAGATATCATAAAAGTAAGGAGCACAGTATGAGAGCATACGAAAGACTTTTGAAATATGTGAAAATACACACCGCGAGCGCCGAGAACGTTGACGCCACACCGACAACGCAGCGCCAGTTTGACCTCAGCCGCGAGTTGGCGGGGGAGATGCGCGCGCTCGGTATGGCGCGGGTATATGAAGATGAACATGCATATGTCTACGGCGAGCTGCCCGCGAGCGCAGGAATGGAGGATAAGCCCGCCATCGGCTTTATTGCGCACATCGACACGGTGCCTGATTTCAGCGGCGAGAATGTCAGGCCGCAGGTCATAGAGAACTACGACGGCGGCCCGGTGCAGCTCGGAACGAGCGGGCGGACCCTGTCTCCGGCGAAGTTTCCGGAGCTTTCAGACTTTGTGGGTCAGACCCTGATAACGACTGACGGCACGACTGTTCTTGGCGCGGACGATAAGGCCGGCGTTGCCGAGATCATGACAGCCTGCGAGCATATCATCGCCGAAAACCGGCCGCACGGCAGAATATCCGTCTGCTTTACGCCCGATGAGGAGGTGGGGCACGGCGCGGCGCTGCTCGACCTTGAGCGCTTCGGCGCGGACTTCGCCTATACGATGGACGGCGGTGTGCTGAATGAGGTGAATTTTGAGACCTTCAATGCAGCCTCGGCGCACTGGGAGATAAACGGCTTCAATATTCATCCGGGCGATGCAAAAAACACGATGATAAACGCGTGCCTTGTGGCAATGGAGATCAATTCAATGCTCCCGTCGGGCGATACACCGGCAAAGACCGAGGGGTACGAGGGCTTCTTCCACCTGATGGAGATGTCCGGCACGGTTGAAGCCGCGGCGCTTGACTATATCGTCCGCGACCATGACGCCGCAGCGTTTGCAGTGCGCAAGGAGACCATGCGCCATATAGAGAAGCTCATCAACGAGAAATACGGCGCGGGTACTGCGAAGCTGACATTGGCCGATCAGTACCGTAATATGGCCGAGTGCCTGTCGGCACATATGGAGGTCGTGGAGCTGGCTGAGAAGGCAATAAGGAAAGCAGGACTGGAGCCTGTGCGCGTTCCAATCCGCGGCGGTACGGACGGCGCGCAGCTCTCATTCCGCGGCCTGCCGTGTCCGAACCTCGGCACCGGCGGATATTCGTTCCATGGCCCGTTCGAGCATATAACCGTTGAGGGAATGGATGCTGCGGTTGACATAATACTTAACCTGATAAGTGAAAGCATAGCATGAAATAAAATAGGCGGCGCAGTGCCGGACGCGGTTCATACCGGCCGGGCGGCTGCCGCTATATAAGGACAAAGCACGGAAGAGGAATCATCATAGTTCCACTTTCGTGCTTTGTTTCTGTTATATGCTTTTGCGGGGCGGGGCTTACGGGTCACCGGGTCTAGCGCTCCCCACGTGACGCGGCGCGCTTTGTCAAGCTCGCGCTTCTTCTTTTTGGAGAGCTTTTCATACGGAATAAAATTGTTCATGCTGTACCTCCTGTTTCGTTGCGGCAGTATTATAACATAAGATTTTAATATCGCAAGAGATTTGAATATCGCAGGATATAAAACCGCAGAAAGCCCTGTATGCTGCCCTTGAGACACAGGACATGCCGATGACCGAATTCATATTTTCTTAATGGCATTTTTTAGTTTCGTTTCAGCTAGGCATCCTAAAATACAGCATCCTGAAAAACAGAAGCTAAAGCAAGGAGGATCAGCATGATCAGGGTTGAGCATGCAATATTGATCGCCGTCAATATTTTTACGTCTGTCCTGCCGTCGCGGTTTACAAAATACGACATAAGCGCGAGCAGGCTCTACTCGGTTACAAGCAGTACGAAAGCCGTCGTAAACGCCCTTTCGGAGGACGTGAAGATATACTGGGTGGTGCAGGCGGATAAGGAGGATGAAGTCATTGAAAACCTCCTTGATAAATACGAGGCTCTGTCCGATCACATAAGCGTGGAGAAAAAGAACCCGGACGTATATCCGACCTTTACTGCGCAGTATACTGATGCATCCGTACCCAATAACAGTCTTATCGTCGAGTCGGGCAATAAGAGCCGTTATATTGACTATAACGACATTTATCTTGTGGATATGGACTACAGCAGCTATTCCGCAGTATACTCGTTCGACGGCGAGGGCGCGATAACCTCTGCGATAGACTATGTTGTCAGTGACGAGCTGCCCAAAATATATGCGCTCACCGGCCACGGCGAGGAAGAGCTGACGGATGATTTCCGTGATCAGCTTGACAGAGAAAACATGGAGCTGGAAGAGTTCTCACTGCTGAACGAGGACGAGATCCCGGAGGATGCGGCGTGCATACTCATCTATGCTCCGGCGAGCGACATCTCCGCCGAGGAAAAGAAGCTGCTGGCAAGCTATGTGAAAAACGGCGGCAAGCTTCTGGTCATGGCAGGGCCTGCGGAGGACGGAACGCTTGAGAACCTCTACAGTCTCATTTCAGAATACGGCGTAGAGGCTGCGGACGGCATAGTTGTTGAGGGCGACAGAGAGCATTTTGCGTTTGCCGCGCCCTATATACTTTTGCCCGATGTCCAGAGTGCCGGTATTACTCAGCCACTCATAGATTCAAGATACTATGTCATAGCGCCCATTGCGCAGAATCTGGCGCTGCGGAAGAAAAGCTGCTTGAAAGGATATGAAAAATATGGTATAATACACATGGCAAGTAGTAGTTTACGAGTGAAAACGTCGCAGAAGCGGAGATGGCGGTTGAAATCCGCCCGCTTGCCATTTTAATTTAACAGCAATCGTCGTTTTGATAATTCAGAACGGCGATGATTATTATTTTGCGGAAGAGCTTGCAAATGCGCTTGGCGTTACCGTAAAAGCACCAAACGATTTACTGTACATTGAGGAAAATGGAAACATGATGGTGGGTAAAAATGGCGAAGGCAAATTCATAACATATAAGCCAAATCAACGGGGAAGGAGAAAGTGACGATGAGGTTATTTGGGTACTTCAAGGGGCTGCCATATGGCGACTGCAACGAAAGTTTTGAAGAGTACCGCGGATACAAGAACAAATTGCCAAAAAGCAAAATATACGAGCATATGGATTCACTCAGCAAGTGGCGTACATCAGTAGAGACGGTTGATTTATTTACCGGGGAGAAATTAATGGCAGGTAAATGCATCGACGGTGACTTTGTGTTCCCTCTTGATTTTCTGCATTACTACAAGAACTACGACATAGGCATCCCTTACGACTATGAGGCGTACTTGCGCGATGAGGTGGGGATAAAATAATCAACCGGGTTTTGGCGTAAGAACAGCGGGAGGAGATAACACACGTTGATCTCCTCCCGCTGTGAATTTATGATGCAGCTTACAGCCCGATTTTCACAACTTACAGTCTCCAATATAGATATGGAAAAAGCTTTGTGTTATATTATTACTTCAGAACCCAAAGGAGGTGTGGACATGAAGCTGTCTGTGGAACAGATTACCCGCGAAAACGAGGAAGAAGTGATCGTCCGCTGCTACGACACAGAGGAGAAATGGGTAGAAGCGATCCGTGCGGTCACTGCCGGAGAAGTTTCCGTCAGCGCCTTTGCCGGGGAAAAAGTCTATCGGCTGAAGCTCAGTGATGTTTATTACTTTGAGGTCGTGGATGGGTGCTCGTTTCTGTATTGCGAGAGAGCCGTTTTCAAATGCCGGCAAAAGTTATATGAATTTGAAGAGCTGTGCCGAAGCTCTATGCTTTTCCGATGCAGCAAATCCATGATCCTGAACGCGGACAAGATACAATATGTCCGCCCCTCTGTATCCGGACGATTCGAGGCCACACTGGCGAATAACGAAAAAGTGATCATTTCCCGGCAGTATGTTGGAGAGCTGAAGCGGCTGCTGGGAGTGTAGGAGGTGCTTATGAAAAAAATCGTCTTTTGGCTGCACCGCTTTGTGACGGCTTACGGAATTATTATGCTCAGCACCTTTTTCATGTGTCTGCTGTTCAATCCTGCTTCCGAATTGCCGGTAGTCTCTTTTTTCGGCAGATGTATCATTTTCACTCTGGTGTGTATGGCTACATTGGTCGTTTATTATTCCAGGACGGAACTGACCCTGGCGGGCTGGTGGATCCGCACTGTATTGCATACGGCTCTTCTGGAAGCGGTTTTGCTGCCGCTCGCGCACCGCTGGGAATTCTGGTATGGGCCGCTGGATGCGGTTATTTATGCCGGATTTATTTTGGCGGCGAAGATCCTCTGGCATCTGATCGATTTCGGCCAGAGCATCCGAACGGCCACACAGATCAATGAACGGCTTCTCAAACGCTGTGACCGTCAGAAACAGGGAGGAACCTGAATGGAAGAGCAGGTGAAAACAGAATGGCTCCGCTGCCTGAAATGCGGCGGCAAGACGAGAACTCAGATACGGCCGCATACGGTATTGGAGGACTTTCCTCTGTTTTGCCCGAAGTGCAAATACGCCTGCGTGATCCGTTTCAAGAACGGTAAAATTGAAGAAATCAAAACGCCGGACGCTTAGACGCAGTGCAATCTGAGAAATCGGTTTGCGCTGCGTTTATTATTTTCGCCGGAATAAAGAGCTAAAAATCAACAATGGAGGAATATAAAATGAAAAACAATGCACTGGTGGTCATTGACCTGCAAAATGACATCACGAAAAATTACAGGGAGATCATTGAAAACGTCAACAAGGCGATCGACTGGGCGGTTGAAGAGGGGCTGACGGTCGTTTACATTCAGCATAACAACCTCTCTGCGGGAACAAGGACGTTCAAGCCCGGCACGCATGGCGCGGAGCTGGTGCCGGAGCTGAAAGTCGTCTCCGGCCATATCTTCACAAAGTCGAAGAGCAATGCGCTGACCAGCGAGGCGTTCGCCGCCTTCATTCAGGAGCGCGGAATTACCGGGTTTTATCTTGCCGGGGCCGACGCTGCGGCCTGTATCAAGTCCACCTGCTTCAATATGACGAAAAGCGGCTATACCGTTCATGTGCTGTCGGACTGCATCACAAGCTATGATAAAAAGAAGCTGCCGGAGCTGATCGCGTATTATGAAAGCAAGGGCTGCACGGTTCTGACGCTTCAGGAAGCTGTGTGGGCGTAATGGACGCGCTTGACACAATGACGGTAAATACTGCCGAATACACCGTGATTCAGCTCCTTGGGAAGGGAAAAGGCGGTTATTCCTATCTTGTGACGGACGGAGCGACACAATATGTCCTTAAACAGATCCACCATGAGCCTTGCGAATACTACACCTTCGGCGACAAGCTTCAAGCCGAGCTGCGCGATTATGAAACTCTGCGGAAGCTTGGTATCCCCATGCCCCGGCTTCTGGCGGTGGATGCCCGGCAGGAACGCATTTTGAAGGAGTATATCGCCGGACAGACGGTGGCGGAGCTTCTCAAAGAGGGGCGGATGGAAGCAGACTGGCTTGCGCAGGTACAGGCCATGTGCGGCCTTCTGTACCCGGCAGGGCTGAACATCGACTACTATCCAACTAACTTCATCCCGTGCGGCGGAACGCTTTATTACATCGACTACGAGTGCAATTCCTATATGGAGCAATGGGACTTTGAGCATTGGGGGATTCAGTATTGGACAATGCAGGCAACGTAAAGGACGGAGAAAGCATGAAATATCCATTAGAAGACAGGCTTCCCTATGCGGCAGCCTTATTTTAATCAATGAACTTACAGGAGAAACCAATGAGAAAGATCAAGAAATCACTTACAACGCTGCTGACCGCAGCGGTATTGCTGATCTCTGATTCGGGAGCAGGCCGCTGAAGGGATCACGGTATTTCTTTGTACGCATCAGCTCCGGTATGCACAGGAGATATGCACGACATACGGCCTTATGAACAGAGGGCGCTTATTCGCAGCAGGAAATATCACGGAGCTGAGAGCTATGGTTTGCCGGAATACTAAGCTGCGGATAAAAGCGAGCTGTATGCCAAAGGATATGGCGTACAGAGAAGCAGGAGACCACGTCTACGAGGTCGATGTGGCCTCGGAGCATGACATCCCGCTGATCGTAAAAAGAATCGTGGATGCGGGCGGCGACCTGTGCCATGTGTCGGAAGAGCGGCTGTCGTTAGAAGAGATCTACTTTTCTCTGATCGACCGGGAGCACACGGAAACGGAGCGTGAAAGTTTATGAATGAAGGACAATTCGCTGTAATAAAAAAAGATATTCAAAGCATCACATCAAATAAGCAGATTTTTGCCGTCCTGCTTATAGTGCCGCTTGTGCTCACCCTTGTCCTGCCGTCTATTTTTGTGTTTGTGATATCATTTGCACCAGACGCTGCTTCGGATTTCTAGAAACTATTGGATATATTGCCTGCTGCAAGTGGGAAGAGCGATCAACAGCGGATATTTGACCTGATACTGAATAACATCATGCCGGTGTTTTTCCTGATTATCCCTATAATGGCGTCGTCTGTCATGGCGGCAAGCTCTTTTATAGGAGAAAAGGAAAAGCACACCTTGGAGACCTTACTGTATTCTCCGCTTTCGCTGGGGCAGCTGTTCCGAGCCAAAATACTGGCCGGATTTTCTGTTGGTATGATGGTTTCCTACATCTCGTTTGCCGCCATGCTGTTGGCGGTGGAGCTAGAAGTGTTCTTTCTGACCGGTGATCTGCTTCTGCCCGCCGCAGGTTGGCTGGCTATTATGCTCCTGATCGCACCGGCAATCTCTCTGGCTGCGATTGCTGTAACCGTGCGGGGTTCTGCGAAGGCGCAGACCATCGAAGAAGCGCAGCAGCGGGCCGTGTTTCTGGTTTTCCCGATCCTCGCGCTGGTCGTCGGACAATTCACGGGCATCATAATGATCAATGCGGGCCTTCTCTGGGGCGTAGGGATCGTTCTGGCGGCGCTTGATTTGCTGCTTATGAGGGGCGTGGCCGGAAGATTTACTTACGAAAAACTGCTGAGATAAGGATAATACATAACGGCTCTTTGAGTTTTGCCATGGGTACTGATTGTTTTATGAGATTCGCAATACATCAGATACCAAAGTAAGGTGCGGTTCCCAGCGGCGGCGCAGAAAAGCAAGGAAAGTCGAGAGTAAATTCCCCCGGCTATGCGGGGGAAAATAAGAACTTATAGAGGGCAAAAGCCTCCGAGATTAGAATGAGCATGCTTGCCGCCCGCAAAATTTCATGTGCAGAGGGTATATTTTTTCCACTGTTCACCGGCACACGAAGCAGTGCCATTCCTCTTCGCTTGTGTGGGAGAGTATCTCAAAACCGTTTTTTATGAGCGCAGCCCTGACCTCTGCCGCACGGTCGTCTATTATTCCGGAGCATATGAAAATGCCGCCCGGGGCCATGAACTGTCCGGCAAACGGGGAGAGAGATATTATCACGTCGGCGACGATATTGGCCAGTACGAGCTGGTACCCGCTGCCGAGGCGGCGGCGAAGAGAAGCGTCCTTTATAATGTCGCCTGCGCACACGCTCATCCTGTCTGCACCGATACCGTTCAGCCCGGCGTTCATCATCGCAGCCTCCGGGGCTTTGGGGTCAACGTCACAGCCGGTGCAGTGATCTGCGCCAAGGATAAGCGCGCCTATGCCAAGAATTCCGCTGCCGCAGCCGAGATCGAGCACACGCACGCCGGGGGCGGCGTAGTTCTCCAGTGCGGCGAGACAGAGCTTTGTCGTCGGATGGCTGCCGGTGCCAAAGGCGATCCCGGGATCGAGCCGCAGCGCCGTCCGTCCGTCGTCCGGGGCGTCCATCCACTCCGGAACAACGACAAGCTTTTTGCCTACCTCTATCGGCTCATAGTAATCTTTCCAGCTGTTCTCCCAGTCCTGATCGGCGGTGTAGCCGGAGACGGCGTTGGGGTAGGCGGATTTGATGCGGGCGAGCACGGCTTCTCCGCCGGCGTCATCGGTCAGATAACACTTTATCCGGCTCACGTCCTTATAGGCGTTCTCAAGCCCCTCGTCAACATAGTCCCAGTACTGCCGGTTGTTTTTAAGAAAATCCTGAAAATCTGCCTCGTTTTCTATTACAAATCCGCCCGCACCCATTGCGGCAAGCTCATCACAGCGCTTGTCTATCTCCTGCGCGGGAGTGTCGATCGTAACCTCGATGTATCTCATATGCACCTCCGAAAAATCGCAGGCAGCGCTGCACAACACATATGCGCTGCCTGACGATTATTTTACAGCCTGAACCGGCAAATGTCCAGTGCGGACAGAAAATTTCCGGCACGGCTGCATGCGGCAAGCGCAGGCTGTAAAGGATACAAAAATTTTTGATAAAAAAATCTCAAACAGCGCTTGACAAATCACAAACAAAGAGTTATACTACAATAGAAAGTTAAATATCAAACAAACATAGACAACAAATTAACATTAAGCATATTATATATTGGAGGAATAGTTATGAAGTGCCCTTGCTGCGGAAATGAAATGGTAATGGATGGCCATACTAAGGTCGATAAGTTCATGTGCTATGAGTGCGGTTATGTTGAAGGCCGCATGGTTCCTGCCCGCGCTGCGGCACCTGTCAAGCCCGTGCACAGCGGGATAAACTTCAAGGTTTTCGGCAATTTCATGGGCCGCAGGACAGCCTGATATTCCGTCTTTAGAGTTTTTATAACCTGCGATCTGATAAATTAGATTTTTTTCACCTCGTTTCCTTTTCAAATACCTTGACCCCGGATGCGGTATTCCGCATCCGGGGTCACTCTGTTATTATCGCTGTTCTGTTGCTTTACTCACTCTGCCGTCAGCGCATGTGTGCGCAGATAGCTGAGTATTTCGTTTATGCCGCTGGAGTTGAGCGTTTTGCCGTTGGTGGAGAGATAGCTGTTCAGTACGGCTCCGGTACCGTCGCCGACAGCTTTGCCGGAATCGGTATAGTACACACCAGCGCCCTCGCAGACCTCTTTTATCCAGTCGTTCGCGTCGCTCACCGCGATGACGGAGAGCCCGTCGGAACCGCTGTAGCCAGCGCTGACGGAGCTTATGCTGCAGCAGATTATCCTCGTGTCCGGGCTGGAGGCCTTGATGCCGCTGAGCATTGCGGCGTAGCTCGCCTGGAACGCGGTCTTATCCACGGCGGTAAGGCCGTCCTGCCCGACGAGGATCACGAGGATCGACGGCTTTGCGACCATCGCGGCGTCGGCTATCGTTATCTCGGATTTATCTGAGGGATAGACTATCTTGCCGGTTGCCAGATCAGCGACGCGCAGCGAGCCGATGGAGGTGCCCCAGACCTGAGTCGTACCTGTGCCGCCGGAGAGAAGCCCGTAATCCCTGACGCCGATAAATGAGCTGTCGCATAGGAAAGTGAGCTTGTCTATATATTCCTGACCGGCGTCGCTCGTTTCAGGCAGCGTGAGAAGCGTACCGCCGCCGCTTTGGCCGGGTGTAAGCTCGGTCACGTCGCCGCTGTTTTCCACGGAGTCCGATTTGAGCTCGGTAGAGCTTGAGAAGGAATCCCCGCTGTAGCGGTTGACGCTTGCAATGATAAGGCCGACAACGAGCGCCACCAGACATACGACGATGCCTATGGCCCAGCCTAGATTCTTTATGGTGTCCCACTTTCGCGTCATATGACGGCCTCCTTATAGGAAATTGTTGTGTTGAAAATACTGGCGGGCTTTAATAAGCCCGCCAGATAAGTTTTTGTATTATCAGCCTTCGGCCTCAGCCTGAGCCTTTGCCTCTTCGATGACCTTCTGCTGGACGTTGCCGGGAGCTTCCTCGTAGCGGATGAACTTGCAGGTGAAGGAGCCGGCGCCCTGAGTCATGGAGCGCAGGTCGATGGTGTAGGTGCTCATCTCGGCGAGAGGAACCTCGGCCTCGATGGTGACCATACCGTCGGATGCGGGCATGGAGCCCATCATGGTGCCGCGGCGCTTGGAGTTGATGTCGCCGATGATAGCGCCCTGATACTCGTCGGGGATGGTGACAAACAGCTGTCCGATAGGCTCAAGGATGGTGGGCTTTGCCTTGGGGATACCGTCCTGATATGCCAGACGTGCAGCGGTCTGGAACGCCATATCGTTGGAGTCGACGGGATGATAGGAGCCATCGTACAGAGTGGCTTTCAGACCGACCAGAGGATAGCCGGCGAGAACGCCCTTGGTGACTGCGTTGCGCAGACCCTTTTCGACGGAGGGGAAGAAGTTCTTGGGGACGGAGCCGCCGAAGACTTCCTCTGCGAAGATCATGTCGTCCTGCTCGTCCTGCGGCTCGAAGCGGATCCAAACGTCGCCGAACTGGCCGGAACCGCCGGACTGCTTCTTGTGACGGCCGTGAGCTTCGACTCTGCCCTTGATTTTTTCGCGGTATGCAACGCGCGCGGGCTTGAGCTCGGTCTCAACGTTGTAGAGATTCTTGAGCTTGGAGCACAGAACGCCGATCTGAATATCGCCTGCGCCGGAAATGACCATCTGGTGGGTCTCGGCGTTGTTGACGAGAGTGAAAGAGATATCCTCTTCATTGAGCTTGGACAGACCGCCTGCGACCTTGTCGTCCTGACCCTTGGTCTTGGGGGCGATAGCCATTGAGTAGCAGGGATCGGGGATCTCTACTGCGGGAAGCTCGGTGCCGTTCTTGTCGTCGGTCACGGTGTCGCCGGTCTTCCAGTCCATCTTGCCGATGGCGACGATATCGCCGCAGCAGACCTCGGTGACGTCGGTGGTCTTCTTGCCGCACATGGTGTAAAGACGGCCGAGCTTGTCGTTGGAGGAGGCGCGGAGATTGTACAGGGACATACCGGCGGTGATCTTGCCGGAGAGGACCTTCACGAAGCTGAACTTGCCGAATTTATCGGAAACGGTCTTGAATACGAAGCCGAGCACGCCGTCGTTCTTCTCTGCGGGCGCGGGGCAGTAGTCTGCAATGCCCTGCAGAATGGCTGCGGTGCCGACGTTGGTCATAGCGTCGCTTGCAAACACGGGGATGACGGAGCGGTCTTTGACACCGGCCTTGAGACCTTCAACGATGTCGGCCTCATCAAGCTCCATGGTCTCAAAGAACTTTTCCATGAGCTCTTCGGTAGCGCCTGCAGCGGCTTCCATGAGCTCTGCGCGCAGCTCTTCCGCATGATCTGCATCGGCTGCGGGGATAGCGGTCTTCTCGGTCTTGCTGCCCTTGGTGATGTATGCGGCGTTGTGCACAAGGTCAATAACGCCGGTGCCGTCGGAGGTGGGGATGGTGACGGGGCAGAGGCTGGTGCCGTACTTGCCCTTGAGGGTCTCAAGCGCCTTAAAGTAATCGCCGTGCTCCTCGTTGCACTTGGAGATCGCAAACATTACAGGCAGGGAAGCGGCCTTGAGATAGTTCCAGCAGCGCTGTGCGCCGACGGGGATGGACTCGGAGGTGTCCTTGGCAGAAGTAACGATCATACCGGCTTCGACTGCGCGCAGTGAGCAGAGCATGTCGCCCACAAAGTCAAAATAACCGGGGCAGTCAAGAACGTTGATCTTGCAGCCGGAGTAGTTCACGGGTGCGATGGCGGTGGAGATAGTTATCTGACGGGCTATTTCCTCAGCGTCATAATCGCAGACGGTGTTGCCGTCAGCGACCTTGCCCATACGGTCGATTGCGCCGGTGACATACAGCATGCTTTCGGCAAGACTGGTCTTGCCGTTGTTGCCGTGACCCAGCAGACAGATGTTGCGAATGTTTTTGGTTTCCATGTGTTGCTTCCTCTCTGTTGATGTGTTGTGTATAGCTAATATGTGAAAAAAGGTTTTTCAGCATTTCCGATTTATTATACACTATTACTGCCATAGTTTGCAACTACATTTTTATCAAATATCGCTGCAATGATATAAAGCGTGCCGCGGACATCCTGACGGGGAGCACGTTTTTACTTTTTGCGTTGTGAAAAGCCTGCATTTTCTGCTATAATACGCCGGTATTATCAACGTAACTTATAGATAACGTTTACTCAATCAGCTGTGGACTTTTGCGTTATCCGCCAATATAATTCTAAATGAGGTTTGTGCTGACAAACGCTTTGACCTACAGGTAAACGCCATCTCGTTTCAGTCCATAATAATATGAAGACCGGGCAGCAGCGCCCGGAAGTCCGGAAGGAGAAGCAGCATGACCTTGAAGGATATAGCACAGCTCGCGGGAGTATCGGTGGCCACAGTCTCGCGCGTGCTGAACGACAGAGATACAAAATCCGCCAGCAAAGAAGTGAGCGAACGCATCTGGCAGATAATCCGCGAGACCGGATATGTTCCGAACTCAAACGCCAGGCGCCTGCGGACGTCTGACCCGGCGCCCAAGTCGGCAGCGCAGAAATACTATGCCTGCATATTTGCGCGCAGCAACAATAAAAACAACATGTTTTTTACGGAGCTTTCGAGAGCGATAGAATCGGAAGCTTATAAAAAGGGATATGTGCTCAAGTGCACCTACTATGCCGAGGAGCTGAGAAAGCAGTCGTTCGCGGCAGAGCTCAAGGCGCAGCAGATAAAAGGGCTTGCCGTTCTGGGCAGGTTTGAGCGCCCCGAGGTGCAGGCTGTGTTCGAGGCGCAGCAGAACGTGGTCTATGTCGGCCTGCTGCCTATCCATGGCAAGCATGACGCCGTGTACTGCGACGGATACGGCGCAGGTATACTCGCAATGGACACGCTTTTTTCGCTTGGCCACACAGGCATCGCGTATCTCGGCGCTGTGAGCGGGGAAGTGCGGTACAACAGCTATTGCGACTCGCTTGCAAAGCGCGGCATCGCGCTTGACCGCAGCATGATCGTCAACATCAAGCAGACGATAGAAGGCGGATATTACGGCGCGCAGACGCTCTTCAAACGCGGCACGCAGTGTACGGCGATATTCTGCTCGAATGATGCTGCGGCGATTGGATGCATCAAATGTGCCCACGAGCACAGGATCAAGGTCCCGGAAGATCTGTCCGTCATCAGTGTGGACGATGTCGAGGCTGCGCGCTACTTCATGCCGATGCTCACTACCGTGCATATTCCCATAGATGAACTTGGCAAGCAGGCGGCGAAAATACTGGTGGACCGCATTGAAAAGGGGCACACCCTGCCCATGAAGCTGGAGCTGCCGTATTCTCTCTCCAACAGGGACACCTGCGGGCCCTGCAAAAAACGATAAAATGAAATTGACGGTGCGGCCGTTTGTATGGCCGCGCTGATGAAAAGGAGCTTTTGCTGCTTATGAAACATCTTATGATCTCCGTCTACTGTGTCGGACAGAACGATTATGAACTTCTGCTGAAAATACTTGAGAGCGTGCGTGATGAGAACATCGGCGTCGAGCTTGCAATGCACACGCATTTTTCCGCTGTGAAGCCGCATTTTCTTCCTGAGCTTGCCCCGTGGAAGGAAAAGCTTTCGCCGTATTACAGGACATTCCACGGGCCTTTCCGTGAGATAGACGCGACAAGTCCCGCCGGTACCGAAGCGCACCGGATAGTCACCGAGGGATTTGAGGAAGCTTTTGCGTTCTATAATGACTTTCACGGAAATTCCATGGTGATGCATACCAATCAGGACTTCGATCAGAACGCGGACAGGAATACGCTGCGCGCAAACGTGCATGATACGATATGTGAAGTTGCCGAGGCCGCAGCCCGGCGCGGCGTTCATCTCTGTGTTGAAAATGTCGGCGTACCCTCTGAGGGCAACGTCCTTTTTGATGAGGATCAGTATATAAGCCTTATAAATTCTCTGCCCGCCAGCGTGGGCAGTCTTATAGACACCGGACATGCTTTCCTCCAGAACTGGGATATGGAACGGCTCATCCGCACTCTGGGAACGCGCATCGAGGGCTACCATATCAATAATAATAACGGTATCGCCGATTCCCACCGGCCCGTATTTGAGCCCGGCTGCTTCTACAATGACGACGACTGGCGGCGGCTCTTCACGCTGATGGAGAAATACTCCCCGGATGCTGAGTGGATACTTGAATACGCGCCGGGACCGCATATGTCTGCCGAGCTTATGGAAAAAGAGATCAGAGGCGTTCTCGCCATGGTGAGATCCATTTCGGCAGAGAATACTTAATAGTAAACCAGACGGCTGGTGCACACCGTCTGAATATAAAAAAAGAAAGAAAAAGAGGTCATAACATGAAAAAACTGACAGCACTTCTCCTCGTGCTCTGCATGGTGCTCGCACTCTGCGCCTGCGGAAGCACCGAAGCACCGGCAGCGACCGAAGCACCCGCTTCTGAAGCCGAGACTACTCCCGCAGCGGAGACTCCGGCAGAGAACGCAGACGGCTCCTACGCAAAGCCGGACGGATACCCCAACGGCAACATTTCCTGGATCGTTCCCGGCCCTGCGGGCGCAGCGCTTGACGTCATCACCCGCGCACTCTCCGACGTCTGCGATTTCGGCGGCAACGTCGTTATTGAGAACATTGCCGGCGCAACTCACACCATCGGCCATGCCGAGGCTGCAAGCCGTCCCGGCGACGGTCTCACGATGCTCACCTGCTCCTTTGCAGGCATGATCATCAAGCCCGCCACCACAGAGCTGACCTATGACATGGACAGCTTCCGCCACATAGCCATGATGGCTCCCCCTGTGAGCCTTGTTGTCTGCGTAAGCCCTGACTCCGACATCAAGAATGCGGACGACTGGATCTCCGCTATCACCTCCGGCGACCGCTTCACCTACAGCCATTCCTCCGGCGTCGGCGGCATCGGCCACCTTGCATGCATGAAGATTCTCCCTGAGCTCGGCAGCACCGCCGGCGAATTCGTCGCTTACAACGGCAGCGCCGAAATGCTCACCGCTGTTCTCAACGGCGAGATAGACTGGGCGCTCATCGACGCAAACGAAGCGCTCACCAAGTCCAAGTCAGGCGAGCTTACCCCGATAGTGACCTTCAGCTCCACTCCCTGGGAGGGGCTTGAGGATGTTCCCTGCATCACCGAGTTCGGCGTTGACAGCGATTATCTCGATGTGTTCATGGCATACAAGTGGGTCGCAGTTCCCAAGGACACTCCCGACGACATCGTGAACTGGCTCTCCCAGCAGATCAATGCCGGCGTCCAGAATGAGTCCTATCGCAATTACCTTGTCTCCAACGGTCTCGGCACTCTCGACGAGGAATGGACCGAAGAGGACATAACACAGCTTCTCGTTGATGCACGCGGCATATATGAGCAGCTGCTCGGCGAGCTTGGCATGCTTGCCTCTTGAACGGATAAACAATAATCTAACCTACACCGGCCCTGCCGCACGGACAGTGCGGCAGGGTCAATTAGGATGCGGGCATGGAGGTGCCGCCTTATGGAACGAAGCAAAATCCTGAAAAGTATCATCGGCTATGTCTTTTTTACCGTTTTCTCGGTTGCAATGTATTTTTGGATAATACCTGCGCAGATAAAAATATCCACTTGGAACAGCAATATCGGCTTTACGGCACAGACGTTTCCGCGCCTGACGATAATAGTTATCGGAATATGCGGCGTGCTGGGACTTATAAAAGAGCTGACTGCACTGGCCAGACTCCCGAAGAGCTCGGAGAAGAGCGAGAAGCTTGATCTTCGCCGTGAGCTCACACCGCTGCTGCTGACGGTCGCAGCGATAATTTACTATGTCCTTTTCAATAAGATAGGATTCATATGGTCTACGGTCATAATGGTGCCGTTGACCCTTGGCATACTGCGGTGCAGAAAGTGGCAGTATTATCTCTATGTGTATCTGTTTTCTTTCTTCATATACGCCGTTTTTGTGTTCGTCCTGAAAGTCATGCTGCCCTGAAAGGAGAGAATAGACAATGTTTTTAACGATTTTAGGACAGATCGTCGCACCAACAAGCATACTTATGATGTGCATCGGCGTGGCTGCCGGTATCATAATCGGAGCTATGCCCGGTCTGAGCGGCGTTTTTGCAATTTCCGTGCTTCTCCCGTTCACGTTCGGCATGGATTCGGTTTCCGGCATGTATCTGCTGCTCGGCACATTCTGCGGTGCTCTGTTCGGCGGCTCGATCTCAGCCATACTTATCAATACGCCGGGGACGCCGTCGGCCTGCTGCACAATGATAGACGGCTATCCGATGGCCCAGCAGGGGCGCGCGGCGGACGCATTGAAGGCGGCGCTCATCGCATCCGGCTTCGGCGGCATGTTCAGCTCATTTGTGCTCATCTTCCTTGCACCGTATATCGCAAAGGCGGCGATGAATTTTGCCTCGCCGGAATATTTTGCACTCTGCATATTCGGCCTTGCAACTATTATCTCCGTCTCCGGGGATAATGTGGTAAAGGGTATTATCATGGCCATGCTGGGGCTCCTGCTCTCTACTGTTGGCACCGATATAACCGACGGCTCGAACCGCTTCATATTCGGCAACTTCAAGCTTCAGGCCGGTATTGCGCCTGTCATTGTAATGCTCGGCGTGTTTGCGTTTGCCGAGGTGCTCTCCAAGAGTCTTGATGTGAAGGCGCTCTCCCATGGGACCGCAAAACAGATGGATATCCAGAAGAGCACTGTCAAGGTGCGTGAGCTTCTGAAATACTGGAAGACCATGCTCAAGAGCTCCGTCATCGGAACGCTCATCGGCGCGATACCCGGCACGGGCGCGGTCATCTCCGCAACGCTCTCCTATAACGAGGCAAAGCGCAGCTCAAAGCACCCGGAGACCTTCGGAAAGGGCGAGATCGAAGGCGTTATCGCGCCCGAGGCCGGCAATAACGCGGTCAGCGGCGGCGCGCTCATTCCTGCGCTGACGCTCGGCATACCGGGCGACTCCAGCGTCGCCGTGCTTCTCGGCGCGCTCACGATGCAGGGCATCACGCCCGGCATGGCGCTCTTCACGGATGACAAAGTATGGGTATATGCCATAATGGGCGGACTTTTTGTCATAAACATCATCATGGTGCTGCAGGGACTGCTATTCACACGCGGATTTGCCAAGGTAGCACAGATCCCGGAAATAATCCTGCTGCCGTGCATCATTGTACTGTGCTCTGTCGGCGCGTTTGCAATTTCCGGATATTCCTTCAATATTATACTCATGATGGGCTTCGGCGTCGCGGCGTTCATTCTGAAAAGGCTTGATTTCCCGATGCCGCCGATGATAGTCTCAATGGTTCTCGGCAGCACGATGGAGGCCAATCTCCGCCGTTCGCTTTCTCTTGCTCAGGGCAGCGCGTCTATTTTTGTCACGCGCCCGGTAAGCTGCATTATTATTGCCGTTTCGCTGATCCTGCTGGTGTCGCCGTTTATAAAGAAGCTTTTTGCCGCTAGGAAAAAGGCGGAGTGAGAAAGCCAATGAAAAAACAGCTGGTTCTTATAATGACCGATACCACCCGCAAGGACATGCTCGGCTGCTACGGCGATCCGCGCATGAAAACACCGAATCTGGACAGGCTGGCGGCAGAAGGTATACAATATGAAAATGCGTACAGCTGCCAGCCCGTGTGCGGTCCGGCGCGCAGCGCAATCTTTACGGGTACCGCGCCTCACACGAACGGTATGGTCACAAACTGCATGGCGTTCCGCGAGGATGTGAAGACCATAGGCCAGTATCTCACCTCAGGCGGCATACACAGCGGTTATATAGGAAAATGGCATCTTGACGGCGGCGATTATTTCGGCTACGGTATCTGTCCGGACGGCTGGGATGAAAAGTACTGGTATGATATGAAGTGCTTTCTGGATGAGCTGACTCCGGAACAGCGCATGCGTTCCCGTAAATCGGATACTGCATACGACAGCGATTGGGGAGAAGAAATGACCTATGCCCACCGCTGCTCTGACCGCGCGGTATCTTTCCTCCGCGAATATGGAGATGAGGACTTCTTCCTTACGGTGTCCTACGACGAGCCGCACGGGCCGTGCATATGTCCGGCGCCGTACAACACCATGTATAAGGATTTTAAATTCAAGGACAGCCCGAAATTTTCGGACCCCTTGACCGATAAACCGCTTATGCAGCGGCTGTGGGCCGGCGACGCCATGAACAAAAGCGCAGACGAGATCAACAGTCCGTCGAAAAAGCTCGCGCTGTTTCTTGGCTGCAACAGCTTCGTTGACTATGAGATAGGCCGCGTGCTCGACGAGATACGGAAAAGTGCGCCTGACGCCATGATAATTTTCACTTCCGACCACGGCGACATGCTCGGCGCTCACAGGCTCCAGCAGAAAAACGCGGCGGTATACCGTGAAGTTGCGAATATCCCGCTGATAATCAAGGGCGGGGAGCAGGGGAAAGTCGTCAATTATCCGGCTTCACACATTGATATAGCACCGACTGTGCTGGATTATTTCGGCCTTCATATTCCGGTGGCGATCGAAGGCCGGAGCATGCTCAGTCAGATATATGATGTGGATACGCGCATAAACGATGAGGTTTATGTCGAGTTCACACGCTACGAGGTCGACCATGACGGCTACGGCGGCCTGCAGATGATGCGCGCCATAATCGACGACAATATGAAGCTAGCAATACATCTTCTTGATACGGATGAGCTGTACGACCTCAGACGCGACCCGGACGAGATGCATAATCTCATATATGATCCCGATTATGCGGAGATACGTAATTCACTGCACGACAAGCTTCTTGAGCATATGAATGTCACGCGCGACCTGTACCGCGGCTATCAGTGGGCCGCAAGGCCGTGGCGGACTGACCGCCAGCCGCGGTGGGAAAATGACGGCTGGACAAGGCAGCGCGAAAATGACCCCGGCCAGCCGCGCCAGCTCGACTACAGCACAGGACTTGTTATGGAGTCGGCATCACGCAGAAAAGTTCCGAATAAAAAGCACTGAGTAATATTGAACAGTTAAACCGTCCGGCAGACGTCACATACTGCCGGACGGTTATTTTTGCGCAGCAAAAAGGGCCACCTGAGACGGTGACCCCTTGCAAAAAGAGTTGAATCAGAATTTCATTAATACCGATACGGCAAATACCGGTATTGCGGTGATGAGCATATAGGTCAGGATAAAGCCGAGGCCTATGCTGCCTGTGCTGAGCATCTTCACAAAGACGATCAGCATGCCGAGAACGGCACTCACCAGGGTTATGAGCAGGTTGAGCCTTGTTGCGGTGTACATGTTTTTGCCCGTGTCAGCCATGCTCGTGACGGAGGCAAGACCTTCGCGGCACACGACTGCAGCGATCTTGCTGTTTTCGGAGGGCTGAGTCTCGGTGATCTTGAAACGCTCGACATAGGGTGGGAAATCGTAGCCGTCAGTCGCAATGTCGAAAGTGGTTTTGAGCATTTCGGGCGTGATGTTGAAGTCACGCAGAGCGAATATCGGGTGCCTGTTTGAACGCATCAGATCCACAAGAGCCTTGCGCACCTGCGGCTGTGCTTCGTAGTTCATGGAGAAGATACCGTAGAGCACACCGTCTATGGCGAGCAGGACGGTCGTCCTGTCCACGAGACGGAAAGGAATGCGCACATTCATCAGGCGCATCAGGTCGCTGCTGCCGCAGAGGACCGAGTGACCGTCGATATTGCCCTTCATTCCGCCGCCGGAGAGATATTCAAAGTTCTCCAGCGTCTGTATCGTGCAGCCGTTCTGTTCCATTTCATCGGTGAACGCTTTTGTCATGGCACAGCCGGAGGCGATTATCATCGTACCGGCGTAGGATATGACCTTCTGCGCGTCCTCATCGGCGAAGATTCGGATCGACTCGATGGAGATGCTGCCCTCGGGGAAGAGGTCGCGGTCGGTTACGATCAGATTGCTGCTCTGGCCGACGTCGCACAGGCCGGACCAGCCGGCTATTGCAGCGCCGCAGCTAAATATCTTCATCGAACCGAGGAAGAAAGGCAGCGCAAAGCATACAAGCGCGGTGAAGGGAACTGCCGGAGCAAGAACTGCCGAGAATATATATATCAGATCGTAATAGTTGTGCGTGACGGCGGAGACGACCAGCGCAAAGAGCATTGCCGCCAGAAGCAGGAACGGAGCGAGCTTTGCAAACGCTGTCTCATCGGGCGCGGCCTCTTCGCTGCGGCGGACAAAGCCGGTCGCCGGACGGGAGGTCTTCAGGAGAGTGATGTCCTTGCCCTTTATATTGTTCTCACCGACGATGCTGTAGGTACGCTTTGCTATGGCCGGAACACGCAGCGACTTGCGCAGTGCGCGCACACTCAGCAGCGAAGAGTACATCACGCCGACGAGCGAGAGGCTTGAAACGGCGCATAGCGGAAGATGGGTACCGCCGGATTTGGATGCGGCGACCATTGCCGCGTCGATGGAGGTGACGATGCACGCGATAACGGCCAGACTGTCGGCGCCCATCTGCAGGCGCGCCATCTTGAGAATGCCGTTGGTCACAATGTCGAGAGCCAGCAGCATGATTGTGAACTGTACCGCCATGCACATCGCGGCGGTGACGGGCAGGTATCCGAGCATGCCGGGGATAGGCAGACCGAGAGAAATGTATGTCATGAACGCCAGAAGACCCGCTGCTATCCTGAGACGGAGCCTCGTGGAGTGGACATAGGTGCCGTAATACTTGGAGGCGTCCATGGCGGAGACCTCAGCGCCGAGATCCTCGTCCTCATCCTCCATTGTGGCGGCGGAACCGCCGCGTGCCATTCCTCTTACACGGTAGAAGATCGAAGCGAAAATTGAAGCGAGGTATTCGGAAAAGCTGGGAGGGAAGTAGCCCTCTTCATTTTCCTGCACATCGTCCTCAAAATCGTCTTCGTCGTAGCCCGCGGCCTCTGCATAGCCGCTGAGCTCGCCCGTGACATCCCTGAAGCCTGCGGCGAAGCTTTCCTCTTCGGCTTCTTTCTCATCCTCAGCTATATATCTGGGCTGATATGAGGATTTCGCCTTTTTGTCCTTTTTGTTTTTCTTGCCAAAGCCGAATTTTGACTTCTTGGCCTTGGGTTTTTCTTCGTAATCCATATCGTCCTCGCCGGGAGCCCACTGACGGGGTATGTATTCTGCCTGTGCTGGCGGGGTGTAATCTTTATCCTCGCTCAGATCGATCTCTCTGCCGCCGTAGCTCACCGGCTCGCGGCTTCTGCGTCCGCCAATATTAAAACGGCTGTCAATTTCCGGCGCATAGTCCGGCTCGTACCCGGGCTCTTCATAATAGTCCCCGGTGCCGCCGGAGGAGCCGCCCGAATAATCGAAATCGGAAAAAAGCGTGCCGGAGTGGAACTCCGCGAGTATATCGTCTACGGTCATGCCGCTGACGTATTCGCCGAAATCGCCGTAATCGTCATATTCGCCGTATTTATTTGTAATATCATCCTTACGGCTCATATAGCTGTCCATCCCGTTTCGTTCGTCGGTAGCTGCCTGTGTGCTGTAACCAGTGGATGCTCTGAAAACAGGACGTCTCGGACGCCGGGCTTTGCGGATAAGCGGCATTGTACGCAGCGGAGCCGCAGCAGCCTGTTCCACGACCATATAATCCTGTTCCATGGTATCATCACCACCCTGAAAAGTGTTTTTTCCGGTAATCAGTGCATGGAGCGCTGTCTTAAAACCTCATACATTGTAATCGCGGCCGCGGTAGAGGCGTTCAGAGAGCTGACCTTGCCGCGCATCGGCAGGCTTATTATAAAGTCGCAGCTTTCGGACACCAGCCGGCCCATTCCGTCACCCTCGGAGCCGATCACCAACGCGACAGCACCGCTCAGATCGGTGTGCCACAGATCGCTCTGTCCTCCGGCAGCCGTACCGTAGACCCACACGCCGCGCGCCTTGATATCCTTGATAGCGGCCGGGAGATTCGGCACTCTTGCAATGGCCATATGCTCGGCGGCTCCTGCGGAGGATTTGTCCACAATGGCGGTGAGCCCGGCGCTCCTGCGCTTGGGGATTATCACGCCGTGAGCACCGGCGCATTCGGCCGAGCGGATTATCGCGCCGAGATTATGCGGGTCGCTGATCTCATCGCAGATTATGATGAAAGGCTGTTCGCCTCTCTCGTTTGCAACCTCAAAAATATCGTCCACCGTGCAGTATTCCTTCACGGCGGCGAGGGCGATAACGCCCTGATGCGCATGAGTCTGGCTCATAAAGTCCAGCTTGCGGCGGTCGGCTTCGACCACGACGACTCCGGCATCCCTCGCCTTTGATGCGATATGGCCGAGAGTCTTGTCCACATCGCCTTTGGCGATATATATTTTGTCTATTGAACGGCCTGCGCGAAGCGCTTCTATAACGGCGTTCCGGCCTTCAATGATATCGTTTTTCAGCTCTTTTTCTTCCATTTTCTGCTCCAAATAATACAGCCAACATAATAACGTCTACATAATACCACATTATTATGTAAATTAAAAGTATTATTTTTACTTTTCTAAAATTTTTTTTACGCGATTTGTTCATTAAAATTCTGTAGACTTTACGCTTTGATAAGGGTATTATATATTTAACAAAAAAATACGGGCAGAGCGTCTTTTCAAAGCTCTGCCGGCCGTTCAGGAGAATTTCAGATGAAGAATCCACGCAACAGTATTGAACGCTTCTGCTATAAGCATCCGAATTTCGGAGTTCCGAACCTGATGAAATATATAACCATTGCGAATGTGGTGTTCTGGCTGATAAATGCCGTAAACCCGGTGCTGATGAGCTATCTCACATTTAATCCGGCGCTCATACTGCGCGGGCAGATATGGCGGATCGTCACCTTTGCGCTCTATCCGCCAAGCACGGGGCTTCTTGCGTTCATCGCTTTCTATTTTTATTATATGATAGGCAGCACGCTTGAGCAGTATTGGGGAACGCCTCAGTTCAACGTGTATTTCTTCACCGGCATCATCCTCACCGTGATCTACGGTTTCGTGATGTATTTTATCACCGGGATAAGCTTCAACCTGACGGCGGAGTACATTTATCTTTCAATGTTCTTCTCGTTTGCCGTGCTGTTCCCGAACATGCAGGTGCTGCTGTTCTATATTATCCCGGTTAAAATAAAGTATCTTGCCTATATCGACGCGGCGCTTTTTGTGTACAGTGTGTTTACCACGCGCTTCCCGGCAAATCTGCTGCCGGTCGTCGCCGTTGTGAACTTTCTCATCTTCTGCGGCGGGGATCTTATCGGTTATATTCCCAAGCGCCCCAGTCAGAATACGATCAATTTCCGCAGAGAATCACAGCGCATAAAGAGGGAGCAGCAGGCCAACCTCTATACGCATAAATGCGCGGTCTGCGGCCGGACGGACGCCGACTATCCCGAGCTTGAGTTCCGTTACTGTTCCAAGTGTGCGGGGTATCACTGCTTCTGTCAGGATCATATTTATAATCACATCCATTTCACGGAGTAAGAACAAAAAACAGCAAACAAGGGATGCCCTGTGTCAGGCATCCCTTGTTTGCTGCTTATATTTTTGCTTGTCATGCTGCACATTCGCAGCGTGACTTTTTTTACAGCTTCCAGCCGACAGCTTTTTCACGTCCGGTGACAAAGCTCCGGTATATCCCGTCTGCCTGCATAAGCTCCTTGTGCGTGCCGCGCTGAACGATCCGGCCTTTGTCCACAACGATGATCTGATCCGCGCTGCGGACGGTTTTCAATCTGTGCGCTATCATTATGACGGTTTTCTCGTGTGTCAGCTCACCGATCGCATCCATCAGCTCCTTTTCGTTCTCAGGGTCTACGTTGGCGGTAGCCTCATCGAGAATGATGATCGGCGCGTCTTTCATCATGGCGCGGGCGATGGAGATGCGCTGCATTTCCCCGCCGGAAAGAGAGCCGCCGCTGCTGCCGGCTATCGTGTCGAAGCCGTTTTCCAGCCCCATGATGAACTCATAGCAGCCGCAGCTGCGCGCTGCCATTTCCACCTCAGCGTCCGTTGCATCGGGCTTACCCATGCGGATGTTCTCACGCACGGTGTTGTCAAACAGATAATTATCCTGCGATACATAGGCGACGAGCCTGTTGTAGTGCCCGGCCGAGATATTTCGGATGTCCGCGCCGCCGACGGTAATACTGCCGCTCTCGACATCCCAGAAGGACGCTATGAGCTTTGCGATCGTGGATTTGCCGCTGCCGGAGGGGCCGACGAGCGCGTTGACCGTTCCCTCGCGGAATATAAGGTCAATGCCGTGCAGCACCTCGGTATCGCCGTAGCCGAAATGAACGCCGTGCAGTTCAACGGTGCTGCCCTGCGGCGTCTGCACATCCGTTTCCGGGCGGGACAGCTCCGGCGCAGTCAGAATGTCCGTCACCTGACCGATGATCGTGCCGACCTTGGCCAGATCGTCGGTGTACTTCATGCAGCCGATGATAGGCGTGATAAGTCCCATGGACAGGATCACGATGAGGACAAATTTCTCCGGCGTCAGCGTTCCGTTTTTCAGCAGCATCCCGCCGATAGGAAGCACGGTCAGGAGCGTTGCAGGCATGATGTTCATGGCAAACGTGAAATAGAAGTTGCTCTTGTTCATCCAGTCAATATAGCTCTGGGCACATTCTCTGGCGGCGGACACAAACTTCTCATAGCTGCTTCAAGCGCTGGCAGGGCTGCACGATCACGCAGTATATTCAGGGCCGCCGCATGAGTTAGGCGGAGCACCTTCTCATCGACACCGACTTTACCATGTGGCAGATCGCCCAGATGATCGGCTATACTACGTCGAGCCGCTTTGCGGAGCTTTTTAAAAAGAGTACCGGTATCCTGCCCGGAGAATACCGGAAAATTGCAAGGGACAAGTGAAAAAATAATGCCGCCTCCCCAGTGCACGGGGAGGCGGCGCGCGAATCAAAGGGATAAATTATCCCATGTTGGAGTACTCACAGCTCTGATTGCCGATCTTCATGCCAAGACTGTTGTACTTGGTAAATGTAAAGCGGCCAAGGTTTGAGATCACGGCGTAATAGATGTTCACGCCGTCAGCATTATACATGAACCCGGTAGAACCGACGGTGGCTGTAAGATCAAGGTAATAGTCCTGATTGCCGTCGGGATAGAGAACAAGGTGCGCAGTGTTATCGTCAATTATGACCTTTGAGGTGAACGTGATGCACTGCAGCTCCATGCCGAGACTCTGCGCTATCAGGCTCGGGTCGCCCTGATAGAACTGCCAGCTCGCGCAGTAGGGTGCGTACATCTGCAGCAGGGCAAGCCATGCGTCGCGGTTTTCAAATTCACCGCTGTAGGATTGGAGCCATTTGTATGCGTTTATAATATCGCCCGACGAGCACATATCAAAGAAAGGCCGGGTGTAGTCAGCGGTGTCTATAGCCTTCTGGATCATGTCCTTGCTGTCCTTATAATCGCCGAGCTCCTCAAACAGCTGGCTCACGGCCATGGATATCGGCGTGTATCCGGTCTCGGGCGCGTCCTGTATATTGATCTCTACGCCGTCAGACTTGAGGATGTCGCGTATATCAGCGGACAGGCTGCTACCGAGCGTGGTGTACACGTCCTGCGGGATATAGAAAACGCTCTTTTCGCCGGCGTTTTCAGTGATCTTTACGACTATGCCGTTGGTGTAGTATTTGTCGGTGAGCTCATAAAGCTTCATCGCGCGCTGATACATGCACTCTTTTGACATCTCGGCGCTGTCGCCGTAATCGCCCATTGCCTTGAAAGCGTCGCGTGCAGCGCAGTAGCTGCCTTCGTCGAACAGCTTTTCCGCATTGGCATAGGCTGCTTTTTCCTGCGATGAAAAGTAGTCGTCGATAGCGGCCTGGGCCTTTTCGGCCATGGCGGCGCTGTCCTTGTAATTGCCAAGCGCTTCAAAAAGAGGTATTGCCTCGCGGTAGAGAGCGACGGATACAGTCTCGCCCTCCGCGACGTCGGAGCGTTTTTTGCCCAGTGTAAGGAGGCCGGAGACATCGTCCTTCTCCGCGCAGTCCATTATATACATGGCCCTTGCGTAGGGAACGTCCTTTGCGGCCTTTTCCGCGCTGTCGCCGTAATTACCGAGGGCGAGGAACGCAGCCTCGGCCTCGTCATATTTCCCGTCCTGCAGCAGCGCGGCGGCAGTTTCATAACTGTTCCTCTGCTCGATATTCCGCGGCACGGTGCACAGCACGGCGATAAGCGCGATCAGAACAGGCACGGCAATGGCCAGCGCAATTATAAGCTTTTTGCGTCTGGACGCTTTTTTTTCGGAGCTCTCCGTATCTTCGATCTTCTCGGCTTCGACGCGCTGTATACTGTCGGAGCGCAGAGAGGCGATATTGATGTTTTTGAGCGCAGAGAAAATGCGGCGGCAGCTATGGCATTTTTCTTCATCCTTGCGGTTTATTGCGCCGCAGGTGCAGAACCACAGTCCGCGCTCTTCTTCGGGGAACATGGTGCAGTCGCTGCCGTAGCGGATAGAGTACTGCTTTGCCGTCTCTTCGTCACCGAGCGCTTCGGCGAGCGTGCGCGGAGATCTTATTGTCGACCATACGGAGGCCGTACCGTCCCAACTGGAATCGTCGGCGAAAACGACCTCGGCTACTGCGGCCTCGAATGAGTCTATATCGTCTGAAGGCATGACGATAGCGGACTTCTGACCGAATTCAGAATCCCTTTCGGCCGAAAGCTCGGTGTATGTATATTCAACCGGGACAGGCTTTGCCGCACTGCCGGAGGAAGCCGGCGTGACGATGACGCGCAGGGACTTTATCTCTTTGTCGGAGAGACTCCTGAATCTTAGCTGGACCAGCGTCTTGTGCGTTATATTGTCGTTGAGCAGTGTGCCCGCAGTGATCAGAACGGGGGCCGCGTCGGAGTACAGCGACTGCTCGAGCTTATATTTTTTTGTATATCTCTCGGCCATATGCGTACCTCTCAAATCATAGTAACTGCCATTTATAATGCAATTTATTATAGTTATGTTCCCGGTGTTATGTCAAGTAGAAAACGAGAAAAAGAAGAAAATATACAGATTATTAAAAAAAGAAGGTGAAAATTGTAGTAGTATATTACCATCAGTTGGTAAGTATGCACACGATCCTGACTGCGGATAGAAAAATGCCGGCGCTGTCAGGCAGGCATATATGCCGGCTACGGGTGATATGAGCAGAAAAAATATGCGGAGATGTGCCGATGAATGTACTTTTCAATAATGAGAGACTTCAGCAGCTTTTGAGCAATCTGTATTTACTCGTGGGAATACAGACGAATATATACGACCTTGACGGCAACGACATCAGTATTCTTGGCCGCCACAACGATTTCTGCCGTATGATAAATGATGATCCGAAAGGACATGCAAGATGCGTTCAGTGTGACCGTGAGGGCGTGAAAAAGTGCGCCGAGACGCGCAGGAGCGTTTCATACCGCTGTCATGCCGGACTCTGGGAAGTCGTCATGCCGATATTCGACAGCGGAGAGCTTGTGGCCTTTCTGTCGTTCGGGCAGCTTATGGATGACAGGCCGAAGAGCGTCCAGTGGGAGGAGAGCCTTGCGCGTCTGGGCTGGTTCGACGGGGATATGCAGGCGCTGAAAAAGGCGTTTTTCAGCATCGAGCAGCACTCCGAGAACAAGCGGCGCGCCTACGGAGAGATACTTGAGGCAATAACTTCATATATACAGCTTCAGGGGATCATCCGTTCAGCCGAATTTTCCGACCAGCAACGGCTTGAAATGTATATTGACCGGCATTATATGAAGAAACTGTCGCTGCGCAAAATATCAGCCGATCTCAACATAGGCATGACGAAGCTTTGCGCGCTGGCAAAGAAAATATCCGGGGAGGGCAGCGTTACAAAGCTTATATCCAAGCGGCGCATTGAAGCGGCAAAGGTACTCCTTATAAAAGGGGATCTGAGCATTTCAGCCATTGCGGAGCGCGTCGGGTTTACGGATTACAATTATTTCACCAAGATATTCAAATCCATAGAGGGCGAAACGCCCTCGGCGTACAGAAAGCACCACAGCGGTAACTGAACCGCTGCGGTGCTTTTTAATCAATATGCAGATACGGCGCGAGTATCATGAGAGTCTGCGGCGCTTGCCGTCAGCCGGAGGAATGTAGCCGTACTTTATCTCCGGACGTATAGCCTTGAGTTCGGCGTGGATACGGTCGACGTCCTTCTCCTCATCGAAAATAAGGTTGGCAAACTCCTTGCCGTCATGCACGAGAATGAGCCGGTAATAATGAATGACCGGCCCGTCGTCAGGCGCGCATTCATTTATGCGTGTGAAGGTGCGGTCAATGTAGTCATAAGGAACATAGTATTTCTTGCCCAGGTCGCGGTAGTACAGGCACAGCCTGCCCAGCCGCACGCGGCCGATCGGCTCTGCGGCATTATAATCGTCAATATGCTCCTGATCATCAATATACTTTTTGTCTACGCCTCTGAATTTCAGGCGGCCGAATCCGAACATCCTGCCTCACCGTCCTTCCTGAAAAGATCCTTGTCATACCATTTTGCCGGGAACCTGCGCGCGATGCAAGTGCCCACGATGCCGCCGGTAACTCCGGCGATAATGCCGCCGAGTACGTCGGAGGGGAAGTGTACGCACAGATAGATGCGCGCGATACCCATGATAACGGCAAATATGTACGCTGTCCAGCTCCATCGCTTGTCGCCCACAAGGAACACAGCCGTCATCGAAGCGAACGCAGCCGTGGTGTGCCCGGACGGAAAGCTTTTGTCACTCTCGATGTTCTGCCCGACCAGCAGCCACAGCTGATAAAAAATGCTGTTATGGTCGGCATAGGGCCGCGGCCTTGCTATGAGGATCTTCAGGCAGCAGTTTGTGATGAGCGCGCCAACGGCGAGAGACAGGCACATTGCCGTACCGAAGCGGCGCGTCGGCTTAAAGAGCGTGAGCATCAGTGAAATGAATATCAGAGGAAGCCCACCCTTGCCGAAAAAGGACACAAACTCAAAAAACGGAGTAAAAAAGTCCCCGCCCAAGTCATAGAGCTGATGTACAAAGAGCGTGACGCTCTGGTCAAAACCCGCAAATACGGTGTTCAGCCACATTGCGGAAGCAGTGATTTCCATATATGGATGACCTCCGGGATTTTCTTTAGGCTATCATACCATATAATTGCCGCCTTCGTCTACCGCAATTTGCATATTCGCCCAAAATAAGAGCAAACTATGGATACATTTTATATTGGAGGCGGTAATATGAAACGCATTTTTATCTCTCTTACTGCTATGTCTCTGACGCTTTGTATGTGCACCGGGCTCTGTGCCGGCGCATATGCGGACGGTACGGCTCCGGTAGCCGAGAATCTGGAGCTGCAAACCTACCAGAACGTGTCTGTCGGCGGAAGTCTGAGCGCATATGACCCTGACGGCGGCGCGCTTGAGTATACTATTACAACGGAGCCGGTCAAGGGCAGCATAAAGCTTGAAAATGACGGCAGCTTTGTCTACACACCGAGGGAGAACAAGAAAGGGCGCGATTATTTCGGCTATAAGGCAGCGGATGCCGACGGGAACCTCTCTCAGGAGGCGACCGTTATAATCAAGATCGAAAAGCCGAAAAAGGATGTGCTGTATTCTGACATGCGCGGCCGCGCCGACGAGTATTCCGCGGTGCTGCTGAGTGAAAAGAACATTTTCACCGGAGAGCAGATCGGCGGGGAATACTGCTTCGGCCCTGATAAAAACGTCAGCCGCGGCGAATTTCTAAGCATGTGCATGCTTATCTCCGGCAAGCCGTTGCTCGAGTCCGCAATGAAAACCGGCTTTGCCGATGATGAAAACATCCCGTCGTGGATGAAGGGCTACGTCTCCACCGCTGCAATGTGCGGCGTTGCCGGCGGCGGGGAATATGGCGAGGCTTTTGAAGCGCAGACGCCCGTGACAAAAAGCGAGGCGGCGCTGATGCTCGACAGAGCGATCAATGTCACTACGGTGTCGTATATCCCTCTGGATGAGGCGCTTGATGCCGACATTGCACAGGCCTGCGCAAATCTGAGCGCCTGCGGCGTGATGGATGATGCGATTGGCCGGAACGGAGAGTATCTCACGCGCGGCGAGATGGCAAGAATGCTCAGCGCTGCAATAAAACTGACGGAGAACAGGTGAGCGGGCGCATATTCCGACGGGTTCTGCGCTGCCGCCGTGCTATATTATAGCTGCCAGTAGTGTTACAGACGAAAGCGAGTTCCTTGCGCAGGGAACGACCGTGAGTTCTGCAAATAAACGGAAAGAGGCTTTTTACAAGCCTCCTTCCGTTTTTTAAACCGGTTTTCCGCGACGCAGCAGGAGAATACGGGCACAGGCACGTTCTTGACCTGCGCGGACAAATGAAGTAGAATCTGCTTATCAAGGAATATGGCCGGGTGAGATCATGCTGAATGTACTGAGCGTATTATACATACTTATCTTTATTGCCGCGGGCGTGCTTGCAGTTCGCCGGGTGCTGCCGGATGCGGGGGCGTCGGTGTATGTGCCGCTTGGCTGCGGTGCGGGCGTGTCGCTTCTTGCACTGCTGCCTGCGGCTTTTGCCGCCGCGCTCGGTTTTGGCCTGACGGCGGTGATCTCTGCGGCGGCGGCTGCCGCCGTGCTCCTGATATGGCTGCGGAGAACAGGGGAAGGCCTGAAGCCCGTGCGGGACGTGGACGGCGCCGCGATGTGGGCGTGTATTCTCCCGGCGCTCGTGCTCGCGGCCGTACTGCTGCACACGCACGTGCTGCATTATACCGATGGCGCGTATCACACCGGACAAAGCTGCTACGGCGACATGCCCATGCACATAGGTTTTATAAAGAATATTGCTGTCACCGGCAAATTCCCGCCGGACTACCCGCTCCTGGGCGGACAGCACCGCTTCGGCTATCCGTTCTTGTGCGAGACGGTATCAAGCGTGTTTCTGGTCCTCGGCGCACAGCTGCGGCTTGCCTACATCCTGCCGATGCTGGCGGCGTTCGTGAGCGTGTTCGGCATGATGTGGCAGCTTGCAAGGCGCATGCTGGGCTCTGCGGCTAAGGCGTCGCTCGCGTTCTGGCTGTTCTTTATGGGCAGCGGCTACGGATTCATGTATTTTCTCGGCAGTGCAGGCGATTTTGCGGGTATTTTTACCGGCTTTTATACGACGCCGACCAATTACACGGCAGAAAATATTGTCTGGGTCAACCCGATAGTCGATCTTCTCATACCGCAGCGCGCAACGCTTTTCGGATGGAGCGTGCTGTTTCCGGCACTGTATCTGCTCTGGCGCTTTGCGATGGAGGGGGAGCGGCGGCTGTGGCTCCCGCTTGCGCTGCTGGTGCTCCCGCTTCCGCTGCTGCATACGCATTCTGCCCTTGCGCTGGTGCTCATCTGCATCGTGTGCGGCGTATATACGCTTTTGCACTGCGGCGGCGACGGCCTGTGGAAAGCGGCCAGACCGTGGGCGCTGCTGGCCGCGGTGTGCGCCGTGATCTGGCTTACCGGGATGTGGGGGACGGTTTTTGCCCAGACGCTTGACGGAAAGCATATGCTGCGCCTGCATTTCAACTGGGTGAACGGAGACGACGGCGGACATCTGAAGGACAACTACTTCTGGTTTTACATCAAGAATATCGGCCTTGTATATCTGCTTATCATCCCGGCGTTTTTACATGCAAAGCCGAAGCAGCGCTGGTTTTACGGCGGCGGGCTGCTGATCCTTGCGCTGGCTGAGTTTGTGGTGTTCCAGCCGAATAACTATGACAACAATAAGCTTTTGTATGTGTGGCATATGCTCAGCTGTGTTCTCGCGGCGAATCTTCTCGTGGATCTCTTTGCGGCAGTGAAGCAGCGGCCGTGGCGTGCTCTCGGACTGAGCGTATGCTGCTTTATTGCAATGTTCGGCAGTGTGCTCACCGTTGGACGCGAGCTTCTGAGCGATTACCAGCACTGGAGCGCAAACGACATCGCGCTTGCCGGTTACATTGACGAAAACGCGGAGCCGGACGCGCTGTTTTTGACAGGAGACGATGTGACGTGCCCAGTGTTCAGCCTTGCGGGGCGCAGGATAATGTGCGGCTCCGGCAGCTATGTTTATTACCACGGCATGGACTATGACACCGAGTACAGGGCGATGCGCCGGCTTTATTCCGAGCCGGACGAAGCTGAACTCGACAAATGGGGCATAGATTATGTGCTGTTTGACAGCTATGTGCGCGAGAATTTTTCACCGGACGAGGAATGGTATGCAGCGCGCTTTGAGCTGTGGTATACGGACGGCGTGAACAAGGTGTATAAAACGGGCTGAACTATGCCTGCATGACCGCAAAGCCGTGCAGGCCCGAAGCAGGTGCGGAGCGGCTGCGCTGCGTACCTGAAAGCACGCCGCGCCATGATATATATTGGGATACGGGAGTGAATATATGAGCAGAATTTTGCTTTTGGAGGATGATCTTAGCCTTATAAACGGGCTATCATATGCTTTCAGGAAGCAGGGCTTTGAATTGGATATAGCCAGAACGCTCAAAGAGGGCGAGATGCGGTGGACGGATGGAAAATATGATCTGCTCGTGCTGGATGTATCTCTGCCGGACGGCTCCGGCTTTGATTTCTGCAAAAAAGTACGGCTCACTTCAAAGGTGCCGGTCATTTTTCTGACGGCTTCGGACGAGGAAACGAGCATCATTATGGGACTGGACATCGGCGGCGACGACTATATCACAAAGCCGTTCAAGCTGGGCGTGCTCATTTCACGCATCAACGCTCTGCTTCGCAGGGCGAATTCCTTTCAGACGGAGGACACCGAACTGCGCTCCAACGGTGTCAGCGTCCTTTTGCTGCAGGGGGCGGGCTTTCAAAAACGGGGAGCCGCTGGAGCTGACCGCCGCACTCGCTTCTGGTGATCCTCCTGTTTGTTTCGCTTGCGGCCGCCGCGGCCTCTATCGCCCCGGCGAGACGCATCCGCAATATGCCGGTCACTGCTGTGATAAACGAGCTGTGAGCTCTGCTGTATATTGACCGGCAAAAAGAAAAAGCCTGCATGATTTTTTGTCATGCAGGCTTTGTTTATTTGTTCATGCGCTTATATTCTCTTCCACTTTGCGCCGTGGGGTATATCCGTGACCTCAATACCGGCGGCTTTCAGCTCATCGCGGATGCGGTCGGCCTCCGCGTAATTTTTGGCCTTCTTTGCATCCTGACGCGCCTGAATTTTTGCCGTGACGGATTCGTCCTCTTCGCCGGACTCGGAGATTATCGTGAACTCGCCGGCTTTGAGCTGCTCTTTCTTGAGCTCTTCGCGCTTCTTCGCGGCTTTCTCAATGAGGCTCAGGCCGAGCACACGGTCAAAGTCGCTGAGAATGGCGAGCTTTGTCGCACCGTTGGTCTTGTACTTGAGCACGTCATAAAGCGCGGTAACGGCAAGCGAGGTGTTCAGATCGTTGTCAAGCGCGGCGCAGAACTTCTCTTTAAGTGCGTTGACCGCCTCCTGGCTGACCTCGCCGTCGTTCGGGTCAAGCGCGGCGATCTTGGAAATGAGCTTGTTGTACGTGGTCTGTGCGTTGTCGAGGTTCTCCCATGTGAACACAAGACTGTTGCGGTAGTGGCTTTGCAGGCAGAACAGACGGTAGGCAAGGGGATCGTAGCCCTTCTGCTCAAGCAGAGACACGGTGAGAAACTCGCCCTTTGACTTGGACATTTTGCCGTGAGTGGTGTTCAGGTGGTGGACATGCATCCAGAAATTGCACCATTTATGCCCCAGATATGACTCAGACTGTGCAATTTCATTCGTGTGGTGGGGGAAAGCATTGTCTATGCCGCCGCAGTGGATGTCCAGATCTTCGCCGAGATGCTTCATCGAAATGCCGGAGCACTCAATATGCCAGCCGGGATAGCCGACGCCCCAGGGGGAATCCCATTTGAGCGCCTGATCCTCAAACTTGGACTTGGTGAACCACAGCACAAAGTCGTTCTTGTTGCGCTTGTTGGTGTCCTCGTCAACGCCCTCGCGCACGCCGACCGCGAGATCCTCCTCGTTAAAGTCGTTGAAAATATAGTAGCGTTCAAGCTTGGAGGTGTCGAAATAGACATTGCCGCCGGCAAAATATGCGTAACCGGTGTCCATGAGCTTGGTGATTATCTTGATGTACTCGTCAATGCAGTGCGTGGCGGGCTCAACTACGTCGGGACGCTTGATGTTGAGCTTGCGGCAGTCGTCGAAGAAAGCGTCGGTGTAGAACTTTGCGATCTCCATGACGGTCTTGTGCTCGCGCTGTGCGCCCTTGAGCATTTTGTCCTCGCCCTCGTCGGCATCGGAGGTGAGATGGCCGACGTCGGTGATATTCATAACGCGCTTGACGTTGTAGCCGAGATAGCGCAGGTATTTTTCAAGGATGTCCTCCATAATATAGGAGCGCAGATTGCCTATGTGTGCAAAGTGGTAGACCGTGGGGCCGCAGGTATACATCTTCACAATGTCGGGATGATTGGGAACGAATTCCTCTTTTGTGCGGGTTGCGGAATTATAAAGCTTCATGGTTGTGACCCTCTTTAATCAGCATTTTTGAAAACGTCGGCGTTGATGCAGAAATAGTGTATCCCTGAACCGACCGTCGTGATAAGAATAAGCGCGGTAAAAACTATATTGACCATCTGGATCTCGGAGAAAAGCATCATTGCCGACAGGCCGACCATCGTGCAGCCGGTTTTGAGCTTGCCGGACCAGGCCGCCGCGATAACGCGGCCCTGCTCAACGGCGATCAGCCTCAGACCGGACACGGCGAATTCGCGGAAAAGCACTATCGCCACACACCAGCCGGGCATCTGGCCGTTCTCAATGAAAAAGCACATCGCAGAGAGAACGAGCATCTTGTCTGCCAGCGGATCCATGAATTTGCCGAAGTCGGAGACCTGATTGTAGTGACGCGCTATGTAGCCGTCCGCCACATCGGACAGACATGCAATTATGTAAACCGCAAGCGCGGAGTACAGGTGATCGGTATAGGCCAGCGCGAGAAAAAGCGGTATGAGCACTATCCTTACCATGGTTATCTTGTTTGCGGTAGTTTTCATCATGAGCGGCTTACCTCCTCGCCGTAGAGTATACCATCCTCGGCGCTTTGAATCAATACGTCTGTCATATCGCCTTCGGCGGCTGTACCGGAGAACAGCACCTGCCCGTCTATATCCGGCGAGTCGGCATAGCTGCGGCCGGTTTTCAGACCGCTCTCCTCATCATAGCCGTCGCAGAGGACGCGGATGGTCCTGCCAACAAAGCCGGAACAGAACTCGTCCATTATAGGCGCCTGAAGCTCAAGGATGATGTCGGCGCGGCGCTGGGCTTCCTCAAAATCAACATGCTCCATTGCCGCAGCCGGAGTGCCCTCCTCGGGGGAGAACGGGAACACGCCGACGCGCTCGATACGCGCTTCGCGCAGGAATTCGCACAGCTCCTCAAACTCAGCCTCGCCCTCGCCGGGCAAACCGGCTATGAGACTTGTACGCAGTACGAGATCCGGGATGCGCTCACGCAGAGTTTTGAACAGCGAGCGTATCTCCTCGCCAGTGCCGCGGCGGTTCATGGTCTTGAGTATTTTGTCGTTTATGTGCTGGATGGGAATGTCCAGATATTTTACGATCTTATCGTTGGATGCGAGCTCGTCGATAAGCTCGTCGTCAAACTGGTCGGGGTAGAGATAGTGCAGGCGGATCCATTCCACGCCGTCGATCTTTGCAAGCTCGCGGCACAGCGCAGCGAGACTGCGCTTGCCATAGAGATCGGTGCCGTAGCGCGTGATATCCTGCGCGATGACAATAAGCTCCTTTACGCCGCGCGCGGCAAGCTCTTTGGCCTCGTCCACGATGTCCTCCATTTTTCTCGAGCGGTAACGCCCGCGAATGAACGGGATGGCACAGAACGCGCAGAAATTGTTGCAGCCTTCGGCAATGCGGAGATATGCCCAGCCCGGCCCTGTCGAGATGACGCGCGGGATCTCTTCAATGGGCGCGCTCTGGTCGCCGAAGAGACTCAGGCGGCGTCCGGCCATAACGGCGTCGGCCGCTTTGACGATCTCACCGAAGCTCCCTACGCCGAGGACGGTGTCTATCTCGGGCAGCTCATCCGTGATTGAATCCTTATAGCGCTCGGAGAGACAGCCGGTGACGATTATGCCGCCGAGCTTTCCGGCTTTTTTCAGCTCCGCCATTTCAAGTATGCTGTCGATGGCCTCGCTCTTCGCCGCGTCAATAAAGCCGCAGGTGTTAACAATTACAAGGTCTGCGCCGTCCGGCTCGGACACGAGAGTATAGCCCGCCTCGGTCATGAGGTAGATCATCTGCTCGCTGTTTACCAGATTTTTCGCGCAGCCAAGGGAAATAAGTGCAAAGCTTTTATCCATTGTCTGTCCTCAAAAATTATTCTTCGTAAAAATCGTCCGCACCGGCCCGGTGACGCTCAAGCGCACGCCGTATCTCATCCCATGAGTAGCCGCGGCGGAAAAGCGCCTGACTGACCCTGCGCACCTCGTCCCGGTCGTCCGGGTCATGGAGGCGCGAGGATATGAAGCGGTCAAGCTTATCCACGTTTTTGGGCATCGCGTCCAGCGCGCTGTCCCACAGCTCGCGCGCGATACCGCGGCGGCTGAGCTCCGTGCGCACACGGCCGGGGCCGTAGCCCTTTGCGGCATAGTGCCGCGCAACGGCGGCGGCATAGCTCTCGTCGTCAATAAGTCCGTGCTCTGAAAGCCAGCCGACGCAGTACTCTGCAACATCCTCGTCCTCGCCCTTTTCGATGAGCTTTTTTTTCAGCTCCGCGCAGGACATGGGACGGCGGGAGAGGTATTCAAGCGCGCGTTCTCTTGCAAGCGCGCGCAGAGAAGCGCTTTTCAGCTCGCTGACCGCCGCGGGATCCATCTCGCGCCCGGAGTACAGGCGCATATCCGTGACGACGCCGAGGGTGGACTTTATCTCATCCCCACCGGCCAGAGTCACGGTCAGGCGGCCGGGCGAGGTCTGGTGAATATCGGTTATCTGCATGGCACGTTACGCAGGCGGAGCGCCTTATCAGTCTTCGTCAAAATCGGCGGCGCTCACGTCCACGGCCTTGGCAGCGGCTGCCTTGGCTTCGCGCTGGCCGCGCGGGGTGAGCTTGTATGCATTTTCGCGCACCTGCTGCTCGATCTTGTCGGCGACTTCGGGATTATTTCTGAGATATTCCTTCACGGCGTCGCGGCCCTGAACGCGCTGGCCATCGACTGTGAACCACGCGCCGGCTTTGTCGATTATCTCGAGCTTGACCGCAAGGTCGATGATCTCACCGACCTTGGAGATGCCCTCGCCGTACATGATGTCAAATTCAGCCTCGCGGAACGGCGGAGCGACCTTGTTCTTGACGACCTTTGCACGCGTGCGGTTGCCGACCATTTCGCCGTTGACCTTGAGTGTCTCGATACGGCGCACGTCTATACGCACGGAGGAATAATATTTCAGCGCAAGACCGCCGGGAGTGGTCTCGGGGTTGCCGTACATGACGCCGATTTTCTGGCGCAGCTGGTTAATGAAAATAACGGTGCAGTTATTCTTGGAGATCGCGCCTGCAAGGCGGCGCATGGCCTGACTCATCAGCCTTGCGAGCGCGCCGACGACGGTGTCGCCGACCTCGCCCTCAAGCTCGACGCGGGGGATGAGCGCGGCGACGGAGTCGATAACAACGATGTCCACCGCGCCGGAGCGCACAAGGGACTCGGCTATGTCGAGAGCCTGCTCGCCGGTGTCCGGCTGCGAGATGAGAAGGCTGTTTATATCAACGCCCAGCGCCTGCGCGTAGGCCGGTTCGAGAGCGTGCTCGACGTCGATATATGCCGCGTCGCCACCCTCCTTCTGCGCCGATGCGACGGCATGCAGCGCGAGAGTGGTCTTACCTGAAGCCTCGGGCCCGTATATTTCAATGATGCGTCCCTTCGGCAGGCCGCCTATGCCGAGCGCAAGGTCGAGGGACAGAGAGCCGGTCGACAGCGCGGCGACGTTGATGGATATATCGTCGCCAAGACGCATGATGGTTCCCTTGCCGTAGTCCTTTTCGATCTTCGCAATGGCCGTCTCAAGCGCTTTTTTCCTGTCGCTGCTGGCGGGGGTCACTATCGCGGGGACTTTTTTCTTTTCTGCCATCTTGTAATCCTCCTATTACATTCTGCCGAATACCACGCGGTCTATGCCGAGGGTATCCTTCCTTGTATCGGTATAGTTGAAGCCCGCGGCCTGAAGCATCTCGCTCACGGGCTGCGCCTGCCCTTCGCCAACCTCAAAGAGGAGGTAGCCGCCGGGACGCAGCAGGGACTTCCAGTACTTGATTATTGCCTTGTAGAATTTCAGCCCGTCCGTGCCGCCGTCGAGAGCCCAGACCGGCTCGAAATCCTTCACGGAGCTGTCGAGCGTTTTTATCTCTTCGGACGGTATGTACGGCGGATTGGATACGATCATGTCAAAATCGCCTATCCCGAGCGGGGGAGAGGAGAGCGCATCCGCCTGCATGCAGATCACGCGGGAGATGAGCTTCGTTGCGGCGATATTGCGGCGGCAGACGTCAAGGGCGTTTGCACTGATGTCTATGGCGACGAGCCGCGTCGCGGGCATTTCATGGCCTATCGCGCAGGTGATGCACCCGCTGCCGCAGCAAAGATCGAGTATGCGCGCGTCCATTTTCCGCCCGGTGAAAAGCTCCTTGACCGTGTCCACGAGCTTTTCGGTGTCCATCCTCGGGATGAGCACGTCTGTGTTCGTGATCATCGGCAGACCGTAGAACTCCCAGGTGCCGGTTATGTAGGCCACGGGTTCGCCGCGCATGCGGCGGGCGACAAATTCGGTCACGGTATCCTCGATACGGTTGCTGGCATAGAGGTTCATGTCCCGCAGAAGCTGCGGCACCGTCTTTCCGGCCGCAGCGGCGACCAGAAGCTTCGCCTCAAGGCTGAAGCCGTCGATTCCGCTCTGACGCAGCAGATTCCGCGTGGAGAGATAGATGTCGTTGTATGTCCTCATATTTTTTCTTCACCTGCCCCATTCGTCGCTGCCCTTTTCATCGGGAATGACCAGCTCCATCGCGCGGATGGCACATTCTATCATGCCGTCGTCAGGCTCGTTCGTCGTCATATGCTGAAGCCATTTGCCGGGCGCTGAGAGCGCGGCGGACAGCCAGTTGTCGTTCAGACCGCACCAGCGGTTTATTTCGTAGCTGATGCCGACGACGACCGGCAGGAGCAGCAGATGCCAGCCCATGCGGACAAAGCTGTTGTCAGCACGGACGACGGAGTTTACAAGTATGCTCACGACCACGACAACGAGCAGAAAGCTCGTGCCGCAGCGGGGATGAAAGCGGGACTCGGGACGGACGTTTTCGACCGTCAGCGCCTTGCCGTGTTCATAACAGAATATCGTCTTGTGTTCGGCGCCGTGGTATGAGAAAAGGCGCTTTACATCCGGCGACAGGCAGCACAGCCGCATATATACGAGCAATATCACAACGCGCACGACGCCCTCGGAGAGGTTGCGCACGACATGGCTTGCCGTCAGCGGCTTTATGAGGCCGACTGTGGCCGCGGGCAGGAAAATGAAGAGAAACAGCGACAGCGCGATGCCGAGAACGACGGCTGTGCCTATAATGAGCTTCTGCGCCTGCTCAGCCGGAAAATGCTTTTCAATCCACTGGTCGAGCTTGTCCGGTTCGCCCTGCTCCTCGAGCGGAACAAGGGAGGCCGAATAGGTCAGCGCCTGCATGCCCTTGACGAGAGAGGAAAGGAAGATCGCGCAGCCGCGGATCAGCGGCCAGCCGAGTATGGGATAGCGATCCTTGATGAACCTGAGCTCCTCTGTTTTTTCGACAAGGCCGTCGGCCGTGCGGCAGACTATAGCCTGCTTTTTCGGGCCGCGCATCATGATGCCCTCAATGAGCGCCTGACCGCCTATTGATGTGCGGAAGGACTTGGATTTTGCTTTATCAGACATTTTATATATCACCCTTGAGTACGAAACGGTTATTTGGCCGTGAGCGGCAGCGTGATGGATACCCTGCATCCGCCGCCATCGGCGTTTTCTATCTTCAGCTCGCCGTTATGGCGGGTGATGATCTCATCGCATACGGACAGGCCGATTCCTGTGCCGCGGTTTTTGGAGCTGCCCTTATAGAATTTCTCCTTGACGTGGGGCAGCTCGCCCTCCGGTATGCCGTGGCCGTAATCGCGGAACACAATGTGTACGCCCGAGGCGTCAGAGCTTAGCGTCACGTCCAGCTTGTCGCCGTCGCCGCCGTGCTTGGCGGCGTTGTCGAGCAGGTTGAGGAAAACCTGCTTGAGCCGCTCAGGATCGCCCGGAATGAGCGGTATCTCTGCGGGCGGCGCGGTGTAATTGATCTTCATACCGGCCTGCTTTATCAGCTCGCCGTAAGTAAAGAGCGCGTCCTCGAGTTCGGCTGCGATGTCGATAAGCTCGATACGCAGATTGAAGCGCCCGTCCTGTATCCTTGTGAATTCGAGAAGCTCCGACACCATGCCGGTCAGCCTCTCGGCTTCTTTGGATATGATGTGTATGCCGCGCAGAGAATCCCCCTGAACGGCGGGGTCATATGCGATAGTCTCGGCCCAGCCGGTTATGGCGGTCAGCGGTGTCCTCAGCTCGTGCGAGACCTGAGAGACGAATTCCGTCCGCGATTTTTCCGCCACAGCGACCTTCTCGGACATGTTGTTGATCTCGGAGGTGAGGCTGCCGAGCTCGTTTACGAATTTATCCTCCATCTGTATCCCGTAGCTGCCCTCTGCGATGCGCTTGGCAAAGCTTGTGAGTTCTGTTATCGGGTCTGATACGCAGCGCCAGAACCAGATGTTGAGAAGGACGATATAAAGGCATACTATCACCAGCACCGCTATGCCCCAGCCGAGGTAGCTGCGCGTGATGAGCCATATTCCGAGCAGCAGAAGGATTATTGCGGCTATTGATGAGGCCAGAAGCTGGCCCTTGAGAGTTTTAAACATCAAATGTTACTTCCTGTACTTACTGTATGTTTGCCGCCGGCGCGGCGCGGGAGCGTCAATAGCCCCATTTATAGCCGTAGCCCCAGACCGTCGTGAGATATTCCGGCTCTGTCGGATCGGCTTCTATCTTGATGCGCAGGCGGCGGATATTGACGTCAACGGTCTTGAGCTCGCCGGAGAAGTCGTTGCCCCAGACGGCGGCGAGAATATCCTCGCGGCTCATGGCCTTGCCGGGATTCTCCATAAAAAGCTTCATCAGCATGTACTCTATCTGCGTCAGCTTCAGGCGCTGGCCGTTTTTCTCAAGCGTGCGGTTGCGCGTGTTGAGCAGGAACGGGCCGCTCTCGATCTCGGTGCTGGCTTTTTCGTCCTCGTCTATGCCGAGGCGGCGTATAAGCGCGTCGACGCGCGCGGTGAGCTCGGCGGGGGAGAAGGGCTTTGTCACATAGTCGTCCGCGCCGGTCATAAGTCCGGTCACCTTGTCGATCTCCTGACTCTTGGCGGTGAGCATGATTATCCCCATCTTCGAGCCGGTCGCGCGGATGCGGCGGCAGACCTCAAAGCCGTCTATATCGGGCAGCATCACGTCAAGCAGCGCCATGCAGATGTCAGGGTTAACTTTCAGCTTTTCAAGCGCCATGGTGCCGTTTTCGGCCTCAATAGGCTCATAGCCGCTCCGGCGCAGGTTGATGACAACAAAGCTGCGGATATTGGCCTCGTCCTCAAGCACGAGTATTTTCTTCATATATGTTGCCTCCTTTTGCAGAAGTTGAAAAGACAAAAGCATTTCAGAGCATAGTATTACAGATTACTATCTTTAGAATTATAACATACCTTTTACAAAATTCATAGTCAAAGTTGCAGAAAAATTTAAAATTTTTTACACAAAGATTACAGATTATGTTAACCTGGAGCTATAAAGTGAATAATCATTGATTATTTTGCGCTGTACTGTTAGAATATGCCCATGGAAAAAAGTAATGATAACAGAAATCTGACAGTCGGCATACTCGCCCACGTTGACGCGGGAAAGACCACGCTCACGGAGGCGATGCTGTATCTGTCGGGCAGAATAAAAAAGCTGGGCCGTGTCGACCACAAGGACAGCTTTCTTGATACGCACTGGCTGGAGCGCGCAAGGGGCATAACGATTTTTTCAAAGCAGGCCGTCTTCGACACGGGGTGCACGTCTTTCACGCTCCTTGATACGCCGGGGCACGCGGATTTTTCGGCGGAGGCGGAGAGAACGCTTCAGGTGCTGGACTATGCGGTGCTGGTCATCAGCGGCACGGACGGCGTTCAGGCGCATACGGAGACGTTATGGCGGCTCCTGCGCCGCTATGCCGTACCGGCGTTCATATTCGTGAGCAAAATGGATCTTGAGACGAGTGACAAGCCCGCGCTGATGCGCGGACTTACGCAGCGGCTCGGAGAGAGCTGCGTGGATTTCAGCGCTGCGCTTGACGAACGTGACGAGAGCATAGCAATGAGCTCGGAGAGCGCGATGGAGACGTATGTTGAAAACGGCGGCTTTTCGGAGAACGATATAGCGCGGCTGGTGAAGGAACGTGCGCTGTTCCCGTGCTTTTTCGGCTCAGGCCTGAAGCTTGACGGCGTTGAAGAGCTGCTCGACGCGCTCGACTGCTATACGCTGCCGGGAGACTGGGGCACTGAATTTTCCGCAAAGGTGTATAAGATCGCGCGCGATGCGCAGGGGCAGCGTATGACCTTCATGAAGCTGACCGGCGGAGAGCTCGCGGTGCGTTCGGGCATCAGATACCGGGGAGCAGACGGCGCGGAGCTTGAAGAGAAGGTCACGCAGATCCGCATATATTCCGGCATGAAGTACGACACGGCGGAGCGCGCCTGCGCGGGTCAGGTCTGTGCGGTGCTCGGCCTCAGCACGACTTTTCCGGGGCAGGGGCTGGGCGCGCAGCCGGACTCTGCCGAGGCGGCGCTCGAACCTGTTTTGAGCTATACCGTGCTGCTGCCGCCGCAGGCCGATGCGCGCACGGTCCTGCCGAAGCTGAGACTGCTTCAGGAGGAGGATCCGCAGCTGCATGTCGTCTGGAACGAGCGCAGCCGCAGCATATCCGTCCGGCTCATGGGAAAGGTGCAGGCGGAGGTGTTCAGAAGCCTTGTGAAGGAGCGCTTCGACCTCGACGTGAGGCTTGACGCAGGGCATATAATGTACCGCGAGACGATAAAGAACAAGGTCGAAGGCGTGGGGCATTTTGAACCGCTGCGCCACTATGCTGAGGTGCACCTTGTCATGGAACCGCTGCCGCGCGGCAGCGGCGTTGTGATAGATTCGGTGTGCAGCGAGGATGAGCTTGACCGCAACTGGCAGCGCCTTATTCTCACACATTTGCAGGAGCGGCCGCAGATAGGCGTGCTGACAGGCTCGCCGGTGACGGATATAAAGATAACGCTCGCAGCGGGACGCGCCCACCTCAAGCATACGGAGGGCGGCGATTTCCGGCAGGCGACTTACAGGGCCGTGCGGCAGGGGCTGATGCAGGCGGAAAGCGTGCTTTTGGAGCCGTACTATGCTTTCACGCTTGAGACCCCGCCAGAGCAGGTCGGCAGGGCTATCTCCGACCTGCGCACGATGAATGCGGAATTTTCATCCCCGGAGGATCACGGCGGGCTGATGCGCATATGCGGCGCGGCGCCGGTGGCGGAGATGAACGGCTATATGACCGAGCTCGTGGCGTATACGCACGGGCGCGGACGGCTGTCGTTCCGGCTTGACAGCTATCGCCCGTGCAGGAACCAGCAGGCCGTGGTCGATGCGATCGGCTACGATGCCGCCGCGGACACGGATAATCCCGCGGACTCCGTTTTCTGCGCGCACGGCGCGGGCTTCAACGTGAGCTGGGACAAGGTGAAGGACTATATGCATCTTGACAGCTGCCTTGCGGAGAAAAAGCCTGTGCCTTTTCCTGCGGTGCACCGCAGCATCAGCATAGACGAGCGGGAGCTTGAAGCGATAATGGAGCGGGAATTCGGCCCCATAAAGCGCCCGGAATACCGCGCGGGCGTCCGCATTGAAGCGCCGGCGGCCGTGAATATCGAAAAACGCAGACAATATATAATAGTAGACGGCTACAATCTCATCTTCGCATGGGACGAGCTGAAAGCCCTCGCGGCAGACAGCCTTGACCTTGCGCGCACGAGGCTTATGGACATGCTTTCAAGCTATGCCGGCTTTACAAGGGCGGAGCTTGTGCTCGTGTTTGACGCTTACCGTACACCGGGGAACAAGGGCTCGCGCAGTCAGTTCCACAATATCCATGTAGCCTATACCGGCGACGGGGAGACGGCAGACATGTATATTGAGCGCATGGCCAATGACATCGGCAAAAACTATGATGTGCGCGTCGTTACAAGCGATAATCTCATCCGCCTCTCGGCGCTGCGTTCGGGAGTTCTGCGCACATCGTCAAAGGAATTCATTGCTGAACTGGACTGGACGCTCGGGCAGATAGATCAGATCTTGCAGAAAACGAATCAGGACGCGCATAAGACGCGGTTGGAATATGGAAAACAGTGAACTTATAAAGCGCGCGGAGGATCTTGCCGCGCGCTGTGAAAAGAGCGGAACAGTCACGCATACGGGCTTTCTCACCCCGGCGGAGCGCTATGAGCTTGAAAACTGGGCAAAGCGCAGCGGTACTGCGCTCGTATTCGCGGGAGGAAGCACGGAATGTGAGCGCACATCGGCGTTTTTCCTGCCGTACTATATGGATGAAGAGAGCTTTGACGCTTCGGAGTTTATAAAAGCGATGAAGCTGACGGCGCATTTCGGAAGCCCCGGACACCGGGACTATATGGGCGCGCTGCTCGGAATGGGGATAGGACGCGAGTGGCTGGGCGACATCTGGGTGCAGGACAGCACCGCCTACGTATTCTGTATGCCCAGCGTCATGCGCCATCTCCTGAGTATCGACAAGGTCGGGCGCTGCGGCGTCACGGCGGCTGAGATCGCGCTTGACGAGGTGCCTGTGCCTGAGCGTAAGGTCAAAAACCTCAGCTTTTCGGTGATGAGCCCGCGGCTCGACGCCGTCGTGGGCGGGATGTTCTCAATGTCGCGCACCGAGGCCGCGAAGCATATCTCGGCCGGAAGCGTCAGCGTCAATTATGCGCAGTGCATGAAAACGGACCTGACGGTACATGAGGGCGACGTTATTTCGCTGAGAGGAGCAGGCAAGGGAAAAATGACCGGCACTGGCGGAACATCCCGCAAGGGGCGGCTGTTCGTCTATGCAGAGGTATATAAATAAGACGGAAAAGGTAAGAGGAACACAGCTTATGAAGGAAGCAATATTTCACTTTCCGACCGACGGCAGGCCGGTTGATTGCAGCCAGATCAAGAGCGGACATATAAACGGCACCTATCTCGTCACTACAGATACGGGCGCGAAGTACATTCTCCAGTGGATAAACCAGTTCGTATTTCCGAATGTCGACGCGCTGATGAACAACATGTCCAAGATCAGCGGGTATCTGAAGAGCCGCAGCGGTGAAAAAACTGCGATGATCTGCTATATGGACACGCTGGACGGGAAAAACTACTATGATGACGGCGAGGGCGGCTGCTGGCGCATGTACCGCTTTGTAGACAACAGCATAAGTCTCCAGCAGGCGGAGAGCGTCGAGGATATGACCGAGTGTGCCCGTGCGTTCGGACAGTTTCAGTATGTGCTGCGCGATTTCCCGGCGGAGACGCTGGAAGAGACGCTGGTAAACTTCCACAATACGCCGGATCGTTACCGGCAGCTCAGAGAGGCTGTTGAGAAAGACGCGAAAGGCCGCCTTTCCGGAGTGCGTGATGAGCTGAGCTTCGTGCTTGAACGCGAGGAGCCCGCAGGCGAGCTGCAGCGCATGCGCGAGCGCGGCGAGCTGCCGGTGCGCGTCACGCACAATGACACCAAGATAAACAATGTCCTTCTGGATGCGGATACGCGCAGGGCGCTGTGCGTCATCGACCTTGACACGGTTATGCCCGGACTCTCCGCCTACGATTTCGGTGATGCGATACGTTATGGCGCCAGCACCGGCGCGGAGGATGAGCCGGATCTGAGCCTTGTCGATCTTGACCTTGAGATGTACGCGGCGTTCGCCCGCGGCTTTCTTGAGGCCTGCCCGAGCCTGACGGAGCGGGAAATAGAGGTGCTGCCGCTGGGCGCGTATACAATGACCGTGGAATGCGGCATGCGTTTTCTCACAGATTATATCAACGGCGACGTATATTTTGCCATTGACAGAGAGACTCACAATCTCGACCGTGCGCGCACGCAGTTCAAGCTCGTGCGCGATATGGAGCGGCATTGGGACGATATGCGCCGCATTATAACCGAGATAAGCGCAAAACGCTGAGCTTATCAAGGATTTTTACGGCAGCGGCGCGCAAATAACAGGTCTGCGGCGCTGCCGTAACTCTCTTTTGATAAATTATCTGTAAACACTGCTGAAATGCGCCACACCGGCATTGACGGGGCGCATTTTTTTATTTATAATACCACATGTTCGATAGAAAGAAGGGAAGTGTCCCAATGAAATGGATGATAGCGTCTGACATTCATGGCTCGGCGCATTTCTGCCGGCTTATGCTGGACTGCTTTGAGCGGGAGCATGCGGACCGGCTGCTGCTTCTTGGCGATCTGCTGTACCACGGCGCGCGCAACGATCTGCCGCGCGGCTACGATACGCGTGAGACTGCACGGCTGCTCAATGAGTACAGCTCAAGAATAATGACCGTCCGCGGCAACTGTGATTCCGAGGTTGACCAGATGGTGCTGGATTTCCCGATAATGGCAGAGTATGCCCTGCTGGAAAACGGGAAGAACATCATATTTGCCAGCCACGGTCATGTTTTCAACGCACAGAATCTGCCTGCGCTCTCGGCGGGAGACGTTCTGCTCTGCGGGCACACGCATGTTCCGGCATGCAAGGACATTGACGGAATAATATATATAAATCCCGGTTCGGTCTCCATTCCCAAGGAGGCTTCCCCGCATAGCTATATAACTCTGGAAAACGGCGTTTTCACATGGAAAGACATTGAGGGCGGCACATATATGAGCTACCCCGGTGAAGCAAGGTAGGAGGAGTAAAGAATGGATGAAGGCCTTGAGGTAAAAAAGACAGAGGCTGAGACCGGCGCGGCTGCACCGGCTGCTTCCGAGCGTGAGCTTATTGCAAGCCTTCAGAGGCGCATAGACGCGATGGAGCGCCGCGAAGCTGAGAGAAAGGCGAAGCGGATAATCGTATCTGCGGTAGTTCTTGCCGTGATCGTGATCCTTGTGCTCATTGCCACGCCGCGTGTGAACGCGGCTATGAGGACGCTCAATCAGGTGACGGATACCGTGCAGAAGTACAGCTCGCAGCTCAAGGAGTTGGACGCCGATAAGCTCCGCGATGCCATACAGTTTATCAATCACCTCAATCTTGATGCTCTCGACAAGGCGGGCGACCAGCTCGACGGTGTTGACCTCGATGAAATACTCACCGAGGTGTCGCATCTTGAGAGCGAGAACGGGAGCCTCAAGCAGCTGAAGTCTGCCATCAGTATCATAGGTACCGCCATAGCTGCACTGGTGGAAGGCTTTCAGTAAAATTATAAGGCGGCATATCCGCCGCAGGGTGCAAGAAAACGCCCTGCGGCGTTTTTTTGCCGGCCGGCGCCGGTGCAATGTGAATCAAAGGCTTTTCACAGCCGTCAGTTTGTGATAAAATAAAACAATATTTATATAAAGGAAGAGGACGATGAAGGCAGAACGACAGTACCCGCGCATAACGGTCACGCCCAAGGGAACGCGCTGGGTTGAACATGGACATCCATGGATATATGAGGCAGAGGTGACAGGCGGCGGGGAAGGCGTGGAAAACGGCGCGCTTGTCGACGCGGTGAGCGAGAAGGGAAAGTATCTCGGCACCGGCTTTCTCAGCAGCAAGAGCAAGATCCGCGTCCGGCTCGTGTCGCGCAACGCGAACGATAAATTTGACGCGGCGTTCTGGAAACGGCGCATACAGTATGCGTGGAACTACCGCAAGACGGTCATGGGCGGGGATATATCCGCCTGCCGCGTCATATTCGGCGAGGCGGACGGCTTCCCCGGTCTGACGGTGGACCGCTTTTCAAATATCCTTGTTGTGCAGACGCTGTCCGTCGGCATGGAGCGGATAAAGGATACGATTTTCCCACTGCTGCTTGAGGTCCTGCGTGAGGACGGGCAGCAGATAGACGGCATATTTGAACGCAATGACGTTGCTATCCGCGCATTGGAGGGATTGGAGCAGTTCAAGGGCTGGTACGGGTGCGATCACCCCGCTTCTCCTGTGACCGAGATATGCGAAAACGGCATATATTACAGCGTCGACGTTGAAAACGGGCAGAAGACCGGCTTCTTCCTTGACCAGAAATATAACCGCCTCGCGGTCTCGCGCATTGCAAAGGGAATGCGCGTGCTTGACTGTTTCACGCATACGGGTTCTTTCGCGCTCAATGCGGCTCTCGGCGGCGCGGAGCATGTGACCGCGGTCGATGTGTCCGAAAGCGCGATAGCAATGGCGCGTGCAAATGCCGTGCGCAACGGACTTGACGGGAAGATGGACTTCATCGCGGCGGATGTGTTCGACCTGCTGCCGAAGCTTGAAGCGGAGGGCGGCAAGCCATATGATCTCATCATTCTCGACCCGCCGGCGTTTACAAAATCGCGCAGGACCGTCGGCAGCGCGCAGCGCGGATACAAGGAGATAAATCTGCGCGCGCTGAAGCTTCTGCCGCGCGGCGGATATTTCGCTACGGCCTCATGCAGCCACTTCATGCCGAACAGGCTCTTTGTAGAAATGCTCATGTCTGCCGCGCACGACGCGGGCGTTGAGCTGCGTCAGATTGAGGCCCGCCAGCAGGCGCCGGATCATCCGATACTCTGGAACGTTCCGGAGACCGACTATCTCAAGTTTTATATATTCCAGGTCGTGTGACGGCTTTGATACCGGCGATCCGGACGGCTCTGCCGTTGGGTTGTCCGTCAGGCTAATGAAGCCGTGCTGAGAATAGGGTAAATCATACTGCCTTATCCCCGGAACGGATCATGCCGTTCCGGGGATGAAGTTTTTATTGTACTCACGGGAAAAAAGTGATATGCTGTTATACGCCTATGAAAGGAAGTATGAACGATGAAAATAGTTGTATTAGGCGGCGGCGTGAGCTCTGAGCGTGAGGTATCGCTTGTTACCGGCACTTCTGTGTGCCGCGCGCTGAGAAGCCTTGGCCATAAGGCCATATTTGTTGATATGTTTATGGGGCTTGAGAACTATGACGGGCCGCTGGAAGACGCGTTTGACGTGCCCGACGGCTTCTGCGGCGACGTCGCGGTCGAGAGAATAGCTCCTGATATAGCCGCGGTCAAGGCCGCGCGTAAGCTCAAGAGCAATAGCCGCCTCGGCAAAAACGTGCTTGAGATCTGCCAGCTTGCCGAGTGCGTTTTCCTCGGCCTGCACGGCGAGGACGGCGAGGACGGAAAGATACAGGCCACACTTGATCTGCTCGGTGTGCCGTATACCGGTTCCGATCCGCTTTCGAGCGGCATGGCCATGGATAAGGCCGTAGCGAAAATCATAATGGAAGCTGCGGGCATCCGCACGCCTGAGTGGAGAGAGATAAATTATACCGAGGAGGACATTCCTGCGCTTGCCGCGGAGCTGCCGCTGCCCTGCGTTGTAAAGGCCGTCAACGGCGGTTCTTCTATTGGCGTTGTCATGCCGGAGACGAGGGAAGAGCTTGAGTCCGGTCTGCGCGAGGTGCTGAAGTACAGCAGCCGCGCGGTGGTGGAAAAGAAGATCAAGGGCCGTGAGATCACGGTGCCTGTGCTTGGGGAGAGATACCTCAACGCCATTGAGATCGTCCCGCCGGAGGGCGGCAGCTTTGATTATGTCGCAAAGTATCAGAGCGGAGACGAGGGAGCAAGGGAGATATGCCCTGCGCGCATTACGCCAGAGCAGCAGCGGGAGCTCGGCGAAGCTGCGCTGAAATTCCACCGCGCGCTTGGCCTGTCCGTCTATTCGCGCACGGACTTCATCCTTGACGACGACGGCAGAGGCTGGTGCCTTGAGGTGAACACCCTGCCGGGAATGACGCCGAACAGCCTTATACCCAAGGCGGCAAAGGCTGATGGTATGAGCTATGAGCAGCTTTGCGAGCGCATTGTGGAGCTCTCTTTGCAGGCGCGTGACGAGGGACGCTGAACACAGGCACAATTAACAATTTTGTGATGTTTTGAAGCGGCATTGTGATACAATCGCTTATTAGAAAATATTGATTAAGGTGAGCTAATGAGAGATCGTATTGCAAGGTTCATGGCGGGAAGAAACGGTAATGACCAGCTGAATATTTTTCTGCTTATTGTGGATATGGTGCTGCTTCTGCTGGCCAGTATTTTTTCCAGAAGCATAGGCAGCCTGCTGTATCCAATAGTGCTGGTTCTGCTCGTATATATATATTTCCGCATGTTTTCGCGCAACGTTTATAAACGCCGTGAGGAAAACGGTAAATATATCCGCATGAAGTACAAGGCCGCAGCGGCGTTCAGACTGCGCAGGGAGCGCTGGATACAGCGCAAGGACTATAAGTTCTTCATCTGCCCCTCGTGCCACACCAATCTGCGCGTTCCGCGCCATCGCGGGAAAATAAAAATAGTCTGCCGTAAATGCGGCACGTCGTTCTTCGGCAAGACCTGATATGTTCGGCTACCTTGCGGCTCAGCCCGGTACGTTGAGCGAGGAACAGTTCAGCCGGTACAGGGCGTGCTACTGCGGGCTGTGCAGGGCGCTCAAGGAACGTCACGGCCAGCTTGCGCGGCTGACGCTGAATTATGATCTGACTTTTGTCGTGCTGCTGCTCGGTTCGCTGTATGAGCCGGAGGAGGAATCCGGAGAGCTCAGGTGCATCGCGCATCCCACAAAGCCGCACGCATGGTGGACAAGTGAGATGACGGATTACGCTGCGGATATGAACGTGATGCTGGCCTATCTCAAATGCATGGATAACTGGGAGGACGACACGAGTCTGCCGTCGCTTGCGGAGGCCAACGCGCTGCGCGGCGCATACAATGAGCTTGCGGTCAAATATCCGCGCCAGCATGCGGCGATGGAGCGCTCTATTGCAGGTCTCAGCGCGCTTGAGAAGGCGCATGTTGAGGATGCGGACGCCGCTGCTGCAACGTTTGGCGAGCTGATGGCCGAGGCGCTTGTGTACCGGGAGAACCGCTGGAGCGGTACGCTCCGCTCAATGGGAACAGCGTTGGGCAAATTTGTGTATATAATGGATGCGGTGATGGATCTGGATTCGGATACGCTGCATAATAGCTATAATCCTTTCCGGCGCTATTACGGGCTGGATAATGAGCAGCGCTTCCGTGATATTCTGAAAATGCTGCTCTCCGAATGCATATACTATTTTGACAAGCTTCCTCTGGTGCAGGATGTGGATATTCTCAAAAATATCCTGTGCTTTGGCCTGTGGCAGCAGTTTGAGGCAAAATTCTCAAAGAAGAAAGGGAAAACGGATGTATCAGGACCCGTATAAAGTCCTCGGTGTGTCGCCGGACGCCTCTGATGAGGAGATAAAAAAAGCATACAGGGATCTGACAAAGAAGTACCATCCGGATCTCAACCCCAACGATCCCGAGGCCGCAAAGAAAATGAACGAGATCAACGCCGCATATGACCAGATCAAGAACGGCACTGCGCAGCAGACGGCCGGTCAGGGCTACGGCGCTTACGGCAATTATGGCGGCTACGGCGGTCAGGGCAGCGGCTATGCAAACCAGAGCTATGGCTGGAGCAGCTGGGGCGGCCCGTGGGGAGATTGGAGCGATTTTGCCGGCGCACGGCAGACCGAACGCAGCGAATACACCGCCGCAAAAAACTACATCCGCAACGGTATGTATAAAGAGGCGGTCAATGCGCTCTCCGGCGTGCCGGTATCTGAGCGCGACGGAAAGTGGTATTATCTCCACGCTGGCGCGAACATGTATATGGGAAATAAGATCGCTGCGCTTGAATCCGCCAAGAGGGCGGTCGAGATAGAGCCGGGCAACGAGGAATACCGCCGGCTTCTCGAACAGCTTCAAAGCGGCGGGGATTTTTATGATAATTACACCACGCAGTACAGCACCGGTTTGAGCACAGATAAGCTCTGTCTTACCATGTGCGCGCTCAACGCCTGTCTGGGGCCGAGCTGCGGCTACCACTTCTTCTGCTGCTGAAAATATAAAATCATATAACGATACGTAAAAGGGACGCTTTCCGCGTCCCTTTTCGATTTTCAAAAAAGCGCTTGAATGTAGTTTTCCTCAAATTCCGTCAGTGCGGCAAAATCCATTGCGGCTTTATAATATTCCTCAAGCTCGTCATGCAGCGCCTTTGCCCGGCTGAGCCGCGCCAGCGCCATTGCGGTCAGTTGGCCGTCAAGCTGACGTCCTTCCCTGATCTCCGCGCGGTACGGCTTCAGCGCCGCGGCATCCAGCATGGCATCCAGCCTTATCCGCCGAACCCCGGAAATATCGTAACCGCCGGAAACAAAGCCGAGCGACCATCCCGGCAGCAGCACCGCGTCATAAAGCTCCGGATCGAGCGGACTGCGGCAGATAAGGCGGTCGGAACCAAGCGCCCTTGCCTCGTCGGCCGCGATTTTCAGCGCCAGATCAGCACCGCCGGGCAGCCCGTCAAATTGGTATACAAGTTTACATAATTTCGAGACTTCGCTGTTCAGATACAGCTCTCCGGCGCAGCTGAGCGCGTGCAGAAAACACTGCCGTGTTCCGCCGCTGCCGGTCTCGTCCTTTGGCTTCTGCCTTTTCAGTATATTCCTGATCCGGCGGCGCAGAGCCTCACACTGCTCTTCTCTCAGAAGCGGTGGAATACAGGCCTCACGCAGTGCGGCAGAGGAGGCGAGAAAACTGTAGGCCGCGCCGTATTCGGATTTGTAGCCGTCATATATTTGGTTTACATAAAAACATGATTGACTGCTGAACGGCAGACTGCAAAATTCGGCTAGGTTTACATAATTACTATCTGAGCCAATATGCCGCGGTTCAATGACGTGCGGTGCGGTGCCGTCGACCCAGCCGCGGTGCAGTTCGGGTATGTACACTCCGTCGAGAGAATCAGGATCGCCGGAGCACAGCACGTATTCTGCATCCAGCCCGCGTTCCTCGGCCGCTGCGCCTATCCTGCGCATGAAGCCCGATTTCCCTGTACCCGGCCCGCCTTTTATTATGGTCAGATAATCCGAGCCGCTGCGGCAGAAGCCGTCATATAGAGAGAAAAAGCCGCTCTTTGTGTTTGCCCCGAGAAAATATGAAAAATTCAATCGTACAAGCCTCCCTTTGCTTTATATCATATGATATGTGCATTTTTCCCGGATTGACATTAAATAAGCCTGCAATTATAATTTGTTCATCACGAGAAAGAGGCGAGAAATGTACAGATATATTTTGTTTGACTTTGACGGCACGGTTTTTGACACGCTGGAGGGTATTACGAAATCAGTCCGCTATGCGATAAATAAGCGCGGCATGGATGCGGAGCTCTCATCGCTGCGCTGCTTTGCAGGGCCGCCGCTTTATGATATGTATCTTGAGCACTTCGGCGGTACTGCTGAAGAAGCGGAGCAGTTTGTTGAGGACTACCGCGAGCGCTATACCGGCATTGGGCTTTATGAGTGCCGGGTTTTCCCCGGAATGAGGGAGCTGCTGACGGAGCTGCGCGCCGCCGGGCGCATGACCGCTGTGGCGACGCTCAAGCCGCAGTATCTTGCAGAGACGCTGCTGCAGCGGGAGGGAATGACCGGACTTTTCGATGCGATCTGCGGCAGCGGCGTTGAGGGACATGATAATACGAAGAGGGAATCCATCCTGCGCGTTATGCGCGCTATGGGAGCGCCGGCGGAGGAGACTGTGCTTGTCGGCGATACAAAGTATGACATGACCGGCGCGCACCAGTGCGGGATAACGGCAGTCGGTGTGGGCTATGGCTACGCCGCGCCCGGTGAGCTTGAGGCAGCCGGCGCGGATGTGATAGTGCCTGATATGGCGGCTCTGCGCAGCTGGCTTTTTGAGAATTGAATAATAAAAAATGCAGGCCCGGAGCCTGCATTTTTATATGTCTATCGTTATCACGCTTACGCCTTCACGCTGGGCATACAGGATCGTGTTCATTGTCCCGCCCGGGCGGCCGTTATAGCAGCACAGCAGCAGGGAAGAATGATCCACCATATAGCGGTTGCGCTGCATCATGCATTCGGGCGTGTAGCACACGGACAGCACTGTCACCTTGTCGCACTGATCTATCAGCCTGTTGTATTTTTCACGCTGCCAGCGGTTCCAGCGGTCAGGCTGAGTGCCGCAGGGTACCGCGGCTTCGAGCGTTATGTCCGGGTGGGCTTTTTTCATTTCAAGCACAGCTTCGGCAAAGTACATGTCGCAGCCTATGGCCATTCCGCATATATAATGCCGGTATCCCGCCTGATATGTCCCCTCAAGCCGCATTGCAAGCTCCTCTTTGAGGGCGGTGCAGCGCGGATCTTCTTCATTCAGCCTCCAGGGGAGCTTTGCGGGACGATGGCCTGAAAAGCAGCAGCTTGTTTTCCTTTGTTCCATGACGCACCTCACGGAATATATGTATGCGAACAGTATAATATTTTATTTCCCTGTTGTCAAAGCAAGAATGTTGTGTTATAATAATACCGTCTTCAGGGCAGGGTGAGCGCGCAGGCGCGATTCCCGACCGGCGGTAAAGTCCGCAAGCTGTGATGCAGCATGATCCGGTGCAACTCCGGGACCGACAGTACAGTCTGGATGGAAGAAGATGCGTATAACACCTTTTTCGTATATCAACGCCTGAAGATACTATATCTTTGGGCGTTTTTTTCGCCCGGAAAAGGAGTATCTTTTATGGAAAACCTCAGCTTCATCCTCATGAGCGTGTTTGTGATCGCGCTCATCATCGTCGTGTCTCTTGTCGCCGAAAAGCGGCTGTGCAAGGACCGGAAACAGTTCTCGAACACGCACTATATCAGCTATATTGCAATATTTGCAGCCATAGCCGGCGTGCTGATGACGGTCGAGATCCCGCTGTTCTTTGCGCCCGGCTTCTATAAGCTCGATGTGAGCGAGATGCCGGTGCTCATCTGCACATTTTACCTCGGGCCTGTAGCCGGTGTTGTGTGCGAGCTGGTCAAGGTGATGGTAAAGCTGCTGATAAAAGGCACGACGACAGCCTTTGTCGGTGATTTTGCAAATTTCGTCGTCGGCTGCTCGTTCATTCTTCCCGCGAGCGTGATATACCACGCAAAGCCCGGCAAGAAGACCGCGCTTATCGGCATGGCCGCCGGCACGCTTATTCTTACCGTGTTCGGCAGCATCTTCAACGGCGTCTACCTCATCCCGAAGTTCGCAGAACTCTACGGCATGCCTATGGATGTGATCGTCGGCATGGGGACAAAGGTCAATTCTGCGATCACGGATGTGACGACGCTTGTCGCCTTTGCCGTCGTTCCGTTCAACCTCCTCAAGGGTGTCGTTGTTTCCGCGCTCACGTTCCTGCTTTATAAGCGCATCTCGCCCATACTTCACAAGAACGATGCCAAGCGCATACAGCGCCGCGAGCAGGGCCGTCAGGGCCTCAAGGCGGCGAACTGACCACCTTGCGCAGCCGCAGCAGGCTCAGGACAAAATTCAATATCTCCGTGAAATAGATAATGCCGATATAGGCGGCCAGCGCATATTTAGGCAGCAGCCACCATACGAGAAGCAGCCCCGTGAGCGCGTCGAGGATATTTATCCCCATGCTCCAGACCTGCTGTCCAAGGCCCTTGAGGCAGCCGTCTATGGTCATGTCCGTATACATCACGGGGACGAGAGGAGCGAGAAGCCGGATATAGTGTCCGGCTTCTCCGCTTTTATATACGGCGAGGCCGAGCATATCGGAGAAAACGAAGAGGAATAGTCCGACGAGGGCGGAAAATTCAGTACTCGTTTTGAACAGCCGCCATGTCACGGTGCGTATTTCGCGCCTGTCGCCCTGAACCTGCGCCTCGGTGAGCTCAGGCACTATGAGCTCCGCAACGGCGGACATGATGCAGGACGGGAAGAATATTATCGGCAGGACCATGCCCTGAATAGTCCCGTAGCCGGAGAGCGCGCCGTCGGCGGAGTAGCCTGCGGCTCTGAGGCCGCGCGGCACAAGGAGATGCTGAACCGTGGTCAGGGCGCTGCGGGCGTAGGCGGAGAACGCGAGCGGCAGCGCGATCTTCAGCATGCGCGCGGTCAGCCGTTCGCCGGGACAGCAGTCAGAGTAATGCCGCCGCCTGTCGTTGAGATAAACGATCAGCATGAGCACAAGAGATATTATGTCGGCGCTCAGCCGTCCCACGGTCACGGCAGCGCAGCTGAGTTCAATATCGCTCAGCGGGACGCGCGAGAGGCACAGGGCGACAAGCGCAATGCCGATGAGCTGCTCTATAAGATGCACGAGGCTTGGCTTCCACACGCGCCCGCAGGCGGTGAAATAGCCGGACATGGAGGCGCATAGCGCGGCGCACGGCATGCTGAACGCACTCAGCCGCAGCGAGCGTACCGTGCGCGCGTCGCCTATCCATAGAAAACCGATCGGCTCGGCGAGAAACCAGAGTATTGCGCCTGCTGCAAGCCCGAAGAAGAGCCCGTAAGCGGTGCAGCGGCGCATTGCAGGGCCTACGCCGCTGCAGTGCTGCCCGCCGAGCTCCTCCGACACAAGGCGGGTTGAGGCAAAGCGTATTCCGGATATTGCAAAGGTCAGCATGAGATTAGTCACCGACAGCACGAGCTGGTAAAGCCCGATTCCGGCGGAGCTTATCCGCCCGACAAGCCATACCTGAAAGGCAATGCCGATGCAGCTCATCAGCAGGGATGTGGCTGTGAGAAGAAATGTGTTGTATATAAGCCGTCTTTTTTGAATCATGCGCAGCCCTCCGGACAGGACGTTGTGTCCTCTTTCAAGTCTATGCGCGTTGTCCGCGCGACTTGTCCGGAATCCTGCGGGTGAGCATGGAAAACCTTTTTATAACGGACAAAACGGCAGAATTTTTTGCAGCTCGTGTGTGCTGACGCTATACGCAGCCGGAAAAAACTATGAGTAGATCGACCGTGCCTGCATTTTCAGAAGCATGGCATTTGAACTCGTGCTATGGTATAATAAAAACACTGTGCTAAAGAATAGCGAACGGTGCCGCATGCCGAAAAATGGAGAGGCCGTTGTCTGAGCTTGCAGGAATATTTGAGTTGATTTCAGCGGAGGAGTATGCAATGCATATTGTAGAAGCAAAAGGGATTCTGTCCGCAAAAAATGGGATGAATTTATATCGCGGCTGCTCTCATGGCTGCATATATTGTGATTCGAGAAGCAGCTGCTATCACATGGATCACAATTTTGAGGATATAGAAGTCAAAGGGAATGCCATTGAACTGCTGGAAGCCGCTTTGAAACGAAAACGCTCAAAGTGTATGCTGGGGACGGGGTCAATGACCGACCCGTATATTCCGCTTGAGCGTGAAATCGGAAATGTGCGTAAAGCATTGGCGCTGGCAAAGCGATATGGCTTTGGTTTTTCTGTTATAACCAAGTCCGATTTGATATTACGTGATCTTGATTTGCTGCGAGCCATCAACGAAGAAACAAAATGTGTAGTGCAAATGACGCTGACCACATATGACGAGGAATTGTGCAGGAAGATAGAACCGAATGTGTGTACGACGAGAGCACGGTTTGAAGTGCTGAAAGAGCTGCATCGCGCGGGCATACCTACAGTCGTGTGGTTTTGTCCTGTTCTGCCGTTTATCAACGATACGGAGGAAAATGTCAGCGGCATCCTGAATTACTGCATTGAGGCCGGCGTTTACGGCGTTATCTGCTTCGGGATGGGATTGACGCTCAGAGAAGGGAACCGCGAATACTTTTTCAAACAGCTGGATCGACTGTTCCCCAATATGAAAGAGAAATATTTGCAGACCTACGGCATGCAATATCAGGTCACCAGCCCTAAGAACCACGAGCTTATGAAGCTGTTTCATCATACTTGCGAGAGTAACGGGATCGTGCATGATAATCAAAAGATTTTCAAGTATTTAAATACTTTTGAGGTGAAATGCGGCAACGCTCAGATGAGCTTGTTTGACATATAATATTTTGAATACGCCGTGCATTATTCCCAGCAAGCTGCCAAAAAGGACGATTGTATATAGCTCTTTAAGAATATGAAAAATGCCAAAGAACCCGTATACAGCAGAAGCTACGGGAAGGAAGATATGGTGAAAGAAACCCAGGAGGGGTGTCTTTCACGTCCAATAAGAAAAAATCTGAACTTTTTTGAAAGTTCAGATTTCCAAGCAGACTGGCAAAAATGATTTTTTGACAGTCTGAAATGCACATTCCGGCTTTGAAGCCGGAATGTGCATTTTTCTTGTTTGAAGTTTAATCCATAGTATCAGAGGACCCGCTAAATCGCAGCGTGAATGGAACTTCAGTCATTCTTTTTGCGCTTCGCGGTGATACTCAGTGCCGCGCCTGCACCAAGGGCGGACAGCGCCATCAGCGCAGCCCAGATACCGGCATGACTGTTGTCACCGGTCTTGGGGATAGTCGGGTCATAGATAGTGGATCTGATAATGGTAAGCGAACCGGGAACGAGCTTCACGTCGTAATATGCGCTCACGTCATTGCCGGAGGCATCGGTAATTGAAATATTTGTGCCGTCAAAGTTACCGAGCCAACTGCCGGGATACAGTCCCTCAGCCCTGTAGCTGATACCGCTGCACTCGTGACCGGAGAGCAAACCGCTGACGGAATAACTGTAGACGCCCTGCGTGCGGCCGGTGTAGAGCTTTGTTGCGCTGCCGCCGGTAACGGTGAGAGTCCTTTTTGTGACGGTCAGCGTGCCTTCGGCATAGGTGATGTCGTAGTTGCCGGTGACATCATCACCTGCGACGTTGACTATCTTTGCCTCCGAGGCCACATTGGCGCTGCTGCCTATCTCCGTCTGACTGCCGCTCACGGTAACGCTGGCGACAGATTCTCCTGCGGCGAGTATGGCCTTGTCATAGGAGTATCCGCTGTCGGTAAGCGGTGTGCCGTCATACTGCTTCTCGGCGCTGTTTGCGGTTATCGTCAGGGGCTGTGCTTTTACGGTCAGAGTACCTTTGGCATAGCTGAGGACATAGCTATCGGTGACGTCATTACCTGCGGCGTTGATTATCCGTCCGTCTTCGGCGATATTGTCGCTGCTGCCGACGCTGGTCTGGCTGCCGCTGACAGTGACGCTGTTATCAGCAAGTCTGTCACCCTCAGCGAGACCGGCAGCAGTGCAGCCGTGGTCGGAGAGCTCTTTACCGTCGTAGAACTTTTCTGCGCTGTTGGCGGTTATAATTACTTGGAGCTCGCCCGCGCCGCGCTTTGTAACAGTCAGCGTGCCAGGAGCAGACTCAATGGAGTAATTGCCCGCCTTGGTGCCGTCGGTCAATTCGTAGGAAAAGCTGTTTTCGCTGCTTCCGGCAACGGTCTGACTGCCGGTGACATTGCAGCTCACGCCTTCGCCGTCAACAAAACCGTCGCCGCTTACAGTGATTTTGTCGTTGGTAAGAGGCTCGCCGTCATAGACCTTTTCATCTGAAGCGGAGGTAAGGGTCACATTGCGTTTTTTGATCTCAAGAAGACCGTCATTGACCTTGGCGACAATGTATTTTTGGGTGTCGTCGATCCTGCCGACAGCGCCGGCGGAGAATACTGCGGGATATTCATCCGCATCGGTGCCGCTGGCACCGGCTGTGACGCCTGAGAACTCTATGCCTTTGGGAGCGCCGGTATAGCCGGAAACGGACTTTTCTTTGCCGTCATAGGTGAAGGTGCCGCTGTTTGCCGTCAGCTCAACATTCTTATAATAATAGAATATGATGACGTTTTCACCGGGGCCTATGGTTATAGACTTCGTTTCGGAGCTTACGGGCGTGTACCCGGCGGCAGCGACAGGGGATCTGGAGAGCGTTTGCCCGGCTTCCATGCTTCCGGTCTCATCAGCGGCGACCTCGGTAGTGGTTCCGTTCCAATAGTAGTGTACGGTATAGTCTGCGACGCCGAGCTTGAAGTACAGCTTCAGGACGAGCGAACCGTCCGCTGCAACAGTACCGGAGAAAATATTTGCCGCATCTGTATCAAGCACGTATTTTCCGCCGTCCTTTGCGGCTTTGTCCGCATCGGTCACGGAAACTGTGCTGTCAGTTGTTCCGGTGCGGGGATCGGAGTAATACGGCGCATCGGGATAGGAGCCGTCCGGCGCCTGACGATAGAACTCGACAGTGTAAGCCGTGTCGGTGTTCGCAGTCCAGACAGCGTAAAGGTCGTTGCCGGGTACCGCATCTGCCAGCACGCCATCGCCGGGATTATACTCGGCTGCGCCTCCGACCGTCTTGCTCCAGCCTGTGAAGCTGTAGCCGGGTCTTGCGGGAAGGCCGGTGGCGTCATAGCCAAGCACGGTATGTGTGCCGTTGCTGCGTATCGGATCGGTGGTATAAACGGCGTCAGTGCCGAAATTGCTGTGATAAATAACGGTAACTTCGGTTGGAACATCGCCCCAGACCGCATACAGCGTGACGTCAGCGCCGTTGATGGGGATCTCGTCGTTGGGCCGGTATTCGACTGAGCCGTCTTTACTGGCTGACCAGCCGAGAAACACCTTGCCTGAATTGGCAAGATCGCCGGGGAGCTGTGCGGCGGCATATGTGCCGTCGGTATATTTCCTGTTGTCGACCGGCGCCGTGCCCGATGTAGCGCCGTTTGCGTCATATATGACGCTGCGCCGGTTGGTGTTGCCGGTCCTGGGGTAGAGATTATAATCCCGGCGTATCTCGGTATCGAAGCTGAATGGTATGTTCCCATCGGTGACCCAGCCCAGAAGCTGATGTCCTTCGGAAAGGCCAAGCTGATTTTCGGCAGGCATATCGCCGGAGTCCAGCTTGCTTCCGTGAGGAACGGTCTTTGTGCCGATAACGTTGCCGTTGGCATCATACACGGTTACCGTATGCACGGGTGCGGCCCAACGGGCGTAGACAGTAATGTTCTGCGCGGGCATGGTTTTGCCGCTGAAGTCATAGGGCTGAGTACCCGCAGGATCGGCGTACCAGCCGTCGAAGATATAGCCCTCTTTACCGGCGGGAGGCGTGGTGAGCCTATATTCACCGGCGCCTGAAATATCTGCCTGATACTTGAAAGCTTCGGTGTTGACTGTTTCGCCATTGTTCACGAATACGACATTATAGCTGTTGCGGGTATAATAGAATCTGGCATTGTTGTATCTGCCGCCGTTTTTTGTGCCACTGGCATATGTGAATCCGGTTATTGCGTATTTGTCTTCCTTTGTCACCGTGTATCCGGTTCCGGGGCTTGTGTCAGAGTGGTGGAGCTTATATGTTATGCCGCCGGCAGTTGCTGTGCCGGACTCGCCGGGCAGCACCTCAACATAATAATACGCCGTTTCGCTGCCGTTTCCGGTTTTCGGCCCGTAGAAAGTGCTGCCGTTGAGCGGCATGGTATCAATGTTGCACTGATAAGTATTTCCGCGGTCAGAAACCGACCAGCTGTTGCTTCCGTTATATGTCGGCCATTTGTCGCTGATATTTGCTCCGTACTTCGCCGTAATACGGAGTGACGTGTATTCTTTGGAGCCGGTAATGTAGCCGGAATAACTGTAAAATTTTATCTCATAGACATTGCGCTTATAATAGACGTTGACAACGGTCCCGCCGTCTCCGGCAATGGTCTGCTGAGTGATCTCCTGCGCGGTAAAGCCGGGATAGGATTTGACGCTGGCGCCGGTCAGAGCGCCGGTCATGCCGGAACCGGTCTCGCTCTCTTTGTAGGAGAATTCGTCGTCATCGGCATTTTCAAGCCAGTGGATAACGGTATAGTTGACTTTCGCGGCTTTCCATACCGCCTTGAGCGTTATATTTGCGGTCAGCTCGGAGTTGAAATCAAATGCAGAGCCGTCGAGCGTCCAGCCGTCAAAGTCATAACCGGGCTTGGAGGGCGCGGCGGGACTCACCGCGGTATGCCCGCTGAGTACAAACTGAGGCTCGATGTAGCTGCCGCCGTCGGAATCGAAGCTGACCCAAACGCCGCTCTCGACTTTGGGATAAAGTTCGATGTCGCTGTCGCTGACAGTGACAGCGCTGCCGGCAGGCTGAGTGAGCCCGGCATCGAAATACCAGCCCGTAATTGCCTCCGTCGGCCCGACGGGGAATGTGACGCCGGTGCCGACAACGGTGCCGCTTTCGCCCTGAACGGTAGAGCAGACCGTGCCGGAATTGTTATAGAAGCGCACATTGTAGAGGGGCACGATAACTGCGGTAACAGTGATTTCGGCAGTCTCTGCAACAGTGACGGGAGTGTCGAAGGGGACGTCCGGCTCCCAGCGCTTGAAGCTCTGGTTTTCGCTGAGCGTCACTTCGGGCCTGAAAAGGCTCTCGCCGTTCTTGACGGTCTGTGTGCTTACCGTATTGCCGTTAACAACAAAAGTGTATGTGACGTGAGGTACATCAGGATCTATTATACTGGTCACGGATATGCCGCCGGGTAGGATCTGAGCCAGAAAACCCTTGAGCGCATCCTTGGAGCTTGGCGTTTTATCTTCCTGCGCCGGCGCCTCGGGAGCTGCGGATTCTTCCGGCGGCTCGGACTCCGCGGAGGGAGCGGGATCACCGCCGGCCCCAGGCTTCCGGACAGGATCGGTATCCTCCGCAAGCGCTGCTTTTTCGTTTTCCCCTGCGGGGGAAACGCCGGAATCGTCTGTATCCTGCTGTGCGGACACGTTTGCCGCAACGCCCGGCTGCAAGCCTTCGGCGAATGCCGCGAACGGCATCAGCGACAGGCACATGCACAGCACGAGCAGAATACTGAGAAATCTTTTTTTCATATTCAAGCCTCCTTATAAGATATACATGTTTTAACTTCTCTTTTCCCCGTGGATCGTACCGCGCGGAGCGGGGAGAGCCCCGGCGCGGACACCCGGTTACATTTATTGATTATATCAGTAGTGAGTAAATAATACAACATGATTTTTGTGGAAAGCGTATACGCACTGACGGCTTCTGCCGTCAGAATTGAAAACCCGAAAAGACATAATATAGTTTACATAATCTAAATATGAGCGCTGAGTTCCCGGACTCTTGAAATAAGTGTGCGAAAGTGCTATAATATCTCATCATTTCAGCACGAAAGGCTGGTGTGTACATAGAATGAAAAGAAAAACGCTTTGGATAATTACGATGGCTATGCTCAGCCTGATACTCTATACTATAGTTATCTCCAGAATGAACAGACAGACGAACGTTATCTTCGGCGGAGTGGACGGCGCTTATGTCAGCTCTGACAGCGTCACGTTTTCCGATCCGAACGCCTCTGCCGAAACGCCGGAGCCGACGGAGAATATATGGCCCGATATTGACATCACGCTGGACATTTATTCTGTTGTTAATGACGACAACCTCCTTTCCTCAGCGTATACACCGGAGGTCACAAGGATCGAGATAACGAAATACATGCAGTTCCGCGTCGACCATGTAGGCGAGCTGAACGATATGCTGGACGCTATGATCGAGGCCGGATTTTCACCGTATGTCGCGGGCGCGTACAGAACATATTCGTATCAGAGCCAGATGTTCAACACGAAGGCAAGTCAGATAGCTTATGAGATGACCGGCGGCAAGACGGTTGATTATACCGACCCCATATATCAGGAGGCGGTCGAGGAGGCCAAAAAGATCACGATGATGCCCGGCGCGAGCGAGCATCAGCTTGGCCTTGCGGTCGACCTGCTCGACAGACAGCGCTCAAGGCTCGTGTACGAGGATATGGACCCTGACTTCTTCGCATGGCTGGACGAGCACTGCTGGGAGTACGGCTTCATCAAGCGCTATCCGACGCGCAAGCTCCTTCTGACCGGTTGGGATGAGCCATGGCATTACCGCTATGTCGGCAAGGAAGCGGCAAAATTCATTATGGAGCAGGGAATATGTCTTGAAGAATTTGTCGCGCATTATGACTCCAACTTCAGCTATTGACGCACCCGGCAGGCTTTTTCAAAAAAAGCTTGCAATATAAGCCGCGCGGTGTTATTATCTATTTGTAAGGATTGTTTTTCTCAGAGTGGGTCGCGGCCCACTCTTTTTTGTGAGACTTTTGAGGCAGCTAAAATTTTCCCGCACGTCGGACGGCGGAACAAAATACCATTTGAAAGGACGTATCAAATGAGCAGGATAACTGACAGCGTGACGGAGCTTGCAAGGCCGGTGGTCGAACAGGCGGGGTGCACGCTCTGGGATGTCGAGTATGTCCGAGAGGCGGGTACATGGTATCTGCGCGTGTTCATCGACAAGGAGGGCGGCGTTTCCATAGACGATTGCGAGGTGATCAGCCGCGCGCTTGACCCGATACTTGACGAAGCCGATCCTGTCCCTGACAGCTATGTTTTTGAAGTCGGCTCGGCCGGCGCGGAGAGGGAGCTCAAGCGCCCGGGCGACTTTCAGCAGTTTACCGGCAGCGAGGTCGAGCTCAGACTGTATCAGCCGCTGGAGGGCAGCAAGAGCTTTGTCGGCACGCTCAAGTCATATGATGAGGATGGGACGGTCACCATCACTGTAGGCAAAAAGGATATGAGCTTTACCAGGGCGCAGACCGCACAGGTCAGGCTCCACGTTTCAATATAAAAATATTTCTGCAAGAGAAGCAACAAACAGAATGGAGATTTTGAAATGAACGCAGAATTTTTCGAGGCAGTAGAGGATATAGAAAAGGAAAAAGGCATCCCCAGGGCCTATATGTACGACAAGATAAAGCAGGCTATGCTGGCCGCTTTCCGGCGTGACAATCCCGAATGTGAGGATAATGTTGAAGTTATTCTCGAAGAGGATAAAAAGCGTATCGACATGAACGTCAATAAGACGGTCGTGGACGAGGTCGAGGATCCCTCCCATGAGATAAATCTTGAAGCGGCGAAGAAGATAAGCCGCCGCGCCAAGATCGGCGATATACTGCCGATCCCGGTCGAGACCAAGAAGTTCGGCCGCATTGCGGCTCAGGCTGCAAAGCAGGTCATCATTCAGGGCATCCGTGAGGCGGAGCGCGGCATAATCTATGAAGAGTTCACCTCCAAGGAGCATGAGATACTTACCGGTATTGTGTCTCATATCGAGCCGAGAAACGGCGCGGTGTCCATCCGCATCGCATCCAACAGCGAGTATACCGAGGCCATGCTCTCTCCGAACGAGCGCATAAAGACCGAGGAACTCAAGGAAGGCGACCGTATAAAGGTCTATGTCGTCGAGGTAAGGAATTCTACCCGCGGCCCGCAGGTGCTCATAAGCCGTACCCACCCCGGCCTTGTAAAGCGCCTTTTCGAGCTTGAGGTCCCCGAAATATACGACGGCACGGTTGAAATCAAGTCTATCGCGCGCGAGGCAGGCAGCCGCACTAAGATGGCCGTGTGGTCCGCGGATCCCGACGTCGATCCTATCGGCGCATGCGTCGGCCCCAAGGGCGGCCGCGTTGCAAGCATCGTCAATGAGCTCAACGGCGAGAAGATAGATATAGTAAAGTACAGCGAGAGTCCCGAGGAGTATATCGCAGCGGCGCTGTCCCCGTCCGAAGTGGTAAGCGTTACCATGATGGACGACGGCAAGAGCTGCCGCGTCATCGTCCCCGATTCTCAGCTCTCTCTCGCTATCGGCAAGGAGGGGCAGAATGCCCGTCTGGCGGCAAAGCTCACCGGCTATAAGATAGACATCAAGCCGGAATCCGAGGCGTAAGCCGGAATTCCTGATATAAAGGAGGCGGCAGCAATGCAGAAAAAAATACCGATGCGGCAATGTCTTGGCTGCCGCGAGATGAAGCCCAAACGGGAGCTCATCCGTGTGGTGCGTTCGCCCGAGGGTGAGATCAGTCTGGACTTCAAGGGCAAGGCATCCGGCAGAGGGGCGTATGTATGCCCCAATCCTGCGTGCCTGAAAAAGGCGGTTAAGGCGCGTGCGCTGGAGAGGGCGTTTTCCGCGCAGATACCGCCGGAGGTATATGAAAAACTGAATGAAGAAATGGAGGCCGGAGTGTGAGTGAGAGACTTCTGAATATGCTCGGCCTTATGAGGAAAGCCGGCGCGATCGAGATCGGCGAAACGAACACCGGCGGCATATGCCGTGCGGGAAAGGCGAAGCTTCTGCTGCTTGCGGCGGATGCGTCGGAGAATGCGCAGAGCCGCGCTTCGGGCTTTGTGAGAGGCCGTAATGTGATCACGGTGAAGCTGCCTTTCACGAAGAGCGAGGTGTCGGCACATGTTGGGCTTAACGGATGCTCGATGGCCGCAGTGACGGACATCGGTTTCGCAAACGCTTTTATTAAGGCTCTCTCGCAGGAATACCCCGGCGTATATGATGAATGTGCGTCCGAGGTGGAGCAGCGCTTTTCAAAGGCTGAACGCCGGAAGAAAGAAGCTGCGGCCCATGAGAGAAACAAGAGGAACGGAAAAAGGAGGACTAACGTATGAGCATGATGAAGTACAGGGTGCATGAGGTGGCAAAGGATTTTAATGTGGCGTCAAAGGTGATCGCGCAGATCCTCACCGATTATGCGACTACGCCGAAGAACCATATGCAGGTTCTTGAGACGCCGGAGCTCGACGTTATCTTCGAGTATATGACGCAGCACAATCAGGCCAAGAGCCTTGAGGAGATATTCACCGTGAAGCCCCAGCCGGCAAATAAGCCTGCGGAGAAGAAGCCGGCGGAGCAGACGAAAGCGGCGCAGCCGGCAAATAAGCTCGCAGAGAAGAAGCCTGCTGCCGGTGCGGCCCCCGCGGCACAGCAGAATACCCAGCAGCCTGCGGCGCAGAAAAAGCCCGACAAGCCGCATGTCCCGCGTCAGGTCGCTGAAAAGCGCGTGGTCGATACCCGCGGCGGCTCGGCGGTCAATATTGAAAAGTATAACGAGAAGTTTGAAGATATGGCCGGCATAAAGGCCGAGAAGGACAGCAATCTTCGCCGCGGCAACAAGGAGAAGATCACCAGCAAGGCAAAGCAGCGCACGAGCCAGCAGATGGCATCGGCAAAGCGCCGTCAGGAAGAGCGCGACAAGATGAATAAGCTTCAGCTCGAGATAGCCAAGAAGCAGCAGCTCAAGGTCGAGATCCCTGATGAGATCAGCGTCGGCGAGCTTGCCTCCCGCATGAAGAAGACGGCGTCTGAGGTCATAAAGCAGCTTTTCAAGATGGGTGTTTTCGCGTCCGTTTCGGAGATAATAGACTATGACACTGCGGCTCTGGTAGCAATGGAGCTTGGCTGCAAGGTCGAGAAAGAAGTCATCGTCACGGTCGAGGAAAAGCTTATTGACGATCATGAGGATAAGCCCGAAGACCTCGTGCCGAGAGCGCCTGTCGTCGTTGTCATGGGTCATGTCGACCACGGCAAAACCTCGCTTCTGGACTATATCCGTCACGCAAATGTTGTCTCCGGCGAAGCCGGCGGCATCACGCAGCATATCGGCGCTTACACCGTTGAGATAAACGGCAGCCCTATAACTTTCCTTGATACTCCGGGTCACGAGGCGTTCACCTCCATGCGCGCCCGCGGCGCAATGGTCACTGATATTGCGATCCTTGTCGTTGCGGCTGACGACGGCATAATGCCGCAGACCATTGAAAGCATCAATCATGCCAAGGCAGCCGGGATTCCGGTCGTCGTGGCGATAAATAAAATGGATACGGTCGGTGCAAACCCCGAGCGTATCAAGCAGCAGCTCACCGAGTATGACCTCGTCTCCGAGGATTGGGGCGGCGATACGATCATCTGCCCGATCTCTGCGAAGACCGGTATGGGTATCGAAAACCTCCTTGAAAACCTCGTCATTCTTGCAGAGGTTCAGGAGCTCAAGGCCAATCCCAACCGCGCCGCAAAGGGCACCGTTATCGAGGCCCGCCTCGACAAGGGCCGCGGCCCGATAATGACCGTTCTTGTGCAGAACGGTACGCTGCATCTCGGCGACATCATCATCGCAGGCACCAGCGTCGGCCGTGTGCGCACGATGATAAACGACAAGGGAGCGCGCGTGAACGCTGCGGGCCCGTCCACTCCTGTTGAAATCTCCGGCCTGTCCGAGGTTCCGAGCGCTGGCGATGTGTTCAACGCCGTCGCGGATGAGCGTATGGCCAGAGAGCTTGCCGAGGAGCGCCGCATACAGCAGACGAACAACTCCATGGGCGGGGCAAAGAAGGTAAGCCTTGAGGATCTGTTCAGCCAGATCCAGGCCGGCGAGATGAAGACGCTCAACATCATCGTCAAGGCGGATGTTCAGGGCTCTGCCGAGGCTGTCAAGGCGTCGCTTGAGAAGCTGACCAACGATGAGGTCCGCGTAAAGGTCATTCACAGCGCAGTCGGCGCGATAAATGAATCCGACGTCATGCTTGCAGCCACATCCGGCGCGATCATTGTCGGCTTCAACGTCCGCCCGGACAACGCCGCACGCGACAGCGCCGTGCGCAGCCATGTGGATATGCGTATGTACCGCGTCATATATGACTGCATCAACGAGATCGAGGCCGCTATGAAGGGCATGCTCGCTCCGCAGTTCAAGGAGGTCATCATAGGCCATGCCGAGGTGCGCGAGACCTATAAGGTCTCCAAAGTCGGCACCGTCTGCGGCTGCTACTGCACCGACGGCAAGATCCAGCGCGGCTGTCAGGTTCGCGTCCTGCGCGACAATATCGTCATCCACGAGGGCGAGCTGGCATCGCTGCGCCGCTTCAAGGATGATGTCAAGGAAGTCGCCTCCGGCTACGAGTGCGGCATGCAGGTCGAGAAGTTCAATGACATAAAGATCGGCGATGTGATCGAGTGCTTCGTTATGGAGCAGATCAAGGTATAAGTAAAATGATGTGCGGCACTGTGAGTGATCGCGGTGCCGCCAGTGAAAATCCGGGTGCTTTGAATGAAAACAAAGCACCTGAAATTCTATAGAGGTAAATGTAATGGCATCAAATAAACTTGCAAGGACGAACGACGATATACAGTTTGCGTTGTCAAAGCTCCTGAGGGAGGTAAAGGACCCGAGAGTACAGCAGGGGATGATAAGCGTAACCAGAGTTGAAACGACCGGCGACCTGCGCTATTCAAAGATATGGCTGTCGGTGATGGGCATGAAGGATGAAAAAGAGTTCAGGCGCGGCCTGAGATCCGCTTCAGGCTGGCTGCGCCGTGAGCTTGGCAGCGCGCTGAACCTGCGCTACACTCCGGAGCTTGTTTTCGAGGTAGACCACAGCATCGAGTACGGCGCGCATATAAATGAGATGATCAATTCCCTCGAAAAAGAGGAAAATAAAGACGACGGAAAAGAGTGAGAGCATGAATGCTAAGGACTGTGCCGAGCTTTTGAAGAAAAACGATAATTTCCTTATAATCACCCACCACAATCCCGACGGGGACACCGTCGGCAGTGCGGCGGCGCTCTGCAGCGCCCTGCGCCGCGGCGGAAAAACTGCATTCGTCTATCCGAATGCACAGGTGACAGACAAGCTCATGCCGTATATCCAGCCGTTTTTCGCGGAAGAGGGCTATGTGCCGGGATATATCGTCGCCGTCGATACGGCGGCTGAGAATATGCTTGCGGACGGGTTTGAGGGCAGTGTGCAGCTTTGCATTGATCACCACCCGACGAATACGCACTACGCGGAAAATGTGTTCGTTTGCCCGGAGCGCGCGTCCTGCGGGGAGATCATACTTGAGGTAATAAAAGCGTTCAGAGGCAGCGTCACGAAGCGCGAGGCGACAAGCCTTTATGTCGCTGTGTCCACGGACACGGGCTGCTTCCAGTATTCCAACACCAATGCGCAGACCTTCCGCGCCGCGGCGGAGCTTATGCGCTTCGGGGCGGATAACGTCGCGGTCAATACACGCTTTTTCCGCATGGCGTCGGCCGCGCGCATCCGGCTTGAGGGGCTTATCTATTCCTCTCTGCGCTTTTACCGCGGCGGGAAAATTGCCGTTGCTACCATAACGCTTGAGATGATGGAGAGCTCCGGCGCATCCGAGGACGATATGGACAATATCGCAAGCCTTGCCGGACGTGTGGAGGGCAGCGCTCTCGGCATCACGATCCGGGAGAGGGACGACGGGACCTGCCGTTTCTCCCTGCGCTCCACGAGCGAGGTCAACAGCAGCGATATCTGCGCCGTGTTCGGCGGCGGCGGACACGCCATGGCGGCCGGCTGCACGATAAACGGCACCCCGGAGAAAGCGCGTGAAATGATGCTCGACGTTATAGACGAGGTGTGGAAATGAACGGTATCCTGCTCATAGACAAGGCCGAGGGCTGGACGAGCAGCGATGTTGTCATAAAACTCAAGGGTGTGCTGAGGGAGCGGCGCGTCGGCCATTCCGGGACGCTGGACCCGATGGCGACGGGGCTTCTTGCGGTGTTCGTCGGCCGCGCGACGAGAGCGGTCGAGTTTGCCGAGGCGCATGCCAAGCGCTATACGGCAGGACTGCGGCTCGGCGTGACGACCGACACGCAGGACGTGACCGGTTCAGTGCTCAGGTCCTGCCCGGCCAATGTCGCGGAGGACGAGCTGAAAGCCGTTCTGACGCGCTTTACAGGGGAGCTGGAGCAGATTCCGCCGATGTACTCCGCAATAAAGATCAACGGACAGAAGCTGTATGATATTGCGCGCCGCGGCGGCGAGGTAGAGCGCCGGCCACGGCATATTACCGTGTCCGGCATATCCGTCGTTGGCCGCAGCGGGAATGATTTTGTGCTGGATATTTCCTGCTCGAAGGGGACATATATCCGCACGCTCTGCAATGATATAGGCGATGCGCTCGGCTGCGGCGGCTGTATGAGCTCGCTCCGGCGCACAGCGGCCGGAGATTTCAGCGTTTCTCAGGCGTACACGATCGACGAGGTTGTTGCCGCGGCCGCGGCAGGGGAAGCGGGAAAGCTTCTTCTCCCGACGGACAGTATGTTTGCGGCGCTCCCGCGCTGCACTGCCGGCGCGCAGGATGAGCGGCGGATAAAAAACGGCAATGAGATAAAAACACCCGCCCTCGCGGATGGGGATTACCGGGTCTATTCAGACTCCGGCGAGTTCCTCATGCTTGGCCGCGCCGAAAACGGCCGTATGAGGACGATAAAAAGCTTTTTTGAGGTATAAAGATATATGGCAGAGATGAAGAGAGTCATTGCTCTCGGCTTTTTTGACGGGGTACACCGCGGACACGGTGAGCTTCTGAAAAAGACCAGACAGCGTGCGGAGGAGATTGGCGCAATGCCGTCCGTGCTCAGCTTTGACGTCCATCCGGATACGCTCGTGTTCAAAAAAGAAGTTCCGCTGATAAACAGCGCCATTGGCCGCGAGGATCTTATCCGCCGGTATTACGGAATAGACAACGTTGTTTTTCTCCATTTTAACCAGCATGTTATGCACATGCCGTGGAAGGAGTTCATTGACTCCCTGATCGCTGAGCTCAACATAGCGTGGATAGTCGTCGGGCATGATTTCTGCTTCGGCTATAAGGGCGAGGGCACCGCTGCACGGCTCAGGGAATACTGCGAGGGCCGTGGCATCGGCTGCGATATTATTCCGGCGCTGTCGGTGGATGGGCGCGTCGTCAGCTCTACGTATATAAGAGAGCTTATTGCGGACGGCGATATTGAGACTGCAAACCGTTTTCTCGGCCATCCGCATACGCTTTCAGATACCGTGCACTCGGGCTATCATCTCGGCACGGATCTCGGCGCGCCGACGATCAACATGTATTTCCCAGACGGGGTGCTCGTCCCGCGGCACGGTGTGTATGCCACCCGTGTTATCGTCGAGGACGGCAGCGGCTATATTGCCGTCACCAATGTCGGCGTCCGGCCTACCGTGAGCAGCAGCGGCCGCGTGAGCGTCGAGAGTCACCTGCTCGACTATTCCGGTAATCTTTACGGCCGGCAGGCGAGAGTTGAGTTCTACGCGTTCCTGCGCGGCGAGGTGAAGTTCGGCTCATATGAGGAACTGGCCGCGCAGATAAAGAAGGACGCTGCCAGCGCCCGTGCTTATTTCGAGAAAAAGTGAATATGAAAACCGGCCTTCATACCCGCATGAAGGCCGGCTTTTGTCATTTATGTCAATAAACGGCAGCCATAGACAAAAAGTTATCAAAAAATTTGTAGTACTTCACCTAAAACAAACAGTAAAGTTTGGCGATAACGCCGTTTTTCATGACGCATTTACTTATTTCCTTGCGTTAAGGAAATATAAAGATTACAATCTTTATTGTAAACGGGAATAGATTCCCAAAATAGAAAAGGAGAACGAAATGAAGAAAACTCTAGCATTCCTGCTGGCACTCGTGATGGTGTTCAGCCTTTGCGCATGCGGCAGCAGCGCAGCAGAGGCTACCCCGGCACCGGCCGAGGCCACTCCCGAGGCTACCGAAGCTCCCGCCGTGAGCGAGGAGACTGCGGCTGCCCTCTCCAAGTGGACCAACGACCTCTACGAGCCCGAAACCAGCATCACCTATTCCGCGACCATCGTTTGGCCTGCCGACGCTACCGCCGTTGACACCGCCGCGAAGGATGTTCGCCCGAATACCATGATCGTCGCTGTCGACGAGAACCTTGCCGTTTCCACGCTGGACGGCGAAGCTCTCTCTGACAACCTCGCAGAGTACCTTGCATCCGTCAAGGGAACCACTCTTCCCGCACTGTACATCAGCGACGATGCAACTGCTGCGGCAGTCAATGCATTTGCGGCAGAGTACTCTCTGGCTGACACCTTTGTCGTCGCCGATTACGAGCACACCCAGTATGTCAAGGACATCTGCGATGCAAACGTCGGCATCCTCGGCATCATCGACTGGCGCGAAGCCGAACTCAGCACTGAGCGCAGCGACCTGCTGACCGTTATCCAGAACACCAATGCTTCTCACGCCAAGATCGCTATCATCCCCGAAGAGATCGCCACTCTTGACGCTGTCGAGTACATGCGCGGCATGCTCCTGACCGTTTGGGCAGAGACTTCCGCCGACACTACCGCAATTTACACTCAGATCACCAATGGCGTCAATGGTATCGTCTGCGAGGACTATGCCGCTGTTGCAGAAGCCATCAGCTCCTTCAATGACGTGACCACTCTTGTCCGCCATGTCTTCATCACCGGCCACCGCGGCCTGCCCAGCCAGTATGTTGAGAACACCATCCGCTCCGAGCGTGCAGCTATCGATGCCGGTGCAAACGTCATCGAGTGCGACATCTCCATGAGCAGCGACGGCGAGCTCTTCGTCCTGCACGATGATGATGCAAAGCGTCTTTTCAACCGTCCCGACGTCACCAACGTTGAGGATCTCACCATTGCAGAGCTTCAGGCTATGCCCTACGACATGACCGACGCTTCTGCGGAGGAAGCTCCGAACTCTGTTCTCAACTCCAACAACACCAACCGCACCACCGAGCGCCGCGAGGACACCGTTATCAACTACGACCCCAACGAGGATCACATCCCCACACTGCGCGAGTATCTTGAGGCTCTCAACGACGAGGATGTTGAGCACTTCATCGAGATCAAGTCCTACAATCCCGACATTGTCACCCCGTTCAAGGCCCTTATCAAGGAAATGGGCATGGAAGACCGCGTCTGCGTTATCACCTTCAACGACGGTATCAACCACTGGACTGACGGCAGCTCTGATCCCAGCCACGATGTTATGGCTCGCATGGCAGAGGAGTGGCCTGAGATGTCTCTCGGTTACCTCGGCGGCGGCATGTACAACTGGGGCGACCTCGATGCAGTCGAGGCCGAGCAGGGCATCGGCGCAGCAGTCGGCCAGCTCTACAGCTACCTCCAGCCCTACAATAGCACCTGCAATGACTGGAACTCCATGATGTACAAGAACGTCATCTTCGCAGCACGTCATCGCGGTCTGACTTCCTGGGCATGGACCTACAACACCGAAGAGCAGTTCGCACAGGACTACCTGTTCGGCGGCACCTATTCCATGACCACCAACTTCAGCACCTGGGCGACCAACCTGCCCGTCCGCGTTGTTGCCGATGATATGACGGTCTCCAACGGCGATGCGTTTGCCTGCACCGTCCTTGCTCAGAACGGCGATGTTCTGGACGGCTGCAAGCTGTCTCTCGTCAGCATCAGCGGCGTGCCTGTTTCTCTCGATGAGAACGGCAACATCGTTGCAAATGAGGCCGGCGAAGCCGTTGTCATGGTCCGCCTTGACAATACCCTCGACATCAACGGCTGGGATCTCTCTGAGCTCAGCAGCACTGACTACGCTATCTACTCCACTCCGATCACCATCACCGTGAAGTGATAACGAAATGCTTTCTGCCGCGGCATTTGTCCGGCAGAGGTCAATGATTAAAAAAGTGATACCCTGCCTTTTGGCATGGTATCACTTTTTATATCTCATTGATGTTTACAATTTATGCTTTTATTTTGAATGTGTCTGTGGTAGAATACAAAAGCATGTGAAAGGGAGTGAGATGCAGGTGCCAAAGCAGCAGGGCGTAAAAGAAATAACGAGCAACCGTAAGGCTTACCATGAGTATTTTGTGCTGGAGCGCTTTGAAGCCGGCATTGAGCTTGCAGGGACGGAGGTCAAGTCGATCCGCGCGGGCAATGTGAATCTTAAGGATGCGTTCTGCACCGTGAAGAACGGCGAGCTTTTCATCCGCGGCATGCATGTGTCCCCGTATGAGCAGGGCAATATCTTCAACAAGGATCCGGTCAGGCCGCGGCGTCTGCTGATGCACAAGCGCGAGATCATGAAGCTCAATGCGCGTGTTATGCAGGACGGTGTTGCGCTTATCCCGCTGTCGCTCTACTTTAAGGACAGCCGGGTCAAGGTCGAACTGGGACTCTGCAAGGGCAAAAAGCTGCACGATAAGCGGGACAGCGAGGCTGACCGCCAGTCGAAGCGCGATATAGACAGAATTATGAAAGAAAGGAATTACCAATGAGCAATCCTGTTGTAACTTTTGAAATGGAAAACGGCGACATTATGAAGGCGGAGCTCTATCCCGAGATAGCGCCCAATACCGTCAATAACTTTATTTCCCTTGTGAACAAGGGCTTCTATGACGGGCTGATCTTCCACCGCGTTATTCCCGGCTTCATGATCCAGGGCGGCGACCCCAACGGCACCGGCGTCGGCGGCCCCGGCTACAGCATCAAGGGTGAGTTTACCGGCAACGGTTTCAAAAACGATCTGAAGCATGACCGCGGCGTTCTCTCCATGGCGCGCACGATGGCGCCCAACTCCGCAGGCAGCCAATTCTTTATCATGCACGAGAACTCCCCGCATCTTGACGGGCAGTATGCCGCATTCGGCAAGCTCATCGAGGGGGAGGAGACAGTTGATAAGATATGCGCCGTGCGCACTGACTATAATGACCGGCCCAGAACTCCGCAGGTCATGAAAAAGGTCACTGTTGAGACCTTCGGCGTTGAGTATCCTGAGCCTGAGAAGGCATAAAGTTTATTAGAGCTGTTTCCGCAGGCTTCATTATGGGGCCTGCCTCATGGGGGCGTAACGGTTTCGACGGGGGTGCGGAGGCAGAAATAGCGGGCGGATGCGCCTGACATCCATAAAACGGGCAAACCTTTATAAATTAAAGAACAACAACGATACTGTTCTTCTCGCTGCTTAATTAGCGAGCGTTCCACCCGGGAGTACCACGGCCCGGGATGGGGCGTCGACTAGTGGTGAACGTGAGTGCGCTAAGCTTTGCGCGCACCACGCATAATGAAGCTACCAAGCTGCGGAGTGTGACGGCTCACGCCGCAGCAAGGGAATGCAAATAACCGTCTGCGCCCGGAGAAGTTTCTGTTGAAGTGCTTTCGGACAGGGGTTCAACTCCCCTCGCCTCCACCATAAGTCCACCTTAATTTTGATAGAATTACGGTGGGCTTTTTCTATGCCCGAAAACCGCTTGAAATAAGGCTTTTCGGCTGTTTCAGCACGTAAGCGAATCCCACTGCAGAGCAATTCTGCGGCGGGATTTTCTGTGTTTCGTGGGTGCTGCGGCTGTTTGGGCCGAAGTAAGCGTTAAAATTATGGGTATTTGTTAAAAGATTGGGTAATCGTTGAAAGGTTGAGTTTCCGATAATACTCCTTATAAGAAAACCGACGATGAAGTGCAGTCTTTGGATACTCCATTCGATATTCCTGATAGCTGGGAGTGGGTGCGGTTCATTGATATCTGCGACTATATTCAGCGTGGTAAGTCTCCGAAACACTCTCCATTCAAGAAGTACCCCGTAATTGCTCAAAAGTGTAATCAATGAGTAGCTTTTCAATCGACAAAGCGCAGTTTATCGAACCAGATTCTCTGTCCGGTTATGGTTCGGAGCGGCTTTTGCAAAGCAATGACCTTATGTGGAAATCCACCGGACTGGGCACTTTTGGGATGAGGGCTATTTATAAATCGGAAGCGAACCCTTACGAATTAGCTGTAGCGGACAGTTATGTTGCTGTTATTTGGCCGTTAAAACAATTTGTGTTGCCTGAATACTTGCGTTATTACTTTATCTTCAAATGTATGAAAGGCTTAATAGAGACTGCAGGACATCAAGTCATTTTAGCGTTCGAGCATTATATCACCTCCTGCAAATTGCCCGGAAATTAAGACTATAAAATATGGGTGCAGCCGAAGCTGCGCCCATGCGGTATTAATAATGCCGTGGAAGATAAAGGAAACGCTTTTCAGATTCCGTTTCCAGCAGTAAAACCTTCACGAATGTTTGTGTATGGATAACGAAAGAACCGCAACCATTACCATCGGTGATGAGGAATACACGCTGCTCCTGACCACCAAAGCCACCAAGGAGATCGCCGGTCGCTATGGCGGGCTGGAAAACCTCGGCGAGAAGCTGATGAAGTCCGAGAACTTTGAAATGGCTATCGGAGAGA
>URDG01000003.1 GCA_900546515.1 uncultured Eubacteriales bacterium | reverse complement strand
CTGTCGTCTATGCCAACTCCGTGCTCGGCGCGCGCTGCAACCGCAACTCCGGCATGATCGAGCTTATGGGCTCCATTGCCGGCTTCGTCCCGGAATTCGGTCTGCTGACGGACGAGGGCCGCAAGGCCACATGGGTCGTTGAGGTCAAATGCGAGCACAAGCCCGAAGCCCAGCTCCTCGGTTCCGCCATCGGCATGAAGGTCATGGAAGAGGTCCCCTACGTCAAGGGGCTCGACAAATGGCTCGGCACCGAGCTTGACGACGAGGCCTGCGCCTATCTCAAGGACTTCGGCGCTGCGACCGCATCCAACGGCGCTGTCGGTCTCTTCCACATCGACAAACTCACGCCGGAGGCAAAGGAACAGGGCGAAGCTCTCATCAGGGAGGGCGCGCAGGTCTATGTTATAGACGATGCCGAGCTTCAGCGCGTTCAGGATAATTATCCTGTGATCTGGAAGAACAAAGACGCCCGCCCCGAGCTGTGCTTTGTCGGCTGCCCGCACCTGACCCTGCGTCAGCTGGAGGACTGGGCAGACAAAATCGAGGCCAGGCTCCGCGAAAGCGGCATGGATAAGATCAGCGTTCCCACCGTGTTTACCGCCTCCCCCGCCGTCATAAAAGAGCTCAACCTAGGCATTTACGGCGCCAAGCTCGCCAGCTACGGCGTCATAGTCAGCTATATCTGTCCGCTGATGTATATGAATAATCCTCTGTGCAAGAAAAAAGCCGTTATAACCTGCTCCAACAAGCTGCGCACTTACACCAGCGCACGTTTCTACAAAGAGGATGAGATCCTTGACATCATCACCGGCAAGGAGGGCAAGAAATGAAGCAGTTCAAAGGACGCGTAATAGTTCCCGGCACCTGCACTGCCGAAGCGCTCGTCAGCCACGGCGGCTTCAACACTCTGGCCAGCTATCAGATGGCCATGATGTTCGGCGACAAGAAGGTCAAGTGCGGCGACCAGAACAATCCCGATCTCTATAAACAGTCCATGCTCGGCAAGGCGCTGTGCCTTCCGCAGACTATCGGCTCCACCACCGGCGGCATGGTGCTCTACACCGTCTGCTCCCGCCATCTCCAGCCGGCGTGCATGCTCTTCTCCATGCCAATCGACTCTCTGGCGGCCTCCGGCGCTATTCTCGCCGGGGTCTGGACCGATGCGAAGATGCCCGTTGTCGATCAGCTCGGCGACGAGTTTCTCGAATACGTCAAAACCGGCATGACCGTTACTCTCAAGGAGGACGGCATCGTCGAGGTCGAGTGAGCTCAGATACCATACATAAAGATAAGGGTGGCCGTTAAAAGCCGCCCTTATCTCTCCGTTCCTGACTAACTACGCTTGACTAATTCCCTCTCTGGTGGTAAATTATATAAGCTATTGATTACACGCCGGTGTGGTGGAATGGTAGACACAAGGGACTTAAAATCCCTCGCTGGCAACAGCGTACCGGTTCGAGTCCGGTTACCGGCACCACGTCGTCGCAAGCTTCGTATCGCTTGCGACGACTTTTTTATGCTTCGCATTAAAAGTCATCTCGCGCTCGCTCCGCTGCTCCTCCTTCCCGACTCAAACCCACTTCGTTGGGCTTTGAGTCGGTTTTACGTTTGTCTTCAAAATTGGCTGCTGATTTTGGTATTGGTAATCGTTTGGCTCGGCCGCGCCCCGGCGACGGCGGCGCAAGCCGCCTGGTCCCCGCAGGGGATTCGAGTCCACATACGTTCGCGTTGGGCTTCGATTTGGCTTGCGGAAGTAACTCACCGGTTCATCTGCGCTGCAAAGTATAAACAAAAAGTGCTCAAAGTCAAGGCTTAAATATTTTGAGTTTTCCTATATAACACCAAAAGCCTGCGATCATTACGATCACAGGCTTTTTCGTGGCACGCCGTAAGGGATTCGAACCCCTGACCTTCTGGTCCGTAGCCAGACGCTCTATCCAGCTGAGCTAACGGCGCATATCTCTCGTTGAGAGCTTAGTTATATTAGCACAGCCGGAAGAGAATTGCAAGAGTTTTTTGAAAAAAATTTGCCTACATGGGAAAAATACTTTTTTACCAGCCCATTACATCGGATATGGAGTCTGCCACTTCGCCCATCGTCTTCAGCGTTTTGCCGACAACGCTCTTGACGCAGTGCTTTTTGGGCCGCATTGCATATGCCGCGCAGCAGCCGACCAGAAGCCCCATGCCCATACCTACGTAGAAATTCTTCTTATTCATTTTCTGCTTCCTTTCGATCGTCAGATTCGCATTTCTTGTCTGCAATGCTATTATGTGCATAAAATGCGTTGATTGACGCATGTAAAATGTGGTACAATAAAAGAAACAGAATTCTATCTGCGGAGGACAGGATATGAGCATAAAAATACTTGCAGTCGGCGACGTATGCGGCGAACCCGGTCTCGAGTTTCTTGACAGGCATCTGAGAGACTACAAGCGTGAAAATAATATTGCTTTCACCGTCGTGAACGGAGAGAACACAAATGTCGTCGGCATCACGCCGAAGCAGGCGGACGCGCTGTTCCGCGCCGGTGCGGATGTCGTTACTCTCGGCAACCACACCTGGACGCGCACGGAGCTGCGTCCGTATCTTGAGGAGCGCAGCCGGATACTCCGTCCCGCGAACTTCGGCCCGCAGTGTCCCGGCAAGGGCATCAACGTCTATTCCTCACCTTTCGGCGATATATGCGTGCTCAATCTGCTTGGACGCTTCACGCTTGACAACAACACAGACAACCCCTTTGTGATCGCCGACGGGTATATGGCGGAGATCAGAGAGAAGATCATCCTTGTCGACTTTCACGCCGAGGGAACGAGCGAGAAGCGCGCTATGGGCTTCATGCTTGACGGCAGGGCAAGCGCCGTTTGGGGCACGCACACGCACGTTCAGACCTCGGACGCCTGCGTGCTGTCCGGCGGCACCGGTTATATCACAGACCTCGGCATGACCGGACCGATAAATTCCGTGCTTGGCATCGACCCAATGCAGAGCATCGGCAAATTCATGGGAGACCCGCCGCGGCGCTATGAGTCGGCCAAGGGTCCGTGCATGATGGAGGGCTGCATATTTGAGATAGACCCGGAGACCGGAAAATGTCTCAAGGCGGAGGCGATAAGGCTGAAATGATGACACTGAGGATCCTGCACGCCGCAGACCTGCATCTGGATTCGCCCTTTGAGGGGCTGAGCTCCGGTAAGGCCGCGATCCGCCGCGTGGAGCAGCGCGAGCTTCTCTCCCGCATGGCCGGACTTGTGCACACGGAGAGCATCGACCTTGTGCTTCTGAGCGGCGATCTGCTCGACAGCGGAAGTACATACTTTGAGACAGGCGAGGAGCTTATGCGCAGCCTGCAAAGCATGTCCGTCCCTGTATTCATCGCCCCCGGCAACCACGATTATTACACACCGCACTCGCCATACGCGCGCCTCAAGCTGCCCGGCAACGTGCATGTATTCACGACGCCTGAAATAAGCCGTGTTCAACTCCCCTCTCTGGGCGCGGACGTCTACGGCGCAGCGTTTACCGACTGCCGCAGCGGCGCGCTGCTCGACGGTTTTTCCGCCGAACGGCACGCCGGAACGCTCAACATCCTGTGCATGCACGGAGAGGCCGGCGCGCCGAATTCACCGTACAATCCGATCTCCGCCGAGGCTCTTGCCTCGTCCGGCATGCACTATGCCGCACTCGGCCACATCCATACGTCCAGCGGGCTTTTAAAGTCCGGGAACACCTTCTATTCCTGGCCCGGCTGCCCCGAGGGACGCGGCTTTGACGAGACCGGAGAAAAATATGTCAATATAATCGAGCTCAGCGAGGATGGCTGCACGCTTGAGCAGCGCTGCATTGCCAAGCGCCGCTATGAGCTGCTGACGGTCGACGTGACCGGCGCCGAGCCGCTTCTGGCGATCCACACGATGTTGCCTGACGAGACCGTGCGCGACATTTACCGCATCGTTCTCACCGGCGAGACCGCGCAGGCGCCTGATCTCAAAAAGCTGTACGATAATCTTTCGGAGCTCTTTTTCGACCTTCAGATACGCGACCGCACACGTATACGCCGCAGCATATGGGAGCGCGCCGGCGAAGACAGCCTGCGCGGCATATTCCTCCGGAAGCTTAGGAAGCAGTATGACGAGGCGGATGACGACGCCCGGCGCGCGCAGATCGAATGTGCGGCGCGCTGGGGACTCGCCGCGCTGGACAATGCGGAGGAGGTGGCTGTACATGAGGATAAATAAAGCGACGGCATCCTTCGGCAAGCTCGAAAACGAGTCTCTCAGCTTCCACCCGGGGCTGAACATCATATACGCACCCAACGAAAGCGGCAAATCCACGTGGTGCGCGTTCATCCGCGCGATGCTCTACGGCGTTGATTCGTCTGAACGCAGCCGCGCGGGCTATCTTCCGGACAAGCTGCGCTACGCCCCGTGGTCAGGCGCGCCGATGGAGGGCAGCATGGAGCTGACCGCCGACAAGTGCGACATCACGATCACGCGCACTACGCGGGCGAAAAGCGCCCCCATGCGCGAATTTTCGGCCACATACACGGGCAGCACTGTCCCGGTCGAGGGCGTAACTGCGGCAAACGCCGGGGAGATGCTGACCGGAGTGAGCCGCGATGTGTTCTGCCGCAGCGCGTTCATCCCGCAGGGCACCGTGGCCGTTACTGGCAGTCCGGAGCTGGAGCGGCGGATAAGCTCCATCGTCTCCACCGGTGAGGAACAGACCTCGTATTCGGAGGCGGACGAGCGCCTGCGCGCATGGCAGCGCAAGCGCCGCTTCAACCGCCGCGGCTATCTGCCGGAGCTTGAGGCGAAAATGGACGATACACAGCGCACGCTCAGCAGCATGAGCGAGACCGTAGACGAGATACATGCGCTTGAGGACAGGCTCGGCGAGAGCGGAGAACGCTGTGCGGAGCTTGAAGCCGCAGTCACGGCAAGCCGCAAACGGCAGCGTAGGGAATCGCTTGAAAAGCTCAGCCGCGGCAGGGCTGAGCTCAAGGCCGCAAGCGAAGCGCATGACCGTTCGCTCAGCGCGCTTTCGGCGGCAAAGGACGGGCTTCGCCGCGGGCCTTTCGGCGTAATGGACGCCGGCGAAGCGCAGCAAAGCGTTGCCGGTGATCTTGAGGAGCTGAAAGAGCTCAAAGCCGCGAGCCGCCAGAAGGGCTCGCCGGTGCTGGCAATAATCTTCTTTGTGCTGGCCGTGATAAGCGCGGCGCTTTATACGAAATTTCAGAGCGTTTTTCTCGTCTGCTTTGCAGCAGTGTTCTGTGCGGCGGCCGTCGTGTTTTTGATGCGCTGCTCCAAAGCGCGCCGTGCGGCAGAGGATGCAAGGCTGCGGCGGCGGAGGATACTGGATAAATACAACGTCCGCTCGGCCTCCGATATACGCGCCGCACTGGATGAGCAGAGAGCGCTCTGCGAGGCCGTGGCTGAAGCCGTGGAGGCGGAACGCCGGACGCGTGAAGCGTATGACAGTGCGCGCGAGCGGCAGGAGCAGCTTGAGGCGTCGGCCCTCGGCGAGCTGGATTTTTCCGGCGGAAGCTCTCCGGCAGCCCAGCTCAGCCGGCAGCTCGCCGCCGAACGGCAGAGCGCCGAGCAGATCTCCTCACAGATAGCCGCACTCAACGGGAAGCTAGCCGCGACGGGCGACCCGCTCGTGCTTTCCAGCGAGCTCTCGTCGATGCAGGACGAGTATGATGAGCTCCTCGGCGAATATGACGCGATCACGCTTGCCGTGGACACGCTGCGTGCTGCCGATACAGAGCTGCAGAGCCGCTTTTCGCCGCAGCTTGGCAAGCTCGCGGCGCAGTACATGTCGTTTATGACGGGCGGGCGCTACTCTGACGTGCTTATAAACCGCGATTTTACAGCGCGCGCCAAAACGCAGGACGACGCCGTCGCGCGCGACTCGGAGTATCTGAGCGCCGGTACGCTCGACCTCATGTATCTTGCGGTACGTCTCGCCGTGTGTGAGCTTGCAATGCCCAAAGGCGAGCCCTGTCCGCTCATCATAGACGATGCGCTCGTAAATCTCGATGCGGAACGCACAAAGCAGGCCATGGCCCTTTTGCGTGAACTTGCTCACGACCGGCAGATAATCCTCTTCACCTGCCGCGATGTAGGCACAGGCGCGCCGGGATGACCGGGTAAAAACAGAAAATAATATCCGGAGCGCTGGCAGCGCTCCGGATATTGCGTATATGCGTACTATATAATATTCACTTCACAGCGTCATGAATATCGAGTCGTCATTCTCGATCCAGTCGCTGACCATGATGGTCCGGTATTCTGAAGGAGCCGTGCGGATAACGACGCGCTCTATACCGGCGTTTATTATCTGACGCTTGCACATCGAGCAGCTCATAGCGTCGCTCAGCAGTTCGTCCGTTCTCGCATCGCGTCCGACAAGATAAAGCGTTGCGCCTATCATATCGCGCCTTGACGCTGAAATTATCGCGTTTGCCTCGGCATGGACGCTGCGGCACAGCTCATAGCGCTCCCCGGAAGGTATGTTCAGCGTTTCCCGCGTACATACTCCGAGATCGGAACAGTTGCGCCTGCCGCGCGGTGCGCCGTTGTAGCCGGTGGAGATGATCTCATCTGCGCGCACGATTATCGCGCCGTACTTGCGTCTTAGGCAGGTCGAGCGTTCGAGAACGGAATCCGCTATATCGAGATAATAATTCTGTTTGCTTGTGCGGCTGTCCATATTTTGCCCTCCGGAACATCTTTTTTTCTGATTATAGCCTATGTTTTGTGCAAAGGCAAGCAAAAACACATATTGCGCGGCCATGTACGCCGTAAAAACCGGCATACATAACATATAGCTTTTTGGAGATTTATGTGCTATACTTTCCCTTGCTATGAATAGAAGAAATTATCAGAAAGAACTTGACAGGATAATACAGAAGCGCGGCAAAAAGCAGCCGCGCGTGCTGCTGCACAGCTGCTGCGGCCCATGCTCAAGCGCGGTGCTGGAATATCTGACGCAGTATTTTGACGTTACGCTGCTGTGGTATAACCCGAACCTCTATCCGCGTGAGGAGTTCGACCGGCGCTTCAGGACCCAGGTGGAGATAATCGAAAAGATGGGGCTTGCCGACAAAGTGAACATTCTTGCCGAGCCATGGAAGAGCGAGGACTACTATGCCCGGATAAAAGGGCTTGAGGATGAGCCCGAGGGCGGCAAACGCTGTGCTGAGTGCTTCCGCCTGCGCATGATGGAGGCCGCGCGGCTGGCAAGGCACTACGGCTACGATTATTTCTGCACTACGCTTACGCTCTCCCGTCATAAGGACGCCGTATTGATAAACGACATCGGCGAGGATATTGCGCGCGCTGCCGGCGTGAGCTGGCTGCCGTCCGACTTCAAGAAGCGCGGCGGCGAGGACCGCTCGGTGGAGCTGAGCGAAAAATACCACATTTACAGACAGCTTTACTGCGGCTGCGAGTTCTCGCTGCGCCGCCGCGAGGCTGCGGCACTACAGCAGCAGGCGGAAGCCGCTGCAAAATCTGAGGAGATCACGCATGAACAAAAACAGCAATAAAATAAGAGTTTTATGCACCGCCGCCGTCACCGGCGCCGCATATGCGGTGATGACGATCGCGCTCGCCCCTATAAGCTACGGCGCGCTTCAATTCCGCGTGTCCGAGGTGCTGTGCATACTGCCGTTTTTCATCCCCGGCACCGTCTGGGGGCTGTTTGCCGGCTGCATACTCGCAAATCTTCTGACCGGCAACATATTCGACATCATATTCGGCTCCCTTGCAACTCTGCTTGCAGGGCTGTGCACGGCGGCTTTCGGTAAGCGCAGCCAGCGCACGGGTTCCGCACTTCTGGCCTGCCTTATGCCCGTCGTTTTCAACGCCGTCGTCGTCGGCGCCGTTATAACGCAGGCCTATAACGGCATGGACATTTTTTCTCATCCCGCCGTCTTTGCTCTCAACGCCGCGCAGGTGGGTCTCGGTGAGGCAGGCGTAATGCTGCTCATCGGTTTTCCTCTTACCCGCTATCTTCCCGGCAAATCGTTTTTCCGGGATTTTGTGAACAAATGCAAGTAAATTTGCCTAAACGAAAGGAGATTTCCTAATGAAAGTCAGGAAAGCCATTATCCCTGCCGCCGGGCTCGGCACCCGTCTGCTGCCCAATACCAAGAGCATCCCCAAGGAGATGCTGCCGCTCGTGGACAAGCCCGTCATCCAGTACATCGTCGAGGAGGCCGTATCCGCCGGCGTCGAAGAGATCTTAATAATCACAAACCGCGGCAAAAACCCCATCGAGGACTACTTTGACTATGCGCCGGACCTCGAGGAGCGTCTGATCCGCGACGGCAAGGAGAAGGATGCAAAGATCGTGCGCAGCGTCGCCGACATGGCAGATATTTTCTTCCTCCGTCAGAAGGAAACCAAGGGTCTTGGCCATGCCGTATGGCGCGCAAAGACCTTCGTTGGCGACGAGCCCTTTGCGATACTGCTCGGCGACGATATAATGCTCAGTGAAAAGCCCGTTCTCAAGCAGCTCGTCGAGGCCGCCGAGGCCAATTCCTGCAGCGCCATCGCAATACGCGAGGAGCCGGATGAGCTCATCACCAAATATTCCTCCGTCAAGCTTGAGGAGAAGCTGGGCGAACGCGTTTACCGCATAAGCGACATGAACGAGAAGCCCACCGTCAGCGAAAAGCTCTCAAACTTCGCCATCATGGGCCGCTACGTGCTCACCCCAGCCATCTTTGACATACTCGAGCACACCGCCCCCGGCCGCAACAATGAGATCCAGCTCACCGACGGCATGAAAGAGCTGTGCCACAAGGAGAAGATGTGCGCGGTAGACTTTGAGGGCCGCCGCTATGACACCGGCAATCTCAAGGGCTATCTCGAATCCATCATCGACTTTGCGCTGAAAAATGACGAGGCCGGAGAGTGGCTCAGGCAGTTTATCATCGACAAGGCGGAAACGCTCAAATAAGCGGCATGCAGCAGAAATTTTCTGTTGACAAAATTCGCCGCCCGTTATATCATTACAGCATAAAGGCGGTTTGACCGCCGAAAAAAATCAACAAAGGGGTGCTGGGTGTTCCCGGCTGAGACGGAGCGAATCGAAGCTCCGGTACCCTCAAACCTGATCCGGATAATGCCGGCGTAGGAAACATCAGATACGTCAGTTAAACGCAGGATCAGAAGGTATGATCCTGCGTTTTTATTGCCATCTGTTGCTTCCGGAAAAATTATGGAGGTAGAAAAGTGAAAAACAAGTCCAAGATCACGCTGCGCGCTCTCTGCGAGGGTGCAATCTTTGTGGCTCTGGCACAGGTGCTGGGCTACATCAAGCTCTTTGAGCTGCCGCAGGGCGGCTCCGTCGGTATAGGCATGCTGCCCATATTCATCTACTGCGCGCGCTGGGGCTTCGGCCCGGGCATGCTGGCAAGCTTCGCTTACAGCGTTCTGCAGCTCCTGCTCGACGGCGCATACGCATGGGGCTGGCAGTCCATCATTGGCGATTACATACTCGCATTCACCGTGCTCGGCTTTGCCGGTCTCTTCCACAAGCAGAAGTACGGCTTTTTCATCGGCTCTGCCGTCGGCAGTGCGGCGCGCTTTATCGTGCACTATCTCACAGGCGTACTCGTCTGGGGCGAATACATGCCTGAGACCTTCTTCGGCATGACGATGACCACTCCGTGGTTCTATTCCGCCCTCTACAACGGAAGCTACATGGCTCTTGACCTCGTGATGTGCCTGCTCATAGGCTGGCTTCTCTGGAAGCCGCTCGGCAAGTACTTCCGCGGCGAGGACCTTGCTAAGTAATACAGCTTCATCTACATTTTCCTCGCGTTCCCTGCCAGTGCACATATGGCAGGGAACATTATTTTTAAATGCGGCGCGTTAAGTAAGTATCATCAGCTCCCGGCTCTGACAACGCTGTCAAAGCCGTAATACCGCGCCATGCTCGTGTTCACCCAGTTCCCGGGCGATACGCTTACGTCTTCAAGTCCGGTGACTCCGCTGTACTTGGTCTGCGGATTGTATGCTCTCAATTCAAGCACGCCGTTTCCGTTCTCTTTGGCCTGCTGTATCATCTCCATACGCGCTTGCGATTCGCCGTAGATCGTAATTATATCGTTCGCCCCTATCATAAATTCCGTCAGGAACAGCACGGCAAGCACTGCGCCCAGCGCCGATACGGCCTTTTTCTCACCTGCCTCGAGCAGGTCTGAAATAAGCAGCATGCAGCCGATGACCGTGTATGTAGTTATCGGGCAGAGCGCTCTCGCCGGGCAATACTTCGCAAATGAAAATACTCCCGCAGAAACAACCCCTCCTGCGGCAAACAGGAGAGCCAGCAGTATTTTTCTCTTATCGGCATGCACCACCGTGCAGAGCGCTAAAAGCGCGGCAAAAACACAGTACAGTCCTATCTGATAGTACTTCAAGCTGAGAATAACATAGTTCAAATTGAACAGAACCAGTCCGGGCGAAAACACGCCGCGGTCTCCGAGTTCGGCCGGGGCGGACATCATAAACAGGAAGCCCACGCATCCGGCAGCAAAGCCCGCGATCAGTCTCGCGGGAACATGCCTGCTTCTTATCCGTATAAGCACTATAAAGCAAGCTGCAAGAAAAAGCATCGCGCACGACGCACTCTCCGAATAGCCGCCGACGATCAATGCCAGCGGGAAAAACAGGATCTTCGAGATTCCACCGGCAGTGTCATCCCCTTCGTTCATGTATATATCATAGTAGTGACGGAGGAAAAGCAGAGAAAAGCCCATTGCCCATGAATAGTTGCAGGCGCCGTCGAGCCACAGATAAACCTGACCATAATCCGGAGTGAAATACCAGATCATGAACATCCCGCAGAGAAGGAGAAAAAGATCTCTTTTCTGGCTGCCTGTACGCACAAAATGCAGCATCAGCAGCATTATAAGGACTGCGCTGAACGAATTAACGAAATTAAACACCGCTTTTGGGAGAAGCAGAAACAGCTGAACAAGCGCATGCGCAAATACACGCCCATTCATACTCGTTCGGTGCGCCGCCATGGATGCGCCTATATCCGCTATGTTTTTTATCCTTTCATTTGTGGCAAAGCTGAACATATAATTGAAATCATCGCTCACCAGCGGCGTCAGGAAATTGAACAGCAGCATCACGGCAAACATCAGGCAAAAAACCGTCTTTATACTTCTCTTTGACCATACCTCAGCTTTACTCATATCCTATTACCTCATCAACAAAGCAGTAAATATTTCAAAAGACCTGCAACATTATAAAAGACCTTTTTTGCGTTTGTCAACCGCCGCGCAGATATTACGCAATTTAAAATACCTTTTCCGGCCGATATGTGCTATACTGTCAGCCGGGAATCATATTTTCACCGGAAGGAGCGTCTCCATGAGCGGTCTTTGTGCAATAATATCGGGCGGGGATTTTTCACCGCTGGACGGAATAGATGAGGCGGACTTTGTCATCGCCTGCGACAGAGGTTTTAAATATGCGCAGCGCGGCGGGATAAAGCCCGATCTGCTGCTGGGCGACTTTGACTCGTATTCGGGCACGCTGCCGGAGGACACGGAGATACTGCGCCTGCCAGTGGAGAAGGACGATACTGACACGATGTCCGCCATACGGCACGCCCTGCTACTCGGCTATGACCGCATCCGCATATACTGCGCGCTCGGCGGCAGGCTCGATCATCTCTATGCCAACATCCAGTCGGCCGCCTTCGCGGTCCGGCGCGGCGCGCGCGTCGAAATAACCGGCAATGACGCGCATATTTATATGTTCTCGCATGGGAGTATCAGTCTCCCGCAGTCCGGCGGCTGCTCACTGTCGGTTTTTGCCGTCACGGATGATTGCCGCGGCGTATCCATCACAGGCACAAAGTACGAGCTGCACAGCGCCGTTATCACAAACAGCTTTCCTATCGGCGTAAGCAACGAGTGGGCCGGCAGCGAGGCCGTTGTCAGTGTTGATGACGGCATCCTCGCCGTGATGCTCTGCCGCATGCCCGAAAAGGGCTGACCGCCGCTCCCCGTCAGCGAAGCTTTTTTACACGATTTATGCGCATTTTTCTGTTGACAAGTCCTGTTTATTTAATGTATAATCATAACTCGGCAGCGTTATGCTGTCGTGCAGATTTGTCAACTACTTCGGGTGCAAGCCCGATGTTGAGTATCAACTGAAAGGAGTGCCAGACATGTTACGTACCTATCAGCCCAAGAAGCTTCAGCGCAAGAAAGAGCACGGCTTCCGCAAAAGAATGAAGACCGCTAACGGCCGCAAGGTTCTTTCCCGCCGCAGAGCAAAGGGCAGAGCAAAGCTCAGCTACTGATCCCAGAGCAGGTGAGCAGGTCTTAATCGGGAATATTTTCAGGGCGGAGCGATCCGCCCTTTAGGTGTTTTCGGAAGTTTTTCGTCAGAAGGAGCATATCGCTTGAACGTCAGATGTACTTTAAAAAAGAACAGCGATTTCAGGCGGCTGTACTCCAAGGGCAAAAGCACGGTCAATCCCTATATGGCAGTATACTGCCGCCGCAGCGGCAGGGCTGAAAACCGTGTGGGCTATACCGTGTCGGTCAAATTGGGACATGCCGTTGTGCGCAACCGCGTGCGCCGGCGTCTGCGTGAGATATACAGGCTCAACTCCCCGTCTCTCCGCTCCGGCTGGGACATCGTCATCGTGGCGAGGGCCCGCTGCGTCGGCGCGGAATACCGCAGGATGAACGAGGCATTTCTCTCCGCCTGCGGGAAGCTGGGGCTGCTGCGCGAGGACGTGAAATGAAAGAAATCATGCTCGCGCTGATCCGCTTCTACCGCAAAAACATCTCTCCCAACCGTCCGCCCTGCTGCCGGTTCATACCCACCTGCTCGCAGTATGCGCTCGAAGCCATTGAAAAGTACGGCGCCCTCAAGGGCGGCTGGCTGGCTTTCAGGCGCATCCTCAGATGCCATCCTTTCCACGGGAAGGATTATGACATCTACGATCCCGTACCCTAGAACAAATCAAAAAAACACACTTGAGGAGAAACCTATGTGGGCAGCAATCACCAAGCCTTTCGCATGGCTTATGGTCAAGCTCTATGAGCTGACCGGCAACTACGGCGTATCCATTATCCTCTTCGCTCTTGCGGTCAACCTTATTCTGACCCCCTTTATGGCAAAGAGCAAAAAGGGCATGATGCGCACCTCCCGTCTCCAGCCCCAGATGCAGGAGCTGCAGCGGCGTCACGAGGGCAACCCCCAGAAGCTCAACCAGGAGATGCAGAAGCTGTATAAAGAAAACGGCGCTAATCCCATGTCCGGCTGTCTCTGGTCCCTCATCCCCTTCCCTATCCTCATCGCACTCTACAGCGTCATCCGTCAGCCCCTGACAAGGATGATGTTCGTGGCTCAGGAGGTCGTCGACGCGATACAGAATTACTTTGTCGACACCGGCCTCTATGTCATCCCCGCCAAGACCGACGCATACTTTGAAATCAAGCTCACCGAGCTTGCGCACAGATATTGGGATCAGCTTCAGGCCGCCCTGCCCGGCAAGCTTGACGGACTCATGAATATCGACTTCAGCTTCCTCGGTCTCAACCTCGGCAATCAGCCGGAGTGGAACTTCATGTTCAAGACCGACTGGAGCGACGTTCACGTCTGGCTCCCCGCGCTGGGTCTGTTCCTTATCCCCTTCATATCCGCGTTTATGTCCTGGGCTTCCATGAAGATCTCCAACGCTGCAAATCCTCAGACCGACGCACAGACCCAGGCCTCCATGAAGAGCATGAATCTCATGATGCCCCTGATGAGCGTCTGGATCTGCTTTATAATGCCCGCCGCAATGGGTATTTACTGGATCGCCAACAGCGTTTTCGGCCTTATCCGTGACTTCGTTCTCACCAAGATCTATAAGAAGAAGCTCGACAAAGAGGACGCCGAGCGTATCGCCGCAAGAAGCGAGCGCGAAAAGGAGCTTGAGGCCAAGCGCCTTGAGACCGAGCGTCTGCGCGCCGAGGGCAAGACCGAGAAGAACGTCAACACCAGCAAGAAGAAGATGCAGGCCGTCGAGAAGCAGAAGAGCGACGAGCGCAAGGCCGCTCTCGACAAGGCTGACAGAGCCGCCCGCCGTGAGCGTCTCGGCATCAAGGAAAACGAGATCCCCGCGTCTCAGGTCGGCAACCGCCGCTATGCCCGCGGCCGTGCCTACGTGCCTGATCGCTTCACCAACCCCGAGGACGCCGAGGCTGCGACGCTGGCCGCCGCTGCCGAGTCTGAGTTTGCCCCCTCCATCGATGAGACCGTGGCAGACGACATCGCCGTCAGCGAAGCCGCAGAAGCTTCCGCAAACGCAGAGGCTCCCGCCGCAAACGAAGATTTACAGGAGTAATTGCAATTATGATTAAAACATTGGAAAAGTCCGGCCGCACAGAAGACGACGCCATCTCCGCGGCTCTCAAGGAGCTTGGACTCGACCGTGACGATGTTTCCGTTGAAATTATAGAGCGTGCAAAATCCGGATTTCTGGGTATCGGCGCCTCTCCCGCAAAGGTCCGCGTGAGCTACGAAGCTCCGGACGAGGCTCCCGCCGCGAAGGCCGCGGAACCCGAAGCGAAGCCCGCAGCCCCCGTCTCCGCGGCTCCCGCACCGGCCGCAGCAGCAGCTCCGGCCGATGAGCCCGCAGATTATGCCGCGGTCCGTGCTTTCCTCACCGGCCTGCTCGACCGCATGGGCGTCAAGGCCGATCTTGAGATCGGCCCGCGCGAAAACGGCGGCATCAACGTCAACATCTCCGGCAGCGGCATGGGCGCTATCATCGGCCGCCGCGGCGAAACGCTCGACGCCATACAGCATCTCACAAACTATGTCGTCAACCGCGGCAGCGACACACATCTGCACATCAGCGTCGACGCCGAGAACTACCGCAGCAAGCGCGAGGAATCCCTCACCAAGCTTGCAGAGAAGATGGCGGAAAAGGCTATAAAGTACAAGCGCAGCATGGCTCTTGAGCCGATGAACTCCTATGAGCGCCATGTCATCCACACCGCATTGCAGAATTACGAGGGCGTGACCACCAGCTCGACCGGCGTAGAGCCGAATCGCCGCGTCGTGGTCTCTTACGTCCGCGGTGAGGACGGCGACCGCCGCGACAGCCGCCGCATCGACCGCCGCAGCTCTTCCTCGCCCGCCCCGGCTTCCGCAAAGCCCGCCGAGACGCCCGCGTCCTCTGCAGGCAGTGCAAGCTCCGGCAGCAGCAAGCCGCAGAGCCGCGAATGGGCCTGACGCTCAGCGCGCGGATCTGATGATCTGATAACTTTATGTGATCTTTCACATTGGAGGTATTATTATGATTTTTGAAAACGTTAGAGACGCTCTGGCTCATCAGTTTGAGGTTGACCCCGAAACCATCACCATGGATACCAATCTCGTGGATGATCTCGGCGCCGATTCTCTCGACGTTGTCGAGCTCATCATGTCCCTTGAGGATATTTTCGGCATAAGCATTTCCGACGAGGACGCCACGCAGCTCTATACTGTCGGCCGTATTGTCGATTATCTTGAAAAGCTGAAATGACCCTCTGATTCAACCGACCGCAATTATTTAATTTAAACAGCAATAGAAGAGAGCTATGCGCTCTCTTCTATTGTAATCTATGGAAATTTAGTGTAACCGGAATTCTGCGGCAATTGCCGGGAAAGGAAGTGTTAGAGTCCAATGATAAAACAGCTCATGAAGAGTGTACGTGAGTTCAAAAAGCCCACGATCATCACCTTCATTCTGATGGTTTTTGAGGTCGTGATGGAGGTTTTGATACCGTTCATAACCGCAAACCTCGTAAATCAGATCAAAGCCGGCACGGATATGGACACTGTTTTGAAAACAGGTCTTGTGCTCGTGCTGCTGGCCTGTATTTCGCTTGGCTGCGGCTCGCTCGGCGGCTTTACCTGCGCGCGCGCCTCCGCCGGGTTTGCAAAGAACCTGCGGCATGACGTCTTTGCGAAGGTGCAGAGCTTCTCGTTTGAAAATATCGACAAGTTCTCCTCCGCCTCTCTCGTAACGCGCCTGACCACCGACGTGTGGAACGTTCAGTTTGCATACATGATGGTCATACGCACTGCCATACGCGCGCCTCTTATGTTCGTGTTTGCGATAATAATGGCGTTTATCATGGGCGGAACTCTTGCCCTGACCTTTGTCATAGTCGTGCCGCTGCTCGGCTTCGGCATGTATCTTATCGCCAAGCATGCCATGCCGGCCTTCCGCGCGGTGTTCAAGAAGTACGACGCTCTCAACGAATCCATCGAAGAGAACGTGCGCGGCATGCGCGTTGTCAAAAGCTTTGCCCGCGAGAACTATGAAAAGCGCAAATTTGCCGCGGCAAGCGGAAATATCTGCCGCGATTTTACGCATGCAGAACGCATAGTGGCGCTCAATTCCCCGCTGATGCAGCTGTGTGTGTACTTCAACATGATCTTTATCCTCTCTGTCGGCGCAAAGCTCATCGTGACAAGCGGCGGCACGGTAATCGACGTCGGTCAGGTCTCCGCAATGCTGACCTACGGCTTCCAGATCCTCATGAGTCTGATGATGTTCTCCATGATCTACGTCATCCTCACCATGTCCGCAGAGTCCGGCGCCCGTCTGAGCGAGGTTCTGAGTGAAGAGAGCGCGCTGTCCAATCCCGAATCCCCGGTATATGAGGTCAAGGACGGCTCCGTCGATTTTGACAACGTATCTTTCAAATACTCTCTCAAAGCGAAAAAATATGCGCTGTCGGATATTAATCTGCACATTGCGTCCGGCATGACCGTCGGTATACTCGGCGGCACCGGCTCGTCCAAATCCACGCTTATCCAGCTCATTTCCCGTCTGTACGACGTGACCGAGGGCAGCGTAAAGGTCGGCGGGCTTGACGTGCGCAAGTACGATCTCGACACGCTCCGCTCCAATGTGGCCGTCGTGCTCCAGAAGAATCTGCTGTTCTCCGGCACGATAAAGGACAATCTCCGCTGGGGCAATCCCGACGCTACCGACGAAGAGATGGCCGAGGCCTGCCGGCTTGCCCAGGCAGACGATTTCATCCGCTCCTTCCCTGACGGGTATGACACCTATATAGAGCAGGGCGGCACCAACGTCTCCGGCGGTCAGAAGCAGAGGCTGTGCATTGCGCGCGCGCTTTTGAAGAAGCCGAAGATACTTATTCTCGACGACTCCACCAGCGCCGTGGACACAAAGACCGACGCTATGATACGCGCCGGATTCAAGACCTATATTCCCGAGACCACGAAGATAATCATAGCGCAGCGAGTCGCCTCGGTGGAGGACGCGGATCTGATCGTTATCATGGACAACGGCACCATTGCCGACATGGGACGGCATGACGAGCTGCTCGAACGCAGCCCCATCTACCGCGAAGTCTATCAGCAGCAGACGAACGGAGGTGAGCGCGATGAATAAAAACATGCCAAAGCCTGATCTGAGCTCTCTCGGCCGCGTGGTAAAGAAGCTTTTTGTCTATTATCCCGTTCTCGCGCCGGTCACTATCGTATGCATACTATTCTCCGCCATCGTCAGCTCCATCCCGTCTCTCTTCGTGCAGAACGTCCTGTCGATCATTGAAAAATGGTATACCAGCGGCGACTGGGCCGCAGCAAAGGCCGAGATCGTACCGTATCTCATGCTGCTGGGCGGACTCTATGTTCTCTCCATACTCGCGCAGCTTCTGTATACGCAGCTCATGGCCGTCATGACGCAGGGCTATCTTGACAAGCTCCGTCAGGAGGTTTTCGGCGGCATGCAGGATCTGCCGATAAAATTCTTCGACACGAACAAAACCGGCGATATAATGAGCTATTACACCAACGACATCGATACGCTCCGCCAGCTCGTGTCTCAGGCATTCCCGTCGCTTATTCAGGCCGGCGTTATCGTGATCACGGTTTTCGCCATCATGCTCTATTTCAGCCTGTGGCTGACTCTGGTGCTTGTTCTTGGCGTCGTGGCTATGATATTTGTGGCCAAGAAGCTCGGCGTCGGCTCCGCAAGGTTCTTCCTTATGCAGCAGACCTCCATCGCAAAGGCCGAGGGCTTCGTGCAGGAGATGATGAACGGCCAGAAGGTCGTGAAGGTATTCTGCCACGAGGATAAGAGCGTATCCGACTTTGACGAGATAAACGACGAGCTCTTCCGCGGCAGCTACAGGGCCAACGCTTATGCCAATGCGCTCTCCCCGATCATAGGCAACATAGGAAATGTGCTGTATGTGCTGCTTGCTCTCGTCGGCGGCATGTTCCTCGTCGCAGGTGTGCCGAACGTCAGTCTCTCCGGCAAGGCCTTTGACATCACCATACTTGTCCCCTTCCTCAACATGGCCAAGCAGTTTACCGGCAATGTAAACCAGCTTTCGCAGCAGATAAACTCCGTGGTCATGGCAGGCGCAGGCGCGCAGCGTATATTCTCGCTTGTCGATCAGCCGCCCGAGGCGGACGACGGTTACGTTACCCTTGTCAACGCCGAGATCGGCGAGGACGGCAGCGTGACCGAATGTGCAGAGCGCACAGGCCACTGGGCATGGCGGCACCCGCACAGCGACGGCACGGTCACCTATACCCGGCTCCGCGGCGATGTACGCATGAAGGATGTGGACTTTGCCTACGAGGAGGGCAAGGACGTGCTGCATGACGTCACCGTGTACGCCGAGCCCGGTCAGAAGGTTGCCTTCGTCGGCGCTACCGGCGCAGGCAAGACCACGATCACGAATCTCATAAACCGCTTTTACGATATTGCCGACGGCAAGATACGCTACGACGGCATCAACATCAACAAGATAAGGAAGGCAGACCTGCGCCGCTCCCTCGGTATCGTACTTCAGGACACGAATCTATTCACAGGCTCTGTCATGGACAACATCCGCTACGGGCGGCTGGACGCGACGGACGAGGAGTGCATTGCAGCTGCAAAGCTCGCCGGCGCCGACGACTTTATCACGAGGCTTCCGCAGGGCTATGACACTGAGCTTGCCGGCAACGGCGCAAACCTCTCCCAAGGTCAGCGTCAGCTTATTGCTATCGCGCGCGCAGCCGTCGCCGATCCTCCTGTCATGATCCTCGACGAGGCCACCTCCTCCATCGACACGCGCACCGAGGCTATCGTGCAGCGTGGCATGGACAAGCTCATGGAGGGCCGCACGGTGTTCGTCATTGCGCACCGTCTCTCCACTGTCATGAATTCCGACGTTATTATGGTGCTCGATCACGGCCGTATCATTGAGCGCGGCAACCATGAAAAGCTCATCGCCGAAAAGGGCGTGTACTATCAGCTTTACACCGGCGCCTTTGAGCTCGAATAAAATATACCGGATCAAAAAAATGCCCGGCAGATTCAAAATGAATCTGCCGGGCATACATTATAAGCCGTATAAAAAGTCCCTTTTAATCAGCGTTTCTGAGACTGACCTCGCCCGTGGATATATGCTCCACCCCGTCGCCGATCTCCACTATGATGGCATAATTATCGTCTATGCCGGAGGCATAGGCCTCCCGCTTTTCGCCGTTGCGGATGAGCGTAACACGGCGGCCGGTACTGATGCACATACGCCTGTAATCGTCGAGACAGCAGCGCGGCTCAAGCTTCCACGCGGCATACATTTTGTCCAGCTCCTCAATTTCCGCACGTGCCAGCGCCTCGGTATCGACCTGACGCCCCAGTGCGGACATGAGCGAGCCCGCCGTCCCGCGCAGCTCTTCCGGGAAGCCGTCGTCCGGAGTATTGACATTTATCCCAATGCCGATGACAACAAAGCTGCGCCCCCGGACCGTGGACGACTCCACCAGTATCCCGCAGAGCTTCTTCCCGCCGAGCAGCAGGTCGTTCGGCCATTTTATGTCCGGGGTAACGCCGCACACGCGCTCTATCGCGCGGCTCACTGCGACCGCGACGCAGGGCGTGAGCTGCGCCGTCTGCTCAAGTGAGCAGCGCGGGTAGAGCAGCATGGAGAGGTACAGTCCCCCGTCCGGCGACTGGAAGCTGCGGCCTAGCCTGCCGCGGCCGCTCGTCTGCTTAGAGGCGGCAAGCGCGAAGCCGTCAGGTATGCTGCCGTTCATGGCCAGTCCTTTCAAAATCGTGTTCGTCGAGGTAACGCAGGGCTTATATACGGCCGGAGCCTCGCGTTTGAGAGATGACAGATCCATCGTTCACTTCTCCTTTATGAGCGCCATAAAATCGGAATATGCCTGTTTCCCGCCGGCGGCAAGCGTGCTTTTGCTCCCGTCGAGCGACAGCTGTCCGCCTATGATCGTGCTGCATACGCCGCCGGCCTCGGTAACTATCAGCGAGCCCGCGGCATAATCCCAGAACGACAGCGACAGTTCAAAGAAAAGCCCCGCGCGCCCCGCGGCTACCATGCACAGATCCAGCTCTGCCGATGCAAAACGGCGCAGGTCGAGACTCGCGTCAAAGGCGATACGCGCCAGCCGGAAGGCTTCGTCCGCGAGATCCGGCCTGTATGGAGAGCTACCGAAGCAGAACACTGTCTCGCTAAGCGGGGCAGCATCCGCGTGGATCCTCCGTCCATTCAGGAAGGCTCCCTCTCCCTTCACAGCGGTAAACATCTCCCCGGCATAGGGATTATATACCGCGGCCGCCAGAAGCTCGCCACGGCTCATATAGGCCGCGGAAATGCAGCTGTGGTGCATCCCCTTGACAAAATTCATCGTCCCGTCGATTGGGTCGATGATAAAAACGTGCCTGGCCGAAAGATCCTCCTGCACACTGTTCTCCTCGCAGAAGAAGCATGCGCCCGGAACCGCGGCGCGCAGCCGTTCCACAAGCAGCGCCTGCACGCGCTTATCATACTCCGTCACCACGTCGCGGCGGCCGGTTTTCATTTCAGCCATAATGCCGTGCGCGTGCATGACAAGCTCTGCCGCTTCACGCTCGGCTGCAATCATAATATCCAGTATTTCCTTGGGTCTCATTGCGATCCTCCATATATCCCGGGTTCGCTCATGCGCCGGGCTGTCAGAAAGACATTATATCACTGCACGCGCCGTGTGTCGAGCATACGGCATGCAAAAAGCCCGCCGCTTTTTATGCGGCGGGCTCTTATAAGCCTGATCGGCTATCAGTCGACTAATTTCAAATACTTGCTGACTATTTCCTTGACCTTATCGGCCTCGGGGAGCGCGTAGAAAGCGTAGCTCTCGCAGAAGTCGTTGGTCTCGTTCATGACAAGGCCGTTTACCGCGGCAAAACGCCAGTTTGCAGGCTCGGAGTTGAGCGCGTCATGGCCGCAGAGCAGGCTCGTATGGCCATCGTCATCGGTGCGGAAAGCAGCTTCTCTGATCTGACTGTAGCTCACGCTCTTTACACTGTCGGAAACGGTGATAAGGCGCTCGCTCGTCACGCCGTACAGAAGCTTGGTGTTGCAAGTCTTTGCATCCTTTACCATGTTGTGCGGCACGATATAAGCGCACAGTAATATGATAACGACCACGATCCAGGATACCTGCGTCTCTGCGTAGCTCGCCAGAATTATATACAGCGCGCACAGCACCACTGCCACAACAGCGGCTGTCACGGTCTTTTTGACGAATTTTGCCTTGTGCGTCTTATCGAGTGCCTCACAGGTCTCGGGCTTACCGCTCCAAAGCAGCTCTTCGCCTTCCATCAAACTCTTTTTCAGGTTTTCTTCCATTTTGATCCTCCATTTTTCTTTTTTCTCTCGCGCTCTTTTACAGAACGGTAAACGAGGCCGCGTCAAGCTCGTGTTAATATCATAACAGCAAACGCATTAATATGGTGCCAAGAATACGCAAAGACACATTAAGAATTCGTTAAGAGCAAGCCCGCTTTTATTTTGATTATGCTAAAATAATGCATCTTCCAGTTAAGAAACTGCAATATTTTCTACAAAAACGGTAAATTTCCGGTAAAAAGTATGTAAATTTTTTGACGCAGCCGCCGCAAAGAAAAGCAGAAAAACAGTATAAATAAAAAGCTCCGCTGATTATTTCAGCGGAGCTTTTTAACGTTAAATCAGTAGTAGCGCTTGTTCTTGTTCTTGCGGGCAGCCTCGGACTTCTTGCGGCGCTTGACGCTGGGGCTCTGATAGTACTCTTTCTTTCTCAGGTCAGCCAGAACGCCGGACTTTGCGCAGCTTCTCTTAAATCTCTTAAGAGCGTTGTCCAAAGACTCGTTTTCCTTGACGTAAATTTCAGACATTTATTTCCCTCCCTCCAGACACGCCTTGCGGCGCTTCAAGGGCCAACAATCGGCTGTTTAACAGTGGTATTATACCGGTTTTCTCCCGGCTTGTCAACAATCACTTTGCCGGCTTGAGGATCAAATTTATAATTTTGTTTTTGACGACGATAGTTTTGACAAGCTGCATGCCCTGCATCTGGCGCTTGATCTTCTCATCGGCGCATGCGGCGGCGATGATCGTCTCCTCGTCCGCATCGGTCGGGACGATGATGGTGCTGCGCAGCTTGCCGTTGACCTGGACCGCCATCTCATGCTCTGCGTCAATGGTCTTTGCGTGGTCATACTCAGGCCAGGACATCTGCATGGCCATCTTGCCGTACTTTGCGGCAAAGCCCATCTGTTCCCACATCTCCTCCACCATGTGCGGTGCAAACGGAGAGAGAAGGAGCAGCATCTGCTCGAGGTCGCCCTTAGTGAGGCCGTTGGCGTAAAACTCGTTGACCATGGTCATGAGCGCCGCAATGGCAGTGTTCATCTTGAGCTGGTCTATATCGTCGGTGACCTTCTTGATGGTCTTATGAATGATCGACTCGTTCTTTGCGGAGACGGCCATATCATCCTTCACGATGTCCATGAGGTTCCAGCAGCGGTCGAGGAAGCGCTTGGAGCCCTTGACCGCATCGTCGGACCACGTAGCGGTCTTCTCAAAGTCGCCGATGAACATGATGTATATACGCATCGTGTCCGCGCCGTAGGCCTTGACCACGTCGTCGGGGTTGACGACGTTGCCCAGCGACTTGGACATCTTGACAGACGGGCGCAGCGCCTGGTTGCCGTATTTCTCGATGAGGGCCTGCTTCTCTTCCTCTGTAGCGGCATTGCCTGCATAGTGCGGGTTCCTGCCGAGGATCATACCGTGGGAGGTGCGCTTTGCATAGGGCTCCTTGGTGTGCACCACGCCTATGTCATACAGGAACTTGTGCCAGAAGCGGGAATACAGCAGGTGCAGCGTGGTATGCTCCATACCGCCGTTGTACCAGTCTACCGGTCCCCAGTACTGCTCCGCATCCTTGCTGACGAGCTCGTTGTCATCGTGCGGGTCCATATAGCGCAGGAAGTACCAGCTGGAGCCGGCCCACTGCGGCATGGTGTCGGTCTCGCGCTTCGCAGGGCCGCCGCAGCACGGGCAGGTGGTGTTGACCCAGTCGGTCATCTTTGAAAGCGGGCTCTCTCCGTCGTCGGTAGGCTCATAGGAGTCGACCTTCGGCAGCACGAGCGGCAGCTCGCTCTCGGGCAGCGGCACCCAGCCGCACTTCGGGCAGTTGACAAGGGGGATGGGCTCGCCCCAGTAGCGCTGGCGGGAGAACACCCAGTCGCGCAGCTTATAGTTGACCTTCTCCTTGCCCCAGCCGTGCTCAATGGCATACTGGCGCATTGCGGGGATGGCCTCCTTGACGGTCATGCCGTTGAGGAAGCCGGAGTTGACCATTATCGCGCTGTCGTCCTTTGCGACGAACGCTTCCTTGGTCACGTCGCCGCCGCTGACGACCTCAACGATGGGCAGGCCGAACTTTGTGGCGAAGTCCCAGTCGCGCTGGTCATGGCCCGGAACGCCCATGACGATACCGGTGCCGTAGCCCATCAGAACGTAGTCCGAGACGAACATCGGGACCTTTGCGCCGTTTGCGGGGTTTATCGCTTCTATGCCCTCAAGGCGGACGCCGGTCTTATCCTTATTCAGCTCGCCGCGCTCAAAGTCAGATTTGCGCGCTGCGGCCTCCTTATACGCCTCGACGTCGGCCCAGTTGCCGATGCGGTCCTTCCACTTGTCGAGCAGCGGATGCTCAGGCGAGATGACCATGTAGCTCACGCCGAAGAGCGTGTCGGCACGGGTCGTGAAAACGGTAACGTCGTCGCCGGTGTTGGTCTTGAAGGTGACCTCTGTGCCGGTGGAGCGGCCGATCCAGTTTCTCTGCTGGATCTTGACGCGCTCGATATAATCCAGATCGTCCAGATCGTCTATGAGACGGTCGGCATACTTCGTGATACGCAGCATCCACTGGCTCTTCTCCTTGCGGATGACCGGGGAGCCGCAGCGCTCGCACACGCCCTCAACGACCTCTTCGTTCGCAAGAACGCATTTGCAGCTCGTGCACCAGTTGACGGGCATCGTGGCCTTGTATGCAAGGCCGTGCTTGAACATCTGCAGGAATATCCACTGCGTCCACTTGTAGTACTTGGGGTCCGTCGTGTCGACGACGCGGTCCCAGTCAAAGCCGTAGCCGAGCATCTTGAGCTGGCGCGTAAAATTCTCAATGTTCTGCTTTGTGACCACTGCGGGGTGGATGTGGTTTTTGATGGCGAAGTTCTCGGTGGGCAGGCCAAACGCGTCAAAGCCTATCGGGAACAGGACATTATAGCCCTGCATGCGCTTTTTGCGCGTGATGATGTCCATCGCGGTGAAAGGCCGCGGATGACCCACATGAAGGCCTGCGCCGGAGGGGTACGGGAACTCGATAAGCCCGTAAAATTTGGGCTTGTCGCCGTCTGTCACAGCCGCGTAGGGCTTGCACTCTTCCCATTTCTCCTGCCATTTTTTCTCTATTGCTGCAAAATCGTATTTCATTGTTATCGTTCCCTTTCCTTATATCTGTTCTGTGTAGGATAAGCCCCCTTGGGGATGAACGCGCAAATTACTCTGCGTCCACCTGGGGGCAGGGAAGGGATGAGAGCGTCACCTCTTCGGAGTCGCTCCAAAGGCGCTCGAGATTATAGAATTTTCTGGCCTCGTCCGTAAAGACGTGGACAATGACGCTGCCGAAGTCCATAAGCACCCAGATGTCCGAGCGCAGTCCCTCGCGGCGTATCGGCGGCTCCCCGGCCTCGGAGAGCTTCCTGTCGACCTCGTCCACAAGCGCTTTGATATGCGTGGATGAGGTGCCGTTGCAGATAACGAAGTAATCGGCAATGACGGTCTGTTCTGCGGTTTTGAGGATCTTTACGTCTCTTGCCTTCTTGTCCTCCAGTGCTCTTGCGGCAATGCCGGCTATTTCGGCGGGAGTAAGCATATTTTTGTCGTCCTCCTTGATCAACTGTTCTGTGAATACCATTTGTATGCCTCTACGGTGTCCTTATGCGGTTCGACCCCGTAGCTTCTTATATCCTCAAGGCTCATTTCAAGTCCCAGTGCCATAGCCTTGTCGAGATCCTTATGTGCAAGCGCGCGGAGCTTGTCCACGCCCGGAAAATCTCTGGTGGGCTCGATATAGTCCGCCATATAGATTATCTTTTCCAGCAGCGTCATATCCGGCTTGCCGGTCGTGTGCCAGCGTATCGCCTCGTATACCTCGTCCGATATGCCGAAAAGATCGCGCGCGAACGCCGCGCCCGTTATCGGGTGCAGCAGCTTTTCGTTCGCCAGCTGGTCTTTGTCGAGGATGATACCATACTTTCTGCACAATATCAACTGCTCGTCATATTTAAGGCGCTTTGTAATGTCGTGCAGTATACCGGCCTCGGCGGCGGTCTCCGGATCCTCACCGTACCTCATCGCCAGCAGCACGGCCTCGCTCTCGCAGCCCGCGACATGCGCGACGCGCTTTGGGCTGAGATACTGCACGACCTCTTCCCGCAGCCATGTCAGCTCCGGCAGCGCCTCGTAATAATTGTTCTTTATGATCGAGGCATACACCTTTCCGTCGAGCGTGTCCGACCCCATGCGGCGGCGCAGCCACACGCGGATCTCGCTTGAGCTCATCGGCAGCGGCGCATGAGCGAGGATATGCACGCGCGCGGAGTATTCCTTCTCCATATATGCCTTATGCGCCCTAAGCGCATCGAGATCGTCCTCCTCGCGGGATACGATGCACAGCACGCAGTTTTCGAGCAGATACCGGAATTCGTACCACTTCTCAAAGCTCAGGAACATATCCGAGCCGACGACAAGGTCAAGCTCGTCTCCGGGATATTCCGCGCGGAGCTGCTGCACCGTCTGCGCGGTGTAGCTCTTGCCCTGCCGTCTTATCTCCATGTCGCTGATCTCCGCGCCGGGGATCGAGCGGAAATTCAGCCTGCACAGCTCGAGGCGCTGCTCTGCCGTGGGGCCGCCCGGCTCCATGTCCTTATGCGGCGGGATATTGTCGGGGATTATCAGCAGCTTATCGGGCCTGAGCTCCTCGCACACGGTACGCGCCGCTTCGAGGTGCCCCAGATGCGGCGGGTTGAAGCTGCCCCCGTAAATTGCGATCTTCATTTTTTCCTGTCTTTCACCAGAACTATCTTCGGCTCTTTCTCGTTGCGTTTATACAGCACGAATTTTGTGCCGATGACCTGCACCTGCTCGGCCCTGCACGCTGCGGACAGCGCATCGCAGGCCTCGCGCGCGGTAAGCATGGAGTTTTCCAGCACTCTGCCCTTGACGAGCTCCCGCGCCTTCAGCGCGGCGTTCACCGATTCGACGAGAGCGTCGGTTATTCCGCCCTTGCCGACCTGCACTATCGTGTCCTCATGCATTGCCAGCCCTCTGAGCTGGGCGCGCTGTTTACTTGTTATTGGCATTTATATTCTCCTCAAATATCTTTATAAACTCTCTCAGCGCCTTGCCCCTGTGGGAGATCGCGTTCTTTTCTCCGGGCGTCAGCTCTGCCATGCTCTTCTCCTGCCCGAGCGGACGGAATACCGGGTCATAGCCGAAGCCGTTCGTGCCGCGCGGGCCGTACAGTATTTCGCCCTCGCACTCGCCGCGGCTTCTGAGCACCGTCCCGTCCGGCATGGTGCAGCAGATACAGCACACGAACCTCGCGCTGCGCTCCTCCGTGCGGCCGAGCTTATTGAGCAGATATGTGTAGCGCGCCTCGTCGCTCGCGTCGTGGCCGGGACCGTAGCGTGCGGAATATACGCCCGGCTCGCCGTTCAGAGCGTCCACTGCCAGGCCGGAATCGTCGGCTATCGCGGCGCAGCCGGTGGCCTCCGTCACAGCCGAGGCCTTGAGAAAAGCGTTCTCCTCAAAGGTCGTGCCCGTCTCATCCACCTCAAAATCGCAGCCGGCCTCGCGCTGGGAGACAAGCTCGACGTCCATGCCGCTTACAAGCTCCCTGAATTCGCGGAGCTTGTTTTTATTATTGCTTGCAAGTATGATCTTCATCATTTGAACAGCGCCTCAACATAATTTTTTGCATCGAACGGGATGAGATCGTCTATCCCCTCGCCGACGCCCACATACTTTACCGGAACGCCGAGCTCATCGGCTATCGGGAATACTATTCCGCCCTTTGCCGTCCCGTCGAGCTTTGTCAGCACAATGCCGGTAAGGCCCGCGGTGTTCTTGAACTCCTTGGCCTGAATGAGTCCGTTCTGCCCCGTGGTCGCATCGAGCACGAGAAGCGTCTCAACATCCGCCTCAGGAAGCTCCCGATCGATTATCCGGCGGATCTTGCCGAGCTCGTTCATAAGGTTCGCCTTGTTGTGGAGCCGGCCGGCGGTGTCTATTATAATGACGTCGCTTCCGCGCGCCCTTGCGGCGTTCAGCGCGTCAAACACGACAGCCGCAGGGTCGCTGCCCTCGGCGTGCTTCACTATGTCCGCGCCGGAGCGCTCCGCCCAGACGGTGAGCTGCTCGGCCGCGGCGGCGCGGAATGTATCTCCCGCGCAGAGAAGTACTTTTTTGCCCTCGTCTATAAGCTGATGAGAGAGCTTTCCGATGGTCGTAGTCTTGCCGACGCCGTTGACGCCCACCATGAGGATAACGGAGGGCTTCGTGTCGAGCTTGAGCGCGGTATTATCGACCGTGAGCATCTTGGAAAGTATCTCTATAAGGCCCTCTCTGGCCTCATAGCCTTTGCGGAAGCGGCGCTCCCACGTCATTTTCTTGAGCGCCTGCACTATTTTGTCGGCCATTGCCGCACCGGCGTCGGACATTATGAGCATATCCTCTATGCCGTCGTAAAAATCTCCGCTGTCCGGCTCGTAATCCTGAAAGATCTCCTCAAGCTCGGCCATATTGTTTCTGGTCTTGGTGAGACCGGAAAATATCTTGTCAAAAAAGCCCATTCTTATTCCTCCTGTTGTGCTTACTGCTCTATGGTTTTCTGCGCACTCTCAAGGTCAAGCTCTATGACCGTGGAAACGCCCTTTTCCTGCATGGTCACGCCGTAGAGCATGTCCGCCTCCTCCATGGTGCCGCGGCGGTGGGTGATGACAAGAAACTGCGTCTTGTCGGACATGCGGCGCATATACTGCGCATAGCGGCTGACGTTTGCCTCGTCGAGCGCGGCCTCGATCTCATCCATCACGCAAAACGGCGTCGGGCGTACCTTGAGTATCGCAAAATACAGCGCTATTGCCACGAAAGCCATCTCGCCGCCGGAGAGAAGGCTTATATTTGAAAGCGCTTTGCCGGGCGGCTGGACCTTGATGTCTATCCCGCAGTTGAGCACATCGCTCTCATCCTCCAGCACAAGCGCGGCCTTGCCGCCGCCGAAGAGTTCAAGGAAGGTCTGCCTGAAGCAGCTGTCTATCTCTCTGAAGCGCTCGGTGAACACCGCCTTCATCTCGCCGGTTATATCATTTATTATGCCCACGAGCTCGCTCTTCGCCTTTTCCACGTCGTCCCGCTGTCCGGCAAGAAATTCATAGCGGGTGTTCACTCGCTCGTATTCCTCGATCGCGCCGATATTCGGGCTGCCGAGGGAGCTTATCTCACGCCTCAGCTCGCTTATCTCCCTGTTGGCCTTGGGAAGATTCGGCACCTCCTGCCTCAGCGCGGCAGCGGCGCTGTGGCTCAGCTCATAGTTATCCCAGAGCTTGTCAAGCAGCTGCTTCTCCTCAAGATCGGCGGCAAGCTTTTTCTGCTCCAGCTTTGCGCCGCGGTTCTGCAGGTCGATAATATCCGAATTGCGCTGCTGCGCGTCCTTGTCGTTCCTTGTGCGCCTGCCCTCAAGCTCAAGCTTCTTCGCCGCAATGTCCGCGATCTCCTGCTTTATGCCGGCGATCTTCTCGTTTATCCCGGCGAGCTGCTCTTCCTTTTCGCGCTGACGCTCCTTGAAGCCGGCTATACGGCGCTCATGCGTCTCTACGAGCGCACGGCGCTGCTCGCTGTCGCCGGAGAGGCTTGCAAGAAGCGCGCACAGCTGGCCTGCCGAGCTTTCAGTGGCTCTCGCCTCCGCTTCAAGTGAGGACTGGCGGCTCTTGAGCTCCGCCTGATCCTCCAGCGCCATGTCGAGCTGGTATCTGACGGCCTCAAGGCCGGACTTTGCCCTTGCCAGCTCCTCCGCACAGCTCTTCTCGTTCTCCGCAAGCCTGACACGCTGCTTTTTCAGCTTTTCAAGCTCATTTGCGCGGGAGAGTATCCCGCTGCCCTTTGCGGCGCTGCCGCCGGTCATGGAGCCGCCTGCATTTATTAGCTGTCCGTCGAGCGTTACGATGCGCAGAGAGTTGCCGCTCTGCCTCGACATGCGCACGGCGTCCGCCAGGCTCTCGGCCACTACCGTGCGTCCGAGAAGGTTCGCAAATATATTTTTATATCTCTCGTCGAATTTTACGAGCTCATAGGCTATGCCGACGAAGCCGGGATCGCGCTCCGGCGCGTTGTTCATGATATTGCCGCGTACAGCGTCCAGCGGCAGGAAAGTCGCGCGGCCGGCGTCCATGCGCTTGAGCATCTCTATGGCGTTGCGGCCGTCGTTCTGACTGTCGACGACGATGTTCTGCGCCGCCGCGCCCAACGCCGTCTCTATCGCAAGCGCGCACTCGCTCCCGGCGCGCACAAGGTTTGCCACCGGTCCGTGCACGCCGCGCAGATTGCCGCGCGCGGACTCGCGCATGACGGTTCTTACCGCCTTTGAGTAGCCCTCAAAGTCTTTCTCCATCTCGGTAAGCATCGCAATGCGCGAATCCATGCTGCGTCCGTCTACCTGAAGCTTCGTGGCCCTCTCGTTTATCATGCTGAGCGCATCCTCGCGGCTTTTGAGCTTCATGCGGCAGCCGTCGAGCACATTGGTGTTGGACTGCTGCTCATCCGCAAGCTCCGAGAGCTGTTTTTTTATTTCTGCGATGCGTCCGTTCGCCTCGTCTATGCGGCTTCTGATCTCGCCGACGCGGCTCTCCTGCTCTGCAAGCTCACGGAGCATGCGCTCCTTGCTCTCAACGCTGCTCTCAACATTGGCCTTGATGACGGCGACATTCGCCTCGCACTCCGAGGCCGTGGCCTCGGCGGCGGAAAGGCGCTCTCTCGCCTGTTCGCTCTCTATATCCTTCCGGTGCATGCGCTCTGTTATGCTGTCGGACGATGCATACAGCGCCTTCAGCTCATGCCGCGCCTGTTCGAGCGTGCCGCTGACCTGCTCGTACTCCCTGTTGACGTACTCCGCCTGCTCATGGAGCTTGTCCAGCGTCGTCATCCATACGGATATTTCCTTTATCCTCAGCTCGTCCCTCAGCCTGAGGTAGCGCTTTGCGGTCTCCGACTGCTTTTTCAGCGGTCCGACCTGCATTTCGAGTTCTTCTATTTTGTCGTTTATGCGCAGCAGGTTTTCCTCTGTTTTGCCGAGCTTGTTTTCGGCTTCCTCCTTGCGGTAACGGAAGCGCGATATGCCTGCGGCCTCTTCAAAGACCTCGCGCCTGTCCGCGCTCTTGCTGGACACGATCTCCGCGATCTTGCCCTGGCCGATTATCGAGTACCCGTCGCGGCCGAGTCCGGTATCCATAAGGAGGCTGTTTATATCCTTGAGCCTGACGGGCTGCTTGTTGATATAATACTCGCTCTCACCGCTGCGGTAATAGCGGCGCGTGAGCATGATCTCGCTGCTGTCGCTGTCGAATATGTGCGCGGAGTTATCTATCACGAGGCTGACCTGCGCAAAGCCGAGCGCGCCGCGCTTCTCCGTGCCGCCGAATATAACGTCCTCCATCTTGCTGCCGCGCAGAGCCTTCGTGCGCTGCTCGCCCATGACCCACAGTATCGCGTCGGAAATGTTTGACTTGCCGGAGCCGTTCGGGCCGACGATGGCGGTTATATCTTTTTCAAATGTGAGACGGGTCTTGTCCGCGAAGGACTTGAAGCCCTGTATCTCCAATGCCTTTAAATACAAATGAAAAACCTCAATTACAAAAAACTAGCGATATATTATACTATGATTCTCATTCTTTTTCAACGGAAAGTATCACGATCTCATCGCCGCTTACGTCCGCCGGTTTTATTTTCAGTGAACGCAGGCCAAATTCGTGCGTGAGCTTCTCGGAGTTCTGCCTGTGCTGGCCGATGAGCTGGCTCATTTTGGACGCGGCGACGCCCAGAACTACCGCGCTGCCGCGCTCCGTGCCGCGCAGCAGTGCCTCCGCCCGCTCAAGCATTATGCGGCTTTTCACAAGCTCGCCCAGCGCCGGATGATACGCGCCGCCCGCCGCGGCTCCGCCGGAAAGCTCCTCCGTCGGATTGAGCCCCAGACGGATGACAGGTATCCCCGCAGCGTCGAACAGCGGCACAAGCCGCGCGCAGTATTCCACTGCGTCCTCCACGGTGTGCTCCTTATAGCGTCCCGCCTTCCACAGGTCGAAAAGCGCCGTGTCGCGCACTATCACCGTCGGATATATGCGCACGCCGTCGGGCTTCAGGGCAATTATCCTCTTTGCCGTCTCCACACTGCGCTCCACGCTGTCTCCGGGCAGACCCGTCATCATCTGCAATATGAGCCGGAAGCCCGCCTCGCGTATCATCAGCGAGGCTTTCTCCACATCCAGCGCCGTATGCCCGCGTCCCGTGAGCTGCAGCACCTCTTCGCACATCGACTGCGCGCCGAGCTCTATCGTCTCCACGCCATAGGCCTTCAGGCGTTTGAGTACCGCGCCGTCTATCGCGTCCGGCCTTGTGGAAAGGCGTATGGCGTCGATGTCTCCGCTGTCAAGATGCGCCTTCGCCGCGGCGAGAAGCGCGGTCTGCTCATGTATCGGGATGGCCGTAAAGCTGCCCCCGTAAAACGCCAACTGCCGCTTCGCCCCTGTGCGGGGCAAGGCGGCTGCGTCCTCTATTGCTTTTTCAACATCCTCTGCCGTTGCCGGCACCGTGCTGCCGGAGATCCTGCGCTGGTTGCAGAACACGCAGTCGTTCGGGCAGCCGAGGTGCGGCACGAACACCGGAATAATGCTCTCCCGCGCGCTCATGCGTTGAGCGCCTCCAGCGCCCGGCAGGCCGCCATCTGCTCGGCCTCCTTCTTCGTCCTGCCGCTGCCTTCTCCGGCGGCGGCGCCGTTTATATAGACCCTGAAGGTGAACACTTTGTTGTGATCCGGCCCGCTCTCCCCGGCAAGCTCATAGCTTATGTGCTGATCGCTCTTTTTCTGCACGAACTCCTGAAGCTGCGTCTTATAATCGGCGGAGCGGTGCTGCTCGCCAAGCTCGGCGCGGCTGAGTATTCTGTCCATGACGAAGCGCCTGGACTCCTCGATGCTGCCGGAATCTATATACATTGCCGCGATGATCGACTCCACCATGTCCGCGAGTATCGAGGGGCGCTCACGTCCGCCGGTGTGCTCCTCGCCGCGGCCGAGGCGCATATACCGCCCCAGTCCAAGCTCGAGCGCGACCTTGTGAAGACTCGTCTCGCATACCAGCTCCGCGCGCAGCTTCGTCATCCTGCCCTCGGGGAGCTTCGGCTCATGCCGGTAAAGGAAGTCCGCCGTCACGGCGCCGAGAATGGAGTCGCCCAGAAACTCAAGGCGCTCATAGCTCTCGCCTTCCCCATGGCGTTCATTTGCATAGGAGCTGTGCGTAAGCGCGGTCTGGAGCAGTTTTTTGTCCTTGAAACTATATCCTATTTTGCTTTCAAGCTTTTCCATTATACCTGTTCGCTCTTGATCTTCATGTATTCGATATTCTCACAGATGTCGCCGATAATGCCGGAATCAGCAAAGGCTATGGCCTGACGGACCGCAGCAAAGATGCACGCGGCGTTGGACGAGCCGTGCGCCTTTATGACCGGCTTTGAGATCCCGACGAGCGCCGTGCCGCCGACCTCGTTTACATCCATCGATTTCTTCATTTCCTTCAGGTCGCCCTTCAACACTGCCGCGGCAAGCTTGTTGAACGTATTTTTATAGAAAACGCCCTTGAGCGCGCCCATCATGTACTTGATAACGCCCTCGGTCGTCTTGAGAAGCACATTACCGGTGAAGCCGTCTGTCACAACGACCTCAGCCTTGCCCGCGAACACGTCCGTCCCCTCGACATTGCCGATGAAGTTTATCCTGCCCTCTTCTCCGGCCTGCCTGAGCAGCGCGAACGCCTGATGCTGGAGCGTGCCGCCCTTGGTATCCTCTGTGCCGACATTGAGAAGCCCGACTCTGGGGTTTTCACAGCCCATTATCTTCTTTGCATAGAAGCTGCCCATGAACGCAAATTGCAGCAGATATTCTGCGGTGCACTCCACATTCGCGCCGCAGTCAATGAGCATCACGCCGTGCTCGCCTGCCGGGAGCACCGGTGCGAGAGCCGCCCGGCGGATACCGTGTATGCGCTTGACCGTGAGCGTTGCCCCGGTGAGCAGCGCGCCGGTACTGCCTGCGGAGACGACCGCGTCGCCCTTTCCGTCTTTGAGCATCGTGAGTGCGACAGCCATCGACGAATCCTTTTTGCGGCGCGTGGCCGTGCTGGGATCGTCCTCCATGGTGATCACCTCGCTGGCATTCACGACGTCTATATCGCCGCAGCCCTCGGCCTCAAGGCAGGCCCTTACCCTGTCCTCAATGCCCACGAGCGTCACATCGACGCCAAGCTCTCTTTTTGCTCTGACCGCACCTTTTACTATCTCTTCCGGCGCATTGTCGCCGCCCATTGCGTCTATGATTATCCTCACCGCGTGAATACCTCCTTTGTCATCAGTTGGTCTATTATCTCAAGCGAACGCTTCGATATCTCCGCGTTCTTGTTTCTCTTGCCCTTCACTCTGTAGCCAAGCGGCGAGATTATGCCGAAGTTGACGTTCATCGGCTGGAAGTCGCCCACACTGCCGCCGGATATGTACAGCGCCAGCGCCCCGGTCGCGGTCTCCTGCGGAAAATTCACAGGCTCCATGCCGAGCACGCGCGCCGCCGTCTCTATACCGACAAGCATTCCGGACGCAGCCGACTCAACATAACCCTCCACGCCGGTCATCTGTCCGGCGAAGCTGATGCGCGGCTCTGTGCGCAGGCGGTAATACCTGTCGAGCAGCTGCGGACTGTTGAGATAGGTGTTGCGGTGCATGACGCCGTAGCGCACGAACTCCGCATTCTTCAGCGCCGGGATCATTGAAAACACACGCCGCTGCTCGCCCCATGTCAGGTGTGTCTGGAAACCGACCATGTTGTATATCGTTCCCTCGGCATTGTCGCGCCTGAGCTGCACGACCGCATAATTCTCGCGGCCCGTGCGCGGGTCTTTCAATCCGACGGGCTTGAGCGGGCCATAACGCAGTGTGTCGACCCCGCGGCGGGCCATGACCTCCACCGGCATGCAGCCTTCAAATACGCCGCCGTCGTCAAAACCGTGCACCTCGGCCTCTCTGGCGTTCACGAGTTCCCCGACAAACGCCAGATACTCGTCCTTATCCATCGGGCAGTTGACATAGTCGGCAGTGCCCTTATCGTAGCGCGAGGCAAAAAACGCGCTCTCCATGTCCACGCTCTCAAGCGTGACTATCGGCGCTACCGCATCGTAAAAATGCAGATCGCTCTCAGGGCAGAGCGCGGCGATCTTTTCCGCGATGGCGTCGCTCGACAGCGGCCCCGTCGCAATGACGACCTCGCCCTCCGGGATCTCCGCCGCCTCTTCGTTTACTATTTCAACGTTTTCAAGCGAAGCCAGCTTCTCGGTTATATACCTTGAAAATCCTGCTCTGTCCACAGCCAGCGCGCCGCCCGCCGCAACGCGGTTTTTGTCCGCGCTCTCCATTATGAGCGAATCCATTTTCCGCATCTCCGCTTTCAGCAGACCCACCGCGTTGGAAAGCTCATCGCTTCTCAGCGAGTTGGAGCAGACGAGCTCAGCAAAATACGCCGAAGAGTGCGCCGGCGTCATTTTACCGGGCTTCATCTCTACAAGGCGCACAGGTATGCCGCGCTTTGCCAGCTGCCATGTACATTCGCTTCCGGCCAAGCCGGCGCCGAGGACAGTTACTTTTTCCATGTATTATTCCTTCGTCTTTTCTTCTGTGCTCTTTTTCGCGGCAGTCTTTTTAGCGGGCGTTCTCTTTGCGGCTGTCTTTTTAGCCGCCGGTTTCTTTTCGTCCGCCTTTGCCGCAGTCTTTCCGGATGCCGCTTTCTTACCGGCCGTGCTCTTTTTTGCCGCCGGCTTCTTCGCGGCGGTTTTCTTTGCGGGCTTTTCTTCTGCCGGAGCTGTCTCCGCCGCAGAGGTCTCCCCCGTGCCGCCGTCCCCGGCCGGCTTTGTCTTTTTCTTGTAGCCGCGCTGATCCTCCGGCACGAAGTTTACGCACTCCTCATTTATGCAGAAGGGTTTCGCGTAGCCGCGGCCGCTGCGCTTGAACATCGTCTTGCCGCAGGCCGGGCAGAAATCCTTCGTCGGCACATCCCATGTGATAAAGCCGCAGTCCGTGCCGCGCTCGCAGGCATAGAACACGTAGCCCTTCTTTGACGTGCGCTTGAGTATCCTTCCGCCGCACTTGGGGCATTTGCCCGGCATTTCCACGACGATCGGCTTTGTAAAGGTGCACTCAGGGAAGCCGGGGCAGGCCAGAAAATAGCCGAATTTGCCCTTCTTGACCACCATCTGCCGGCCGCACACGTCGCAATACTCATCGCTGAGCACATCCGGCACCTTTATTTTCACTCCGTCGAGTTCTTTCTCGGCCTGCTCATACTCGGAGTTGAAGTCCTTGTAAAAATCGCCGAGCACGGCGCGCCATTCGGCCTTGCCGCTCTCTATCTCGTCGAGCTCCGCCTCCATGTGGTTTGTGAATTTGAGATCCACGATGTCGGCAAAATGCTCCTTCATCAGCTGGGTCACTACTTCGCCGAGCGGAGTCGGGCGCAGATACTTGCCCTCCTTTATCACATAGTCGTGGGAGGTTATCGTCGATATCGTCGGCGCGTAGGTCGACGGACGGCCTATGCCCTTTTCCTCCATCGCGCGTATGAGCGTCGCCTCCGTATAGCGGGCAGGCGGCTGCGTGAACTGCTGGTCCGGCACCATCTTGTCGAGGTACACCTGCTGCCCCTCGCTGAGACTCGGCAGGGGATTATCTATCTCCGCGCTCTCTTCATCCTTTGTCTCCTCGTATACCGCCGTGTAGCCGGGGAATTTCATCTCGGAATAATTTGCGCGGAAAGCGCAGCCCGCGCTCTCCGTCTCTACGGCGACGCTGTCATATACCGCGTTTGCCATCTGGCATGCCGTAAAGCGGCCCCAGATCAGGCGGTACAGCCTGTACTGCTCCTGCGTCAGATCCTTGCGCAGAAGCTCCGGCGTAAGATTTATATCCGTGGGACGTATGGCCTCGTGCGCGTCCTGCGCGCCGGCCTTGGTCTTGAAATGGCGGGGTGCTGCCGGGCAGTAGCGCTCTCCGTAGCGCGCCGCGATATACGTGCGCGCCGCGCCGAGCGCCTCGTCCGAAAGACGCAGCGAGTCGGTACGCATGTAGGTGATGAGACCCACGCTGCCCTGTCCGCTTATCTCCACGCCCTCATAGAGCTGCTGCGCGATGGACATGGTGCGGCGCGGCGTCATGCCGAGGCGGCGCGACGCCTCCTGCTGCAGCGTGGAGGTGATGAACGGAGGCGCGGGAGACTTCTGCTTTTCGCCGCGCTTGACGGACTTTATGATGAAAGGCGCGCTCTTCACCGCCTCTATTACCTCGTTGACTTCGGCTTCGCTGTGCAGCTCCGTCTTTTTGCCGCCCTTGCCGTAAAAGCGCGCAGCAAAGCTGCCGGTATTCTCCCCGCAGTTGAGATATGCGTCGAGAAGCCAGTATTCCTCGCTGATGAAGTTCTTTATCTCCTCTTCCCGGTCAACCACCATGCGCGTCGCAACGGACTGCACACGGCCTGCGGAAAGTCCTGTCTTTACCTTGCGCCACAGAAGCGGCGAGAGCTTGTAGCCCACTATTCTGTCGAGTATTCTTCTTGCCTGCTGCGCGTCGACCAAGTCCTGATCTATCGCGCGCGGGTGCCGTATGCTGTCAGTAACGACTTTTTTTGTGATCTCGTTGAAGGTCACCCGCTTTGCTTTCTCGTCGTCCAGCCCGAGCAGCTCCTTCAGGTGCCACGATATGGCCTCGCCCTCGCGGTCCGGGTCGGTCGCAAGATACACGGTCGACGCCGCCTTGGACTCCTTCTTCAGCTCGTTTATGAGCTCGCGCTTATCCTTCACCGGGATATACTGCGGCTCGAAGCCGTGCTCCAGATCCACGCCCATCTTGCTCTTGGGCAGATCCCTCAGATGTCCCATTGACGCGGTCACCTTATACCCGCTGCCAAGGTATTTCTCTATAGTCTTAGCCTTTGCCGGGGACTCTACTATGACGAGTTCCTTTGCTTTTGCCATTACGTTTCCTCACTTTTTTGCCGTATTCAATGCGATGCGCCGCCCTGCCTCACGGCGTATGTAGCCCTTTATCTCCAGAACGGTCAGTTGGGCAAGTACAGTGGCGGTACCGAGACCGGTAGTCTCTATTATATCGTCTATATGCGTTCCGCCGTTGTCGACCGCCGTTATTATCTTCAGCTGGGTCTCGCTGAGATCCCTGAGCTGGTCTTTCAAGTCAATATAGCGCCTGCCGTTTTCCTTGTCAATGACTTTTTTTGTTTCTTTCTGCAGAACCGGGGCATTTTCGACACTTTCAGCTTCAATTCTGCGCGTTTCGCCGCGCGAGGCGGGCGCTTTGCGAAGCTTGCCGGGGAAGAGGTACTCGAATTCGCTCACGACATCCCAGCCGCAGGTCACGGGCTTTGCCCCGTCCTTGAGCATGTCGATCGTACCGGCACTCATCTTCGCGTCGGCATTGCCGGGGACTGCAAATATCTCTTTTCCCTGCGCCGCGGCTTCCGCTACAAAAAGCCTCGTGCCGCTCTTTTCGGGCGCTTCTACGGCCACTGCCCCGACAGAAAGTCCCGCCGTGATACGGTTCCTGTCGCGGAAAAAGCTGCGCTGCGCGGGTGAGCCGGGCGCATACTCGCTTATGACTGCGCCGCGCTCTGCCACACCGGCATACAGTACGCCCGCGTCGTCCTGATGCGCGGTGCCAAGTACGCCCACGCATATGCCGCCGGCGTTCAGCGCGCCCTCAGCCGCTGCCGCGTCTATGCCGTAGGTAAGACCGGAAATCACGATGCCGCCGCAGCGGACTATCTCCCCCGCTATCGTACGCGCCATCTTCAGTCCGTACGGCGTGGCCTTTCTTGTCCCGACTACCGCTATCACCGCGTTGTCGTCCACTGCGGGCAGCCGCCCTTTAACGTAAAGCACCGGAGGCGGAGCATATATGTTCCTGAGCCTTGAGGGATATGCCGAGTCCTGATAGCTTATCACACTCAGGCCCTGCGCTTGGCATTCCTCTATTATGCGCGCCGTATCGCTCATATCGCGCTTTTCAAGTATCGCCGCATCCGCGCGGCTGACACCTTCTATGTGCGCAAACTCACCCGCCGGCGCAAAAAACGCCGTCTCTGCGTCGCCGTAATGCTCCATGAGCGCGGCCTTCGTCCGCACGCTCAGTTCCGCGTTTGAAAGCCATATCCAGTAGCTAAGTGCCGACATATCAGCCTCTCTCCCTCGTGCGCATCTATTCCATGGCCGCTGCCGCCGCAGGCGGAGCCGCCCTGATATTCTATCTTGACATCTCCCACATCACGACCGCCGCGGCGATACCCGCGTTGAGCGATTCGCTGCCGGGCTGCATCGGTATGATAAGCTCGCTCTCGCACATGTCCAGCAGTGCGCGGCTGAGTCCCTGTCCCTCGCTGCCTATCGCGGCCGCCGCGTTTTTCAGCTCAACGCCGCGTATGTCGCGCGCACGGTCCGAAAGCGCTGCGCCGTACAGCGGCAGGCGGTTTTTCTCCAGAAGCGTGCGCAGCCCGTCGAGCGTACATGTTATGACACGCTGGCGGAATATCGCGCCCATCGTCGCGCGCACGGTTTTGGGATTATAAATATCCGCGCAATCCCCCGTGAGTATCACGGCGTCCATACCGAAAGCGTTCGCCGTGCGTATCACAGTGCCGACATTGCCCGGGTCCTGCACTGTTTCAAGCACTATAGCCCTTTTTATCTCCGAGACCGCATCCGTCTCCGGTATTTTCACCGTGAACAGCGGCCCGGGGCTGTTTTTCATGGGCGAGACATAGTCGAACAGCTCCTCACCGGCAATATACTGCGCGCCCGTCTCAAGCCCCTCGACATACTGCGCGCCGTTTTTCCACAGCACGGAGCTCACCTCCGCGCCGAAGCACAGCGCTTCTTTGAGAGTTTTTATTCCGTCGCATATATATTCGCCGCGCTCACGCCGGAACGTGCCGTCAGATGCGAGCAGCCGCAGCGCGCGGATATATTCATTTTTACGTGAAGTTATCTTGTCCATGCTCTCTGTCCGTTCCTCCCGGCCGGGAAATAGCGTCTGCCAGAATATTTTATCATATCTGCTCTTTTTTGCAAGTACCGGGCACTATTCATGTATGTAAAGAAAACATACAGGCGAAACGCAGCTGCGTGCGCTTCGCCATAGTCCGAGGCAGCGGCGCAGTCATATCGCGCAGTGCCGCCCTATTGTGTTTTTCGCAGGATCCGTCCGTGCGCCGCAGCTGCTGTTATGAACACAAACGGCATTGCAATATACCTGTAGCGCGGCTGTATCTCGATCACGAGATATGCCAGCACAACGCCGCACAATACGGCCGCCGTAAGCAGCGGAGTCAGGTTTCCCGTCCCGCCGCGCTTTTTCAGCGCCGCAACGGAAAAGTATGCGCAGCCGCCTGCGGCAAGGAAATATGCGGCAAGGCGCATCGTGAGCTCTACCGTGCTCAGCGCAGAAACAAGCGCCTCAAAGCTGATACCGGGTACAGCCTCGTCCCACACGCTGACTCCGCCGAGCGTGAAAGTGTAGTCCTCCATACGCGCCCAGAAGTACTCAAACTTTCCGGCAAAGAACGCAAAGAGATCGCCGCAGCTGTCAAGATAGTTCTTCACTATGGCAAGACTCCTCTCACGGCGCAGCGCGCTGTCGCTTATGTCCAGCACAGCCACGTCTCTGTCTGACAGCAGCCCGCCGGTTTCGGTATTGAGCCCAACAACGAGCTTCCATTCCGGCGCGGAATTGCCGAGGCCATATGGCGCCATTCCGAGAAGGCCGAGTATAAGCTCCGCTGCCTTCTGCACAAGAAAATATGCCAGCAGCACCGCCGCAAGCATGAGAATCATCCTGAAAAGCGCCTTTTTCGCCGGTCTCTCAATAAATCGGCAAAGCGCACAGCAAACTATCGCCGCGACTACTATAGCCGCCTCCGGGCGCATCAGGTTGCCGAATCCCAGCATAGCGCCGGACAGTGCGCAGTCCCGCCACGTTCTTGCGCCGAGCAGCAGTTCTATGCCAAGCAGCATGAAAAACATTGAGATGTGCTGGTTTGTGAGCACAGACGCATATATGATCTGCGCAGGATAGACCGCATACATAAATGCCGCGAGCAGAGAACTGCGCTTTGTCAGAAAGCGCGACGCCATGCGGTATATAAGGTAATCTATGCCGACGCTCCACACCACGTTCAGCAGCTTCAGGGCCGCCATTGAAGATGTGACCCGGTACACCGCCGCCTCATACAGGACAAACGGTATCTGATACTGCCACCACGAAAAATAGCCCTCAGACGCATATGCAAAGCCGAAATCGCCTGCGGCGGCGTCCTTTGCCTTCTCGTAGAGCAGTGAAAAATCGCTCACCGGCTGAGTAGGTACTATGAAAATATACGCTATGCGCACAGCTGCCGCAAGCAGCAGTATGGCAGGGAGCGCAGCACGCGCGTCCCATTCACGCCGCCCGGTGAAACACAGGATCAGAACAAGCGCAGCCGCAGCAAGTGTGACTGACAGCGGGGCATAGCCGCACATGGATACGGCCATGCTCAGGAAAAGCAGCATCAGCAGCAGATATACCGCCATCTCTATGATCTTTCCTGCGGCGGTAGATTTCTCCGGCAGAGCCAGTATCCCGCTGTCAAATCTGAAATTGTCACGGTTCATAATGCTCTGCCCCCGCTTCCGTTCTTTTGGCGTTCAGCTGCCCAGCAGCAGATCCGCTATCCGCTCACAGGCATGCCCGTCGCCGTAAGGGTTCGACGCACGGGACATTTTGGAGTATGCCTCGCTGTCAGAGAGCATGCGGTTGAATTCGGTATATATAGTTTCCTCGTCTGTCCCGACGAGCTTGAGCGTTCCGGCCGCAATACCCTCCGGACGCTCGGTCGTGTCGCGCATTACAAGCACCGGTTTGCCGAGACTCGGGGCTTCCTCCTGTATGCCGCCGCTGTCAGTGAGTATGAGGTAGCTGCGCGCGAGGAAGTTGTGGAAATCCAGCACCTCAAGCGGCTCAATGATGTGTATCCTGCCGCAGCCGCCCAGCTCTTCCGCCGCGGCCTGACGCACGACGGGGTTCATATGAATGGGGTATATGGCCTTGACGTCCGGATGCTCGTCCATTATGCGTCTTATGGCGTGGAACATATGGTGCATCGGCTGCCCAAGGTTTTCGCGGCGGTGCGCCGTGATAATTATCAGCCGGCTGCCGTCCGCCCAGTCAAGTTCGGGATGGGAGTAATCCGCGCGCACTGTCGTTTTCAGCGCGTCTATCGCAGTGTTGCCGGTGACAAAGATAGTCTCCGGCTTCTTGCCCTCCCGGATGAGATTCTGCTTTGACAACTCCGTGGGCGCAAAATTATACTGCGAAATTATACTCACCGCCTGCCGGTTGAATTCTTCCGGATACGGCGACATAATGTCATATGTCCTCAGTCCGGCTTCAACATGGCCGACAGGTATCTGGAGATAAAAGCAGGCGAGCGCCGTGACAAACGTCGTCGATGTGTCTCCGTGCACCAGCACGACATCCGGTCTCACTTCCTCCAGCACAGCCTTTATGCGGTTCAGGATATTGGTCGTAATATCAAAAAGGCTCTGCTTATCCTTCATTATCGACAGGTCATAGTCCGGTACGACTCCGAAAGCCTCCAGCACCTGGTCGAGCATCTGCCTGTGCTGCCCGGTGACGCAGACAGTGACTTCGGCGTTTTCTCTCGTCTTCAGCTCATTTACGAGCGGGCACATTTTTATGGCCTCCGGGCGCGTCCCGAAAACCAGCATTATTTTTTTCATATCATCATTATAATAACGGCTTCTCCCCGTTTGCGCGGGGAGAATTGAATTTCAGAGCGTGTATGCGCTTCCGTCCTGTATTATACTTCTCGTGTCAAGGACCGTTCTGCCCTTGAGCGTATCGAGATTTTCTTTTATATGGCTGTGGCCGACAAGTATAACGATAATGTCAGCCCCGTCGAGGAATTCCTGATAGTCAAAGCACTGGCGCTCCGCCTTTTTGACGGAGACCATCGGGTCATAGACTATCGGTGCGGGCAGGCCGCGCCGCTCCATTACCTCAAGCAGCTGGAGCGTCGGACTCTCGCGTGTATCGTCAACGTTTTCCTTGTAGGTCAAGCCGTACAGGCCGATGCGGGAATAGTCGCGCAGGCCCTTTTCTTCCATTACGCTCTCTATCCTGTCGAGCACATATGCAGGCATCGCGGAATTTATCTCGCGCGCGGTGCGGATAAGGCGCGCCTCCTCCGGAAAGTCGCCTACAAGGAACCACGGATCGATGGATATGCAGTGTCCGCCGACGCCGGGGCCGGGCTGGAGAATATTCACACGCGGGTGCTTGTTTGCAATACGTATTACCTCGTTGACGTCCATTCCGCCCTTCCGGCAGATCTTGGCCAGCTCATTTGCAAAGGCGATGTTTATATCGCGGAAGGTGTTCTCCACGACTTTGGTCATCTCAGCCGTCTTGATGTCGGTGATAACGATGTCGCCCTGACAGAACGAGAGGTATACGTTCTTTATCTTCTCGCCGGTCTCAATATCGTCACAGCCGATGGTGCGGGAATTGTGGATGAGCTCCTTGAGCATGTTGCCGGGAATAATGCGCTCCGGCGCGTGGGCGAGGTGCACATGCTTGCCGCTTTCCGCCACGACGGGGCGGACCTCTCTGTCGATGGTGCCCGGAGAAATGGTGGACTCAACCACGATTATCGCGCCGTCATTGCAGTGTGCGAGCACATTGCGGAGTGCGTCGACTATCGCGGCCGCATCGACCTTTTTGCTGTCCGGCAGATACGGTGTGGGCACGGTGATGATATAGAAGTCCTCCGCGGGATAATCGCAGCGGAAATTGATGTGCCCGCTCTCGCGCGCCTGCTCGAAAAGCTCCGGCAGCCCCTTTTCCTCAAAGGTCACGTTCCCGCAGCGCAGCTTGTCCACGGTGGACTGATGATGCCCGACAGCCTCAACGTCAACACCGTGCGACGCCAGCATCAGCGCGGTGGGCAGACCTATATATCCGGTTCCAACAACACAAACTCTCATAGCTTTCTCCTATTCGACGCTTATCTATATCAGACTTCTATAAGCTGTTTTTCTACTACTTTGTTATTTACCTACATAATGCGCATTGCAACACGTTTTTTGCGTGTTTTATACTGACAAACGTATACCCTATTGTGTTGACACGCTCAGCATCGCATCACGTACTTCGCACTTTTCGTCACAGCCACTCATAAATCCTTACACTTCTATTGCACAGACACTCTTATACGCTCAAAAGTTTAGCGCAAATAAAGTCCACATCTTTTTCCTCCATATAAGGATGCATAGGCAATGACATAACCGTTCTGCTTAGTTTCTCTGTATGTGGGCACTGGCCATCATACGGAATATTTTCAAATGCTCCTTGTTCATGCATACCGCGCGGATAATATACCATTGTCGGTATGCCGTTGTCTTTCAATATCTGACGAGTTTTATCTCTGGTTGATTGATTTTCAAATCTAATTGTGTACTGAGCCCAACTTGAATAGAAACCTTGAGGCACTGTTGGAGTAAGAAAGCTTCTATTTAGTCTATCATTATACATTTGAGCTATTCTGTTTACCGCATCAAGCTCATACTCTTCAAATGCCGTTAGTTTTACTTTAAGTATCGCAGCTTGTATAGTATCCAAGCGAGAATTCATTCCCAAGCGCAGATTGTTATATTTGTCATCCGTACTCTTCCCATGTACGCGCAAAGACCTCAATAGTTCATCTGCTTTCTCATCGTTAGTAAACACTGCACCGCCATCGCCATAGCACCCCAATGGTTTAGCCGGGAAAAATGAAGTTGTTGCAATGTCCCCAAATGAGCATGCTCGCTTGTGATTCATGCTACCGCCAAACCCCTGTGCACCATCTTCTATAATCATCAGTCCGTACTTGTTAGCAATTTTTCTGATTTTATCATAGTTTGCGGGCAACCCAAACAAGTCAACAGCAACTACAGCTTTAAGCGCAAGTTTTCCCTCACGCTCAACACGCTCAACAGCAGTCTGGAGGGCACACGGGTCAATATTAAATGTGTTTTCATCAACATCGACAAATACCGGTGTTGCACCTAAATCCGCAACGGTCTCTGCCGATGAAAAGAATGTAAAGTCTGGCACAAATACCGCATCACCCACGCCAATGCCACACACGATTTCTGCCAATTTTAATGCATCAGTTCCGTTGGCGCAGCTAACACAATGTTTGACACCAACATAATTTGCCAATCGTTCTTCCAGCTCTTCCACTTGAATACCCGAAACAAAATTAGCTTCATTCATAACTTCTTCAACAGCTGCATCAATTTGCGGTTTTAGTGCAAGATACTGTTTTCTCAAATCTCTGAATTGCATCATTTTGACTCCTCCAGGCCGTTTTCTGTCTCTGCATATACCTTTCCACACATATCGCATACCAGGCTTTCCCTTAATACTTCACCGCACTCGCATACCCAGCCTATGCGCTTAGCAGGTACACCTGCCACCAGCGCATAAGGCTGCACATCTTTAGTAACAACTGCCCCAGCTGCAACCATTGCACATGAACCGATAGTATGCCCGCAAACGATAGTTGCATTTGCTCCTATGGTAGCTCCTTGGCAAACAAGTGTCTTCTTATAGCCAGAACGTCCCTTAGGATGCTTTGCCCGCGGAGTCAAATCATTCGTAAATACACACGAAGGACCACAAAATACATAATCCTCCAACTCCACACCCTCGTATAGCGAGACGTTATTCTGCAGTTTGCAACCATCACCTACGGTCACATCATTGGATACATTCACATTCTGCCCCAACGTGCAGTTACATCCAATTTTTGCCCCATGCTGGATGTGGCAAAAGCACCATATCTTCGTTCCGTTGCCAATTGACACGCCATCATCTATAAAGCTGCTCTTGTGAATGTAGTATTCCATTATTCTGTCATTCCGTCCTTAATTCTGTACTTCTTCCAGCATTTTCACAATTCTGTATCCATCTTTACCCGTGGAAATACTCGGTTCTGTCTGTAAATGATTTGCAAAATACTTGAGTTCTTCTGTCAATGGAAGTGCATGTTTATATGGAATCTCTTCGGTCTCGCTCTGAATCAAAACTGGACATCTCGATTCCCATCCAACTCGCTTACCGCTGAAATATATTTTCTTATCCGTTGCATCATTAAACCATAGCATCCCGTCACTGCCGACCACCACAAGCCGTTGCTCTTTAAATGGGTGCAGCCACGAGGTAAATATATGCGCTTTCACATTGTTTGGGTAATCCAATTCTGCTGTGGCATAGTCACATATATTATCTTGTAGGAAGTTTCCTTTAGAAACCCTGATATTATTTGCAGGCGCACCCACAAGATAGTCCAGCACCGCCAAATCGTGCGGTGCAAAAGACCAAAAGACATTTTCTTCTGTTCGCACAACACCAAATTTTATTCTCGTTGAATATAGATAAAAGAGCTTACCGATTTTTCCTCTGTCAATTAACTCTTTTATCTTGTTTATTGCTGGATGAAACAGCAAAATGTGTGCTACCATAAACGGCACGTGCCCACGTTCTGCAATACTTACGAGTTCCATTGCGTCTTGTGAGTTCAGTGTCATCGGCTTCTCTATGAGCGTTGGAAGTCCCGCCATCAATAGCTTGCGTCCGATTTTGAAATGAAGCTCTGCGGGTGCAGCAACAACATATCCATCATATCGCTCTATCACTGCTTCTTCAGTATTCTTGTAACATATACAGTGATACTTTTCTTCTATATAATTTCGTCTAACATCATCGGTTTCAACTACTGCGGCCAGCATTCCAAGTTCCTTCAATGTGCGAATATGGTTCTCACCCCAAGCGCCACCGCCAATAACGCAAATCCGTTTATTCATGAATTACAGTCTCCAATACAAATAGCCTGCATCCTCATATTCCTTTTTATTCAAAATGCCTTTTACATCTACAAGCACTTTTTGTGCATTGGTGGCATACATTGCATCCAGCTGCTTCATCGCTATCGTCCTATATTCGTTATGTGCGACAGCAAGGATAATTGCATCCATGTTTCTTAGTGCCGATTCATCTGCCAACTGCAATCCATATTCCTTTAGCACGTCTAACTTGTCAGCCCACGAATCCACTACAACCGGCGTTATGTCAAATTCCGCCAGTTCTTTTATTATATCAACAACTTTTGTATTTCGTGTGTCAGGACAATTCTCCTTAAACGTGAACCCCAGAATCGCCACCCTCGCATTTTTGACGCACATACCAGCTCTCACCATCTGTTTTATTGCGCCCTGCGCCACGTACCTGCCCATGCTGTCGTTAACACGTCGAGCTGCAAGTATAACCTGACTTGAATAACCAACTTGTTCTGCCCGGTAAGTCAGATAATATGGGTCAACACCGATGCAGTGTCCTCCGACAAGCCCTGGGTTGTAGCGCAGGAAGTTCCACTTTGTACACGCGGCATCCATAACCTCATTAGTGTCTATTCCCAGTCTGTCAAAAATCTTTGACAGCTCATTTATGAAAGCTATGTTTATATCTCGCTGGCTGTTTTCGATGACTTTCGCCGCCTCCGCGACCTTTATGCATGAGGCTTGATACACGCCCGCATTTATAACAGTTTCATAAACCTTGGAAACCTCGTTAAGCGTGTACGCATCCATACCTGACACTATTTTGCGTATGGTACGCAGTGTATGTACCTTATCGCCTGGATTGATTCGTTCAGGGCTATAACCAACAAAGAAATCGATACCGCATTTCATGCCTGACTCCTTCTCAAGAATCGGAATACAAATATCCTCAGTCACGCCAGGATAAACCGTTGATTCATATACAACTATGCTTCCCTTTGTAAGGTTACGCCCTATGACAGCTGTAGAGCCTGTCACCGGGCTGAGGTCAGGCACATGCCCCTCATCGACAGGTGTTGGAACAGCTACAATGATAAATCTGCATTCCTGCAATTTCTTTTGGTCTGTTGTAAAGTCAATGCCACACTTTTTTATGCGCTCATCCCCCACTTCGTGCGTAGGGTCTATCCCACTTCTATAGAGATCTATACGTCCTTGACTGCGGTTATAGCCAATTACATCAATACCCTCCTCATCAAACGCAACTGCAAGCGGCAATCCCACATATCCCAGTCCTACAACAGCCAGCTTTGTTTTGTGCTCTCTCAGTTCATTGTATATCATTTCATCATACTCCTGTCTGTATCTGCGTAACTACTTTAAATCAACCAGTCTCTCCATATACTCACTCATTCTAGTCATATCTATCAACGCCCCCAGTTCAATCATTGACTGCTCGGTCTGAGCATGATAAGGCGTAAATGTAAGCTCTCCGAAAATTGGTCTACCATTTTCTACATAAAAATCCACTCTTACAAATGGGAAGTCCTCAGAAAGCTTTGCCGCCAGATCTTTCATTTCATTCAAACACGGCGGCCAAACATAAGTCTCATCGCTCGCCTCCGCTTCAAGATCATGTCGGTCATTCAGGTCTATATCAACAAATATTTCATTGTACTTTCTGTTTGCTCCATATCTGTCCCACATAACTTCTATATAGCGCGGTACTCCGTGAAAGCAATAAAACTTATAGTCATCAGGCACTTTATATCCGTCTGCCGAGTGTAGAAGTCTCTCGCAGATTATTTTTTTAGGTGTCTTGTATGCAAACATATCACCATTTATGCGAAATGCAAACTTTGTAAATCGGCTCGACTTTCTAAGTGTTTTTATCGCCTTTCTTTTGTCAAATAATTCTCCATCGAGCTTGAAAACGTGATTTGAGTACCCGTTTGAGACCTTCATTACAAATTCATCTGGAAGATCATCCCATGGTATCTCATCTATTGAATCCCACGCACCATAAAGCTGGTTAAGACAGTATTCGCAACCTTTTTTCTTGATATATTCACGGACAGTGTATTTGTTATAGCACAATGCAACTATGCTACTTTTATTATATATATTATATTTCAGCCACTGCATCTTGTCAAAAAAAGACGTTGGATGTTTTAAATCAACATGTTTTTCTCCTATAACATGTTGTCTTTTTATCAATGCATCCGCTTGTTTCTGTGGGCCAAAAATTTTCAAAGCAAGCTGCCATCCCAGCCCTTTCATGCTATTGACAATCACATACGCCGAATCATAGCAATCCCATACAAATTGGCTTTTTTTTAATTCCTTCTTTATTTTTTCCCAAGCATTCACAGTGTCTCCTCCTCATAAAATAGTCATCTACAGTGCCGCCTGTTGGTTCTTTTTCTCATCCTTACACACCTTCATAAGATACCACCAATACGCACCGCCAGACAAGGCATAAACCACAGTTGCCCCCCATGCGATACCATACACCCCCAGCTTGTTTATGAAGAAATAGTCCATAATAGTCTGTGCAGCGCATGATGCCGCTGCAATATACATATTGAATTTTGTTTTGCCAAGTGCAGGTAGCATATTCATAGGGAACATGCGTACGCAGCCGTTCATAGCATTCATTATCCATAGCATATATGTCATCGGTATCGCATCCGCATATTTCTGCCCGTATAGTATTTTTATAGCCAGCGGTGTAAGTAGCGCCCCCACCAGCGCCGCAAAAAGGACAAATCCGAAGTTAAACAGCCCAAGCTGTAACATTCTCTTTCTTATCTTCGACCAGTCTGTCATATCCGCTACTATCGGGAAAAAATACAGGCTCACCGCGCTTGCCACCAACAGAAGGAGTTGAGGAAACACTCCTGCTATTCTAAAGTTTGCTGTGATGACCTCATCCTTTATAATGGCATTAACCAAGAATGTTTCATTTGCGGGCATCATCTCACTGAACATTCTTGCTGCCATCAGTGAAAGCCCCATACTAAGGAGCGCTTTCTTCTCTTCCTTACTGATCGGCTCATACTCGACCCCGGTGAAACATTTGCGTACATACACCCAGAAATACAAAAGCGCAATGGTAACCGCTATATACCTTGCGTATATCAGCCCCATCGTTCCGACCAAGATAAGCAGGACTATACTGAATACGCACAGCACTGAAGACATTATTATCCCCGCCGACGCATATCTGCGGTTTTCTCTTTTTACGCGAATATATGCCGAAAAAGAGTCATATACGAAATACAGAGGCTGATACAACGCGAGTGCCCAAATATACTTCCTCGAATTTGGGAACGGTATATCTATGAACATAGCTGCAATACACACAGCCAATGAAATAAGAAGTTGAACCCCGCTGCCTTTAACTGCCACGTATTGCAGGTAGCCTCTGTTCTTTGTCTCCGTGTTTCTGAGTGAACAGAATTTCAATAGTGCCGCAGCCATTCCAAGTCCACTAACAAGTCCCACATAGGTATAAATGTTATCGGCAAATGAAATATATGCATATTCCGTCTTATCCACAATTCTCGCAACTACTATGCTGGAAATCATGGATATAGCTCTGCACAGGAAGTTCCCCGTCAAAATATGCAGAAAGCCACCCTTTATAAGCTGCTTGGTTTTTATAACGATATCATGTTTCACGTTTTTCTCGCTCAACTATTCTCTAGCGTACACTTATTCTTTTTGTACAGATCATCTACGACTTGCCCCACTCTATGCGTCCATAAGTTATTACCCAGCAGTGCAACTCTGCAATTATCACAGAGTTGCCTGTATTTTGTCTCGTCCGCATATATCTGCATGATTGCTTTTGTGAAGCCTTCACTAGTACCTTCGGTTGTTATTCCAATATTATACCTGTTTATAACCCTATCCATCGCAACGCATTTAGCGGCAACAATAGGAAGAGCATAACCCATGTATTCGTAGATTTTAACAGACAAAGCAAAATTGTTATATGCACTGTCTTCCTTTGGTATAAGGAAACCAACGTCTGCCCTGTTGTATAGTAGCTTAAGTTGCTTTCCGGATGCATGAACTACCTCAAGCCACGGCGCATTTTTTTGTGGATGCTTAAATTTCTTCCACTCGTTTTCGCGCACGCATAAGATCAACTTATAATTATTCGTTTTTTTGTTTATTCCATCGTAAGCATCTAGTAAAGCATCCAGCCCATACTGCTGCGATATTCCGCCTACATAGATTCCCGTCTTTGTGAAGTGATTTTCCCTTGGCAGATTGTTTTCACCTGCCGGCGGCAAAGCACGCATATCGCGGTAGTTAAACAATGCCTTTGCCTCATCACATGGCAGATACACTATATCCACATATTTAAGCGCACTATCAGTCTTGAACTGTCGGATATCTAGATAAATATCTTTTAAAGAATTTATAAAGCCTGTCCTTCGAGGAAATACCTCCGGAAACTTACTGTGAAAATCGCGCATAAAATACCCAGTCGGTATGCCCATGCTGTGCAGGCGCTTTATAAGGCGGATATCGTCGTCCAGCATGATCTGCCCCACGGGCGACTCTATATAGCAAATGTCCGGTCTTTCTATGTCCAGCCAACGGTTTATTTCCGCAACGCTTTTTCTTCGTTCCGCCCGGCAGTCATTCCCATCGCTCCCGCAAAGAAGCTTTACCTCGTGTCCCGCTTCGACAAAAGCGCGGTACATTTTCTGCGGTCTCACAGAGCTTCCGGAATCCGCCCTGCCGAAATCCGCAAAGCATATAAACAAAACCTTCATCTATTCAGCTCCTTATCAGCGCATTCTCCAGCACCTTTGCGATCCTCACTCCGACGGCGTCCGGCGAAAAGCGCTCATGCGCGCGGCGCGCTATCGCGGCTTTATCATATTTCTGAACATCTTCGCAGATGCTCAGCATTGTCTTGGCAAGGCCGGCCACATCGTCCACATCGACCATAAGGCCATCCTCCGCACCGATAAAGCCCTCCGTGCCGCCGCAGCGCGTTGCTATCACAGGCACGCCGCAGCACATCGCCTCGGCATACACGACGCCAAATGTCTCATGGCGGCTGGCAAGCACGAAGCAATCGCTCTCATTGAGCTTTCTGGCAAACTCACCGCGGCGGAAATACCCGGTGCAGCAGACCTTGTCCATCAGTCCAAGCCCGGCGATCTGGCGCTTTATGTTCTCAAGCTCCGCCCCGTCGCCCATGATGGTAAGCTGACAGTCGTCTCTCACAGCGCACACGCGCGAGAACGCGGCAACAAGCACATCAAAGCCCTTGCGGTATTCGGCATGCCCGGCCGAAACAAAGCGGAAACCGTCCGTCTTCTCCTGCCGTTCAAGCCGAAAAACGCCGGTGTCCACAATGTCGTCTACGACCTCCGCCTTTACTCCGGTAAACTTCTCTATCTGCGAAGCGAGCGCCGGACTGACAGCGATCACGGCAGCCGCATTTTCGTACACATATCTCATCATTTCCGCCTGACCGGCGGCCTTTTCGTCATCCATGATGCTGGATGCGTGCTCAGTGACAACATACGGTATGCCGCGCTTCCGGCAGGCTTCAACTATGCTGACCGCCGTATCGGCAAAATGAACATGCACGATGTCCGGCCGTCCTTTTTCGCGCGCCACCCGGTCGAGCAGGCGCTCAAAGCCTGAGGCTGCAAGTTTTCTCCGCAGCGCGTCCGCAAACGGCCCCATCGGAAAGCTGTATTCGTAGACCGGTATCCCATCCACGCTGTGGCAGTACAGACCCCAGCGGCGCCAGCGTCTGAACGAGCGCATATCGAGCGCCGCGAAAACGACTTTATGCCCGCAGCCTGCCAGAGCCCTCGCCTGGTCGAGCTGAAAGTTGCCATTGCTCGGATATTTTTCCGACGGGCATCCGTATGACACCTCAAGGATATACATATGTTTCCCCTCCGATGCAGCCGCAGATCATTTCTTCTTTTCCCTGTCATACACCTTCTGGATTATATCCATGTATTCAAGGGCCTTTTTATAATAGTCGTATTTTTCCTTTACGTAGTTATACGCGTTTTCGGAGGCTTTTTCAAGCTCTGCGCTGTCCATATTGACGATATGTTCAAGCCTAGCGGCAAAATCGTCCGCATCATCGGGACGGAAGAGCCATCCGTTGCCGCAGGGCGTTCTGTCCCGGTTGAGGTTATTGTCCTCAGAGAGCACCGGTACGCCGCAGGCCTCCATATCAAAGAAGTTGAGACTTGCCTGCTTGGCGATAAGCCCAACGTCCGCGGCCTGATAGAATCCGGCAAGATCGCAGTATTTCTGCGTCGGCAGGCGGATTATCCTGTACCTGCTGTCCTTAAAGCGCTTTTCCACTGCGGCGCCGTACTCGCCGGTCGCATTGCCGATCATCAGATATACTATCTCCCTGTCGGTCTTTATCTCACGGCAGGTGAGCTCGGCGAGCAGCATGCCGCCCTTGGACTCGTCAAATTTGCCGGCAAAGAGCACAACGAAAGCGTCATCCGAGATGCCGTTTGCCTCCCGGAATTTTGCGCCTGCCGCCTTATCCGGGTGGAAAAGCAGCATGTCCGAACCATAGGATATCCACGGTGCAAGTGAGAGCGGCACACCGAGGCATCTTTCAACATAATCGTCGTTCATTGCGCGGATGACAGGTATCCTGTTTTTTACAATGATCGGTGTGATAAAGCTGCGGTAATATGCCCGGTAAAGCTTTCTCAGCGGGTTCTGCGACGCCATCTCGACCATGTGGTTATCCATGACGATGGGGCAGTCAAACGCCTTGAGATGGCGCAGTATCCACATGCCCGCGGCGGTGTCGTTGCCGTGGACATACAGCACGTCCGGGTGCAGGGAGTTGACAAGCTCGGCAAGGTCATCCTTAAAAAGCGCGCGACCGCTGACATACGCCCAGATGGGGCGGCGGATGATCTGCACGCCGTAGCGCTCGGAATACTCCCGGTCGCGCGCGGCGATATTGTCACGCCCGAAAAAGCTCGTGAGATAATCGGGCATACGGTCAAGCTCGGCGGTGAGGATCACCGTCTCATGCCCCATGCGGGCAAAGTATTTGGAGAGGATATTTATCTTGTACCCCGCGTCGGGGTGAAAGAAATCCTCAAGCTGTACGATCTTCATGTTCTGCCTCTCCGCTCAGCGGAATTTCTTTTTCTCAACGCCGAGGGCGCGCAGCACCATCGTGCCGAGCTGAATGATGCCCCAGCTGTTTTTATAATCGGCAAATGTCTTGTTCTCGCCGTCAATGAGCGCTTGCAGGGCTTCCGCGCTCATGCCGAGCTTTTGGGCGATATACTCAAGGTCGGCGTGCATGGTCTCCGCGTCGTAGCCGGGTGTTTCCAGCTCGCGCAGCGCCTCATCGCGCGTCTTTGTGCCGACAAGTATCTCATTGGAGAGATAGCACTTTCTCTTGTCATAGCCGAACTTATGCGGCAGGTAATAACCCTCGTAAAAGCGGGTGAACACATCCTCATAGTGCTTGTTGGCATACGCCTCCCAGCCGAAGCGCTCCGTGAGGAAGGTCTTGACCTTCTCCTTGTCATACTCCACCATGTCCAGCGGGGCGACGCGCTTCATGCCCTTGAAAATGGGGTAATAAAGGCGGTACTTTATCATGCTGCACATGGGGAATTTCTCAAGCTTCATCGTGCCGAAGCGGCGCTGAATGTCCTTTATGAGGCGCAGGTCGTTCTGATACACCCACTCTATCGGCGGGCGGATGCACTCGGTGGCGCTGTTCGCGCCGGTGAGCACGTATTTTATGCCGTGGCTGACGGCGTAGTTATAAAGCCCCGCGAAAATGGCGTGATCCTGCGGCAGGTCCTGATACGGCACCTGCGATTTGAAGAACGCGATCTGCAGATTGCGCATCTCGTCCCAGTCGACGACCTCGGTGTATACGTCGAGACCAAGCCCCTCGGTGATGCGCTTGATATTGTCGTCCGCGACCTTGAGGTTCCAGCCCGTGTCGCACACATAGCACAGGGGATTGAGCCCCATGAACTCCTTTGCGACATAGCAGAGGTACGAGCTGTCCACGCCGCCGGAGAGTCCGATGATGCAGTTATACTTCTGCCCGGCGGTATTGCGCTTTATCTCCTCCGCCGTGCGCTGCAAAAGCGTCTTGTCCTCAAGCTTTGCCCGCCACGCGGGGAGGATGTTCTTGTAATAATCGCTGCAATAGTCGCACACGCCGTTTTCGTCAAAGACTATACGGCTGTCCGTCGTATCCATGACGCAGCAGGTGCAGCGCTGAAACTTGCGCTCGGTTCTTGTCTTGCTCATAGTTCACACTCCCATATCAAAGCATTTCGCAATAGATCGCGTTGTAACGCTCATACATCTGTTCCCCGGAGAAGCGCTCGCGCAGGGGCGAAAATGCCTCCGGCGCGGGAGGATCGGCGAGAAAAGCCATGACGCTCTCCCTCAGCGCCGCGATGTCGCCGGGTGCGGTGAAGCGTCCGACAGGCGCGGGCGCGGTCTCTGCCGTGCCGCCCGCGGCAAAGCCAGCCACGGGCGTGCCGCAGCACACCGCCTCCAGACAGGTCGTCGGGAAATTCTCCATTGCGGAGCATATCACGAACACGTCCGCCATTGAGTAATACTCCGCCAGCTCCTGCTGGTTCTCGGTGCGCCCCATGGCGATGACGTTCGTCGGGAACTCCTCCGTGAGGTCATCCACGCCGATGAGGATGAACTTCACACGCTCATCCTTCATGCTCTCCGCGAGACGCAGCACGTCCCGCCCGCCCTTGCGCGCGTCCATCATATACGGCGCGACAGCGAGCACGACCTTCTCATCCGTGAGGGAGTGCCGCGCCCTGAGATGCGCAGAATCGCGCGGGTGGAAGAGCGCGGTGTCGATGCCGTTCGGCACGACGCGCACGTCGTACTCCCCTCCCAAAAACGACCGGCGCACCCGCTCCGCCAGCCACTCGGACGGCGTGCAGACCAGCATGCGCTGCCCCGTGAGCAGCGCGCGCTTTTCGCGCCACATCTTCGCCGTGAAGTCAAAGAACATGGTCTTTGGGTACTCGCCAAGCTGCGGGCATTCGCCGCAGCCGGTCTGCCAGCGGTCACAGGAATTTGCAAAGCCGCACTTGCCTGTATAGGCGAACTCACAGTGGAACGTATACACCAGCGGGATATTTTTCGCGCGGATATACTCAAAAAGCGGCTTCAGATTGACAAAATACGCATGAGGCTCATGCAGATGCACGATGTCCGGCTTGAAGCTGTCCATAAAGCGCAGCAGCCGCCGCGTGGAAAAGAAGGAATAACACCCAGTCAGCCCCGTCACGCGCGTGAGCGCGGCATGCAGCGCCGTCTCCCACCGCAGGCCGAACTTGAAGATATTCTTTTCATCAACATCCGCGCCGCGGCCGTAGCACACCGCCGCCTCGCCGCCGTTTTCATTCACGGCGGTATAAAGGGCGTAAACTATCTTGCCGGTGCTGCCGCTTTTGCACACGGAATCTATATACAAAACTCTCATCTTGTGACCTGCAACGCAAATATCAGTACTTTCTCCACACCATTTTATCGACGACGCCCGTGTACGACTGTATCAGCCGGACGACCTTGGAAGAGACGTTTTCCTCCACATAGTCCGGCACGGGGATGCCGAGATCGCCGTTTGCGTTCATCGTGACCGCCGTATCGACCGCCTGCAAAAGCGATTTTTCGTCAATGCCCGCAAGAATGAAGCAGCCCTTGTCCAGCGCCTCGGGGCGCTCGGTGCTCGTGCGGATGCAGACAGCCGGGAAGGGCCTCCCGACGGAGAGGAAGAAGCTGCTCTCCTCCGGCAGGGTACCGCTGTCTGAGACGACGGCAAAGGCGTTCATCTGAAGGGCGTTATAATCGAAAAAGCCGAGAGGCTCATGCCGGATAACGCGCCGGTCGAGGACGAAGCCGCTGCTCTCCAGCCGCTTCGCTGAACGCGGATGGCAGGAGTAGAGTATGGGCATATCGTATTTCTCCGCCATCTTGTTTATGGCGGTGAAGAGTGAGTTGAAATTTTTCTCCGTATCTATATTTTCCTCGCGGTGGGCCGAGAGGAGGATATACTTCCCTTTCTCAAGGCCAAGGCGGGCATGAATGTCGGATCTCTCAATATTCTCAAGGTTTTTGTGCAGCACCTCCGCCATGGGTGAACCCGTGACATAGGTGCGCTCCTTCGGGAGGCCGCACTCAATGAGATAGCGGCGGGCATGCTCGGAATAGGCCATGTTCACGTCAGATATTATATCGACGATGCGGCGGTTCGTCTCCTCGGGAAGGCACTCGTCCTTGCAGCGGTTGCCGGCCTCCATGTGGAAGATTGGGATATGCAGACGCTTCGCCGCGATGGCGGAGAGGCAGGAGTTCGTATCGCCGAGGATCAAAAGCGCGTCCGGGCGTATCTCGCTCATGAGCTTATATGAGCAGTTGATGATGCTGCCCACGGTCTCGCCGAGATCGCCGCCCGCCGCGTCCATATACACCTCCGGCGCGTCAATGCCGAGGTCGCGGAAGAACACGCCGTTGAGGTTGTAGTCATAGTTCTGCCCGGTGTGGGCGAGTATGCAGTCAAAGTACGTGCGGCATTTGCCGATGACCGCCGCGAGGCGGATGATCTCCGGCCGCGTGCCAACGATTATTAGGAGCTTCAATCTCCCGTCGTTTTTGAATTTCATATCAGAGTAATCCAGCTTTATGCCCATTGTCACAGCTCCTCAAAAAAAGTATCGGGGTGGGCGGGGTCGAAGCTCTCGTTCGCCCACATGACAGTGACAAGCTTCTCCGTGTCGGAGAGATTCACGATGGAATGCGTATAGCCCGGAAGCATATGCACGGCCTCTATCCTGTCTCCGCTGACCTCGAACTCAATGACCTCGCCGCTGCCGATCCTGCGCTCACGTATGAGCCCGTGGCCGGACACGACGATGAAGAGCTCCCACTTGCTGTTGTGCCAGTGCTGTCCCTTGGTGACGCCGGGCTTTGAAATATTCACGCTCACCTGCCCGCACTTCGCCGTCTTTATAAGCTCGGTGAAGCTGCCGCGCGCGTCGGTGTTCATCCTCAGCGGATATGCGGCCTTCTCCGGGGGAAGATAGCTCAGATATGTCGAATAGAGCTTTTTTTCAAACGAGCCGTCCGGTATCTCCGGCATGACATGCGTCTCCGGCTGGGCGGCAAAGCCGTCCAGAAGCTCCTTAATGCGGCCCAGCGTGACCCTGTGCGTCACAGGAACGAAGCAGTACCTTCCGTCTGCCGCGGGAACCGGTGCGAGCCCATCATATCCGCAGCGGTGCTCATGCCCGGAAAGTGCGGAAATAAGCTCCTCTACGAGGTCGTCTATATATACGAGCTCCAGTTCCGTCGCCGGATCGTTTATCGTGACCGGCAGGCCGTTTGCCGTGTTGTGGCAGAATGTCGCCACGGCGCTGTTGTAGTTCGGACGGCACCATTTTCCGAAAACGTTCGGAAACCGGTAGACGAGCACCCTTGCCCCCGTCTCTCCGGCATAGTCGAAGAAGAGCTTTTCACCCGCCAGCTTCGACACGCCGTACTCGGAGCCTGCATAGCGCCCCTCAAGGCTTGCCTGCGCGGAGCTTGAGAGCATCACGGGGCAGGTATTGCCGCAGCGGCGCAGCGCATCCAGCAGTTCAGCGGCAAAGCCCCGGTTTCCGGCCATGAACTCCGCCGTGTCCTTCGGGCGGTTGACGCCCGCGAGGTTGAACACGAAATCCGCCCGCGCGCAGTAAGCGGCCAACGCATCCGCGCCGCTTTCGCGCGTGTATTCAAATATTCCGTCTATCTCAAGGCCGGGATGCGTCCTGTCCTTGCCGTCCCTGATATTTTCAAGCGCGCGGCAGAGGTTTTTGCCGACAAAGCCTGCGGCTCCGGTCACAAGAATATTCATCAGTACTCTATTCCCATCTCTTCAAGCTGCCGGCGTATATATTTCAGCCCCAGCAGCTTTTCCTTTACCTGCTGAACGTCAAGTATCTGCGTATTGTTGGAGTTGAACTCGGTGAGATGGTTTCTCTCCGGGTCGCCCTGAACAAAATATTTGTCGTAATTGAGGCTGCGCCTGTCGCATGGGACACGGTAAAAGCTGCCCAGATCCTCCGCCTTGGCGCACTCCTCGTTCGTCAACAGCGTCTCGTACATTTTCTCGCCGTGGCGTATGCCGATGACCTTTATGTTTTCCTTATCGCCGCCGAAGAGCTCGCACACGGCCTCCGCCTGCGTCCTTATCGTGCAGGCCGGCGCTTTCTGAACCAGTATATCCCCGCTTTCGCCGTGCTCAAAGGCAAAAAGCACAAGATCCACCGCCTCGTCAAGCGACATGATGAAGCGCGTCATGTCCGGCTCCGTGATCGTGATCGGCTCGCCTTTTCTGAGCTGATCTATCCAAAGCGGGATGACGCTGCCGCGGGAGCACATGACGTTGCCGTAGCGCGTGCAGCATATCCGCGTCCTGCCGGGATCGACTGTACGGGACTTTGCCACAACGACCTTCTCCATCATCGCCTTGCTCGTCCCCATCGCGTTTATCGGATAGGCGGCCTTGTCGGTGGAAAGGCATATCGCAGCCTTCACGCCCTCGCTTATCGCGGCGGTGAGCACATTATCCGTTCCGAACACATTGGTCTTCACCGCTTCGAGCGGGAAAAACTCGCATGACGGCACCTGCTTGAGCGCCGCGGCATGGAAAATGTAGTCCACCCCGTGCATCGCGTCTCTAACGGACTGGAGGTCGCGCACATCACCGATGTAGAATCTCAGCTTGTCGGCGTATTCCGGCATGCGCGCCTGAAAATCGTGGCGCATATCGTCCTGCTTCTTCTCGTCGCGCGAGAAGATGCGGATCTCGCCTATATCGCTTGCTATGAAGCGGTTGAGCACGGCATTTCCGAACGAGCCCGTGCCGCCTGTTATCATCAGAGTCTTGTCCTTGAACATTTCTCCCTCTTTCCGCCGCTCATCCGCCGGCTCTCACACATTCGTCGAACCGGTCGAGCAGCATCTTCTTATCGAAATGCGCTTCAAAATATTTTCTTGCGTTTCTGCCGTATTCGTCGAGCCGCGCGTCGTTCATCAGCAAGCGCACAGCCTCCGCCAGCGCCGCGCTGTCCCCTATCGGGCTGCACACGCCGCAGTCCGCCTCACGCACTACGCGCTCCGTCTCTCCCGTGGCGCAGGCCAGCACGGGCATGCCGCAGGCCATGTACGACTGGAGCTTGGCGGGTATGGTGTTTGCAAAGAGCGCGTTGTTCATAAACGATACGAAAGCCGCGTCGCAGCCGGCGAGTATCGCCGGTATGCTCTCTGCCGGCTGGCGCGGTATAAGCACGAACATGTCCTCCACGCCGAGCAGCTTTATTTTTTCGATGAGCGCGGCCTTGCTGCGCCCGTCGCCGACTATCACAAATTCCGCGTTTACGCCGTCCCTCTTCAGGACTGCCGCGGCATCCGGCAGAATATCGAGTCCCTGCGCCCGGCCAACATTTCCGGTGAACGCCACCTTGAAACGTCCGTCGCAGGGTATGAGTGCGCTGCTGCCCCTCTCCATCGGGCGGTAGAACTCCTCCGCATACTGCGGCCAGTAGCTGACCTTGTCCTCTTCGCCGGGTATGCGCCGGCGAATCATATCAACAAAGCTCGGCGATGTGGCAAATATTCTGTCGCAGCGGCGGTATATATAGTCCACCATCCGGCCGACGGGGCCGAGCACGAGCTTTGAGTGTATGCCCGTGACTATCTCTATATTCTCCGGCCAGAGATCCTGCACGTATATCCAGCACGGTATCCTGCGGCGCTTCGCGTACCATACGCCTACCAGCGCCTGCGTCATCGGCGATACCTCGAAGTTGAAAACCATATCGGCCTTCAGCGGCGTAAAGCACTTCCAGAAAAACCCTGAGATCACGAACGACACATAATTCAGGCACATGCCAAGGGCGCCGTGTCCGCGCGCGATGAGCGGGATGCGGATGATGTCTGCGCCCATGTAGCTCCCGCGCCGTTTCCTGAAAAGGCCATAGCCGTCAAAATACTTCCCATAAGGGTAGTTCGGTATGCCAGTGAGCACCGTTATCTTATAGCCGCGCTCCACCCATTCGGCGCACATGTCGTTTATGCGGAACGCCTCAGGATAAAAATACTGGCTGACGACGAGAATATGCTTTTTTCTCTGCGGACTGTCCTTCATTGCGCACCCTCGGTGATCCTTATGCTCTCTTCGAGAGAATACAGCCTGTACTCCCCTCCCGGATACTCGCTCATCGGCATGTCATAGCTCAGGCTGCCGAAGGCCTTGTCCACAAGCGCAGTGAAAAAGCCCAGAAATTTCAGCGCCCATGTAAAGCCCCTCACGAGGATGAGCTTTTTGCCGTGGGCTTCGGCGATCATGCGCACAAGCTCTGAGGTGTTGCTGTATTCCGCGTTCTGCGGGAAAAATGTGCCGGACTCCTCGTTGTCTATCATCAGCTTCACGAAAGCCATAAGATTATCCACGAACAGCATCGAGCGCTCGTTATCCACATACGGGAACACCGGCAGGCGCTGCGCGAAAAGGGACAGCACCGGGTAGTTGCCCTTACAGCCGGGGCCGTATATCATCGGCGGCCGCAGGATGACGACCCTGAAATTTTTGTCTTCAAGCCGTCTCAGGCCCAGCTCGGCTTGGAGCTTGCTGTCGCCGTAGCAGTTTGCCGGCGTACAGACGGTGCTTCTGTCTATTCTCCGCCGCCGGCCTATCGGGGCGCTGTCGCCGTAGACGATGGCCGAGCTCATGAAAATGAACTGCTTTACGCCCTCGCGTTTGGCCTTTTTGGCCAGCTCTTTTGTGAGATCAGTGTTTATCTCATAATATTTCTGCGCTTTTTCCGGACTTATACGGCCGTTGTCGGAGTGCGCGAGCCCGGCGACATGGTACACCACGTCAAAGCCCGTGAAGTCCTCCCCGCGCCATGAGCCGTTGCGCATGCTGATGGAGACGGTAGCATACTCCGGGAATTGCTCCATATACTGTCTGAACCGGCCGCCGAGATAGCTGTTTATGCCGGTTATGAGTATCCGTTTCATAGGCCTTTCTCCCGCTCAAGCTCTCCCGTGCCGCCCTCGACGACGCCCTCATGCCGCAGCACGCTCTTCACGGTGCCGAAAAAGCACTTGCAGTCGAAACCGAAGCTGAGTTTTTTCACATACTCTCCGTCGAGCTTCGCCTTTACATCTATGGGCAGCTCGTCTCTCCCGTTTATCTGCGCCCATCCGGTCAGTCCGGGCTTTACGTCGTTCGCGCCGTACCTGTCGCGCTCGGCAATAAGATCGTCCTGATTCCAAAGCGCAGGACGCGGGCCTATCACGGACATCTGCCCCGCGAAAATATTGAAGAGCTGCGGCAGCTCGTCGAGACTGGTCTTTCTCAGAAAGGCTCCCGTCCGCGTTATCCACTTTGCCGGATCGGCGAGCATATGGGTAGGCACGTCCTTCGGCGTATCCGTGCGCATAGTGCGGAATTTCAGGATATTGAAGAAGCTTTTATGTATGCCGAAGCGCTTCTGCCTGAAAAACACTGGGCCGGGCGAGCCAAGCTTTATCGCAAGCGATATTATGAGCATAGGCACCGCCAGCACGGCAATGCCCGCAAGCGAAAGGACAATATCCAGTAATCTTTTTATCACGCGCTCGTACATATCCCGCTCCACTCCGACTTTTTATCTGAAGTTCTTAACAAGATTTCTTATAATATTTAATACTTATAAATCAAGTCATTATATCATTGAGCCCCCACAGTGTCAACGCAAATCGAGGCAGCGGGCCCGGGCGCATGTAGGTTAGTCAATGATGCGTTACAGAGGCGGAAAAGAAAAAAGGATATCGCGAGGAGACTTCCAGTTGAGCGGACGCAAGGGGAAATTATTATACTGCCTTTGACGGACGGCAAGCTGTTTTGCAAAATCGTCAAAAGAATAGAAACGATGAGAAGCATAGAATTCCTCGTTGTCTTTTCTATGACTGCGTTCAACCTTGCCGTTATGTCTGGGTGTGAACGGTCTGATCTTCTTATGCTTGATTCCCAGTTGTTCAAGCGTTTTCTCGAAGAGGGTAGGCAGCTTCTTCTTGCTGTTCCCCATCTCATTTGTAAACTCAAATCCGTTATCTGTCTGAACGCATTCTATGGCGTATGGGAACTTCTCCACTACGTGCTTCAGGAAAACGGTGGAGGTATATGTGTCTTTTTCCTTGAAAGCCTCCAGATAACGAAAACGGCTGTATTCATCAATAAAGGTGTACTGGTAGTAGTAACCGCCGCATTCCTTAGCATCCTCTACGGCTTCTCCAACAAGGCACACAGAAGGAACGTATTTCACATCAATCTGAACCTTTTGACCGGGATACCGCATCTGTTCATAAGGCTTTGGAATGTATTTCGGGTTTGGCAGCTTGATCGGTGCACCGCCGATCCGGCGCAGCAGCTTATACAGCCCGGAGATAGATCTGGTGTATCCACGTCGGCGAAGTTTGACCCAGAAGACTACCAGACCGTCGTGTGGGTTCCTCCGGCGCATATTCTTTACCAACGTGATCTCTGCCTCTGTGTGCTGATTTGGATGGCTGTGAGGACGGTGGGAGCGGTCTGCCAGCGAGTGTATATCTCCGTCGTATTTCTTCTTCCAACGATAGATATTCTGACGACTGGTCTTGTAGCGGATAGCGGCCTTCGTAACGCCGTGTTTCATCGAATACTCAATTACTGCTTGCTTATACCGCATGTCTTGTGTTATCTTATTCATAGCGAATAGGGTACACCTGCCTTTCGGTTTTGTCTCGTCAACTCAACCTTAACACAGGTCTCACCTATTCGCTATTCTTTTTCTTATCTGTCTCTCATCATTGTTACTCCTACAATGCGCGCCGCTCCATGTCATTTTGCCGTATTGAAAAATTTTCTGAAGCAGTGTAAAATAGAGAAATTATAATAAACTGAGTGCAGAGTGCATAACTACAGGAGAAGTACATGATATACAGAGAAAAGGCCGAAACAAGACTTTACGATTTTGACAGCGACGGTTATCTCACGCTCACAGGCATGCTCCGCATCATGGAGAACACAGCCAGCCACCATTCAAATACCGTAATGGATGAATTAGCCGCAAGGCAGCTCAATGGCTTCAGCTGGCTTCTGACGGAGTGGCATGTTGAGATAATCAAAACGCCTTCGAGATCCGGCGGCATTACGGTGGAGACATGGATAATCAACGCCGAAAGCAGCGCGCGCTCGATCCGCGAAATGCGCCTCAGCGACGACGAGGGGAACATCCTCATCATTGCGGAGATGACCTTCGCCGCATACAATATCAATGAGGGCAGAGTTCTCCGCCTTACGAAGGCGTTTCTGGCGCAGTACCGGCCGGAGTCCGAGCGGCTTTTCAAATGCAGTCCACCGCGGCTGGCGATTCCAAAGGAGTATGACGCCGAGCTGTCCGTTCCGGTGCGCCGCGGCGATCTTGATTTCAACGACCACGTCCACAACACCGTCTATATGGATTATGCGCTGGAGGCGCTGCCCGGCGAGCTGATAAAGAGCCGCCGCGTCTCCTCCTTCCGCGTCATATATCACCGCTCCGTCAAATACGGCGACCCGCTCACATTGCGCACGAAGCGCACTGGCAGCAAGTGGCTGACCGGAATGTATGTCGGCGGCAAGCTCTACTGCGCCGTTGAGGTAAGCGAACGCAAGGAGGAAAACGCATGAAGATTGAGATAAAAAAGCTGCGTGAAGGCGCCGTTATACCGACGCGCGGCTCTGCCGCCGCCGCCGGATACGATCTGCGCGCCTGCACAGCCGCGCCCATCGTCATTGCACCGGGCGAGACGGCGATGGTCGGCACGGGTCTCTCCATAGCCGTACCCGAGGGCTACTTCGGCGCGGTGTTCGCCCGCAGCGGCCTTGCCTGCAAGCAGGGCGTGCGCCCGGCAAACTGTGTCGGCGTGTGCGACAGCGACTACCGCGGCGAATATATGGTAGCGCTGCACAACGATAGCCGCGTCCCGTGCGAGATAGCGCCGGGAGACCGCATAGCCCAGCTTGTTGTCATGCCTTTCCTTGAGCTTGAGTTTGAAGAGATAGACGAGCTTTCCGATACGGCCCGCGGCGCGGGCGGCTTCGGCAGCACAGGGAGATAATTTTTTCTCACGGATCATAGCCTTTGACGGCATAAAAATTGCGCAGTCTGAGAAGACTGCGCAATTTTTCATTCTGTCCGCCGTTTTTTCGATAAAAACGCTTGACATGCTGCGTACACGGGCATATAATGCATTTGAACATTTGAATGATTGTTCAAATGTCGAATTCAAAATTTTACGAAGGAGACATTGAAATGAAAAAGACCTACATGATAGACGTTGACTGCGCAAACTGCGCAAACAAGATGGAGCAGGCCGCGAAGGAGACCAAAGGCGTCAAGGACGCAGTTGTGAATTTCATGGCGCTGAAGATGACCGTCGAGTTTGAGGACGGGGCCGACGTCAAGGCAGTTATGAAGGATGTGCTGAAGAACTGCAAGCGCGTTGAGGACGACTGCGAGATCTTTTTCTGATATAAAACAAAACTTTCCGGAGGCGATACCATGAACAAGAAGCAGAAGAACCTGCTGTACCGTATAATAGCCGCGATCGTGCTGACGGTCGCGTTGGAGCTGAGTCCGGCGGACGGCTGGCTGAAGTTCGTCCTGTTCATCATTCCGTACCTGACTATCGGCTATGAGACCCTGATAAAGGCATGGAAGGGCATCAGGAAGGGGCAGCCCTTTGACGAAAACTTCCTCATGGCCGTCGCCACCGTCGGTGCTATAGCTCTCGGCGACTACCGCGAGGGCGTCGCCGTTATGATCTTCTACCAGATCGGCGAGCTCTTTGAGAAGATCGCCGTCGGCAAGAGCCGCCGCAGCATCGGTCAGCTCATGGACATCCGCCCCGACTATGCCAACATTGAGGACGAAAACGGCCAGCTCGTAAAGCACGACCCGGATGAGATAGCCATAGGCACGGTCATAGTCGTGCAGCCAGGCGAGAAGATACCCATTGACGGCGTGATCGTCGACGGCACGAGCGTGCTTGACACGGCAGCCCTCACCGGCGAGAGCCTTCCGCGCAGCGTCGGCGCCGGAGACGAGGTCATAAGCGGCTGCATCAATGAGAGCGGCCTGCTCAGGATACGCACCACCAGAGAATTCGGCGAGTCCACCGCCTCGAAGATACTCGAGCTTGTTGAAAACGCAAGCTCCCGCAAATCCAAAAGCGAGGCGTTCATCTCCAAATTTGCCCGTATCTACACCCCGGCCGTGTGCTACAGCGCACTTGCGCTCGCCATCGTTCCCCCCGTCGTCAATCTCATCGCCGGAAATTCTGCGGACGCCGGTACGTGGATATACAGGGCGCTCACTTTCCTTGTCATCAGCTGCCCGTGCGCGCTGGTCATCAGCATCCCGCTCAGCTTCTTTGCCGGCATAGGCGGCGCGAGCAGCGCCGGCGTACTTATAAAGGGCTCCAACTTCATGGAGACGCTGTCCAAGGTCAAATATGTCGTGTTTGACAAGACCGGCACCATGACAAAGGGTGTTTTTGAGGTCGCCGGCATCCACCACAGCGCGATCGAAGAGAAAAAGCTTCTCGAGTCTGCAGCGCTTGCCGAGAGCTACTCCACCCACCCGATCAGCCAGAGCCTGCAGAGAGCCTACGGCGAAATGCTCGACAAAAGCCGCGTGAGCAACGTGCAGGAGATCAGCGGCCACGGCGTGATCGCCGATGTAGACGGACATCAGGTCGCCGCCGGCAACCATCGTCTGATGGCGCAGCTCGGCATTGAGTTCAGGGAGTGCAGCCAGGCAGGCACCGTCGTGCATGTTGCGATCGACGGCAAGTACTGCGGTCATATCCTGATCTGCGACGTTGTAAAGCCCGACGCGAAAGAGGCCATAAGCGCTCTCAAGCGCATCGGCGTAAGCAAGACCGTCATGCTCACCGGCGACGGCGACAAGGCCGCGCAGAGCGTAGCCGCAGAGCTCGGTATCGACGAGGTCCACAGCCAGCTTCTGCCCGAGGACAAGGTCACGAAGGTCGAGGAGCTGCTTCAGGCAAAGCAGAAGGACGAAATGCTCGCCTTCGTCGGCGACGGCATCAACGACGCGCCCGTGCTCTCCCGCGCCGACATCGGCATCGCAATGGGCGCTCTCGGCTCCGACGCCGCGATCGAAGCGGCGGACGTCGTGCTCATGGACGATAATCCCCTCAAGATTGCAAAAGCCATACGCATCTCCAGAAAGTGTCTGAGAATAGTTTACGAAAACATCTATTTTGCCATTGGCGTGAAGCTCATATGCCTCGTGCTCGGCGCAGTAGGCATCGCAAACATGTGGGTCGCCATCTTTGCCGACGTCGGTGTTATGATAATCGCCGTGCTCAACGCCATAAGGGCGCTGAACGTGAAGCATCTGTGAGGTACTGCACATGGAAAACGAAAAGGAAATAGACTGCTGCGAAGCAAACGAAGTCCACGAGGAGCTGCTGAACATCGTGCGTGAGAAGCTGCCCGGCGAAAACCAGCTCTATGATCTGGCAGAGCTATTTAAGGTATTTGGCGATTCGACCCGCATCCGCATACTCTTTGTGCTCTTTGAGGCTGAGGTCTGCGTGTGCGATATGGCGGCGGCGCTGAACATGACCGTATCCGCCGTGTCCCACCAGCTCAAAATCCTCAAGCAGAACAAGCTCATAAAGAGCCGCCGCGAAGGACGCAGCGTTTTCTACTCGCTGGCGGATGACCATGTGCGCACGATAGTCAGCCAGGGCATGGATCACATTTCGGAATAAAGCTCCGTTTGCAGTGCCGGACGGCACAGCTGCGGCGGCGACGGATAATATGCGCTCCTGCCGTATAATGCGGCATGATATTAAAAAGCTATGGAACAGCGAACAGCTATTCCATAGCTTTTTTATTTGGTATTCGATTCTCCGCTCAATGGCAGCCTGAGCAGCCACCGCCGCAGGCGCAGTCCTCGCCCTCGTCATGGCCGCAGCCGGAGCACCCTCCGCATCCGCTGCCGCAGCCCTCTTCACCGCCGGTTATCGGAAGCCGACCTGTGATGAGAAGATCCGCCGCCGTGTCCGCATCCCCGCAGAAGCCGGAGACCGGAACGATGCCGAAGCTCAGGAGCGTGCGCTTTGCCTCGGGCCCCATATTGCCCGAGAGCACTGCGTCGACCTTATTGTCCCGCATAAGCTCCGCCATGGCCTGATGCCCGTGGCAGCCGGAGCTGTCTATCAGGCGCTTATTGCACTCGGACACATCCGAACCGTAGTAGTCATACAGCGCGAACATCTCCGCGTGGCCGAAATGCTCGCCGATCTCTCCGTTATTATAGGCTACCGCAACTATCATGCCTTGTCTCCCTTTTCAATGTAATCCGCTATCGGCGCTATGTGCTCGCCGCTGACATGCTCGACCTCGCCTGCGTCCACCATTGCGGCGACGGCGGGATCTATCGGCAGGCGGGCAAAATGGCTGATGCCGAACTCCGCCGCGACCTTCTCGACCTTGCTCTCGCCGAAAATAGCGTGCTCTTTCCCGCAGCCGGGACATTTGAAGTAGGACATGTTCTCCACTATGCCCAGTACGGGAACATTCATCAGCTCCGCCATTTTCACGGCCTTTGCCACGATCATGCTGACAAGATCCTGCGGCGTCGTAACGATGACGATGCCGTCTATCGGCAGAGACTGAAACACTGTCAGCGGCACGTCGCCCGTTCCGGGAGGCATGTCGACAAACATATAGTCCACATCCTGCCACATAACATCCGTCCAGAACTGCGTGACGGCGCCTGCAATGACCGGGCCGCGCCACACGACCGGCTCCCGCTCATCCTGAAGAATGAGGTTGATGGACATTATCTGCATGCCCGTATATGTCGTGACAGGGATAAGATACTCATCGGTACCTGTGGCATGCTCGGTTATGCCGAAGGATTTTGGGATGGATGGGCCCGTTATATCCGCGTCGAGCACGGCGCAGTTATAGCCGCGGCGCTGCATCTCTGATGCGAGCAGGCTCGTCACAAGGGATTTGCCGACGCCGCCCTTGCCGCTGACGACGGCAATGACTTTCTTTACGCTCGCACCCTCGTGCAGCGGCTTGATAAAGCTCTTCGGGTCGCGGCTGGCGCAGCTCTCGGAGCATGTTGAACAGTCATGTGTACAATCGCTCATATTCTGACCTTACCTTTCACCTTTTATTTTTTTGCTGTCTGCTCTCTATTATATCCGTTTCGTGCAAATAGTCAAACCTCATAAAGTAAATAGTGTCATAATTTCAGCTTCCTTACGGCGCGCACAAGATACATCGCGGCAAAACCCGTAAAAATGCCGGTGATCACGCCGGAGACGATCAGCGCCGGCGCATAGACAAATACGCCCGGCGTTTTCACGACCAGCGCGCAGGCGGCAAGCTGGCCCATATTGTGCGCGACGGCGGAAAGCGCCGACAGCGCCCACAGCCGCTTCTCCGGTATCACGCCTACGAGCAGGCACATCACGATATACGCAAGCACGCCGCCCGCGGCGCTGTATATCAGCGCGGCCGGGCTCCCCGCAAACGCCGCGCCCATGACGATGCGCACAGCCAGCACCGCACCGGCCTCCCGGCGTCCCAGTATCAGCATTGCCGTGAGCGTGATCACATTTGCAAGGCCGAGCTTCACTCCGGGCACCGGCACCGGCGCGGGGATCTGCGATTCAAGCATGAATATCGTCAGCGCTATCGCCGTCAGCACCGCCATCAGCGCCAACTTCTTCGTCTTAGCCATCTATCCCCTTCCCCTCGATCCTCACACTCAGATGATGCGGCATGCAGATCACCGGCACGCCGCCCTGGCTTATCGCCCCCTGCCTGACGCAGACCTGATCCGGGCAGTCCGCCTCGCTCACGGATATTCTTCCCGGCTCAACATGAACGGTATTGTGTCCGTACTGTGTGTCAATATTAATATCGTAGCTCTCCCTGACGGCGGCAAGGTCTATCCTGTACAGCTCCTCGCCGTCGACCCGCACGACCGCCGTCGTTCCGTTATCGAGAGCGCCGAAGAGCGCAAAAACGAGCGCGCACACGATGCACACAGCCGTCAGCGCGATGATCCATATTCTCGTTTTTTTGTCCATACCGGAAAAATTCATTCTTTTTTTCATGTAAATCATTTTAGATTAACACAGCGCTGTTGTCAACCGCATAAGCTCTGTGTTATAATATAGAATTAGGTTATTATGTAAAGTGAGGAAGGAACATGGAGCTGCTGCTTGAATATGCCATGACGACATCCAAATACGGCATTATCATTCTCTCTGCGGCAATACTGGTGCGCTGCATCCGCTCCATGCTAAACGAGCGCTACGAGCCGGAGCTTTGGGGCTACATCCGCCGCGGCCGGGAAAACCTGCCCATATATCACTGGGAAAACCTCATAGGCCGCTCCCGCTTTTCCGACCTCCGTGTGGACATGCCCGGCATCGGGCGCGTCCATGCCGTCCTCACGCGCTCTGACCGTGGCGCGTGGCGGCTGTACGATATTTTCTCCAAGGGCGGCGTGTGGGTCAACGGCGTGAAGGTCGGCGCCGCAGGCTGCGAGGTCAGGAACGGAGACGTACTCAATCTCGGCGGCAATGTCCTGCGCTTTCTCCCCGTAAACACCGAGCAGCGCGAGGCGCTTGAAAACAGGCGCACGCGCGCGGGGCAGACCGTCTCTCCCGCTCTCACGCTCACATATCTCACGCTTTTTCAGCTTTTTCTCCTGCTGGAGCATGTGTGCTCCGCCGGCGGCGAATATATAGGCGATATAGCGCTCGCCTTCGCCGGGCTGATCTGCGTGCAGTGGATATGCTATTACGCGATGCGCTTCATAGGCCGCAGCGGCTACGAGGTAGAGACGCTGGCTTTCTATCTCAGCTCGCTCGGCATGTCGGTCGCGGCCTCGTCCACGCCGGAGGATATGTACAAGCAGCTCCTGCTGACCATCGCGGGCGTGGCGCTGTTTCTCGCCGGCGGCTGGTGGCTGCGCAATCTCAAGCGCACCTCAACTATGAGGATACCCGTCGCGGTGCTCGCCATTGCGCTGCTCGGCCTGAACGTCGCCACGAGCGACGCCGTTTTCGGCGCAAGGAACTGGCTCGAGTTCGGCGGCTATTCGTTCCAGCCCTCCGAATTTGTAAAGGCTCTGTACATCTATGTGGGCGCGTCCACGCTCGACAGGCTGTACCGCACGCGGAACCTGTATACCTTCATCGGCTTTTCAGCCGCCTGCGTCGTCGCACTCGCGCTCATCGGCGACTTTGGCACGGCGCTCATATTTTTCGTCAGCTTTCTTGTCATATCCTTCATGCGCTCCGGCTCGATAGCTACCGTACTGCTGGCCGTATCCGGCGCGGGACTTGCCGGTTTTCTGGCCGTATCCGTCAAGCCTTACATTGCCCAGCGCTTTGCTGCATGGGGGCACGTCTGGGAGGACGTGTACGACAAGGGCTTCCAGCAGACGCGCGCAATGTCCGCCGCAGCGTCCGGCGGACTTTTCGGCAAAGGCGCCGGGGCGGGCTGGCTTGAAAACATCTTCGCCGCCAACACCGACATGGTCTTTGCCCTCATATGCGAGGAGCTCGGCCTGATCGTCGGCATATGCATGGTGCTCGCCGTGCTGACGCTGGCCTTCTTCGCCGTGCGCTCGGCGCGGCAGGGCCGCTCGGCATACTACGCGATCGCCGCCTGCGCTGCGATGAGCATGATGTTGGTGCAGCTGGCGCTGAACGTGTTCGGCTCGCTGGACATTCTGCCGTTTACCGGCGTCACATTTCCGTTCGTGTCGCGCGGCGGCTCGTCGCTGCTCGCATGCTGGATGATGATGGCCTATGTCAAGAGCGCGGACAACCGCAGAAACGCAAGCTTCGCCGTCAATGCCGTCAAGCATATTGCCGGCGAGGAGGACGACGATGAGGAGGAGGAGGACGGCGAATGAAAAGGATAACAAACCGCGCAGTCACCGTGCTTCTCATCGCCGCGCTCGTGATCTGCGGAATGGTCGTATACGTGCTGCGCTACATCGATCACGGGCAGGAATGGGCGCTGTATTTTTCCCGTGCAAACTCCGGCTCTACCGGGCAGATATATGACCGCCGGGGCACGCAGCTGGCGTATTTCAGCGGCTATGAAAACGAGTTTGCGCCCGACGAATGGACGCGCGAGGCAAATTATCATGTCACAGGCGACTACTGGGGCCGCACAGGCACCGGAGTACTGTCGAGCTTCTGGGGCGAAATGCAGGGCTTCGACCTCATAAACGGCACCACGCAGGCGCAGCACAGCGTAATGCGCCTGAACATAGACGCGGAGCTGAACAAGCTCATCTATGCGCGCCTCTGCAGGCTCTATAAGCCCGTCCCGGAGGACCGCGAGCCCATGTATGATGAAGACGGCAATGAGATCGAGCCGGAAAAGGAGATATATAACGCCGCCGTGCTCGTCTGCAACTACAAAACCGGCGAGCTTCTGGGCATGGTATCCACGCCGTCGGTAGACCCTCTCGAGGCTGACGCCTCACCGGCCGAGGGCGCATATATAAACCGCTGTCTTTCGGCCGCGTTCGTGCCGGGCTCTGTGTTCAAGCTCGTCACCTCTGCTGCGGCAATAGAAAACATTTCCGGTCTGGAAAACGAAACTTTCTACTGTGAAGGCGAGTATAAGATCGCGGGCGTTCCGATAACCTGCATGCGCGCCCACGGTGAGCAGACCTTTGAGCAGGCTCTCGCAAACTCCTGCAACTGCACCTTTGCGCGCCTTGCCGTGCGCATCGGTCAGGACGCCATGGTGAATTACGTCCGGGAATACGGCTTCCTCGACAGCCAGAGCCTTGACGGCATCAGGACCGCCAAGGGCAGCTATCCGACGGAATTCGTCGGCGATCCGGAGATAGGATGGTCCGGCATCGGCCAGTCGACCGACCTTGTCTGCCCGTATTCCATGCTGCGCTTCGTCTCCGCTATCGCAAACGGCGGCATACTCATCGAGCCGAAGCTCATAAACGACGGCAGCACGCCCGTGGCGGAGCGCTATATGGAGGCCTCCACCGCCGCCAGACTCAAGCAGTATATGAGCTACAACGCCGTGACGAGCTACGATTCGGAAAACAACTTCCCCGGTCTGAACATCTGCGCCAAGACCGGCACCGCCGAAACCGGCGACGGCAGTTCAAACGCATGGTTTGTGGGCTTTCTGGACGATGACGAGCACCCCTACGCCTTTGTCACAATGGTCGAGCGGGGTGGCAGCGGACTGAGCGTGGCCGGTACGGTTACAAACAAATATCTTCAGGACTATCTGAAGTATCTCAACGGGCAGTGAATTTTATTATGCGGCGTTTCCAATAAAGCCGCATGGAGGATCATTATGATAGATATATCCGTAAACTCGCTGGTAAAATCCTTCGAGCTCGGCAAAAATATACTCGACGGGCTCAGCTTCTCCGTCAACACCGGGGAGCGCGTGGGCATACTCGGCCACAACGGCTGCGGCAAGACCACCCTCTTCCGCATACTCGTGGGCGAGATCGGCTGCGACGAGGGCGAGGTCATGATCGCTCCGGGCAAGCGTCTCGGCCTCATATCCCAGATCCCGGTCTATCCCGAGGACTGGACGACAGAGGACGTGCTGCGCGACGCGCACAGGCATCTCTACAGTCTCAGCCGCCGAATGGATGAGCTGACGCAGATGATGGAGTCCGACCAGTCTCCTGCGCTGCTGAAGGAGTACGACCGTGTGAGCGAGGATTTCCGCCGTCTCGGCGGCTATGACATGGAGGTCGACCAAAACCGCGTGGCAAACGGTCTGGATATACCGCCCGCGATGCGCGGCCAGCTGTTCTCCAGCCTTTCCGGCGGTGAAAAAACACGCGTCAACCTCGCGCGCCTTATTCTTGAAGACACGGACATACTGCTGCTCGACGAGCCGACAAATCACCTCGATCTGCACGCGACCGAATGGCTGGAGGACTACCTGCTTCGCTTCAAGGGCACTGTGCTCGTGATAAGCCACGACCGCTGGTTTCTCGACAAGGTCGTGCAGCGCTCCATCGAGATCTCGGACGGCAAGGCGGAATTCTACAGCGGCAACTACAGCTTTTACGTTGAGGAGCGGCAGCGCCGCTTTGAGGAGAAGCTGAAAAAGTACGAGAAGGATCAGGCCAAGATCGAGCAGCTCACCCGCGCGGCGGAGCAGATGCATCTCTGGGCCTTCATGGGCGCGGACAAGCTCCACAAGCGCGCCTTCTCCATGGAAAAACGCATCGAAAAGCTCTCTCAGAGCGAAAAGCCCACAGAGCGGAAAAAACTCAGCGTCAAATTCAAACAGCGGGAATTCAACGGCGACGAGGTGCTGGTAGCGGACGGCGTGTCCAAGAGCTTCGGTGAGAGGACGCTCTTCTCCGGCCTTGAGCTCACCATCGAGGGCGGTGAGCGCGTCGCACTGATCGGCGACAACGGCAGTGGCAAATCCACGCTCGTCAAGCTCATCATGGGCGAGGAGACGCCGGATTCCGGCTATCTCTACCGCGGCCCTGCCGTGCGCACGGCCTATCTGCCGCAGATCGTCTCTTTCGGCAGCGAACAGCGCTCCGCGCTGGACACCATGCTCTACGACTGCCGCTGTCAGCCGCAGGAGGCGCGCGACAGGCTCGCGGCCTTCGGCTTCCGCGGCGAGGATGTGTTCACGCCGGTGGGGGCGCTCTCCGGCGGCGAGAAGAGCCGTCTGAGGCTCTGCATGCTGATGGGCGGCGATATAAATTTTCTTATCCTGGACGAGCCGACGAACCATCTTGACATCGCAAGCCGCGAGTGGATGGAGGACGCGCTGAGCGACTATGAACAGACGCTGCTTTTCGTCTCGCACGACCGCTATTTCATTGAAAAATTCGCTACGCGCATCTGGGCGCTGGCGGACGGACATATCACCGACTATAAGGGCAGCTATGAAGAATACTGCCAATGGAGGGAACGGCAGGAGGTTTTTGCGCAGAACGAGCGGAACAATATCAAGAAAGCCGCCGTCAAAACAACGTCTGCAAAAAAAGAGACCGTCCCGAACAGGGACAGGGCAATAGCGAAGCTGGAACGCGAGATAGCGAAGCTTGAAGCAAAGTCCGCAGAGCTTGCGCGGCTCTCCGAGGAAAACGCGACCGACTATCAGAAGCTCATGGAGCTTGACGCCGAGAAAGCCGCACTGGACGACGAGCTTTTGCCCCTCTACGAAAAATGGGAGGAACTGAATTCATGAACAAGCCATTCCACATACCGTCATGGGGTCTCGCTGTCGGCATTCTGTTGGCGGCTGCGGTGTTTTTCCGCTTCTGCATGCGCGGATATTCATACATTGCCCACACGTTGACCTTTATTGCGGCGCTCATCGTGCTGCACCGCTTCGCCCCGGCAAGGCTGTGGCACGCCGCAGCGATACTCGTCAGCATAGGGCTTTTTTACTTCTGCGCAGTCGAGATACCTATAATCGCCAACGCACATACGGACTCTGACGCCGGCAGGAAGTATATAGTCGTGCTCGGCGCAGAGGTAAAAGGCACGCAGCCCACCCCGTCGCTCTACTACCGCCTGTGCGGCGCATACGAGCTGCTGTATCTCAATCCGGACAGCACCGCCATTGTCTCCGGCGGCAAGGGCGAGGGCGAGGACATCTCCGAAGCCCAGTGCATGCGCGACTGGCTCGTTGAGGCCGGTATAAGTCCCGACAGGATAATCATGGAGGACAAGGCGACCTCGACGATGGAGAATCTCGATTACTCATTCGATATTATCCGCTCGCTCGGCGGCGAGCCGGACGGGAATGTCACCATCGTGTCCAGCTCATACCATCTCTTCCGCGCAAAGTCCATGGCAAAGCGCCTCGGAGTCGGCGCCGCGGGCTATTCCTGCGCGCCCGGCAACCCGATACTCGCGGCGAATTTCTTCATCCGCGAGGCCTTTGGCGTGACCCACCTGTGGGTGTTCGGAAAATAGACCGGCGCACATCCGTATATAAAAATGACGTGTTCATCTGTGAACACGTCATTCTTTGTTTTTTTACCCTTGAACGGCAGAGGTATTGTCCTCCAGCGTTTTCAGATACTCTTCAAACACGAGCCCTGAGTCGTGGACGGCCTTCGCCGTAACGGAGCCGACATAACGGTAATGCCACGGCTCATAGATAATACCGGTCGTCTCGCTCGTGCCGTTGGGATAGCGCAGGATAAAGCCGTAACGCCAGCAGTTGTTCATCAGCCACTGCTGCACCTCCGTGCGTTCCTGAAAGCGGTCAAGATTTGTATATGTCTCGCTTATTATATCCACGGCAAGGCCCAACTGGTGCTCGCTCGTCCCCGGCAGCGCGACCGACTGCGCCGCGACCTCCGGCGCATCCTGTCTGGATACGCCCTCGTCGAGAAGACGGAGTATCTTGTTTCGGTAAAGCATCTCCTGATACTCCTGCGTGCGGAACGCAGAGCAGATTATCGGCAGATAGCCCTGAGCCCGGCAGTCCTCGAGCATGTCCGACAGCGCCCGCTGCGCGCGCCTGTCCACAAGATAGCCCTCGACCTCGCCGAGCGGCACCGTATAGTTCTCCGGCACGTTGTTCCACGGGTTGACAAGGATCAGGAGCGACTGCCTGAATTTCTCCGCACGGCCGTGCAGCGTCTCAAGCATGGCGTCGCGCGCACTCTGTTCGCGCTCCAGCGCCCGCTGAACGCGCAGAACGTCGAGCCGTTCAACGGAATCCGTGATCTCCGCCTGAAGCTTGAGCGCGGCGGTCTGCGCGCGCAGCTTCGCTTCAAAGCTCTTTGCGCCGTATATCAGCAGCGCCGCAGATACCAGCACCACTGCGGCCAGCGAAAGCAGCACGGCTTTGAGTATTTTGCTTTTTTCCTTCAGTTTCAAAGGGCCTCACCTATGTAATACGATCAGAAGTTTATCACTCCGAGATGCTCAAGCAGAATTTTGATGCCGATGAGTATAAGTATGATGCCGCCTGCCAGCTCTGCCTTCGACTTGTACTTCGCGCCGAATTTGTTGCCGATGTATATTCCAAGCGCGGACAGGCAGAAAGTCGTCACACCGATAAGCGCCGATGCGGGAACGATACGTACCTGCAGGAAAGCAAAGGTGATGCCGACTGCGAGCGCGTCGATGCTCGTTGCAACGGCGAGCAGCGCCATCGTCTTCACGCCGAAATCATCGTTGAGCTTTTCGGCCTCCCCGAAGGACTCCTTTATCATGTTGCCGCCGATTATCAGCAGCAGGCCGAATGCGACCCAGTGGTCGATATTCGTGATAAGGCTTTCAAAGCGTGCGCCCAGCAGATAGCCTATGACCGGCATAAGGAACTGGAAGCCGCCGAAATACGCGCCGACTATGGCCGCGTGCTTCGTCTCCAATCTCTGCACGCTCAGTCCCTTGCACACGGAGACCGCGAAAGCGTCCATGCTCAGCCCCACGGCGATAAGAAACAGCTCAACAAAACTCATGTGTCATTCTCCTCTTTTATATCATGTATATGCGAAAAGTCAAGCGTCCGAGGTAAATAGAGGCAGCCCTTGCCGCCGGATCTGCGGTCAAAAATCACCGGCGGTCATCCCGCCGGTGTATTTTCTCTGGAACTCAGGTCTTGCATGGAGCCTGATTAGCTGTATGATACCACATGTACATGGCGTTTGTCCATGAAAACACGCGATTATCAAGTAAAATTTACTTTGTCAGAATTTCTGATCGAGCTTATAGGTTATATCCTCTTTAAAGCTCAGCTTCTCCTCGCGGCCGTTGAGCATGCGGGAGATGGCCGGAATATGCTTGAACAGTATCAGCGCGCCGGCAAAAATGATGAGCCGCAGGACAAGGTCGTTATCCACAAGCAGCAGGGACGCGACCGCGGCCACGACCGTGCCCGCAAGCGTGCCGAGCGCCACGTACCGGCTCAGAAGAGTCGCCGCCAGCGCCACGACCGCCATTGCGATGCCGACCGACGGGCTTGCAAAAAGGCACAGCGTTATCATGCATACCGTGGCATGGCTGCCCTTGAAGTCGTAAAACAGCGGATAGAGCCTGCCCAGCACAAGGCAGAAGCCCGCGAAAGCGCGGCCCACGTCCGCATGCCCCTTGAAGCCGAGCAGCAGCGCGCCGAAAAGTATGGGCAGCGCATCCTTTATCAGCTCCGTGAGCAGCAGGCGTATCATACCCCATACGCCATATATCCTGCGGAAGTTGGAGAGCCATATATCGCCCCGGCCAAGGCTGCTCAGACTCGTGCGGAACACGAAATTTGACGCGATGACCATCGTGCTCATGCTACCGATCCCGTATGCAACAACGGCGATAAGGAGCAGCAGAAACCAATACAGAATCATTCCCTGTCACCTTTCTGTCGTATGACGATGCGCACGGGCGTGCCCTCAAGGCCAAAGACCGCACGTATCTGATTTTCGATATAGCGCTGATACGAGAAGTGGAACAGCTCTCTCGAGTTGCAGAAAATAACGAAGCATGGCGGCTTGATGCCGGTCTGCGTCATATAGTATATCTTCAGCCGGCGGCCCTTATCAGTAGGCGGCTGCACTCTGGCCTGCGCGTCGGCAAGGACGTTGTTGAGCATGCCGGTGGATATGCGCATGTTGCTCTGATCGTTGACGTAGTTTATAAGCTCAAACATTCTCTCTATGCGCTGCCCGGTCATGGCCGAGATAAAGAGTATCGGCGCATAGTTCATGAAGCTCAGATCGCGCATGATGTTCTTGCGCATCTTCTCCATGGTGCCGGTTTCCTTGTCAATAAGGTCCCACTTGTTGACGACGATTATGCTGGCCTTGCCCGCCTCGTGCGCAAGTCCTGCGATCTTGGTGTCCTGCTCTGTCACCCCGTCGCGCGCGTCGATCAGTATCAGGCACACGTCCGCGCGTTCTATCGCAAGCTTGGCGCGCATCACGGAGAATTTCTCCACGCGCTCGTCCACCCTCGACTTGCGGCGGATGCCCGCCGTGTCGATGAATACATATTTGCCGTATTTGTTTTCAAAGCTGCTGTCCACAGCGTCGCGCGTCGTACCCGCGACATTGCTGACTATCACGCGCTTTTCACCGAGTATGCGGTTCACGAGCGAGGATTTGCCCACATTCGGCTTGCCGATAACGGCAACCTTTATGCTGTCGTCCTCTTCGTCCTCCTCATCCGGGTCAGGAAAATATTTCAGGCACTCGTCCAGCAAATCGCCGGTGCCATGGCCGTGGATAGCGGACACGGGCAGCGGGTCGCCCAGACCGAGAGAGTAAAACTCATATACCGCAGGGTCCGTTGCTCCCGTCGAGTCAGCCTTGTTGACCGCAAGCACCACCGGCTTTTTTGAGCGCAGCAGCATGTTTGCAACGTCCTTATCCGCCGCCGTCACGCCGGTGCGTATATCCGTTACAAATATTATGACATTCGCCGCATTTATCGCTATCTGCGCCTGTTCGCGCATGAACAGCAGTATCTCGCTGTCTGTCGCCGGCTCGATACCGCCGGTGTCTACCATATTGAATTTGCGCCCGCACCACTCCGCCTCGGCATAGAGCCTGTCGCGCGTGACGCCCGGCGTGTCCTCAACTATGCTCAGCCGCTGTCCGACGAGCCTGTTGAAGAGCATGGATTTGCCCACATTCGGGCGGCCTACTATGGCTACAAGAGGTTTTGACATGCGTTTTCCCTCCTATCAGTTCTGATTATACTTGTAGTATGCTGTGTTTTCGGTATCTCTTTCAGGGAGCTTTACCTCCGGCAGCTCGCCGGACATCGCATCCCACAGGCCGAAGCCATCCTGTTCTATCGGATAGATCGGCACATCCAGCGCTTCCACCGCCTGCTCAAGCGTAATATCGTCAAGGAAATCCATCTCCTGACGGCGAAGCATATTCTGCGAGATGAAAAGGCGCTTACCGAGGTTTTTGCCCCGCAGCTGCCTTATGAGATCCCCGCCGGTTATAAGGCCGGTGACATTGATGCTGTGTCCGAAAAAATCGTTGACTATCGGGTAGACATAGCCCTCGAGCCGGGGGTACTTCTCCTTCGCCATCTCTATCAGCTTTTCAAAAAACGGGGCGACCGACACTCCGCACGCAATGGAAAACGGCACATAGTCCGGCTCGCCCGACAGTGACAGCGCGGATCTGAACTCGGTGTGCATCAGGCGTATCATGCCAACGCCGTTTTCAAGCTGGGTGTATTCCTCATAGAATTCATCGTCCGGGATCTCTCGTCCGGCCTTTATATAAAATTCGTCGCCGCAGAAAAAGATGCGCGTGCCGTATTTTTTCACACACTCGTCCCCGAATGCGGTTATCTGGTCGATGGTCTCCGCGGCGTGCTCCTTTGTAAACGGCGTCAGCGGGTAGAGCCCCTCTCGGTATCTCGTAAGTCCCACCGGGACGACCGACACGCTGTGTACGCCGGGGTACATGTCCGCAAGATCGCGCATGGAGCGGTCAAGCTCTGCGCCGTCATTGAGGCCGGGACAGCAGACTATCTGACAGTTCATTTCAATATCATGCTCGGCAAAGCGGCGCATGGTCTCAATAGTCTCTCCCGCGCGCTTGTTGCGCAGCATCCTGCACCGCAGCTCCGGATTCGTCGTGTGCACGGAGACGTTTATCGGACTCACATGCAGGGCGATTATGCGCTCTATCTCGCGCTTTGAAAGATTCGTGAGCGTGATATAGTTGCCCAGAAGAAAGCTCAGGCGCGCGTCGTCGTCCTTGAAATACATAGTCTTGCGCATGCCCTTCGGGAGCTGGTCAATAAAGCAGAAGACGCAGTTATTCGCGCAGGAGCGCGGATTGTCCATCAGGTAGCTCTCGAAATCCACTCCGAGGTCGCCGCCCTCCTGCTTGTGGACGATCAGCTCATGCGTCGTGCCGTCCGGGCGCTGCAGCACAACGTCAAGTCTGGGATCATATGCAAAGAACTTATAGTCAAGCACGTCCAATATTCTGTTGCCGTTTATGGAGACGAGTCTGTCTCCGGGATGAGCGCGCCCGTGCAGCGGGCTCGTTTCATCTATGGATTTGATTATATTTTCCATGCTCAGCCGTTCACTCTTATTATTATCTTCCCTTTTGCGTTCATGCAGGAACAATGCGCCTGCATATACGCAAAAGGAGGAAAGGTTTTTCCCTCTCCTCCTAAAGCTTTTTTACTTGCTCTCCTCGACGTTGATGACCTGACGGCCATTGTACTGTCCACAAGCCTTGCAAGCGCGATGGGGCATGCAGAATGCACCGCAGTTGGAGCACTTGACTATTGCGGGAGCCTCAAGCTTCCAGACGGAAGAGCGCCTCTTGTCACGTCTCTGACGCGATACTTTTCTCTTTGGGACTGCCATGTTGACACCTCCTGATACTAGCTGTTTATGAGCAGCTCTAATATTTATTCGCCATCGGGGTCTTTATCCAAAAGCTGCTCAAGCACAGCAAATCTTGGATCGGGTTGTTTCCTGCACGAGCAGGGTCCAAGGTTAAGATTCTTTCCGCATGTGGGGCAGAGGCCCTTGCAGTCCTCGCTGCAGAGGAACTTGGTCTCCATATCGAGAATAAACAGAGTGGACAGTATCTCGTCCAGATCTATCTCATCCCCGTCCAGTACGAACAGTTCCGGATTTACGCCGGTGTCCTCTTCGACTATCGTCGCGTCAAGCTCAGTCACCTTAGTACTGAAAAACTCGCTGCCGCAGCGGTCGCAGACACACTGCATATCCGCCGTCAGAGTCCCCGTGAGCCGGAGCACTCCGGCCTCGTTGAAAACTCTGCCTGCGGCATGGGGCGGCTTCACATAGCCCTTCACTGACGGGAAGTCAAGGTTGCCCGTCTCCAGATCGCACTCAAACGGGATCGAAGCGCCGGGTATTTCAATGATCTCTCTCAGGTTAAGACGCATAGTGAACTCCTCCGCTGGCATCAGCCTTAATATTATAGTTTGTTTGTCAAGGCTTGTCAACAGAAATTTTATATAGTATAATCTAAAATGATCTTAAATTTCAGGTTTTATCAATGGAAAACAGGTTTTACCGCTATGAAGGAACTGACCGTAAAACAAAATGACGCCGGACAGCGGCTTGACAGGTTCGTAAGCAAGGCCGTGCCTCTGCTGCCGGAATCGCTGCTGCAAAAATATATCCGTCTCAAGCGCATAAAGGTCAACGGCAAGGGGGCAAAGCGCGACAGCCGCCTCAGCGTCGGTGATGTATTGCAGCTATATATAAACGACGAGTTTTTTGAAAAGCCGCGCGAGGAAAATTCGTACCTCAAGGTCGGCACGCCGAAGCTCGACATAGTATATGAGGATGAGAACATCATCCTTGCCGACAAGAAGCCGGGCGTACTATGCCACAGTGCGGGCGTATGGGATTATAACACCCTTATCGCCAATATTCAAGCCTATATGGCGCAGAAAGGCGAATGGAAGCCGCGCGAGGAAAATTCCTTTGCACCGGCACTCTGCAACCGTATCGACCGCAACACGGGCGGCATCGTCATCGCCGCAAAGAACGCCGAGGCGCTGCGCATTCTCAACGACAAGATCCGCGGCCGCGAGATTGAAAAATACTATCTCTGCGCCGTCAACGGCCGGCCGCGGCCGGCGGACGGCCGGCTTGAAAACTATCTTTTCAAGGACGCGGCGAAAAATCAGGTCTACATCCGCTCAAAGCCGGAGCCCGGCGCCAAGACCGCGGTCACAGAGTACCGCACGCTCTGCTCGGAGGGTAAGCTGTCGCTGGTCGAATGCCATCTGCTCACCGGGCGCACGCATCAGATCCGCGCGCAGATGTCGCATGCGGGCTGGCCGCTTCTGGGCGACGGGAAATACGGCAGCGAACGCTTCAACCGCGGCTTCGGCGAAAAAGGGCAGGCGCTGTACTCCTACCGGCTCATATTCTCATTTCCGACCGACGCCGGGATACTCAACTATCTGCGCGGAAAGGAATTCCGCGTCAGCCGTGTAGAATTTGCCGAGAAATATTTCGGCGTGAGCGATCTCGCCTTTATCGAAGAACGCAGAAAATAAAACACTGGCAGTTCCGCGCCGCGCGGTACCGCCGTATATAAGCAAATATTGTGGGCAGCTGCCACAGGCAGCGGGGACGCTTCGGCTCCCCGCCCGCCGACGGCTGTCAAAGCGCTCATGCGGTGCAGCCCGGTATTTTAAGGAGGCCATTATGTTCAAGCTTCTTACCCGGCTGTTCATCCGCGACAGCGAAAACGTGCGCAGCGCCGGAGTACGCCGTGCATACGGCACTCTGTGCAGCGTCTACGGTATATTTCTCAACATCCTGCTCTTCGCGGGAAAATACTTTGCCGGAGTTCTGTCCGGCTCCGTGGCCATTATGGCAGACGCCTTCAACAACCTTTCCGACGCCGGTTCCTCCGTGATAACCCTGCTCGGCTTCGTTCTTGCCGGCAAAAAGCCCGACCCGGAGCATCCGTTCGGTCATGGCCGGATGGAATATCTCGCGGGTCTGATGCTCTCCGCAATGATAATCGTGATGGGCTTCGAGCTCGGCAGAACCTCTGTGGAGAAGATCATCTCGCCCTCCCCTGTCGAGGCCGGACTGCTGCCGGCGGTGATACTGTTCGCCTCCATACTTGTGAAGATATACATGTGCCTTTATAACCGCGCCGCCGCGAAGAAGATCGGCTCGGCCGCGATGGAGGCTGCGGCGGTGGACTCACTCTCCGACTCGGTGTCGACGCTTGTCGTGCTGCTGTCAATGGCCATGAGCTATATGTTCAGCGTCAACATAGACGGCTGGGCCGGCCTTGTTGTCGCCGTACTGATACTGATAGCCGGCTACGGCGCGGCAAAGGACACGATCTCGCCGCTGCTGGGCAAGGCGCCGGACGAGGAGCTCGTGGAAAAGATACGCGGCATCGTGATGGCGTACCCCGAGATACGCGGCATGCACGACCTGATAGTACACGACTACGGCCCCGGGCGGCTCGTGGTCTCCCTGCATGCGGAGGTCGACGGCCGCGGCGATATTTTTGAGCTGCACGACGCCATAGACCGCGCCGAACGTGAGCTCAAGTCGCAGCTCGGCTGCGTCGCAACTATCCACATGGACCCGATAGACGCCGAAAACACCGAGGTCTCAAAGCACCGCCGCGCCGTTACCGAGCTTTTGCAGACGCATATTTCCCCTGATATAAGCATACATGACTTCCGCATGGTTCCGGGGACGACGCACACCAACCTTATCTTCGACGTCCTCGTGCCGCCCGGCTTTGATATGACCGACGAGCAGGTCGCCGCGAAAGTACGTGAGCTTGTCCACAGCACATGGGCAGAGCACTACGCGGTCGTCACCATCGACAGGGCATACGCTTGAGCATATCCGTCCGGCAGGGCCGCCGTCAAAGCGCCGCTATACCGGCGATCAGGGCGTCGGCTTCAGCCTGACTTGTCGCCCAGCTCGTGCAGAAGCGCACGACTGTGCCCTGCTCCGTTATGCCTTCCTCTTCAAAATAATAGTTTTGCGCCAGTATATTCTTCTGGCGTTCAGACAGTATGACAAACTGCTGATTTGTAAAGCTTTCGACCCAGAGGGGTATTCCCTTTGCCTCAAAAGCTTTTTTTATTTCCATGGCAAGCTCATCGGCGCGCTTTGTTTTCTCAAAATATTCTCCGCTTTCGAGCATGACGGCAAATTGCAGCCCCATCAGCCAGCCCTTTGCCAGCACCGCGCCCTTCTGCTTCATATGCGCCTTGAAGCGGTATCTGAGCGATGGCTCCGTGATTATCAGCGCCTCGCCGAACAGCGCGCCGCACTTTGTCCCGCCGATATAGAACATGTCGGTCAGCTCTGCAAAGTCGCTCAGCGTCAGATCGTTCTTCTCTGAGCCGAGGCCGTAGCCCATCCGCGCCCCGTCCACGAAAAGATACATGCCGTATTTTTTGCAGACGGCGCTGATTTCGCCAAGCTCCTGCTTTGAATACAGCGTTCCCTTTTCCGTCGGGAACGACAGGTAGACCAGCTTCGGCTCGGTCAGGTATTCAGGCGCGCCGCTGCCGTAATACTCCGCGGCACATTCTTCGACCTGCTGTGCGCTTATCTTGCCGTCCGTATTCGGAAGCGCGATTATCTTGTGTCCGGTGTTTTCGATGGAAGCCGTCTCATGGCAGTTGATATGCCCGGTATCGGCGGCAATAACGCTCTGTACCGGGGACAGCGCCGATGAGATCGCAACTACATTTGCCTGCGTTGCGCCGGGGATGAATTTTATCAGCGCATCGTCTCTTGAAATGAGCTTTTTTATGACCGCCTCGGCTCTGACGCACCATTCGTCCTCGCCGTAGCCTGCGTAGCTCTCAGTGTTTGTTGCGGCCAGCTCCTTTAATATGGAGCCGAGAGCGCCGCGGTTATAGTCGTTGTTGAATCTTATCATTCCGATGCCTCCCTGCGGATCAAAAATTTGTTTCCTGTTTTATATGCCGGACTGCCGGTCACAGCTCCTTGAGATAGAAGTGATCCATTGTACCATGTAGAACGGACGCCGGTCTTTCGATCTGCCGGAAGCCCAGTTTTTCATACAGGCCCATTGCGGCCTTGAGATTGCTGTGTGTTTCGAGATAAAGCTTCTTATATCCGGCTTCCCTCGCCCAATTTTCCGCGATGCCCATGAGCTCTCTGCCGTAGCCTTTACCTTTTGCGGAATCGTCAAGATACAGCTTCTGAATTTCCGCGCAGTCAGGAATACCCGCAAATTCGGCCGCTCCGGCGCCGCCCACCACCCGGTCCTGCTCATCCAGAGCAACAAAATATGCGCGCCGCTCCGGCTCGGCATTATAATACGCGCTCAGGCGGTCAAGCTCCGGGTCAAAATATGCCGTGCCCGGAATGTTCAGATGCAGATTTTCCAGGTTTGTTCTTATGATCCCCGCTATCGTTTCATCATCAGCCGCACATATTCTTCTGTATTTCAGCATTTTGATACCTCCGCTTTATATCCCGGACGGCCGGGATGAATTGAAAAACATAAAACGGATTATATCACGCACGGCCCCGCCGTTCAATATGCGGAGACGGGCAAAAAAATAACGGATATCCGGTTTCACCCGGATACCCGTTATTATACTTTTCAGCTTTGCTTATTACTTGTCAACGCGGCCGAACTGGCAGTCGTTGTTGCCGGAATCGGTGATCCACATCTCGAGCATGTTGATAGGATCGTTGAAGTCTGCGAGCCAGCCTTCGCGTGCGAAGTCGAAGTTGCCGGCCTTGCGCTCTTCGAGGAAGACGTTCCAGTCAACAGACTGAATGGTCATCTGGATGCCGAGAACGGCGAAGTCCTGCTGCATGGACTCTGCAACTGCAACGTGACCGGTGCCGTTGTTGGTCAGGTACTCAACGTTGATCGGGGTCTCGGGAGAGAGCTTGCCGTCTTCGCCGAACTTGTAGCCGGCTGCCTTCAGCAGATTGCGTGCTTCCTCAACGGTGGCATCGTAATCGTTGTTGATGGCATACGGATCAAAGTAGCCCTGCTCGGTGACGTCGGTCTTGAAGACGCCGCCGTTGCCGTCAGCCATGCCGTAAGGTATGAATGCGTTTGCGGGGAGCTGGCCGGTCTGGCCGACGTTCTCGACGATGTAGTCACGGTCAACAAGGATGTTGAACGCCTTGCGCATGCAGGCTGCCTGCTCGGGAGTCTTGTCTGCGAACAGCTCGCTCTTGCAGTTGAAGGCTGCGTAGTAGGTGCCGAGGTTGTCAACAATGTAGAACTCAGAGCTGTCAATGACGGACTGGATCTCATCGTTGGGGACGGTGTCGATCATGTCGACGTCGCCGGAATTGTATGCGGCGAAGATAGCGGTGTCATCTGCGGAGAGCATGAACTCGAGCTTCTCAAGTGCGACGTCATCAGCGCCGTACCAGTACGGGTTCTTCTCATAGGTCATGGAGACGTCGTGATCCCATGCGGTGCAGACGAAGGGGCCATTGCTGACAAAGCCAGCATCCTGGCACCATGCGCCGGGAGAGGTCTGCCAATCGGCAGCGGCCTCAACGGCCTCCTGCTTGACAGGGTAGAAAGTGGGGAATGCCATCAGGTCTTCCATGTATGCGCACGGAGCGGTAAGGGTAAAGGTAAGAGTGGTATCGTCAACTGCGGTGACAGCCAGATCATCGGGGTAGCCCTCGAAGCCTGCGAACATGTAACCGTAGTCAGCTGCGGTAGCGGTAGCTGCTGCGCGCTTCCAGGAGTACTCGAAGTCCTTTGCGGTCAGATCGCTGCCGTCGCTCCACTTGAGGCCCTCGCGGAGGGTCACGGTGAAGTTGAGGCCGTCCTCTGAGACTTCATAGCCGGTCGCGCATGCGGGTTCGGGCTGGCCTTCTTCATTGTAGGTGTACAGGCCGGAGAAGGAGGCTGCTGCGAGGCAGGCGCCGTCAACGGAGCTGTTGAGTGCGGGGTCGAGGTATGCAGGCTCGGACGCGAGGTTGAGACGCAGAGTGGTGGAGCCGTTGTCCATGGTCACGTTCTGGAAGAACTTGGTGCCAAAGACATTGGAGTACATACCCTTTACATAGTCCTTGAGCATGTAAATGTCGTTGTAGAAGTAGAACGGCAGGATGCAGTAGTTGGACATGAGTATGTCCTCAGCCTGATGCATCATCTCGGTACGCTTTGTAAAATCGGTCTCAGACTTGATGTCTGCGATCAGCTGATTGTACTGATCCCAGTCATTCAGAGGATCGATGAACGCATCGCTTACGAGGGACGCTGCATCGGGGACTTCGTCGGCTGCGGGCTCTGCTGCATCGGCTGCGGGAGCTTCGGTGGCTGCGGGAGCAGTGGTGCTGCTGCCGCATGCGCACAGTGCAAAGACCATGACGAGGGCAAGAAGCAGTGCTAAAGCTTTTTTCATTGTTTTTCCTCCTAATTTATTTTAAACCTCCCGCCCTTTCTCCTGCGCTCTCTCCCGCAGTCAGCGCCTTGTCACACTTTATTTCATAAAGTGTGCAGCAGGGCCCTGCTGCATGTGAGCTCACAGTCGGACCAGGCTGAAAGAGATTTAGCTGCATAAAATTGTCACGTTTCTGTTTTTCGGTAGGGTACCATATTATTCGCCGCATTTCAATCGGCAAAGTGCAGCAATATCAGGCGCTGCTGCAAATTTTATTTGTTCAAGCAGGCGACAAAGTGACCGTTCCCGCGGTCGGTCAGCGTGGGGTGCTCCTGTGCGCAGTGCTCTGTCGCATAGCGGCAGCGTGTGCGGAACGGGCAGCCCGTCGGCATGTTCAGCGGACTCGGCACATCTCCGGTGAGCACGATGCGCTGGCGCTCGCGCGCGATCTTGGGGTCCGGCACCGGCACAGCCGACAGCAGGGACTGCGTATACGGGTGCATGGGGTTGTCGTTCAGCTCGTCTGCATCGGCGATCTCGACAAGGCGGCCCAGATACATGACGGCAATGCGCTTGGAGATATGGTGAACGACCAGCAGGTCATGCGCGATGAACAGATACGCGACGCCAAGCTTTTCCTGAAGCTCTTCAAACATGTTGATGACCTGCGCCTGAATCGACACATCCAGCGCAGATACGGGCTCGTCGCAGACGATGAACTTCGGGTCGACCGCAAGCGCCCTTGCGATGCCGATACGCTGGCGCTGGCCGCCGGAAAATTCGTGCGCATAGCGCGTGGCGTGCTCGGAATTAAGGCCGACTGTCTCCATCAGGCTTAGTATCTTCTCGCGGCGCTCCTTGCGGTTGGAGTACAGCTTGTGCACATCCAGCGGCTCGCCGATTATGTCCTCGACGGTCATACGCGGGTCGAGCGAGGAATAGGGGTCCTGAAAGACCATCTGCATCTTCTTGCGGTAGGGCAGCATGTTGGCGTGGACCTTTTTTCCGAGAACCGGCTTGCCGTTCGCGTCAACGATGAGCTTTCCGTCCGGGCCGTACTTCTCCCCGCTGTCGAAGAGCACGTCGCCGTCAAAGGTGATGCGCCCGCCGGTGGGATTGTACAGCTGCAGGAGTGTGCGGCCGACGGTCGTCTTGCCGCAGCCGGACTCGCCGACGAGGCCAAGCGTCTCGCCCTTGCCGATAGTGAAGGAGACATCGTCGACAGCCTTGAGCGGCTTGACCTTGCCGAAGCCGACGTTTATGGGGAAATACTGTTTGAGATGTTCAACTTTCAGCAGTTCTTCGCTCATTTCTGTGCCCCTCCTTCCGCTTCAAGCTGTTTTTTGACGTTCATCCAGCAGGATGCATAGTGATTTTCGTTTATATGGAGCTCCTCCGGCTGCTGCTCGAGGCATATCTTCATCGCCTCATCGCAGCGCGCGCAGAAGGCGCAGCCCTTCGGGAGATTGAGGATATTTATCGGCGTGCCCGCTATGGGGATGAGCTTCTGCTTCATGTTGTTTACGTTCGGGATCGAGCGCAGGAGCCCCTTTGTATATTCATGCCTGGAGTTATAGAATATCTCGTCGGCAGTGCCGCGCTCGCAGATATGGCCGCCGTACATGACGATGATGTTGTCGCACATGTCGGCAATTACGCCCAGGTCATGGGTCACGAGAATGACGGCCATGCCCATTTTCTTCTGCAAGTCAGCGATAAGCTCGAGTATCTGCGCCTGAATAGTGACGTCCAGCGCAGTCGTCGGTTCGTCGGCAATGAGTATATCGGGCTCACATGCAAGCGCCATTGCGATCATAACGCGCTGGCGCATACCGCCGGACAGCTCGAACGGATACTGCTTTACACGCTTTTCGGGTTCGTTGATGCCGACAAGCTCGAGCATTTCAATGGCGCGGGCCTTTGCGGCCTTGCCCTTCTTGTCCGTGTGGAGCTCTATCGCCTCGCGCAGCTGGTTTCCGATCGTAAAGACCGGGTTGAGGCTGGTCATAGGATCCTGAAATACGATCGAGCAGCATTTGCCGCGGAAGGAACTCATCTGATGGGCGCTCCACTTTGTGATGTCCTCACCCTTGTAGAAGATACTGCCCTGCGTGATTTTGCCGGTGTCCGCAAGTATCTGCATGATGGAGTAGGCCGTCACGCTCTTGCCGGAGCCGGACTCGCCGACTATGCCGAGCACCTCGCCCGGATCGAGATTGAAGGAAACACCGTTGACTGCATGTACCTCACCGGAATCGGTGAAGAAGGAGGTGTGCAGATTCTGCACGCTCAGTAAATGTTCACTCATATCTATCACCTCTTAAGCTTCGGGTCGAAGGCATCGCGCAGACCGTCGCCGAGCAGGTTGAGGCTCAGCACGATAAGGCAGATCGTCAGCGCCGGGAATATAAGCTTGTACGGATAGCTCTGCAGGCCAACGCGCGCGGCATTGGCAAGCGAGCCGAGAGACGGCATGGGCGCGCGGACGCCCAGACCGACGAAGCTCAGGTAGCTCTCTGTGAATATGGCGGACGGCACCTGCAGCGCGGTCGAAATAATGATAACGGAAAGGCAGTTGGGCAGGATATGCTTGCGGATGATGCGGCTGGGCTTTGCGCCGATGGAGCGCGCGGCGAGGATATACTCATTCTCCTTGATGGAGAGTATCTGCCCGCGGACAAGGCGCGCCATGCCGACCCAGTACAGCAGGCCGAACACGATGAAAATCGAGATCATGTTCGTGCCGAGCTTGGCCAGAATACCGCTTGTCAGTTTCAACCTCTGGTCGAGCACGACCGACAGCAGGATAACTATCAGCATATCAGGCAGGGAGTATATTATATCGACTATTCGCATCATTATAAGGTCTGTCCGCCCGCCTACATAGCCCGAGATGCTGCCGTACAGCAATCCGATTATAAGGACGATGATGCTGGCAAATATACCGACAAACAGGGAAACGCGCGTGCCGTACACTACGCGGATAAAGTAGTCGCGGCATTGCTCGTCCGTGCCGAAGATGTGCGGGAAGCGCTCACCGCCGTTTTCTATGTACTTCTGCTCCGCCTCGCTGTACGTAAACGGGGCGAGGTTTTTTGCGCCCTTGTCGCGCTTGCCGTTGATGGAGAGCATCTCCTCATAGCCGTAAGGCACGACGAGCGGAGCCACAATGATCGTGATGAGGATGCAGACGAGGATGATGATGCTCATGACCGCGAGCGGATTTTTCATGAGCTTGCGCATGCCGTCTCTGAAGAATGTGGTGCTTTCGCTCATGACGTCCTGCTGGCGCTTCTCGTCGTCCGTCGCTTTTTCAAACTTGCTCAGGTCTATCTGTGCGCTGAGTATCTGCTTCTTGGGCGTGACACCCGGATCGTATTCTTTATTTTTATCCATTTGTTCCGCCCTCCTCAATCCAGCTTTATGCGCGGGTCAACCGCCTTGTACAGCAGGTCGCAGATCAGGTTTGCCACAACCATGAGCGTGGCGAGGAATATCGTCGTCGCCATGATGAGCGTATAGTCGCGGTTGGTGATGGCGGCAACAAACTTGCTGCCTATGCCGCCGACGGTGAAGATCGTCTCAACGACCATGGAGCCGGTAATGATATATGCGATCTGCGGACCGGCGTAGGTGATAACGGGTATCAGGGAATTGCGCAGGGCATGTTTGAAAATAACCTTGCCGCGCGCGACGCCCTTGGCCTTTGCGGTGCGTATGTAATCCTGGCTCAGCGCGTCGAGCATGCTGGTCTTGGCAAGGCGTGTTGTATATGCCATGGGATACGCGGCCAGCGATATGACAGGCAGCGTATAGTGCACCTCCGTCGCGCTCCATACCGGCACCCAGCCCAGCTTTATGGCAAACACCAGCAGCAGAAGCGTCGCAAGCACGAAGCTCGGCACCGCGGTGAACAGGGTCGACAGGAAGACTATCAGCCTGTCCGGCCATTTGTTCCGCATGAGCGCCGCAAGGCTGCCGAACACCGTGCCGCAGATAAGCGCTATCGTGATCGCAGTCAGGCCGAGCTTTGCGGATATCGGAAAGGATTCGCCGATTATCGCGGTGATGTCTCGCCCGTTTTTCAGCGACACGCCGAAATCGCCGTGCAGAATGTTGTTCATGTATAGAAAATACTGCTCCACAAGCGGCTTATCCAGATTGTACCTCTCCTCCAGCGCCTTGACGGTAGCCGGATCAAGCGCCTTCTCGCGGTTGAACGGTCCGCCCGGAACCATATGCATCACGAAGAATGTAATGGCGCTGATGATGATGATCGTCAGCAGCGCAAGCAGTATGCGCTTGATAACGTAAGACAGAGTTTTTGAATTCATTTTTCAGCTTCTGCTCCTTTATCCACGCTCGCCGTACAGCCGTACATGCGGTATCATTCCTCATCAGGGTATTTGAAATCGCATTTCGCTGTAAACGTTACGCGGGTGCCGGACAAGTGTCCGTTTATTGATTAAATTATTATAAACTAATTATTATATTTTTTCAAATAAATTTTTCTTTATTTTTATTGTTGATTCTGCCGAAAAAACCTGTATTTTCCGCCGGTTTCTTATTTGCGGCGCCGTTTTTTCGTCTCAAACGGCAAACCCCGGCGCGGTATATGTCATTTTCCGTGCCGGGGTACGATCTTTTTCTGTAATATAAATGGCTACAAACTCAGTATTTCAGTCCGAACTGCGCATATGCCCAGGGCATTTCTGCGTCCGTGAGCTCCCTCACGCGCACCTCTTCTCCGTCAAACTCCTTGTAAATATGTCCGTCGAGCGTGATGCGCCCTTCGGGTGTTTTGAGGGAGAACATCTCGGCATTGATGAACGGCGACTTCGGGCTCTTCTCGCAGTAGACGCACAGCGCGTCGTAATCCTGCGGGAGCTGCGGCTCTTCGGTAAAGGAGTAAAACCTCCTCCACTCCCCTTTGTGCAGATCCATCAGCACCCAGCCGAGAAAATCGTCCCTGTCGAAGCGGTAGCACTCGCCAAGCTGCGGCTGCTCCACGCTTTCGGCAAGGCGCACGGGATAGCGCGGGCACACCTCGCCGATGCCAACGTCGCAGCACCACACGCCGTCCTCCGCCTCGACCTTCAGCACACGGTGGCGGCGCATAGGTATTCCGCTCTCACCGCGCAGATAGCGCGCGGCATACTCCGTCACCTTATAGCCGAGCTGACGCAGCAGCCACGCGAAAAGGCCGTTGAGCTCAAAGCAGAAGCCTCCTTTTCTCTCCTCGACCACCTTTCTGAACAGATCGTCCTCGTTCAGAGAAAGCGGGACGCCGCGGATAATGTCGAGATTTTCATACGGAATATGGGTGCAGTGCGCAAACTGGAGTTCTCTTAGGAAAGCTGAATCGGGCACGGCGTTCTCCGGCAGCTCCATTCCGATACGCTCAAGATATTTTTTGACCTTTACTGTTTCCATTCTGCGCTTATCTCCTCAAGTATCTCCATAACGGTCAGAAGCTGGCTGCGCGTGACATACGGTGTGGGCTTATTCTCACGCGCGCATTCGAGAAAGTGCCGGAGCTCGTTATAATACCACCCGCAGGGCGGCACGTTTACGCCTGTCGAGATCATCACCTCGTCCGTCGTATCGTACACACGCGGCTCATGGCCGAACTGATAGGCCGTGAGATGTTCGCCGTCGTTTATCAGCATGCCGTTTTCAAAGTACACGCGCCAGCGCGCCGTCCACGGAATGTCCGCATTGAACCATGCCGCCTCTCCCACGACATTCAGTTCACCGTAGCTGTAATTGACGCGGAACTGCTCGGGATAGTCCTTATCCGCGCCGCGGCAGGAGGTGAACGTAAAGCCGGACGGCCTGCCGAAGAGCGAGACTATCACGTCCAGATCATGTATATGCAGGTCGTAGGGCAGAAGGCCGGACTTGTTCATATCGAATAGCCAACCGCCCACCGCCCAGTTCGGGCAGGCGGAAAGGCGCTCAAAGCAGGCGTCGAGCGGCCTGCCGAATTCTCCGCTCTCTACGGCCTCGCGCAGAAAACGCACTTCCTTCGTAAACTGCAGCACCTGCGCGACATACAGGTTCACGCCCTGCCGTTCGGCCTCGTCGAGCATTTCTCTCGCATCCTTCACGCTCAGAGCGATCGGCTTTTCACATATTGTGTTCTTCCCGAGCCGCAGGCTCTCCATGACCATATCGTGGTGCATATAGGTCGGCGTGCAGATGTCGACGACGTCTATATCGCAGCCGTTCACCATAGCAGTGATGGTTTCAAAGCAGGGCACGCCCCACTCGTCCGCCGCCGCTCTGGAGCGCGGCGAATGGCCGACGACAGCCGCGACCTCGCAGCTCTCTATACGGCAGAGATTCACATAGTGCACCTTGCCCATGCCGCCTGTGCCTACAAGGCCGACTCTCATTTTTTTCATCGTGTTATCCATCAGAATTCAAAGCCCTGCGCGCGAAGATACGCGGCGGAATCCATAACCGCCTGATCTATCTCGGCAAGATCCTTCGCCCCCGCCTGCGTGAACTCTATCTCGATGGAGTACGGGCTGAGATTGCCGCGCTCATCCATCATCCTGAAAAGCTTCGGGAACTCAACATAGCCCTTGCCGAGCGCCGGGAAGTTCCACTCCTTATGTCCGCCGGCCTTGTCCTTGAGATGGACATAGCCGATCCTGTCGATGCATGCGCTGAAGTCCTCCGGGACATTGACGTCGCCGTAGAATATGGCGTTTGCAGTGTCGTAGTTTATCAGCACGCGCGGCGAGCCTACGAGCTCCACGATGTCCTTGAGTATTTTCCCGGTGCCATGGTCGCCGTGTACCTCGAGGACGAGCTTCATTTCGTATTTTTCAAGGTATTCGACAAGCCCCCTTATATGCTCTGCCACGACCTCATTCGACGCGACGGCGTTATCCTTGAGGTGCGCTTCGCCTATGGAGGAGACGATATATTCACTGCCGAAAAAGTGCGCAAGGCGGATATTGTTCACAAAATCGCCGATACGCGCGGCATCCATGAGGTTCGTGTGGCCGCTCATGGCAAAAGGGATGAGCCCGTTTCTGTCGAGCAGATCCTGCACCTCAAGCAGGCGCTTGAAGCTCTGGTCGGGAAAAACATGCTCCGTCCAGCCCTTTGTTGCGGTAAGCTCGATATACTTGAAGCCTGCCGCCCTGATCCCGGCCACGGCCTGCTCTATGGAGTAACCGTGATAGCAGTTTGAGTTGACTGCAATGATGCGTTTTTTCATGCTTTCTTCCTCAGCTGATAAAATTGTTGAGATAGTGCTTGGACTGGCGGATAGACTTGAGAATATCCTCACGGCAGCTCTCAAACGCCTTGTCCTCAACCTCTATAACGGCGCAGCCGTTGAAGCGTATGTCATTGAGTGCGGAGATGAACGCCGCCCAGTTCACATCGCCCAGCCCCGGAATCTTCGGGGACATATAGTCCAGCGGGTATGCCAGCACGCCGCACTCGGCGAGCTTCTCGGGATAGAGCTTGATGTCCTTGAAATGAACATGGAAAATACGGTCCTTGAATTCGTATATCGTCTTGATGTAGTCGAGCTGCTGCCAGACGTAGTGGCTCGGGTCGAAGTTCAGGCCGAAGTTCGGGGACGGGATGATCTCAAAGAGGCGGCGGAATATCGCCGGGGTGCACATGAGGTTCTGCCCGCCCGGCCACTGGTCAGCGCCGAAGAGCATCGGGCAGTTCTCTATTGCGACCTTGACGTTATTGTCCTCCGCGAGCTTTATAAGCCCCGGCCATATCTCCTTGAAAAGCTCGATATTCTCCTCGACCGTCTTGTTCTGGTCGCGCCCGATGAACGTCGTCACCATGCCGACGCCGAGCTTATCCGACGCCTTGATGAGCGCCTTGAGGTGCTCTATCGCGGCAGCGCGCTTGGCAAGGTCCGGGTCCATGGTGTTGGGGTAGAACGCGAGGGAGGATATGGTCATACCCTTTTTCTCAACATAGTCCTTCACGTACTTTGCGTACTCGTCATCCGCCAAGACGCGCTCCGCGTCTATATGGCTGACGCCGGCATAGCGGCGCTCCGCCTTGCCCGCCGGCCAGCACGCGACCTCAAGGCACTCAAAGCCCATCTCCGCCGCGGTGTCAACGGCTTCCTCAAAGCTCCATCCGTCCAGTATGGCGGTGAGCAGACCGAATTTCATCATAGCTCAGTTTCTCCTTTTCGTAATAATACCATCAGATGACAAGAGCACACACGGTTTTGACGGGCAGAAATACGCCCATACTGCCTCAAAGCCCTTGGCAATACACAAAGTATTACCTGCGGGCTTTTCATTCCCTGAACGCATTTCTGCTCCAGCAAAACTGCTTGCACCTGACAGTGATGGATTTTTATGTGATTTTTGGTTTTTGAGGCGCTGATGTGTCGTAACTCTAATATATCAAATCAAAGCCCAACGAAGTGGGTTTGATTTGAAAAGGAAGAAGGAGGGCGCATAGTGCAGCTTTTGCCGCAAGGCGGAAGCGGAACAGTGCAAGCTTCTTCTGACGCCGTCAGGCGTGTGTGCTCTTGTCATCTGATGGTATGATAAATGCTTACTTGTTCTCAGGTATATCGACGCTCTCACCAAGCTCGGAGGATTTTATCGAAGCAAATACGGCGCGCATCGCATACAGCGCGGACTCTCCGGATATCTCAGGCGCGCGGCCGTTCTTCAGGCAGTCTATCCACAGGTCTATGACTCCTGATTTCGTCTGGTTGTCGTTGGTCTGTATCTGCTCGACGTCGTACATCTGCTTCTCGCCGTCCGCAAGCGTGACGACAATGGAGTGCGCCGGGTCGTCGTATATCTTCATGATGCCCTTTGTGCCGTAGAGGACCGTGGAGTTATCCTCCGCGCCGTAGAAGGTCCAGCTCGCTGTCATCGTGCCGAACGCGCCGCCGGACATCTCATAGATGCATACGGCATTGTCGTCCACGCCGATCAGCTCTCCGTCCTCGCCGCGCTTATCCAGAGTGACAAGCTTTGCCGTCGTGCGCACGACGCGCTGATCCGTGAGGTACTGGATGAGATCCGTCTTATGCACGCCGAGATCCGCCATGACGCCCATTGCCGCTTTCTTCTTATCAAAAAACCACGTATTCTTTCCGGGGTTGATGCTCCAGGTCTCCGGGCCGCCGTGGCCGAAGGTCGTGCGGAAAGTGACGATGCGGCCGATCGTGCCCGCGTCGATGAGCTGCTTTGCGCGCACATGCGCCTTGGCAAGGCGCTGGTTGTGGCCTATCATGAGAAACTTCCCGCTCTCCGCGGCAGCCGCCGCCATAGCCTCGCAGTCCTCTATATTCGTGGCCATCGGCTTTTCGCACAGGACGTGCTTCCCTGCTCTGAGCGCTTTTATCGTCAGCTCCGCGTGGGCGTAGTTTGCAGCGCACACGCTCACAGCGTCGATCGCGGGGTCTGCCAACAGCTCCTCCGGCGTGTCGTACACCTTGCCGCCATACTTTGCCGCCATGTCCTCCGCGCGCTTTCTCGTCGGGTTATAGAATGCCGCCAGCTCACAGTCCGGATTTTCCGCGTACTCCGGGATATGCCTCACCTGCGCGATCTTCCCGCAGCCCAGTATTCCTATACGGATCATAAAAGTGTTCCTCCTTATAATAGTTGCAGTGCGAGGGGAGAGTCCTCCCCTCGCGCCTAATATATACCGATTATCAGACAGTCTCTTTCTTCTGCAGCAGCACCGCGAATATGATTATCGCACCCTTGATGGCATCGCACAGGAAGGTCGGGACGCCGACAGAGTTGAGTATGTTATTCATAACGCCCATGATAAGCATACCGATGAACGCGCCGACAAGGCTGCCCTTGCCGCCGGCCATGGAGGTGCCGCCGACTATAACTGCGGCAATGGCGTCCATCTCATAGCCCGAACCGGCGTTTGCGTAGTCCATGGAGCCGATACGCGACACGTATATGATCGCGCCGACCGCGCACATCACGCCGCCGAGGGCGTATATATGGCGCTTTACGCGGTTGACATTTATGCCGGAGAGCTTGGCCGCGCGCTCGTTGGAGCCGATGGCGATGGTCTGGCGGCCGAAGGCGGTCTTCTTGAATATGATGTGCATTATCACAACGATCACAAGCCAGTAGATTATCGGGAGAATGACCTGTCCGCCGATCTTTGCGGATGCGATGAGCTTGAAGCCGTCAGGAACCTTGGGGTTGAAGTTCTTAGTCAGCTGCTGGGTCACGGAGCGGAATATTTTCATCGTGCCGAGGGTCGCGATGAACGGGGGCAGCTTGCCGTAGGCCACAAGAGCGCCGTTGAGCGTGCCGAGCACGTAGCCGGCGGCGATGATGACGGCGCATGCAATGGCATATGCAGGCGCGCCGGTGATGCCCATTCCGGCAAGAAGTCCGTTAGTCGGCTCGATAAGGTACATGAGGATAGCGCCGAGCGCGCAGAGCATTGATCCGACAGACAGATCAATGCCGCCGGAAATGATGATGAAGCACATTCCAAGCGCGATAACGCCGGCGTATGTATTGTTCCTGAGTATATTCAGCCACGCCATTCCCATCTTGCCGAACATGCCGCCGAACGAGCCTGCGTTCGTCCCCATGACGATGGCCTGTATGATTATCATGACCAGAAGCGCAAACAGGGTGGACACCATGTCGTTTTTCGACCACAGCGCCTTGACCCTCGCGCCGAATCCGTTGTTATTTTCCAGTTTCTTAGCTTCCATTTCAGTCTTTCTCCCCTTCGTTCTGATTGCCGCCCGTGGCAAGGTACATTATCTTATGCTCGTTCATATCCGCACCGCTGACCTCACCGGCCTGACGGCCGTGGAACATGACTATGCTCCTGTCGCACAGGCGGATTATCTCCTGCGCCTCGGATGAGAGGACGATTATCGCCACGCCCTCGCCCGCAAGCCTGTGGATGATGCTGTATATCTCTTCCTTTGCGCCGACGTCCACGCCCTGCGTTGGGTTGTCAAGTATAAGCACCTTCGGCTCGCTCATCAGCCATTTGGCCAGCACCACCTTCTGCTGGTTGCCGCCTGAAAGGCTTGTGATAAGGTCGGACTTCGCGCCCATCTTTATTTTCAGCTCCTCCACCTGTCTGGAGAAGAGCTCGTCCTGCTTGTCAAAATCTATGAAAAAGCGCCGCTTCTTCATTCTCGGCAGCTCCACTATGGAGCCGTTGTCAATGATGGACATATCCTTGAGTATGGCGTTTTCCTTGCGGTTGCGCGGGAGATACGCGATGCCCTCGTCCAGCGCCTGATATGTATTGGCGATATGCACCTGCCTGCCGCAGAGCGTGACGGTCCCGGTATATGCCTTGCCCATCGCGCCGAACACCGTCTGGAACAGCTCGCTTCTGCCGTCGCCGAGAAGTCCGGTCACGCCGAGCACCTCTCCGGCATGGACGGCAAGCGAAATATCCTCAAAATACCGGCCGTCGGAGAGGCCTTCGAGCCTCAGGACCTCATCGCCGGGCTTCCTGTCGCGCTTGAGCACGTCCGTGTTGACCTCGTGGCCGACCATGTACGCTGCGAGCTTTTTCGTGTCGGTATCCTTCACCGCGCCCTCAGCGACCATCTTGCCGTCGCGCAGCACGGTGTAGCGGTCGCAGATCTCCATGACCTCGCCGAGCTTGTGGGAGATGAAGATTATACCGACGCCCTGCTTGCACAGAGTGCGCATCATGGTGAAAACGCGCTGTATCTCCGGCTCCGTAAGGGAAGTCGTCGGCTCGTCCATGATAATGACGGACGCATTCTGCATCAGCGCCCGGCATATCTCGACGATCTGCTTGTAGGACGCGTCAAGATCGCGCACCATCGTGCGCGGGTCGATCTCGATGTTCATCTTCTCAAACAGCTCTGCGGTCTTGTCCTGCATCGCCTTCGCGTCGAGGAACATGCCCTTTTTCGGCAGATGCGTGATGAACATATTTTCGTATATGGTCAGATCGTTTATGAGGTTGAGCTCCTGATGGATAAAGCCGATGCCGGCGTCGAGCGAATCCACCGGGGAGAGAAACGTGCGCGCGCTGCCGTCGATAACGATAGTTCCGCCGTCCGCCTGGAGCACGCCGCCAAGGATATTCATCAGCGTAGACTTTCCTGCGCCGTTCTCGCCGAGAAGCGCAAGTATCTCACCGCCGGAGAGCTTCAGGCTCACGTCGTCCAGCACGTTGTTCGCGCCGAAGGACTTGTAGATATTCTGCATGGAGAGGTTCAAGTTATCACATCCAATTCCGGTTTGCCGCGCGTCCTGCGCGGCGCAATATAAGATTTGTATATTATAGCATATTCTGCACAGAGCTGGCGACAGTTTTTGCTTACACTCTTTATTTTTCTGCCGCTACCTCTCTGAAGAATACCGAACGGGATAATGGCTATAAAGAACGGGGCTATGGCTATAAAGCCATAGCCCCTTGAGCTTACGTCTGTTTTTAATTAGTAGACATTGTTCTCCGGATCGAGATAGTCAGCAACGTTGTCAGCGGAAACGATAGTGGTGGGGATGACAACAACTGCATCGGGAGTCTCGCCGTTGAGCAGTGCGATACCGGTGCGGATAGCATCCTGGATCATCGCAGGGCTGTACAGAGCGGAGCACAGGCCGAGGTCAGCATACTGAGGATCAGCGATCATGTTGAAGTACTCCTGACATCCGCCGCCGCCGGTGATGGCCTTGATGTCGGTACGGCCGGCCTCGGTGATAGCCTGGATAGCGCCCATGGAGGTCTCATCGTCCATGGAGTAAACAGCGTCGATATGATCGTACTTCTCGAGCAGGTCAGCCATATCCTTCAGGCCGTTGTCACGGGTGAAGCCGTCTTCCTGAGACTCGAAGATGTTGGACTGGTCGTAGCCGATCTCGTTGAGATAATCATAAAAGCCCTGCTTGCGCAGCTCGCAGACGGAGCCGGAAGAAGGAACGTCCAGAACAACGATGGTAGCTGCATCGCCGACTTTGTCAACAATGTACTTTGCGGACTGGTAGCCCATGTCGTAGTTGTCGCCGGTGACCTTGTAGATGCCCTGGCAGTCGACGTCAACGTCGAAGTTGACGACGGGGATGCCTGCATCAATAATCTCCTGCATTGCAGTCTCCATGCCTGCCCACTGCGGGAAGGAGACGATAACGGTGGCGCCCCATGCAACGAGGTCGTGCAGGCCTGCCTGCATCTCAGCCGCGTCGGCGGAGGTGGTCACCTTGTACTCATAGCCGTTGTCCTTGCAGTACTTCTCTGCATAGTACGCAACGCCTGCGACCCAGCCGTGGGTAACTGCGGGAGCTGCAATACCGACCTTGATCTCAACGGCTGCGGGCTCTTCTGCTGCGGGAGCCTCGGTAGCCTCAGCTGCGGGAGCTTCGGTAGCTGCGGGAGCTGCCTGCTGGCCGCATGCGCACAGTGCGAAAACCATGCACAGTGCGAGCATCAGTGCGAGAAACTTTTTCATCATTTTTCCTCCAATTCAGATTTTGTACAGCACCGCATAACGCGGCGCTGCTCTTGTATATTCAAAGGCAATGCCTAAGAATTCTGTTCAACGCCCATTTCATTCATAAAATATGAATGAAAAACGGGGCCCCGTTTTTCCGGGAACGGCATATTCCGGCCGGCGCTGCCGCTATCCCCCGCATTCGTCCTGCATCGGTCAAATGCGACAAAAGCCGCGCAGCCTGTCCGCACCGGTTTTATCCTTTTTGTACAGCTTTTCACCTGTACATGGTGGAATATATCACACTTCACACACGGTGTCAACCGGATAATGTTAAACTTTTGTTTCATTCGGGCCGCCTCTTCTTTTTCCGCATCTGCGCATATTTATTCCGCTGCCCGGGGTATTGCGCAGACGGCTCCCGGTGTAGTATACTGTTGTCAATAATTATGGTACCGGGAGATATGAACATGAACGAAAATGTAACGAAATTCTTTGAGCTCTATGCGCAGGACGCCGGCCTCCGGGCCCGCGTGAGCGAGGCCGAGGCCTCGTACCCCGGCTCTCTCGAGTTGCGCGAGCCGCTGGCCGAGTACGTTCTTCTGCCCATCGCGCGCGAGCTCGGGCTTGAGTTCACTCTTGACGATCTCAGAAAGTACGAGACGCGCAAGAAAATGGCAAAAGCCACCGCGGACCCGGACAAATGGCTCGAAGAGCCGGACGACGGCGGCGACGTCTACTGGCTGCTCGACCGCGGCTGGTCCGACGATGAGGCCAAATTCTGCGGCGGAAAATAATCAGAGCTGCCGGAAATGCAGAAATTGCATTTCCGGCAGCTTTTTTATCCTTATTTCGTATTTTTTACCCTCTGCCTGGCTCCAGTATGCCGAAGCTCTCTATCGCGCTGTCATTCGGGACATACGGCGTGCCGCTCTCGCGGATCTCCAGCTCGCGCGCTATATGTCTGAGCGTCTCCATATCGTCCGTGCCGCATATGCTCACGAGATAGCCGCGCCCGGCGTCAAAAAGCAGGATGTAATTCGCGCGGTCATTCGCGTAGTCGAAGCCGTCCGCGCCGGAATAGTCCGAGGTGATCTCCATGACGTGCCATTCGCCCCAGTCATACTCGTCCGTCACCTCCGCGTCTCCGTTTATGATATGCCTGCAATTATACGTCGGTACATTTTCTATCCCGATCACATATGGGATACTGTTGGAGCAGCCGTCGCCGTCGTTTGTGAGATAGTCCGTCCAGCCGTCCTCATCGGTCTTTCCGTAGCTCGGCTCCTCCGGCAGCCAGAAGCAGCGGAACTGCGGCTTGCCGTGCGCCTCCTCCGGCCCTGTGAACGAGAACACCATGCTCGCATACGGGTAATCCGCCCGGCTGTCCTTCAATATGCTTCCGTCCGCGCCGGCATAGGTCCAGCGTCCCGTTACCCCTTCGCCCGCAGGTATCACCTCGCGGTTCATGGTGAAGCTTGCGACAGCGTATGCCGTCACGCTCAGCATCGCCGCGATTGCCGCAGCCAGCAGTACCGTGCGCAGCGTCCTGCGCTTCCGCCCTTCCTGCGCCTTCTTCGGCGGCTGCACGCCGATATTTTCAAAAACTCTTGACTTTATGCGCTCCGTGAGTTCCCTGTCCTCCGTTCCTATCACGGCGTTTTCCGGACAGCAGCCTCCGCATATGTCAGTTATACATACTTTCACAGCTGTACCCCCTCTCCGTAAGATAAGCCCTCAGCCGTTTCCTGCCGCGCGCAAGCTTTGTGCGCACGGTGGCGGCATTAATATCCATGTCGCGCGCGATCTCTTCGGTCCTCTGATAGAGAAAATAGTGCCGCTGAAATATCTCCCTGTCAGGCTCGGGCAGAGAGCCCACCGCCTCCCGCGCCGCGGCGCTCATCTCGTCGACTATGTACTGCTCTTCCGGCAGCTTGCAGTCTGTCAGCGGTATGTCGTCATCCAGCGGCTCCACGGCGCGCGCTGCCCGAAGGCGCGACTTTGCCTTGTTCCTCGCTATTGCTGCTATGTAGCCGCGCAGCGTGTCCTCGTTCACGTTCAGCCGTTTATACCACAGCATCGTGAACGTGTCGGATACTATCTCTTCGGCGTCCTCCTCCGGCAATGCGCCGTTGAGGATGTTGGACACTATCGCGTAGACATACGGCGTATATATCTCGATCACTTCGCCGAGCGCCGCCGTATCGCCGCGCCTGAGACGCGGCACAAGCTTTTTCCCGTTCACGTCGTCACTCTCCTTTTCACCGGCATCTGCGCTCACGCCCCGGGCCATACGGCGGTGTCGTATTCTCCGCATATGTCCCCGTAAGTTCCGTCATAAAGGTCGAGCTTATAAATACCCTGCACGCTCTCGCTGAGCTTCCACAGCTCATCCGGCGCCGCCCTGATGAAGAGCACGTAGGCCTCCGCGCCCTGCGTGCCGTTCAGCTCGCGGCTGCGCACCTGCACATCCGCGCCTGCCTCCTCAAGGATCCTTGCCGCCGCGATGTCATACTCCGGTATAAGCACATCTGTCAGCCTGCGTACCGTTTCGGTGTCGCGCATGACCTCCTGCGCCTTCTCGTACAGCTCGAACCACTCCCGCGGCAGCCGGTCAAAATCATCCCTGAACCAGCTGTTCTTTGCCATTGGGTAATCGTCGGGGTCAATATCGCCGTAGTCACCCTCGGGCGGGTCCCCCTCGGTCACGGCTTTATATATCTCCGTCGCCCTTTTATTGGCTCTCAGCGCCTCCAGTACTCCGGCATAGCGCTCGTCGTACTCAAAGCCCGGCAGCGGCGTCAGCAGGAATACCTGCTCCTCGGCCTGCGGCAGGGCGCGTATTGCCTCCAGCCGGTCCTTATTTACATAGAAGCAGCCTGTCTTCTCATCCATCACCTGCGCCAGCTCATATGCCGTCACCGCCGTGGTCAGATCAGCGCTCACTTCAGCCGCAGAGTTCTGCGTGCTGCCCTCCGGGAACCAGCTGCCACGCACAAAGGGCGACGCCTCTGCGTCATGGCTCCCCTCAGCAAGCGACGGCGTGTCCGATACGGATACGTCAAGCGCCGCGCTCTCCGGTCCCCCTGCGGGCCCGGCGGTCGGCTTCGCCGCTGCGCTGCCGCAGCCGGTCAGTGCCGGTGTCAAAAGTGCAAAACACAACAAAAAAGCAAAAAGCCTCTTCATTTTTCATGTTCCTTTCCGTGCACGTTTTTTATATGGCCATTCACTTATATAAACGCACGCAAAAGGAAAAATGTTTCAGCTTTTTGCAAATTTTTTGTTTATGACAGCGGCACGCTGTATTTTTGCGGAAGAACCGGACGCCGTGCAGGCGGTGCTGCGTCAGAACTCGAACAGATTCAGTCCTATCTCTTCACTATAACGCCTGTCAACTCTCCCATCAATAATATCTATTATCATTTCACAGGTCGCGCTTACGACGGCCTTATTAAGATGACCGCCGAACACCTCTCCCCTGTCGTTTCCGGCGCTCATGTGGATGTGAGAATAAAACTCGCCGTTCATGGTGTTTACAGTTCCCGTTAAAGAGACGATCTCGAAATTACCCTTGAATTCATTGGAATAATACTTCTTTTCATCTACTTTATATACGCCCGCAGTAAAATCATTCGTCGCACCCAGCGCGCTGACGCCGGCGAGTTTTATGTTTTCTTTCAAGGCTATTTCTTTCAGCTTTTCGAGAATTTCTTCTCCCTTGTCTATTCTTGCTACTATCTTGCTTCCAAATCTTCTGTAATCCATATTAACTCCTTTTCTATCACCCGCAAATTACAGCTCAAGCTGCATTTGAATGTGCGGTATGCCGTCCTCCAGAAATTCCTCCGACGTCTGCCGGAAGCCGTGCTTCTCGTACAGCGAACGCGCATAGACCTGCGCTTCAATGGTGATTTTATCCGCATTCAGATATATCCTCGCCACGTTGACAGCGGCCTCTACGATTTTGCTGCCAAGCCCGCACCGCCGCCTGACCGCGATCACGCGGCCGATCGACGCCGTCGGAAACGCCACGCCTTGCGGCAGCACCCGCGCATAGGCTTCAATACCGTTTTCATCTTTCAGCCAAACGTGATAGGCCGCGCGATCCGCATCGTCCACCTCCTGATAGGGGCATTTCTGCTCAACCACAAATATCGAAACCCGCAGTTTATAAAGCTCAAACAATTCGTCTGCGCTCAACTCTGAAAAATGCTTCACCACCAGTTTCATTTCTTTCGCCCCAGCTGTCATACTGCTGTCAAGGCTTCTCTGATCCATATTTGACCACCCTCTCTTATTAAGTTAAGGCATGCCAGCACCAAGCCCTGCTAGGAACACGTGCGGCAAACTGGGGTTTATCAAGACCTTTGCACTTTTATGAAAGACAGGATTGTAATAAGCACGATTACAAGATATATTCCGCCGCTTGTCCATGCAGTAAGCGTACGCATTCCTTCGTTCATTCCGCCATTTGCAATGATTAAAGCGTTTTGCAAGGATAAAACGGCAACAAGTGCGTCCGTCATATTGATCATTCGGAGTTCGAAAAGCAGAGATTTGTCCTTTTTCCTTGATTTACGGAAATGAATGATGCTTATCGTGATGCGGTATGTTGTATAAGCCGCCATAGCAATTGCGGGCATCAGACCATAGGTATAGCTTCGCTCGCCACTCACCATAACATAAATCGGTCCTATCAAAGAAACATCCATAACCAGCAATAGCAGATATGTTATCATGCGTATCGTTTTTTGATTCTTTCGTCTTGTTCCTATCAGAATCGCCCGAATTGTGGCAAGAAGCAGATAGTAAACGCAGATTAACCCGTGCCACCACGATTGATATACAATTCCGAGAGCACCGTTATAAAGCGCAAACACAATGCTGATTAAAGTTGAAATTGCGGACGAAAACACCGTGCTAAAATAGTAGTCGCTTTTCCATATTTTCTGAAAGTCTTTGATTCGTTGCTTCATTGCCTTTCTCCGCTTTTGTTGTTCGGTCGGATACAGTGAAGCATAACCGTTTCAATTTCCTCAACCGACTCTCTACATCCGCCGTTGATCCATTCGCGGACGATAGCCATTGAGCCGTTCACGAAAAATGCAATCTGGTATTTTTGCTCAGTTTCAGGAATGTGAAAACGCTTCATAATCGGTCGGAGAACAAAGTCCGATATACCGCTGTATTGCGCCTCTGTCTGCATACAGGATGGGTTCTTATATACCGCCCTGAACAGTGTTTGATTCTCTTTGAAAAAAGTCAGATACGGTCTTAAATAATCGGAACTAATAAGGACAAGATCATCAAGCGGCACGGTTCCGATACTACCGATAAAATCGTTAGGCTTCTTTGCAAACGAATCAAAAAACGCTTTTTGATATTTTCAAGGCATTCCGACAGCAAATCGTTTACCGTTTCATAGTGAAGATAAAAGGTTGACCTGTTGACACCTGCTTTTTCGCAGATTTCTTTAACGGTTATATATTCGTAGTCCTTGACTTCAAGCAACTGTATCAACGCCTCGTCCATAAGAAGGGCAGTATTAAAATACTTGCTTTCCGACTTATTCATTCAGTACCGCCCCCTTTGTTTTTATTTGTCTGATTCGCTGATTTCTTTTGCAAGTGTCATAATCTCAAAAGCGTATTTTTTCTTTCCGGATGCAAGCAATTTCTTATAGATTGGATAGTTTACGCTCACACCGATGATACCGACTGTGCCAATAATGATACCGGCGACCATTGAAAGTGTTGTGCTTCCACCGATTACCCCCATAGCAAGGCACATTCCGATGCCAAGCACGAGCGACATTATTATGCCGAAAGAATATGTGAATATGGCAGCCGGGAGCTTTGCCCTTGCATCTAACTTTCTAAGTGCCATAACCTTTGATGTATCCTTGGGTGCATATTCGTTTGCGATTGATTCTGCAAAAATCTTGTCTGTGTTCATGGTTGAACCTCCGTATAATAAATTTTTATTCAGCGACAGTGCGCACCTGTCATATCTGATGGTTTTATTATACATGGCTTAAAACACCAACTGAACAACACAAATGACAATTTGTGTTGAGTACAAGAGCTTTTCAAACGCCGATTTTCTTAATTCTCCAAACTTGAATCTGTCGCTTTAATACCCGTGGTCAACATGTTCCCAATTCCCACTGTCATTCCTAAT
>URDG01000002.1 GCA_900546515.1 uncultured Eubacteriales bacterium | reverse complement strand
GCAGCAGCAGATAAGTTTTCGGCAGAAGAGCCGACATTTTGGGCAGATCCTCTTTGGGGATGCCCTTCAGGCCGAGCTTCTTTGCTTCGAGATGGACGGCAATGAAAATACCGGTGAAGTAAAGGACAGCGGGAAGGATAGCGCGCATGGCGACCTCGGCGTAGGAGATGTTCATATACTCGGCCATGAGGAAAGCCGCTGCGCCCATGATGGGGGGCATGATCTGGCCGCCGGTGGATGCCGCGGCCTCTACTGCGCCCGCAAATTCCGGCTTGTAGCCGGTTTTCTTCATCATCGGTATCGTTACGGAGCCGGTGGTGACGGTGTTGCCGACGGAGGAGCCGGACACCATGCCGCACAGTGCGGAGGATATGACCGCGACCTTGGCGGGACCGCCGGAGAAGCGGCCGACGAGAGCGTTGGCGAGGTCAATAAAGAAAGCGGCAATGCCGGTGCGCTCAAGGAAAGCGCCGAAGATAATGAATATTATGATATACTTTGCGCAGACCTGAATAGGCGTGGACAGCACGCCCTCGGTCGAATAGAAAAGCTTGCAGATGATGGCGGATATGCCCTGATTGAAGCCGCGCACGGAGATCTGTGTGTAGAAAGTGTAGACAAGCAGCAGGCCGACGACACAGAGGATAGGAATACCGACGCAGCGGCGGCACAGCTCCATCAGGCACAGAAGCCCCACAATGCCGACGACAATATATATCACCGGCAGCTTATACTGGTTCATGAGGATGCGCGCCATGCCGTCGTACTTGAGGTAGTAGAACACAAAGCAGGCCGCGCCAACGACCATGAGGACAAAATCATACCAGGGGATATAGTTGGTGCGAACGTGGTGCTTGCTCGCAGGGTAGGTCAGATAACCGGCTACGAGAATGAGCGCAATGAAAGCCGTAAGGCGCTTTTCAAGGGCTGCGATACTGAACAGCGTGGACCATATGCAGTAGACAGAAATGGCCACGATTATCCAGCGTATTATTTTGGCAGGGACGCCCTCCCAGATACGGGTGTTGGATTCCCTGTCGTACTTGCGCATCAGCTTTTCAACGTCTTCTGCCGTGCCGACGTCTACCGCACCGTGCGGCGATGTATCGGCTGCGGCGTCATGTGCTTTGCGCTTTGTGGAGTCAGACATGTGCAACGCTCCTTTTAAAGATTAATATAACTTCTATAAACAACACTGCCGCTGCGGAATGCAGCGGAAAGCGTTAATATACTGCTAAGAAATTTTTCCCGGTGTTTAATGCAAGACCTACGGCGCGGTGTATGCGCCGTAGGTCGGATATTGCTTACGGACGTTTATTACTTGGAAGCGACCTCAAAGCCCTTTTCAGCAAAGTACTTTGCTGCGCCGGGGTGATAGGGAACGTCGGTGATGGAAGAAGCGAAAGCGAGATCGAGGTCTGCGCCCTTGCCGTGCTGCTCTGCGATAGCATCGGCGTTGTCAAAGATGGTGGACACGAAAGTGTAGATGGCATCCTCGGGGACGGAGTCGCTGGCGAGAAGAACAGCGCCGACTGCGACGGTGGTTGCATCCTCAGGCAGACCGTAGGTGTCGGCCGTGATGGTGTACTTGGTGTAGTAGGGGGACTTTGCGAGGAGCAGGTCGATGTGCTCGTCGTCAAGGGAGACGAGGTAGACGCTCTTGCTGGTAGCAAGGTCGGTGATAGCGGTGGTGGGGGCGCCTGCAACGATGAAGCCTGCGTCGATCTTGCCATCCTTCAGGCTCTCAGCGCTGTCGCCGAAGCTCTGGTAGACGGGAGTGATGTCGTCAAGAGTGATGTCATAAACACCGAGAACGTCGAGTGCGTTGAAGTAAACGCCGGAACCGATAGCGCCGACAGAGACAACCTTGCCCTTCAGATCGGCGACAGTCTTGATGTCGGGGTTGGTGGTGACGATCTGGACCTGCTCGAGGTAGAGGTCGGCAACGACGGAGAAGCTGGTGACAGCGCCGGTCTCCTCAAAGAGGTTGGTGCCGTTGTATGCATAGCTCATAACGTCGGACTGGCAGAAGGCCAGATCAGTTGCACCGGCGTCAAGGTCGTTGACGTTGGCCTGAGAGCCGTTGCCGGTGACAGCCGTGACAGAGACGTTGCTGTTGGAGGAAACATACTGTGCAAGGACGCTGCCATAGGCGTAGTAGGTGCCGGCAGAGCCGCCAGTAGTGAAGTTGAGGCTGTAGCTCTCGGCGGGGGCGTCAGCCGCGGGGGCTGCGTCGGCAGCGGGAGCGGTGGTAGCCGCAGGAGCGGAAGAGCTGCCGCAGGCGCACAGTGCAAATACCATGCTCAGTGCGAGCAAAAGTGCAAATACTTTTTTCATTGTTATACCTCCTAGTTTATTCTGTCGGAAAAAATTTTCCGGCCAAAATACGTAACACTTGAATTACGCTCTTTTCGCATTTATAATACAACCAAAAGTTCAATTTAGCAATAGGGTATTTGCACTTTCACCGAATAGTACACAAAAAGAAGCGGCAAATGCAGAAATTTTATGCAAAACACATAAATACTATGTGAATTATTTGTCTTAAAGAGCATTTTACAGTGTTTTTGCGAATTTTTGTTTCAAATTTGACTATTTCGGCGCGAGGTGCTATACTCATTGCCGAAGCGGACGGTAGAGCAGAAACCGTATCGCGGAAATGTATTTTTGCTGATAAAGCGGAGAAAAAACGATGGATTTCTCATTATTGAAAAGCTTTATTGCCGTGGCCGATGAAAAAAGCTTCTCCACGGCGGCGAAGCATCTTTTTATATCTCAGCAGTCTCTTAGCAAGCAGATCGCAAAGATAGAGGAGGAGCTCGGCACGCCGCTGTTCGTCAGGAGCAGGCCGCTTGTGCTGACGCAGGACGGCAAGCAGTTTTTGCAGACCGCAAAGGAGATATTGCAGCTCAAGCAGCAGTACGAGGAGAGTTCGTCGAAGAGCATGAGCGGGGAGCACTATGTCCATCTCGGTATTGAGCACACCGTTGCCAGGGCGATACTGCCGCATGTGCTGCCGCGCTTCCTCAAGGATAACCACGACACGTTCGTCAAACTCAGCGAGGAATCGCCGGAGGTGCTGCAGAAGACGCTGTCGTATGACGGCGTGGATCTTGTCATAGGCTCGATCAACAACACGCCGGACACATATGAGACGGTGCCGCTTTGCAGAAAAAAACAGCTTCTGGTCGTGCCCAAGCCGATAATGGAGAGCCTTGCGGGCGGCAGCTATGAGGAAAAAATGGCCGAATTTGCAAAGGGCGCCGACCTCAGCTTCTTTGAGAGCGTTCCGTTTATAAAGATTCCGCGCCAGTCCTCAGGCGGAAGGACGCTGACAAGTTATCTGAAGTACTATGACATAAACCCGAGGTTCGTATGCGAGCTCACGAATGTTGAAAATGCGTTCCAGCTTGCCGTGAGCGGTCTGGGCGTGTTCATATATCCGGAGCTGTTCTGGGATATGCTGGGCGATGAGGTCCAGAAGGATTATCTGAAAAATATAGATATTTTTCCGCTGCCGTATCTGCCGGATATTGAGAGTGTGTGCGCGTACTATCATAAGGAGACGGGACTGCATGGAAAAACAAAGGTCCTGTTTGACGATTTTGTCGAATTCTTTGAAAAGTACAAGAGCGGCAAGCCTCCGAAAGAACGCATACCCGTATGAAACGGCAAAACCCACGCTGTCCGCCGGACAGCGTGGGTTTTGGTATATTTGTGATAGTTGGCTCTTTAGATCAAAGCCCGGACCTTGGCGGCAATATTTTCCGCGGTGAGGCCGTACTTCTCAAAGAGCACGGAGGGAGCGCCGGACTGGCCGAACTTGTCCTCAACGCCAACGCGGTCAAATTTTGCGCCGCCCTTGCCTGCAATGACCTCTGCCACTGCAGAACCAAGGCCGCCCGTGATGAAATGCTCCTCTGCCGTGACGATAGCGCGGACTTTGCCGTTGTAGCTGAGAATACACTCCTCATCCAGCGGCTTGATCGTGTGCACATCCACGACGGCAGCGCTGATGCCCTCGGCTGCAAGAATATCGGCAGCCTTCAGCGCACGCGTGACCATGAGGCCGGTAGCGAATATCGCGGCGTCAGACCCGTCGCGCAGTACGACGGCCTTGCCGGGAACAAATGGGGTGGAGTCGCCGGTCACATCGTCCGTGCCGGGGCGGGAGAGACGGATATATACGGGGCCGTCTATTTCAGCTGCGGCCTTGACCGCCTTGAAGGTCTCGGCGGCGTCGCAGGGGCAGAACACGGTCATTCCCGGCAGCACGCGCATCAGGGATATGTCCTCAAGGGACTGGTGGGAGCCGCCGTCCTCGCCGACGCTGAGCCCGGCGTGAGTAAAGGCGAGCTTCACGTTTGCCCCGGTATAGGCGACGGTATTCCTGATCTGCTCATAAGCGCGCCCCGTGCCGAATACGGCAAACGTGCTGGCAAAGGGGACGTAGCCGGAAAACGCAAAGCCGGCCGCAGCGCAGATCATATCCGCCTCGGCAATGCCGAAGTTGAAGAACCTGTCGGGAAACGCCTTTTTGAATGTGCCGGTCTTGGTGGAGCCGGAGAGGTCGGCGTCAAGGACGACCAGTTTTTCATTTTCCTTACCGAGCAGGGCCAGAGCCTCGCCGTATGCTTCTCTTGTCGATTTACCCATCAGAGCGCCTCCAGTTCCTTTATAGCGGCTTCATAGTCCGCGGTTTTTATTGTTGAGCCGTGCCAGCCGGCGTTGTTTTCCATGAATGACACGCCCTTGCCCTTGACCGTCTCGCAGCAGATGAATTTCGGCCTGCCGGGGGTATGCGGGGCTTTGAGCGCGGCGGTAACGGCGTCTATATCGTGCCCGTCGACCTTGAAGGTGTCAAAGCCGAAAGCTGCAAATTTGCCGCAGATGTCGCCCAGACTCAGCACATCGTCGTTCCTGCCGTCTATCTGGAGCCCGTTGTGGTCGAGAATAACGGTAAAGTTGTCGAGCCTGTAGTGCGCGGCGGCCATGGAGGCCTCCCACACCAGCCCCTCCTGACATTCGCCGTCGCCGACCATGGTGTAGACATGATAGCTCTTTCCGCCGTGCTTTGCAGCGACGGCCATGCCCATTGCAATGGCTATTCCCTGACCGAGAGAGCCGGTGTTCGCGTCTATGCCGGGCGTCTTGCGCATGTCCGGGTGACCCTGAAGATGGCTGCCGTATTTGCGCAGGGTAGCAAGCTCGGACTTGTCAAAGTATCCTTTGTCGGCCAGAACGGCATACAGGGCAGGGCAGCAGTGACCCTTGCTGAGTACGAACCGGTCCCGGTCCTCCCAGTGAGGTTCATCCGGGCGGATGTTCATGACATTGTAGTAGAGAGCGATCAGAGTATCGATGCACGAGAGGGAGCCGCCCGGATGGCCGGACTGAGCCTCGTACAGCTCGTTTATTATATCGATCCTCAACTGCTTTGCTTTTTTCTGAAGCGTCATCGCGTCAGCCTCCTTGATTTTCTTTCGCATGAATCTTTAGCACGAATAATATGAATTATACACTGTGCGCAATTCGCTTGCAAGCAAAATTCTAAACAAAACTGCGAGATATGACTTGCTAAAAACACCGCTTTGGAGGATAATCTGTGCAGCGCATACGGAGGGATAATATATACGATGGATTACAGACTTATCGCATTTGATTTGGACGGAACGTTTCTCGACAGCGAGAAGAATATACCGGAGAGGAATATGGCGGCGCTGAAGGCCGCGGCGGAAAAGGGCGTGTATGCCGTACCGGCGACGGGACGCATATTTGCGGGAATACCGGAGGAGCTGAAAAGCGCGCCGTTCATACGCTACTACGTCTGCATAAACGGGGCGTATGTATATGACTCGGCGGAGGACGAGGTCGTCTACCGGGCGGAGATACCTGTCGGCGAGGCGCTGCGTTTTTACGAGTACATGGATACGCTGCCCGTTTATTATGACTGTTATCAGGATAATACCGGCTGGATGACGGAGAGCATGCTGGAAAATGCGGCAGATTTCATGCCGGACCGCGGAATTCTGCGGCTTATAAAAACTCTGCGCATCCCCGTGCCGGAGCTCAAGGCGGCGCTGCGCGCCAAGGACAGGCCTATCCAGAAGCTGCAGGTCTATTGCCGGGATCAGGAGCTGCGCTCGCGCCTGCTGCGTGATCTGCCTGAACTTTTTCCGGAACTTTTGTTCTCCTCATCCGTCAGCAGTAATATAGAGGTCAACAGCAGGGACGCGGGAAAGGACAAGGGCCTTGCGGCGCTCTGCGCGCGTCTCGGCTTCGGCATGCAGCAGGCGATCGCCTTTGGCGACGGCATAAACGACGCGGATATGCTGCGCGCGGCCGGACTGGGAATCGCCATGGAGAATGCCGAGGAGCAGGTCAAAGCGGCGGCGGACTATACGACCTCGGACAACAACAGCGGAGGTGTCGGCGCGGCGATAGAAAAGTTTATACTGCGGTCCTGAGCGAATTGTAAAAATATTATGTAAATTTGCGAAAAAGAGTTCCAAAATTGGAAATAGTGTGGTATTATAAAACATGTATATATGTCAAGCTCATTATACATACCGAAAGGAGAGCACAAGATGAAAAAAATAATCGCAGCAGCGCTTATTGCTGTACTGGCACTCAGCTTTGCGGCGTGCGGAGAAGCGAAGGTCGACGATACCGTGGGAACCGGTAAGATCGAAGAGGTCGCCGGAGAGACCATAGAGGACGTCAGCAAGCTTGAGCCCAAGGCGAACGTCAATCCCTCCCAGCTCAATATCGGACAGTCAAACAGCGAGGATCATACCGGCGATGCATGGTACGCCAACGGTGTAAGGGGAGAAAATTACATCTATTTTACCCCTGCGGATAACAGCAGCATCGGCTTTGCATATGTCAGGGTCGAAAACGGCGAGGCTGTCAGCACCGTGGTATGCGCCATGACTGAGGACATGCATCTTATCGACGGCGAGGCTGAGGACGGACAGAGCAGCATTGATATAGTTTTCAACGATGATTTTACCGCATATGACAGCAAAAACTCGACATGGTATGTCCGCGGCAATCCCAAGACTATAGAGCAGCTTTTTGTCGGCATGCAGCTCATCTGCCAGGATAATCCCAACAACATGCTCATTCTCCGCGCTGACGGCACCGGCACAGAGGTGTTTGACGGCGGAGAGGACGAGATCACATGGGCGCTCGACAGCGCAAGCACGCTCAAATACAATGACGGTGAGCATGAATACAGTCTTGAGATAGTCACTGACGAGAACAACTGCTTTGTAAGCCTCAATGAGCAGAATTTCCGCATCTTCGTGCTTGAGAGCGCGGCGACCGAGCCTGCGGCAGAGGCCGCTGAGGCTCCCGCCGAGCAGGCAGCCCAGAGCTGAAGCAAATTGCGAATTGAATATCCTGAAAAAGGCGCAGCCACCCGTACAGGGGGCTGCGCTTTTAATATTGCCGCAGCTGCTCTTTTTAACTGACGGCAGAAAAAAACGAAGGAAATTCTTCCTTCGACGGTGCCTATATTACCACATTTTCGCCATTTTTTCAAGTCTTGTAATTCCGCCTGACCCGGTATATAGAATATACACCATTATTGTCGAAGGAGGATACGCCGTGGATAATATACCTGAGCTGTTCGGGAAACCGGGCGGGCTGACTGAGGAAAATGCAAAGCGGGAGATACGCCTGTGCTGCGGCATCACGCGGCAGTACGGGCTGACGCTGACGGAGGGAGAAATCGAGGAGCTTGTTGCATGCAGAGCTGAGGCGCTGAGAGCCGCGGGACGCGTAGAATTCGGCGGCGGGATACTGCCGAAGCTGATGCGGGCGTTCTGTGATTCGCCGTATCTGGAGCGGGACTGCTTCGCCGGTACGCTGGCTGAGTTGCAGGAGATATTCTACAGGAGCAAGAGCGAGTCCATGGAACTGCTTTCAGACGATGAGCTTACCGGCATCATGCGCTCGGTATTTGACGGCAGAGCGCAAGGCTCGACGGAATATCTCGCCGGAGTGATGGACGGCATATGCCGGAGAATAAAGCGCGGGGAAAAAGCGGACATGGACGGGAGGCGGAAATGAGAGTGAATGAAAGTCCGGCAGCGCCGCGGTCTCCGGGGGCGGAAGAGAAAGTGCTCTCCGCACTCTGGACGCTTCTGAGTTTGCAGGCGGAGAAATACAGCGGCGCGGACAGCACATCCCTCCCGGCCACTCGTGTGCAGGAGCTGCTGAGATCCGTTTTATACACCCTGTCCGTGGCGGCAGAAGCAGACGGCGTTCAGCTGGAGGATGCGCTTCTGAACGACGCCGAAGACGCCCTGCGGCGCGGAAGAGACATACTGGCGCGAGCGCGCGTCAGGGGCAGGGAGGCATGGGGCGCGGCATGCCTTGAAGCGGTGCATGTCCCGAATGCCTTTTATTCGGATACGCTGAAGAGTCTAGGAAGCTTTTTTGCACGCTACGATATATATTATTCCGCGCACGATATACCCTGCGATATAGATTATCCGCTGCTCTGCCCGGTGCCGGAGACGCTCTGCGGCATAAGCTACGTTGCGGAATATATCCGCAGGCTCAGAACGGAGAATCGCTTCGTAAACGGCTTTCCGCAGGATAGCGCGCGGCGGCTTCTGGCTGCGGCTGTGCCTGACTATGAGGATCTGATGATAAATATCTGCGGCCCTGTTCTTGCAAACGCCGTCGGACTTGCGCTGTCCGGAGCTGACGTCCGCGCACTTGACATATCGCCTGAGCAGCGCAGAGAGGCGGCGCGCCTTTTGGAAGCCGCCGCAGATGAAGACCCAGAGCACGGCATTGAACGCACCGTTGAAAAAGCGGCGTCAGCAGCATGCACGGCGCTTGGCCTGTGCAGCGCTGATACCGCTTATATCAGGGAGGCCGCGCGCGGCCTGTGCCCGCGCATGCGCGAAGCCGTGAGGCATGGCGGCCTGAGCAATATCTTTATCTCGTTTTGAAAGGCGGCTTGCCCGGAACGGCGGGACTTATCTGCGCTTTGCCGTATAGCTTTCCACGTCTATCACGTATACGAGCGTATTGGCGAGATGCGCGGGAGCATAACCTGACGGTGTTACTCCGTAATGCAGCAGCAGTGCGTCGAGATATTTCACCTTCTCGCTGTCACCGGCTTTTCTGATGGTTCCCTGACCGATAAGGCTTGCATAGGAATATCCCGTTGTGCAGGAGACGCCTCCGGTAGGCGGCACCAGGGCGTGCCCGCAGTCTATCTCGACGGAGACGTGGTTGTCCGCTGCGATAACGGCGTGCTTTGCACCCTCAGACGCGCCGTGGAAAAAAAGCGTCAGCCTGCCGCCGCTCAGCTCATAGCCGTAATTGACGGGCAGTATGTACGGGTAGACGCCGTTATTCAGCGCTATGTGCAGCACCTCGCCCTCGTCGAGTATCTGCCGTATATCGTTTATATCAGTTACTTCTCTGTCTGCTCTTCTCATATTTTCCGCTCCTCCGTGTTTTTATCTTGCGCAGACCGGCCTGTCCTGCGGCTCGGCCAGAAAAGCTGCCGCCGCGCGGGCAAAGTCCGGATCTATGTCCGACAGCCTGCCGGCTCCTGCGGCCAGCGGGTCGATATAGCGCTTTTTGGCGGGTATTATCCGCCATGCTCCGTCCGGCGCGGACTCCGGATCCGCGACAAGCTCATGGAGCGCGCGGTATTCGCGCCACATGGAGCAAAGCTCTCCGTCGGCAAGCAGCTTTGCTAGCACGGCCTCTTCCGTGAGATAGAGCTCATCCGCATGCACAGCGCCCTTTTCCAGCGCGCGCCGGAGCAGCTCGGAGAGACGCTGCATCGCATAGCGGTCCTCATCGGAGACATATATCCGGGACATTTTCAGCGCATCCTGCGCAAAGCCGGCGGCAGCCGCGGCATCGCCGAAGGCAAGCTCAGGCGCTCCGTCCGGCGCGGTGGTCACGCAGAGCGCGTCATAATACCCCTGCAGCCGGGCGGCGCTGCATATTCTGTAACCCGCCAGATTGCCGAGCGTGTACTCGAGCCTGTCGGCTGAAAGCCGCGGGCTGTCATTATCCGCAATGGGGTAGCGGTGGTAATCTGTGACTGCATCGGGGTCTATGCCGTATTTGCGGAGCAGGCGCATGATCGCCGGTGAATTTTTTATGATCGTCGCTGTGCGCCCTTCGGTGTACTCCTGTTCCAGATAGTCTCCGTGCAGAAAATCCACCGTGTGCGCAAAGCACGGCGTCGATATGTCGTGAAAAAGCCCTGCGAGAGCCTGCGCCATATCTCCGGTGAAGCGCCAGGTTATGAGACCCACGCCTACGCTGTGCCGGAAACGGGAATATACCGGAAGCTCGCGGAAGCGCGGGAAATCCGTATACTCGCAGCCGCAGTTCATTCCGACGCCCCGGAGCCTCTGCATCTCGGGCACGGCGCAGAATTCATCGAACCACGCGGGAACGGACGCGCTGTATATCACGGGAGACGGTTCTGTCATAAGCTCCTCCATTATTAGATCATTTGCTCTGTCCAACGGAAGCGGCGCTTGCCGCGTCATAATAACAGTTTACCAGCAGATCCACGCATGCGCCGTAGCTTTTCAGGCCAAGCGTCTGATCATAGCTGTGCAGAAAACCCTCGTACACGGTGTTCGACACGCTCTGCGCCGGGGTGTCAAACTGCTTCCAGTAGGCGCGGTCACGTGCAAAATCGCGCAGAATGTTCTCGTCCAGCTTTTCGTATATGCGCGCCCATGCGTCATGATCCGCGCTGTAAAGCGCGTTGCCGAGATGGGTGTACGCCAGAAGCGCCGCAGAATAGCAGTAGTCCGCGTCGCCATAGTTCAGGCTGGCCAGTACGGCGGTGAAGTTTGCCTCCTGCTCCTTGGCCACGCCCCGCTGATGACTCAGCTCATGGGCGACCGTGGAGGCGAAGAGCCCCGGCGGGAAGTCCGTATTTACATTTGCTTCGCCTGTAAACGGGAAGAAAAAACCCGTAAAATCTATGTAGCTCATCAGATGCGACAGGCTCACGGGCTTTGCCGTCACCCGCGGCCCGGCAAGGCAGGGATACTCCTCGTCGAGGCCGTCAAAAAGCGCCGCGGACTTTCGGATCAATTCGGCCCGGTCGGCATTGTAGAAGCCGTTCTCGTCCCGCGCGACCTCGCCGCCGTACTTGTTGGCAAGCCCGGCGAAGTACTCCGTAACGGTCTCCAGCTGCTCCACGGATACCGGATCGCGGCTCAGCCCGCTCTTCTCCGCAAAGTCGTCGCCGTAATAAAATGTGCCCCACAGCAGGCAGAAGCCCGCATATATGAAAAGCAGCAGTGAGACGAGCTGCGCGAGGTCCTTATACAGCCGCACCCATGTGAACCGTCCGCGCACCAGCAGCGCCGCGCTGAACACGAGCCGCAGCAGCACCGCAGCGGCTGTGCAGACGATAAGCAGCTCTGCCACGGAGAAGCTGACTCCGGAGTTAAAAAGCGCAAGCGCGCGGTGGAGCGGGCGCACCACATTTTCCGACAGCCGTACCATCAGCTCGTGATCCTGCCGCATGAGAAGATGCAGCGTGATCGCAAGCAGTGAGAGCAGCCCGGCGGTGTGGGCGGCGGGACAGAGCATATATACGGACTTTACCGACCGTTTTTTCGGCAGAATGTTTTCCATGCGGATATGATACTACAAAGTTCCGGGGCTGGCAAGCCGGGGGCGCGAGGTAAATTTGCCCTTACGGCGCTGCGCGTGGATAAGTATTTAATTGACTAAAAGCGCCGAATATAGTAAGCTATGACTGCGTGCTCTGCCGGAATGCGGCGGAACATGCCGCCGTTTTTCCGGCGGAATGATTTTTTGAAGGTGATAAATTGAGCAAAGCATCGGTTCTTTTGGATAAGGCCGGCAGCAAAAAGCTGCTTTTGTACGGGGCCGCCGCGCTTCTTTCCGTGGGCTTCGGAATATTTGTGATACTTACGGCGGAAAAGGTCAACGTCTACTACCCGCTGCCGACGGCGGTAATATTCGGAGGGCTTTTCTTCCTGTCGCAGGCGCTTCTTATCGCGCAGAACAGGTTTGACGCGCTCTCGCTTTTTATTGCCGCGGCCTGTCTGGCCTGCCTTACTTTCTCCCGCGTGTGTCTTTTGTATTTCGAGTCAAGGGACTATACTGCTTTTCTGGCGGACTGGGTGAAGAAGCTCGGCGCGCTGCCCGTGCGCGAGGCGCTTGTCACGCCCATAGGCAATTACAATATGCCGTACCTTTATTTCCTGCTCGTCTTTTCGCGGCTCGGCATTGCGCCTATCATCAGCATAAAGGCGCTGTCCTGCCTGTTTGATGTGATACTCGCGTACTACTGCATGAAGACGGTCATGCTCATTACCGAGGACCGCCGCCTGCAGCTCGCGTCGTTTATTGTCGCGCTTGGCATACCGAGCGTTCTTATGAACAGCGCTCAGTGGGCGCAGTGCGATTCTATATATGTCGCTTTCTGCGTGATCTCAATGTATGCTGCGGTAAAGGGCCGGGGACGGCTGTGCGCTATCGCTTGGACGCTCGCCTTCTGCTTCAAGCTTCAGGCGATCTTCATTCTCCCGGCGCTCTGTGTTGCACTTTTCATGGGGCAGGTAAAACCGAAGCATCTGCTCTGGATACCTATAGTGTTCTTTGCCACGCTCGTCCCCGCGCTTGCCGCAGGGCGCAGTCTCGGCAGCTGCATGAGCATTTATGTGGATCAGACGCAGCAGTACCCCTCGCTCTATTCAAACGCACCAACGCTCTGGCGCTTTTTCACCGGCGCTGATTTTGAAGGCTACAGCAACGTCACGGTCTTTCTGGCCGGCGCATCGGTCATCCTGTTCATTTATTTCTGCCTGACGGGCGTAAAGACCTTCAAGCCGGAAAATCTTATAAGGATATTCTTCATCTCTTCGCTGCTCGTACCGTATGTGCTCCCCAGGATGCACGAGCGCTATTTCTATATGGCGGATGTAATGAGCTTCGTCTACTTCATGTCTAACCGCAAAAAGTGGTACATACCCGTGACGGTGATACTCTCCTCAGTGGTGGGCTATCTGTGGTATTTCACATTTGCCGAGGGAGGAAGCGGGATATGCATACTCGATCAGCGCTATATTGCGCTGGCGTTCCTTGTTATCCTTGCAACCGAACTCAAGGAACTCTTTTCATCTTACTGGCACAGTTCTCCGGACAAGATCCCGCTCGATTGACATACAAGAAGCTTCCGGCATGGGGTATCCCATGCCGGAAGTGAGCATGTCAAAGAGCCCGTATGCAGCAGAAGCTACGGGAAGGAAGATACGGTGAAAGAAACCCAGGAGGGGTGTCTTTCACGTCCAATAAGAAAAACTCTGAACTTTCAAAAAAAGTTCAGAGTTTCAAGCCAGACTGTCAAAAATGATTTTTTGACAGTCTGGCTTCCGGCATGGGGTATCCCATGCCGGAAGTTTATTTCAGAAATTCTGCAAATTCTGCCACGGTCTTGAAATAATTGCGGCAGTTGCGGCGCATGAAGCGCTCTATCTCAGGCACATCGCTGCTCCAGCCCACGGCGGCAAACTCCACGCCGCATTTCGCGGCCATGTCGTAGCCCGGCTTCAGATCGTCGATCATCAGCAGATCCGACGGTTTGAGCGAAAAGCGCCGCATTATATCCTCCAGCGGGAAGGCGGCGGGCTTGCGCTCTTCCAACGGGCGCTCCCAGCCGTATACGGCGTCCGGCTCGGGGAGGGAGTTGGCTTTGTAATCGCGGTAAATATTGTGGTCAAATGAGTGAGACACTACGCAGATCAGGCCGCCTTCGGCCTTCTGTGCCTCCATTATCTCCTTTATGCCGGGGTAGGCGAGCGGGATGTGATTTTCAACATAAGCGCGCCAGTATTCTGTCTCGTCGAGTATATCGGCGTCGGTCATGCCGTACTCTTCCTGACAGAACTCCAGGAAGCCCGGGTCAAAGTTCTTGATGAAGTACTCCTCAAGCGTGCATTTTTTGCCCGGATAACGTTCCGCCGTGTATTCCACAAAGCATGGATGATGAATGGTCGCAGTGCTGTTGACTACGGTGTCGTCATGGTCGAAAACGAGGCATTTATATTTCATACGGTCCTCCATGCGGCTTTGCCGCATAAACTGAAAATTGAAAAAATAAGGCCGGCGTGAACGGGTTCGCGCCGGCTTTATCGGTTTGTGTTTTGTTAATAGAAGGTCGCTACGGGCTGCTCGGGAGCATCGCAGGGCTCAGAGTCGATATACGTGAGCACAGGGCCTTTCTTGGAATATGCGCGGTGGAACTTGAAGTTGATCTTTGCGGTGAGCACGATCCAGCTGTCGTCCTTGACGGTGTCCGCTTTGTCCCACTGGCACACAAGACCGGCAAACTGTATATCCTGTACGCAGCAGGTCATGACGTGACGGCCGACGATGAAGCTGTGCTCAGGCATCTTCTTGCGCACGAGAGCGCGGCATTTGAAGCGCACGGTCTTGCCCTCGTACTTCTTGGGCTCCTCGGACATATCGCGGTACCATTCGGCGTAATCGTCGTCGCCGATCTCGACGACCGGAGCGTTGATGTCGAACGGGAGCGGATCAACAATGTCGTCATACTCGACCTTGCCGCCGACATACTCATATGCAATATCCGAACGGCGGGAGGCCGCGCGGACTATTTTGTGGAACTCCATCTTGTCCATCGAGCCGTTGAAGCGGTTGAACACGACGAGCTCACAGCTCTTGAGCTTATCATAGACGAGCTGACGCATATTGGCATTGTATGTGAGAAAAGTACCGGCGTCGGCGAACATGAACTCCTGATATACCATCCAGCCCTCCGGCATTGCGCCGTAAAGCACGTCGAGCAGCCACATGCCGTTGTACTCGATGACGACGCGTTCGGCCCTTGTCTCTTTCAGCCATGCGGAGAGCCTGTCCGCAGTCAGCTCCTCCTGAGATGCGGCCACGCGGATGAAAACATTTTTGTCGGCAAACTGTTCGGGGGCGTATTCCTCTTCGCCTTCCTCGCATACGAGAAGCAGCGTGCGTTCGCCGTTGCAGAAGCGGCGGTCCTCAAGCGTCTCCTGTATGAATTTGGTCTTGCCGCTCTCCAGAAATCCCGTGAAGAGGTATACGGGTATGTCTTTCTTGTTACTCAATCTCAAACAGCTCCTTCAGTGCCTGCTCGTTGAGCTTGGAACCTATCACGCACAGGCGGCCGGTGACGGCTGCGCTGCCGCGGCGTATATCGGATTCGCCGGGTACATAGTCAAAGTAGATCCACTCGCCGTCGGCCGCGTCGACAATACCCTTGGCGCGCAGAATGGTGCCGAATTTTTCCGCGTCGGAGAGCTCTTCGAGCGCGGCGCGCAGGCCGGCCTCAGTGAACTTCTTCGGCGTTTCGACGCCCCAGCTGGTGAATATCTCATCGGCGTGGTGGTGATGATGGTGCTCGTGCCCGTCGTGGTCATGGTCGTGGCCGCAGCAGCATTCGTCGTCATCGTGGTGATGGTGGTGCTCATGCTCGTCGTGGTCATGGTCATGGCCGCAGCAGCATTCATCGCTGTCATCGTGGTGATGGTGGTGCTCGTGTTCGTCGTGGTCATGGTCGTGACCGCAGCAGCATTCATCGCCGTCATCGTGGTGATGGTGGTGTTCATGTGCTTCGTGCTCCATGTGCTCCATCTCTTTTTTCAGCGCGTCGCCGTCCATCGCTTCCTTGATCTGCATGCCGTCGAGCTTGCTCCACGGAGTGGTGATGAGACCGGCGGTGGGGTTGAGCTTTTTGAGCATCTCGCTTGCGGCGAGTACCTTGCTCTCGGAAGCCGTATCGGTGCGGCTCATGACTATAAGGTCTGCGTTCTCGACCTGATCGTTGAAAAACTCGCCGAAGTTGCGCATATACATGCGGCACTTTCCGGCGTCGACCACGGTGACCTTTGCGCCGACGGACGCGCCCTCTACCTTTTCCACAGCGCGCGCCACGTCGCTGAGCTTGCCGACGCCTGACGGTTCGATAATTATGCGGTCGGGAGCGTACTCGTCCATGACCTTCTTGAGCGCCTTCTCAAAGTCGCCCACGAGGGTGCAGCAGATGCAGCCGGAGTTCATTTCGGTTATCTGCACTCCGGCGTCCTTCAGAAAGCCGCCGTCTATCGCTATCTCGCCGAACTCGTTCTCGATAAGAACGAGCTTCTCGCCCTTATAGGCTTCGGAGATGAGCTTGCGGATGAGCGTAGTCTTGCCCGCGCCCAGAAAACCGGAGAATATGTCAATCCTTGTCATTATTAAGCCTCCAGATGATGATATTTTTTCTAAAAATATATTATATCATCTTTTTTATAATCTTACAAGTACCTTGAATTATCCTGCGGGGTGGGTTATACTAAGGCGATAATTCTGCAAAAAGAAAGGGGCATATAAATATGAAAGGCATCGTTCTGGCGGGCGGCACGGGTTCGCGCCTGTATCCGATCACCCGCTCAATATCCAAGCAGATCCTGCCTATATACGACAAGCCCATGATATACTACCCGCTGTCCGTGTTGATGCTCGGCGGCATAAGGGAGATACTGATAATCTCTACCGAACGCGACATAGGCGCGTTCAGGGAGCTTCTGGGCGACGGACACGGCCTCGGCCTTGAGCTGAGCTATGCCGTGCAGGATGAGCCGCGCGGCATTGCCGAGGCTTTCATAATCGGAGAGGAATTTATCGGCGGAGACAATGTGGCGCTGATACTCGGCGACAATGTGTTCTACGGCGGCGGGATCAGCATCGGCGTGAAGGAGGCTGCGGCGCTCACAGAGGGCGCGGTGATCTTCGGTTATTATATGCCTGACCCCACGGGGCTTGGCGTCGTGGAGTTTGACGGGGACAACAATGTCATCTCCATTGAGGAAAAGCCGGAGCATCCCAAATCGAACTATGTCGTTCCGGGACTTTATTTCTATGACAATCAGGTCGTGGAGATCGCAAAGAGCATAAAGCCGTCGGCGCGCGGCGAGCTGGAGATCACGAGCGTCAACAACGAGTACCTCCGCCGGGGACAGCTGAAGGTCAAGCTCTTCGGCCGCGGGCTTGCATGGCTGGATACCGGCACGCATGAGAATCTGCTCGCGGCGGCAAACTTCGTGCAGATAGTACAGAAGCGGCAGGGGCTTTACATTGCCTGCATCGAAGAGATCGCGTACCGCATGGGCTACATAGACGCAGAGCGGCTCATGGAGCTTGCCGAGCCAATGCTCAAGACGGATTACGGCCAGTATCTCAGACGTGTAGCGGAGGGCGAAATATGAAAAAAGTTCTTGTGACCGGAGGCGCGGGCTTTATCGGCTCTAACTTCATCCAGTATATGCTCCGCGAGGAGCCGGAGATAGAGCTGCTTGTCAACCTCGATCTTCTGACCTATGCCGGCAACCTTGAAAACCTCCTGCCGGTGAAGGACGACAAGCGATATGTCTTTGTTCACGGTGATATACGCGACAGGCAGCTCGTGGAGGATATTTTCGCCAGATACGGATTTGACACGGTGGTGCATTTTGCCGCCGAGTCGCATGTCGACCGCAGCATACTCGAGCCGGAGCTGTTTCTGACGACGAATATCATCGGCACGCAGACGCTGCTGGACGCGGCAAAGCGGCACTGGAAGCTGGAGCCGGACAACAAGTATTCACGCGAGTACAGAGAGGGCGTAGTATATCTCCAGGTCTCGACGGACGAGGTGTACGGCGCGCTGGGGAAGGAAGGCATGTTCACCGAGACTACGCCTATCGCGCCGAATTCTCCGTACTCTGCGTCAAAGGCGAGTGCAGATCTTGTCGTGCGCGCATACCACAACACTTACGGCATGCCTGTGAACATCACGCGCTGCTCCAATAACTACGGCCCGTACCAGTTCCCGGAGAAGCTGATACCGCTCATGCTGCACAACGCGCAGAACAATAAGCCGCTGCCCGTATACGGCGACGGCATGCAGATACGCGACTGGCTGCATGTGCATGACCACTGCGCCGCGATACGCACGGTGCTTAAAAAGGGAGTGCGCGGCGAGGTATATAATATCGGCGGCAACAACGAGCGGGCAAATATTGAGATCGTAAAGCTCATTCTCTCTGAGCTCGGCCGGCCGGAAAGCCTCATACAGCATGTGCAGGACCGTCCGGGTCACGACAGGCGCTACGCCATCGACAACACCAAGATCACCACGCAGCTCGGCTGGGCGCCGGAGTACACTTTCCAGAGCGGCATGCATGAGACGATACGGTGGTACCTTGAAAACCGGACGTGGGTCGAGCATGTCATTTCCGGCGACTATCTCGACTACTACAGCAGGATGTACGGAAAAGCGTAAAACAAGGGAAAAAACCATAGAATAAGCAAATCGCCCGGCGGATTTTCCGCCGGGCGTTCAATCTTTTTATAGATTTATTTGGAGATATACACTGTGACGGCTTTGCTCAGAAGCACTCCGCCGTCGGTCTCGCCGGTGACGATGAGCCGCACGCCGTCCGCAGACTCCTTCAGGGGCGTGAGCTTGCACTGCATGCCTGAGGTGGCGCTGTCAGGCTCCGCCGAAAGCAGCTCCGGGGATGAGCTTGTCCACATGATGTTTTTTACGCCCGTGCCCTCATCCCAGACGAGGTCTACGAAAACGGCCCCGTCGCCGGTGTGAAGCGTGATCTCGCTGCCGAGCGCACTGCCCATATAGTAGATGCCAAAGCCGGGCTCCGGCTGGTATCCGCCCAGTCCGGCGTTATCCGTGCCGTATGCCTCAAGGCCGCTGCGGCCGATGGTGTACATGCCGTTTCTGATCTCCGCGCCGTCAAAGCTGACGTTCAGGCAGTCGCTGAGCGAAAACTCGGGGATGCCGCAGTTATGTATGTCGCAGCCGGTGAACACCGCGTCCGTCGTTGCGCTGAGCGTGACGGCTGCCATTGAGCAGTCGTATATCTCGGTGCCGGTGACGCTGAGCTCCTGAACGTTCTGCGTCTGAATACCGATGATGCCGCAGCCGTACAGATGGCATCCGTCTATGCTTATGCCGGATGAGCTTTCAAAATACAGCACGCCGCCTGCGCACGAGCCCGGCTCTTCGGTGTGTCCGGCGGTGAAGCCTGAGAGCGAGACGTTATCGCAGTTTATGAAACTGAGCACATTCGCGTAGCGGGGGATAGCCGAGACCGTCGCCCCGTTCTCGCTTATGATGGAGAGCCCGTCAACGCCGGTTATGACGAGCTGCGGTCCGTCATAGGTGGCTTCCCAGTAATAATAGTCGCTGCCGTAGCCGCCGTAGGAGCTTGCAGTGCTGAGATCGTAGAAGTCGCTGTCGAGATATATCTCGGTGCTGGGAGCTATGGCTGCAAGCAGCTCGTCTACCGTTGAAACGTGAACCACGCCTATACCGTCGGCATTGACCTTGCGTTCAATATTGGGAAGCTCCTCCTGCTTCGGACCGGAGTATTCCTTCTTTTCGAGCTTCATGCTCTCGACAAGCCCCCGGTTGAGCTCTTCGCCCGCGGCGTTGAAGACGTTTTCGGTGCTGTTCGCTGTATAGATCGCGGGGTAGACGTTATCGCCCCCGGCAAACAGGCAGCCGTCGACCGTGGTGGAGCCGCCCATCTGTTCAAAGAGCCCGTCGCTGAAATTATTGCCAGACGATACGTCGCATCCGAGAAGATAAACCTGCTGTGAATAGTCGTTGAGAAGAAGCGCGCGTCCTTCATTGTCGTATATGCTGCTGTTGACGACGGCGAAGCCCGTTGAGCTGCTGACGCTGAATACACAGCTCCATCCGGCGGCGCTGCAATCGTAGATACGGCTGCCGGTGACGCGCACATCCCTTGAGCCTATGGAGGACACGGCGCTGTCGCTGCAATCGTAGATGTCGCAGTCGGAGGCGTAGACGTTCTGAGAATTATACGCCGTTATGCCTACAATGCCGCAGCCGTAGAGCCGGCATTGATCGAGCCTGATATTGCTCGCAGAGTCGAGGTACAAAACGCCGCCCGCGCACGAGCCCGGCTCCTCGGTGTGCCCGAGGGTAACGCCGGTGATGCTTATATCCGAGCAGCGGCGCAGGCATAGAACATCCGCGTAGCGCGGTATGGCTGCTATGGTCACATCTCCGCCGGCGACGATGTCCAGCCCGGTTATATCGGACAGCACGAGCCGGTACCCGTCGAAGCATTCCTCCCACGTATAGAGACCTTTCGGCGCGGCGCCGTAATCAGAGGCCTTGCTGAGGTCGTATGTACCGGCCTTGAGGACTATGGTAGCGTTCGATCTGATGGCGGCGAGAAATTCATCCACGGTGGACACGGTGATCTTTTCGCCATGGCCGTTCTCTGCTGCTGCGGCAGATGCGTCCGACGCAGCGCCGCCGTTGTTCGGGCCGAGCGCCGCGCCGCAGCCGGCAAGCAGCAGCGCCGCAGCCAGAGCCAGAGCGATGGCCGCTCTGCTTTTGTTTTTATAAGTCATAATCTGCTCCAATCTTTCTTTGAGGTCGCGCTTCTGAGTGGCGAAGCTCGTTGCGACGACGCTTCCCGGCAGCGGTCTTTTTGCCGCCAGCTCCAGCAGCGTCTCGCCGTAGCTGCGTTTTTCGTCGGCGCTCATGTCTTTCAGAAGCTGCTCGTCGCAGCTGAGCTCGCATGCCCTGTCTATCTCCCGGCGGAAGATGAACGCCAGCGGATTTATCCAGTGCAGCGAGAATACCAACGCGGCGAACCACTTGTATACGATGTCGCCCCTGCGGTAGTGCGTCAGCTCGTGGCTGAAGATGTTCCTGAGCATTTCAGGGCTGTACTCCCGGTTCGGGAGCACCAAAGTGGGGCGGAATATCCCCATGAGCATGGGCGAGGTGACGGCGCGGGAACGGACAAGGCCGGGCTTGTGCTTGCCGGGCATGGAGAAGTAGACGACAAGATCGCCGTCGGTCGGCTCGCGCTCGGTGCGGCGTATCGTGCGGACGAAGCGTTCGTAGCCCGTTATGTACCACGCGGCGCTTATAACGGCGCCTGCCGCCCACACGAAGCCCCAGAAGCGCCACGGGGTGACGGCGCTTTTTGCCGCGCTCCATATGGATGCGAATATGCCGCTGCTCTGCCCGTGCGCGGCCGCGGCAGGATCATCTTCGTGCGTCTGCCCGTCAGGCACTCCCGTATCCTCGTGAACGGCCGGAATATCTTCTTTGGCGGAACCCGTCAATACCCCGGCGGCGTTCAGACCGTAAGGACGCGCCGACGGCGTACTCTGCACCGCCTGCACTGCCGCGGGCGCCGGCGCGTCGACGGCGGCGGGCATAAGACCGGGCAGCGGCAGTATGAAGCGCAGCAGCACAACGAGCCATGCATAATAATAAAAGCTGCCGGGCAGACGCCTGCCGAGAAGTCTGCGCGTGAGCATGAGCCCGAGCGCCATAACGGTTCCGCCGAGACCGAGATACAGGAGCATAACGAGAAGACTCTTCATTTTGCCCCATCTCCTTTCAGAAGCGCGCGCAGCTCCTCAATGTCCGCCTCGCTCAGCTCGTCCGACTGCACGAGCGCGGCGACAAGGCTCTTCGCACTGCCGCGGTAGAGCTTGTTTATGAGGTCGTCAGTCGCCCATTCGTTGTATTCCTTTTCTGTGACGAGCGGGGAATAGAAATAGTTCCCACGCTTTTCCTGCAAAACGGCGCCTTTGTTGACGAGGCGCTGCACCAGCGTCTTTATCGTCGTCGACTCCCAGCCGCGGCGCGCCTGCAATATGCGGCGTATCTCCGCGACGGGCAGCGCACTGTCCGCATCCCACAGCACGCGTATCACCTCAAGCTCGCTGTCGCTTATTTTTCCGGCCGGTGTATGCATGGCACATTCCCCCCTGAATATAAAAAACCTTATCAGACTACGAACGTCGTCTGAGTTGACGATACCACAACAGACTACAGTTGTCAACCCTACCTGCAAAATTTAATAAAAACCGCACAGTGAAGTATGCATATTGCGAAGCTCTGCTTCAATATACGCGGCCGGGCGCTGCCGGTGGCGCCGCGCCTTTTTTGAAAAAACGGTTAAATCTTCCGCATGGACGGGGAAGAATTGTTGAAATTACACAGGAATGTGTTATAATAACTCATTATGAGAAGAGACAGAGCCGCAAGGCGCTGCCCAGCAGTATTATGGAGGCGTATTTTAATGGCTAAAAAGCAGTTCAAGGCGGAGTCCAAGCGTCTTTTGGACCTGATGATCAATTCTATCTACACGAATAAGGAGATATTTCTCCGTGAGATAATATCCAACGCATCGGATGCGATAGACAAGCTCTGCTACATGTCCCTGACCGATGAGAACGTCGGACTGAACAGGGATGATTTCAAGATCGACATTATTGTCGACAAGGACGCGCGCACCATCACCGTGCGCGACAATGGCATCGGCATGACCGCGCAGGAGGCCGAGAACAACCTCGGCGTTATCGCAAAGAGCGGCTCTTTGCAGTTCAAGGGCGAGATGGACGCAGAAAAGGGCGACGCGGAGGATCTGTCCATAATAGGTCAGTTCGGCGTAGGCTTCTATTCGGCCTTCATGGTGGCCGATGAAGTGACGGTCATCACGCGCAAGTACGGCGAGGATCAGGGCGTAAAGTGGGAGAGCAAGGGAGCGGACGGCTATACCGTGACTGCCTGCGACAGAGCGTCCGCCGGCACCGACGTTATCATGCACATCAAGCCCGATACGGATGATGAGATATATGGCTCCTATCTTGAGGTATGGAAGCTCAAGGCGCTCGTCAAGAAATATTCCGACTACGTGCGCTGGCCCATAAAGATGGACATTGACCATCAGGAGCGCTACGAAACCGGCGAGAAGAACGACGACGGCACGCCGAAGTATGAGTACAAGATGGTCACCGAGAACGAGACCATCAACAGCATGATCCCGATATGGCAGCGCAACAAGAGCGAGGTCACGGATGATGACTGCATTGCGTTTTACAAAGAGAAGAACCGCGAACGCAAGGATCCCTGCGCGCTGATCCGCATAAACGCGGAGGGCGCGGTGAGCTATAAGGCGCTGCTGTTCGTCCCCGGCGAGGAGAACGAAAACGCATTCAGCGGCGACAATAAGGGCGGCATCACGCTCTATTCCAACGGCGTTATGATAATGGAGAAGTGCGACAAGCTCGTGCACGACTACTTTGAGTTTGTCAAAGGCGTTGTGGATTCCCCAGACCTGTCGCTCAATATCTCCCGCGAGATACTGCAGCATGACAGGCAGCTGCGCATAATAGGCCAGAACCTTGAAAAGCGCATCAAGGGCGAGCTTGAAAAGCTCATGCGCGACGACCGGCCCAAGTACGAGGAGTTCTTCAAGAACTTCGGCGTGCACATCAAGTGCGGTGTGTGCGACGAGTACGGCCGCTTCAAGGAGTTCCTGCGCGACCTGCTGATATTCTACACCTCCGAGGATCACCAGATCACGCTCAAGGAGTATGTTGAGAACATGCCCGAGAGCCAGAAGGTCATATACTTCGCCTCGTCCGACTCGGTAAAGCACGCCATGAGCCTGCCGCAGTGCAAGGAGGTCAAGAACCGCGGCTACGAGCTCATCTACCTCACGAGCCCGCTGGACGAGATGGTGCTCGAATGCCTGAGAGAGCAGGACGGCAAAACCTTCTGCAACGTCGTGACCGACGACCTCGGCTTTGACACGGAGGAGGACAAGAAGGCCGCAGAGGAGCGCGACATCGAGAACAAGGACTTCCTTGAGTTCGTCAAGAGCTCCATCGGCGACGGCGTGAGCGGGGTGAAGCTCTCCAACAAGCTGGCGGATATGCCGTGCGCACTTACCACCGAGGGCGGCATTACGCTTGAAATGGAGAAATATTTCCGCCGCGGACCGAGCGAGGAAATGCGCAAGGTGCGCGCGAACCGCGTGCTCGAGCTCAACGCGGAGCATAAGGCTGTCAAGGCGCTCAAGGCCGCGTTCGACGCAAACGACACCGAGCGCGCCGGGCATCTGGCAAAGGTGCTGGAGACTCTGGCGGAGATGATGGCCGGCTGCGAGGTCGAGGACCCCGCGGGCTTTGTCACGCTTGTCAGCGATCTTTTCTAAGCCGTTTTTTGGCTGCTCCGCGCATGTGCGCGCGGGGCATAGATATAAGCGATTCGGAGAAACTAATTTATGAAAAAACGGCTTGGAATATACATCCACATACCGTTCTGCGCAAGCAAGTGTTCATATTGCGACTTTTATTCGCTCGCCGGGTGCGAGCATATGATGCCCGACTATCAGGATGCGCTTCTGGCGCATATTGAGGAGTCGTCAAACGCGATAAAGAACTACGAGGTCGACACGGTCTATTTCGGCGGCGGCACGCCCAGCTTCTACGGCGCTGACAGGATAGTCGAGATATTCAACGCGCTCAAGCTCAACGGCAACGTGCGCATGGACGCGGAGGTCACGGTCGAATGCAATCCCGACAGCATGACGCCCGCTGCGCTCAAGGAGCTGCGTTCGGAGGGCGTAAACCGTCTGTCCATCGGCGTTCAGGCGTCGAATAACGACCTTCTCAAGCTTATCGGACGCAGGCACAACTTCCAGCAGGCAGTCAAAGCGGTGAAGGATGCGCGCCGCGCAGGCTTCGACAATATAAGCATAGACCTGATGTACGGCCTGCCCAGCCAGACAAAGAACGACTGGGCGGATACGCTCGCCCGGATCGTCGAGCTTCATCCCGAGCATATCTCGTGCTACGGGCTCAAGCTTGAGCCCGGCACAAGGATGTACAGGGAATACAAAAACTCCATCATCCTCCCGGATGACGACGAGCAGGCGGATATGTATTCCTATGCCGCCGAAATGCTCAAGCGCTATGGCTACATGCACTATGAGGTCTCAAATTTCTGCGCATCCGGCTTCCAGTCGAGGCACAACCTCAAATACTGGAATCTGGGCGATTATATGGGCTTCGGCCCCGGCGCGCACTCATGCATCGGCAATCTTCGCTACAGCTATGTGCGCGATCTCAAGCAGTATATCTCCGGCGTTTTCAGAAACGTCAGCATTGTGGACGAATACAAGAACATAGACCCGCTGGAGCGCGCGGTCGAGTATGTGATGCTCGCCATGCGCACCTCGCGCGGCATATCCGAGGTCGATTACAGGACGCGCTGCCAGTGCGACTGGCGGCCTATCGAAAAGGCTCTCAAGGCTTTCGCCCGAAAGGGCTGGGCAGAGCTTTCCGGCGACCGCTGGCACTTTACCGTGCCCGGATTTCTTATCTCAAATCAGCTCATAGGCATTCTTCTTGAGGTGCAGGCCACGGGCCGGCTCGAGGGTACGCCGTGGCTGCTTGATGAGGACGACAAGCCCAAAGAGGAGCCGGAGCTCAAGATAGAGCTGCCCCTTGGCGAGGATGAGCTGTTCACGCAGCTTTATGAAGAGCATACAGGCAGATAAAAAGAATGATAACGGAATTTACGAGGGTGCGTAGTGAGAGAAAACAAGAGAAGATCTAACGGCGGATATGTGAGCAGACACGCCGCCCCCGAAAAAAGCAGAAAAAAGAAGTCCCGCGAGGACGATTATGTCCGGGAGCCTTACGAAGAGGACGAACTGCCGGAGCAGGACGCTTACGAGCAGGACAGCCCGGAATATGAGCAGCCCGGCGGTGCGGACGGCCGCGATTGGGACGGCGAAGATGACGGCGGTGATGATGAGCAGCCGGATAAGCCCCGCAAAGGCCGCGGCCGCAGAAAAGCCGGAAAAAAGAATAAAACTCCGGCGGATGACGGACTGAGCGATGAGGAGCGGGACAGACGCCGCGAGGCGAGGCGCGACCGCGGACGCAGGGTGAAGATCACATTCATCGTCCTTGCGGTCATAGTGCTGCTGCTCGGCGGTGCTGCCACGGCCGGCGGCTATATGGTCACGAACAGCGAGACGATATTCCCGAATGTGTACGTGGACGGAGTCGCCGTGGGACGCATGGGAAAGGATGCCGCAGTTGACGCGATAAAGGCCAGCGGCTGGGAGGACAGAGCGGCGATCGCGCTGAAGGTTCGCCTGCTGGATACGGCCACATTCAAGATTGACCGATACAAGTCCGGCGCGATGCATACGCCGGAGCAGGCGGCGGCTGAGGCCTATGCCTATGGCCACGACGGCAACTGGTATCAGAATCTCGTCAAATATGCCAAATGCCTCATGGTCCCGGTCGAGCTCAGCGACAGCACCATAAGCTATAACGAGGCGTATATCCGTTCCCAGTGCACGATGGGTATCGGCAAGCTCAACGATGCATTGGGCGATGGCGGCTATACCATCGACAGGGAAAAGTCCGTGCTGCGCATGATAAAGGGCGCGGGCGGCCTGAAATTTGACCTTGACGACATGGTCAAATCTGTTTGCAGCGCTCTGGGCGGCGGCCAGACCGCGCTGGAGTACGACTATCTGGCCTCCGAGCCTGAGATGCCGGACTTTCAGGCGATACACACAGAGCTCTCTGCCGAACCGGCAGACGCGTACTATACGGACGACAACACCTTTACCGTTGTGGACGATGTGGAAGGCTGCGATTTCAATGTGAGCGATGCGGAGAATATCTGGAAGAACGCCGCCAACGCCTCGGCTGTCGAGATACCCATCAAGCTGACGTATCCCGAAGTGACGGGAGACGAGCTGAGGGCGCGGCTTTTCCGCGACAAGCTCGGCGCGATGACGACCTACTTCAAAAACAGCTCCGACGACCGCATAAACAACATCAAGCTTGCATCAAGCAAGATAGACGGCCTCGTGCTTTACCCCGGCGACGTGTTCTCATATAATGAAACCGTCGGACAGCGCACGGAGGAGGCTGGCTTCAAAATGGCCGGCGCGTACTCTAACGGCGAAGTCGTGCAGGAGCTCGGCGGCGGCATCTGTCAGGTCTCATCCACGCTCTACAGCGCGATGCTGTATTCCTATAAGCTCACCACCGTGCAGCGCAGCCCGCATTATTTCCCGGTTGACTATCTGGAAATGGGCTATGATGCAACGGTCAGCTGGTCCAAGCCTGATTTCAAATTCCGCAATGACCGCGATTATCCGGTCAAAATATCCGCGGTGGTCGACGAATATGAGCGCAGCCTCACCATAGAGATCTGGGGCACGAACCTTGACGGGACTTATATCAAGCTCACGAAGGACACCTATTCTTATAATAACGACCGCTACCCGTGGATCATGGAGGGCTACGGCGTTCAGATGCACAGGCTCGTGTTCGATGCCAACGGCATGCAGATAGACCAGATAGATGAGATCTATGATGTGTACCACACCCACGAGGCCACCGACCAGATCAAAGCGCTTGACGCGCAGGCCGCTGCGGCGGGCAGCTCGGACGGCGGACTTACTCTGGGCTGAGACGCCCGCACACAGGATAAATATATAGCGTAAGGGCTATATTGAGAAAGGGAGAAAAGCCAATGGAAAAGAAGACCTTCTATATCACCACCCCAATATACTACCCCTCCGACAAGCTGCATATAGGCCATACCTACTGCACTGTTGCGACCGACGCCATTGCCCGCTACAAGAGGCTGTGCGGCTATGACGTGATGTTTCTGACCGGCACCGACGAGCACGGACAGAAGATCGAGGAAAAGGCAAAGGCCGCCGGCGTCACGCCGCAGGAGTTTGTCGACAGGATCGTCACCGGCGAAAACGGCATACTCGACCTGTGGAAGCTGATGAACATCTCAAACGACCGCTTCATCCGCACCACCGACGATTATCATGTTGAGTCCGTCCAGCGCATCTTCAAAAAGATGTACGAAAACGGCGACATATACAAGGGCACCTATAAGGGCAAATACTGCACCCCGTGCGAGAGCTTCTGGACAGAGAGCCAGCTTGTCGACGGCAAATGCCCCGACTGCGGCCGTGAGGTGCACGACGCTGAGGAGGAAGCGTATTTCTTCCGCCTTTCAAAGTACGCCAAGCCCGTTCAGGAGCTGCTTGAAACCGGGACGTTCCTCACGCCTCCGTCCCGCGTCAACGAGATGATAAACAACTTTATCAAGCCGGGACTTGAGGATCTGTGCGTATCCCGCACGAGTTTCAGCTGGGGCATCCCGGTAGATTTTGATCCGGGTCATGTGGTCTATGTCTGGGTAGACGCGCTCTCCAACTACATCACGGCCCTCGGCTACGGCAACGAGAAGTACAACGACTACGACAAATACTGGCCGGCAGACGTGCATATAGTCGGCAAGGAGATAGTTCGCTTCCACTCCATAATCTGGCCCGCAATGCTCATGAGCCTCGGCCTCCCGCTCCCCAAGCGCGTATACGGCCACGGGTGGCTTGTCATTGACGGCGGCAAGATGTCCAAGTCCAAGGGCAATGTCGTCGACCCGTATCTGCTGGCGGAAAAGTTCGGCGTGGATGCGCTGCGCTTCTTCCTGCTGCGCACGTTCCCCTTCGGCTCTGACGGCAACTTCTCCAATGAACTGCTGATAAGCACCATCAACACCGACCTTGCAAACGATCTGGGCAACCTTGTCTCCCGCACGACCGCAATGGTGGAAAAGTATTTCGGCGGAACGCTCATTGCTGGGCGCGAGGCGGATGCGATGGACGATGAGCTTATAGCGCTCATAAGGTCTACAAAGGCCGCCTATTCCGCGCAGATGGATGAGTTCCAGCTCCACCTTGCGCTTGAAGAGGTGTTCAAGCTCATCCAGCGCGCAAACAAGTACATCGACGAGACATCGCCATGGGTCCTCGCGCGCGATGAGGCGAAGAAGCCGCGTCTTGCTTCCGTAATGTACAATCTTCTCGAGGCGCTGCGCGTCGCGCTGACGATGCTCACGCCGTTTATCCCGGCAAGCTGTGAAAAGGCATTTGCCCAGATAGGCGCGGAAAAGGAACATACGACATGGGACAAGGCCGGCGAGTACGGCGTGCTGCCCGCGGAAGTATCCGTGCACAAGGGAGAGACGCTCTTCCCGCGCATTGATGCGCCCAAGATGCTTGCCGAGCTCGAAGAGCTTGAAAAAGCCGCAAAGACCCCTCAGGTCAAGGTTCCGCCCGTGCTGCCCGACGTGACGATAGACGAGTTTGCAAAGTGCGACATGCGCGTGTGCAAGGTTCTAGCCTGCGAGGCCGTCAAGAAGTCCGACAAGCTCCTTAAATTCACGCTCAATGACGGCTCAGGGACCGAGCGCGTCATCCTCTCCGGCATCCATAAGTTCTATGAGCCGGAGCAGCTCGTCGGCAAGACCGTCGTGGCGATCCTCAACCTGCCTCCGCGCAAAATGATGGGGCAGATGTCCAACGGCATGCTCCTGTCCGCCGTGCGCGAGATAGACGGAAAGGAAGAGCTGCACCTCATCATGCTCGACGACAGCGTTCCCGCCGGCGCCCAGCTTTGCTGATAACGGCGGAATATATGAAAAATAAAACCGTCTCCGGGACATATGCCCGGAGACGGTTTTCGTATGAGAGCCGTTTACTTCTCTATCATCTTTTTGAGTATCTGCACGGCGTTTGACGCCGCGCCCTTGCGTATCTGGTCGCCGCAGCACCAGAGCGTGAGACCGTGGTCGTCGGTCAGATCCTCGCGCACGCGGCCGACCCAGACGAGATCCTGATTGCTCGTGTCGAGCGGGGTAGGATAGTTCCGGCCCTCGTAGTCCTCAATGAGCTTGCAGCCGGGGAAGGCGCGGATAGCCTCGTTTGCCTCTGCGACAGAGAGCCTGCGCTCCGTGCGCAGCGTGACGGAGATGGAATGTGAGCGCATGACGGGAACGCGCACGCAGGTGCACGTCACCTTGAGCTCCGGCAGGTGGAGGATGCGGCGGCCCTCGTTCTGCATCTTCATCTCTTCGTCGGTGTAAAGATTGTCCAGCTCATCGCCTATGTGGGGGATAACGTTCATGGCGATCTGAGCCGGGAAGACCTTCGGCTCAGGCTTTCTGCCTGCTGCGAGGTCGAGCATCTGCGTTTCAAGCTCGACGAGGCCGCCCTGTCCCGCGCCGGACACCGCCTGATAGGTGCATGCGATCATCGACTTTATCGGACTGAGCTTTGCAATACCGCCGACGGCCATCAGGGTGATTATCGACGAGCAGTTGGGATTTGCTATGATGCCCTTGTTCAGGAATGCATCGTCCCCGTTTATCTCGGGCACCACGAGCGGCACATCGGGGTCCATACGGAAGGCGGAGCTGTTGTCTATGTACACGGCGCCGCTCTTGACGATCGCGGGGGCGAAGCGGCGGGACATGGGGTTCTTGACCGCGCCTAGCACGAAATCCATGCCCTCGAAGCTGCTTTCACAGGCCTCTTCGATCCGGACGTCCTCGCCTTTGAACTTTACGAAGCCGCCGGCGCTCCTGGCGCTTGCAAGCGGAAGAAGCTTCCCGACAGGAATATCGTACTCCTCGAGGACCTTCAGCATTTCCTGACCTACGGCGCCCGTTGCGCCGAGGATAGCTACGTTATATTTTTTCATAATTTTTACCTCCTTATAAATATCAGCCGGCGAAGCCGTCGTACAGTACGCGGATCGCGCTTTCAAAATCCTTGTTTTCCACGCCTACTATTATACTCGTCTCGTCGGCGCCCTGTGCAATGGTGCGGATGTTTATACCGTTGTCGCCGAGGGCCTTGAAGAGCTTGCCGGACACGCCCGGCCGGAACGGCATCTTACGGCCGACGGCCGCTACGAGCGCTATGCCGTCGCTGATCTGCACATCGTCCGGCTGGCAGGTTTTCTGTATCTCATTTACGACATCATACACCGCGTCGCCCAAAGCCGCGGTAGAGCTGACGAGAGCAAAGCTGTCAAGCCCAAGCGTGATATGCTCGACGCTGGCCTTGTACCGGTCGAGTATCTCCAGCGTGCGGCGAAGCGTTTCGCAGGTGTTCATGTTGTGCTTGAACACGGTGATTATGGTGAAGTTGCGCCGGCCGGCGATGCCGGTTATAAAGCGCTCCTCTTTCCCGCTTTCCTCCTCGACCCTGTCCACTATCATCGTGCCGGGGGCGTCGGGCGCATTCGTGTTGCGTATGTTCAGGGCTATGCCCTTTTCCTTTACCGGCTGCACGGATTCTTCGTGCAGAACGCTTGCACCCATGAACGCCAGCTCGCGGAGCTCACCGTAGGTTATGCGCGGGATGGGCCGGGGATCCCTTACTATCTTGGGGTCGGCCATCAGTATGCCGGACACGTCCGTCCAGTTCTCGTATACGTCCGCATCCGCAGCCGCCGCCGCGAGCGCGCCGGTGATGTCGCTCCCTCCGCGGCTCATTACCCTTATCTTGCCCGTGGGAGACATGCCGTAGAAGCCGGGGATGACTATTCTGCCGTACTCCTCGACGGCTTTCCTTATTGCCGCGTAGCTCTTTTCACGCTCGACCTGTCCGTCAAAGCCGAAGAACACGCAGTCCTTCGCGTCTACAAAGGTGTAGCCGAGATAATCGGCCAGCAGCTTCGAGGTGAAATACTCACCGCGCGATACGAGCTCATCTACGCCCATATCCTTTGTGAGCCTTGCGCGCAGAGCCTTGATATCGGCCTCTACATCATAAGCTATGCCGAGCTCGCGCCGTATATCGGCAAACCGCTTTTCGATACTGTCCATGATCTCGTCGCAGGAGACGCCGTAGGTCAGATGCGCATGGCACAGATACAGAAGATCCGTCAGCTTATGGTCGCCGTCGAAGCGCTTTCCCGCGGCGGATGCAACGACTATGCGCCGCGCCGGGTCGGCCTCCACAATTGCTTTTACTTTTCTGAACTGTTCGGCTCCCGCAACAGACGAGCCGCCGAACTTTACCGCTTTAAGCATTATCGCTTTTCCTTTCTTTCAGCTGTACCGGCAGTCAGCCGAGCTCCGCAAAGAAGAGCTCCGCCCCGCCTTTTCTCAGACGCTTTGCAAGCTCATGCATGGCCTTGACGCTCATGGGCTTCGTTATCACGCGCGCGGTGCTGCCCTCATATGAAACGCTCTCCGCGTCAAGCTCCGCAGCGAATGCCGCAGGAAGACGCACATAATAGGCACATTCGCAGGCCGCGTTATCCGCCGGGGCGCGGCGGCACGGCTCTTTCAGCATCTCGCGCTGTCCCGCCGCCAGACATTCGAGGTCGCGCACGACCGCCGAAGCCGTCGGATAGCGCCCTGCGCCCTGTCCCATAAACACGATCTGGCCGGAGTTTTTGCCAATGTATTTGGCCATGTTGAAATTCTTTTTCACTGCGCATTCCGGCGCGTCCGCACCGAGCAGCACAGGCTGAACATAGGCATATATGCTTCCGCTGCTGTTCCTGCCGCCCTTTACAATGAGCCGGCAGCAGAGGCCGCGCGCCTTTATATCCTCAACGTCCGAAGCTCTGAGACTGTCTATACCCTCATTGAGAAGCCCCTCGTCCGGCAGCAGGTCGTAGGCTACCGCGCAGCCGAGCATGATCTTCCTCAGCGCGTCGAGTCCGGTAACATCGGCCGTCGGATCGGCCTCGGCATAGCCGAGCGCCTGCGCATCCTTGAGCGCCGCGTCATAGTCAAGCCCCTCGGACTGCATCATGTCCAGCATGTAGTTCGTCGTGCCGTTTAGTATGCCGCCGAGCGAATATATCTCGTCACACTCGCACGCAAGTTCCAGATTGTGGAGAAACGGCACCGCGCCGCCGCAGGCCGCGCTGAAAAGGAAACCGGCGCCGTGCTCTCTCGCAAGCGCCGCAAGCTCGATGCCGCGCGCTGCGACGAGCGCCTTGTTCGATGTGACGAAATGCTTGCCGGCCTTCAGCGCCATCGACGCATATGAATACGCTGCGTCTATGCCGCCCATCGTTTCGGCTACCGCGTCTATGGAGCCGTCCGCGCAGATGGCCTCCATGCTGTCGGTCTTGAACGGCTCGTCCGTTTTGCCGGGTCTTACGAGCACAGGGCCTGCCTCAAAGAGGGGACTAGTTCGCAGAATATCATAAACTCCCTTACCTACCGTACCGTAACCCAAAACAGCGACCTTCATAAGTCCACCTCCAAAAATATTTTTGTCTTTGTTTCAAAAACACTTGTTTTTTCGACAGCGACAGTGTATCATGTAGCAGTGCAAAAAACAAGGTTTTTTTTTATCTGCAAATTTCACAAGGAGTTTTGACGGTATGCTCGAAAATTATCTCATCATTCACAAAAGCATATTGCCGGAGTATTACGAAAAGGTGCTGGAGGTACGGCACCTTATGGAGTCCGGCAAAGTGCGGGACGTGAGTCAGGCCGTGAAAGAGGTCGGCATTTCCCGCAGTACCTACTATAAGTATAAAGATTACATACTGGAGCCGTCCGAGATGGCGGGCGGGCGGAAGGCCGTGCTGTCCATGATGCTTGCGCATGAGCCCGGAGTGCTCAGCGCGCTTCTCAGCTGCATATCCGACAGCGGCGCGAGCGTGCTCACCATCACGCAGAGCCTTCCCATACATAACCGTGCCAGCGTCACTATCTCGCTCGACGTCAGCTCGATAAGCTGCGAGCTGACGGGGCTGATCGCTCTCATCGGCAAGACCCCCGGTGTCGAGCAGGCGAAGCTGCTGGCAATAGAATAACGATTTCAGGAGATATGACAGATGATCTACCGCAGTACAAGAAGCGACATACAGGCAAATTCACTTGAGGCCGTGCTGAAGGGGCTTGCGCCGGACGGCGGGCTCTTCGTAGACCCGGCGATAGGTACACGCAGCTTTGACTGGCAGCACTGCCTGACGCTGAATGAATTCGGAATGGCGGAGATGATACTCTCGTTCCTTCTGCCTGATTTTAAGGATATGGGCGGGCTTGTCCGGCGCGCGTACCTCGGCAAATTTGATAATGACAGGCTCGCGCCGCTCGTAAAATGCGGCAGCGCCTATGTGATGGAGCTTTTCCACGGGCCGACGAGCGCTTTCAAGGATGTGGCGCTGTCCATGCTGCCGCAGCTGGTCACCGCGGCGCGCCGCCAGCTCGGCATAGACGAGGACATCGTTATCCTGACTGCGACCTCCGGAGACACCGGCAAGGCGGCGCTTGAGGGCTTTCACGATGTGGACGGTACCGGGATAATCGTATTTTACCCGGACGGCGGCGTTTCGCCGGTTCAGCGCGCACAGATGGTGACGCAGTGCGGCGCGAACGTCCGCGTATGCGCTGTGAAGGGCAATTTTGACGACTGCCAGCGCGGCGTGAAGGAGGCGTTCTCCATGCTTGGCGCCGAAGCCTGCGGCAAGCGGCTCAGCTCCGCAAACTCCATCAATATAGGCCGTCTCGCGCCGCAGGTGATCTACTATTTTTCCGCTTATGCGCAGCTTCTGGCGGACAAGGCCATAAGCCCCGGCGACAAGGTGGATTTTATAGTCCCCACCGGCAACTTCGGCGACATTCTCGCAGGGTATTACGCAAAGCTCATGGGACTGCCTGTCGGGCGGCTCGTCTGCGCCGCGAATGAGAACCGGGTCCTGCGCGACTTTATAGAGACCGGCGTCTACGATGCCCGCCGTCCCTTTGTGCGCACGAGCTCTCCGTCTATGGACATACTCGTCTCCTCAAATCTTGAGCGCCTGCTGTTCATCGCCTCCGGCGGGAATGCCGGAGCCGTCCGCACATGGATGGATGCGCTGAAAAGGGACGGCGTTTACAGCGTCGACAAGGCGACGCACGCGAATATACGCGAGGTCTTTTCCGCCGGATATGCCGGCGAGGCTGCAACGCGCGCCGCAATAAAGCGCATATGGGAGGAGAACGGCTATTTGTGCGACCCGCATACGGCCGTGGCGTTCTCCGTGCTCGACAGCTACAGGAAGAGCGGAGATTACCGGGGAAATATGTGCGTGGTTTTGTCCACCGCTTCACCGTTCAAGTTCCCTGCGGCGGTGCTTGACGCCGTCGGCGGACAGCTCAGCGGCGACGGCTTTTCCGAGATGGAGGAGCTTTCGCGCATAAGCGGCCGTGCAATACCGCGCAATCTTGCCTCGCTTCGCGATATGCCCGAAAAGCACCGTGATCTGATCCGCAGGGAAGACATTCTCGATTACGTAAAGGACATTCTAAATAACAAGCAGGAGGGGGAGCATATATGAAGATCAGAGTACCGGCAAGCTCTGCCAACCTCGGGCCGGGCTTTGACTGCTTCGGCATCGCGTGGCAGCTGTACAACGAGCTGGAATTTGAGCCCGGCGGCAGCGGCCTTGAGATAAGTGGCTGCGACGAGAGATACTGCGGGGAGAACAATCTGGCTTACCGCGCGTACAAGGCCGTGCTGGAGCGCCGCGGACTTGCCTGCGAGCCGCTGCGTATCCGGTTCCTCCGTTCGGATATTCCCATATCACGCGGGCTGGGCTCGTCCTCAGCGCTGCTTGTGGGCGGCGTGATAGCGGCAAACGCCCTGCACGGGCTGAATATGAGCCGGGATGAGCTGCTCTCCGTGGCCACGGCGCTTGAGGGGCATCCGGACAATGTTGCCCCCGCGCTTTTCGGCGGACTGACCGTGTCCGCAGTCGAGGCAGGGATCCCGCTGTCTGTCCATTTTCCTTTGAGCTTAGAACTGAATTTCACGGCGCTCGTGCCGCCCTTTGAACTCTCCACAAAGCTCTCGCGCGGAGTGCTGCCGCATCAGGTGCCGCGCGCCGATGCGATATTCAACGTCTCACGGGCAGCGCTGCTGCTCAGCGCGCTCGGTAGCGGCGACACTGGACTTCTGCGCGCGGCAATGGCGGACAGGCTGCATGAACCCTACCGCGTTACGCTCATCGAGGGCTTCGACACTGCACGCGGTCTTGCGTATAAGTGCGGAGCCGATGCCATGTGCATATCCGGCGCAGGCTCCACGCTGCTGTGTGTCTCTACGTCGGACGGTTTTGCCGGGCGTATCGCAGATGATCTGCACGCCGCGCTCCCCGGCTGGCGTGTTATACCGCTTCAGGCGGACTTCAACGGCGCGTACATAGAGGATTAATAAACGCCGGGACGTAAAAAGCGCTCTGTGAAGCTTGAGCTTCACAGAGCGCATTATGATTTTTTGTTTTTTTCGCTTCGCCGTCAGCCGGTGATGCCCTCGCGGCAGACACCGTTTTCGCAGACATAGAAGCACGGCCTGCCGTCGCTTCCCGGCTGTGCGGTCCTGGTAAACGGCGCAGCTTCGGCGAGAGCGGCGGCCCGGGCCGGGGAGCTCAGGAGCACCGTGAGCTCGGGGGCGTAGCGCGAGGTGACGGATTTGAGAAGAACGGGTACTGTCTCATCCGGCGCGGCGCACAGTATTTCCCTTACCGGGTATACGGCGCTGAGCAGCGCGCAGAGGGCGAAAGGACATGCCGCCGGCATTTCAGCGGTGCTGCCGCATATATAGCCGAGCAGTTCATCGCGCGCCGTCCGCATTTCAATGTCGCCGGTCAGGCGGAACAGCGTATCAAAGAGCACCGCCGCGCCGCTGCTGCCGGAGGGGGCCGCCCCGTCAAACACTTCGCGCGGGCGGGTGATGAGCTTCTCCGCCTTGTCCGATGTACGGTAGTATGCGCCGCAGCCGTCGCCGAAGTGTCCGGTTATTTCGTGCGCAAAGCGCTGCGCCGTGAGGATGTGCGCCGGATCATAGTCTGCTGCATAGAGCTCCAGCAGGCCGAGAGCGTAGAACACATAGTCGTCAAGCTGGGCGTCAAATCTCAGCTCTCCGCCGCAGAGGCGGGACTTGAGCCTGCCGCCGTCAAACAGGTTCTTCTCCATGAATAAGGCGAGCTCCTGCGCTGCGTTGAGGTAGCGGGGGTCGTCGAAGGCGCGCGCCGCTTTTGCAAGCGCCATGAGTATGAGGCCGTTCCATGCGGTGAGTATCTTCGTGTCCGTCCGCAGCTCGCTGCGCGCGGCGCGGTAGAGGCGCAGCTTCTCGCGGAAATCGTCATAGCCCTCAGGGAGGAGATTCCAGCGGGTGTTTATCAGAAGATTCGGAATGCTGCTGCCGTGGAAATTGCCCTCGGGCGTGATGTCGTAGCACTCGCAGAAGTGCCGCCCGGCGTCATCGCCGAGGATCTTTTTCACCTCGTCCGGGGTAAAGAGATAATATGCGCCCTCAATGCCGCCGCTGTCCGCGTCCTGACCGCAGTAATACCCGCCCTCAGGGGACAGCAGCTCGCGCATGCAGTAGTCGAGCGTGCTCTCGGCCACATAGCGGTAGAGCGCCATGCGGCCGCTCTGCCACGCCTCAACATAGGCGTATGCAAGCAGCGCGTTGTCGTACAGCGTCTTTTCAAAGTGCGGCGCGAGCCATTCGCGGTCGGTGGAGTAGCGCGAAAAACCGCCTTCGAAATGGTCGAATATGCCGCCCTTATACATCGCCTTGAGCGTATCCTCGACCATTGCGCGGGCCTTTTTATCGCCTGAGAGCGCGCTGTAGCGGGTGAGAAAGATGAGATTCTGCGGCGTGGGGAACTTCGGCGCAGTGCCGAAGCCGCCGTATTCAGCGTCAAAGGCGGCGGCGAGCTGAGCCGCGGCACGCGCGGCAAAATCTGCGCCGGGGACGGCGCTCTTTATGGGCTGCGCGCCGGCCGAGAGATAGTCATATATGTCTCCTGAGGTTTTCAGGAGCGATGTGCGGTCGCCCGTCCACTTCGCGGCGACGGCGTTCAGCAGCTGGATGAGCCCCGGCTGACCATTCCGGCTGTCGCGCGGGATGTAGGTCGTGACAAAAAACGGCTTCTGATCCGGCGTCAGTATCGCAGTGAGCGGCCAGCCGCCGCTGCCGTTGAGCGCCATGCATGCACGCATATACACCGCGTCGATGTCGGGCCGTTCCTCGCGGTCCACCTTTACGGAGATGTAGTGCCGGTTCAGGATCTCAGCGACGCGCCTGTCCTCAAACGACTCGTGCGCCATTACATGGCACCAGTGGCAGGTCGAGTATCCGATGGAGAGGAAAACGGGCTTATCCTCGCGCCGGGCTTTTTCAAACGCCTCATCGCACCACGGGTACCAGTCCACCGGGTTTTCCGCGTGATCGAGAAGATATGGAGATTGTTCGTTTATCAAACTGTTGCTCATGCCACAGCCTCCGTGACTATATTGAATAATAATATTATTAGAAGTATTATATATGTTAATTCACGATCTTTCAAGTGACACAGGGGTGAGAATGATGGAATACACTGAGCCGCGCTGCTGTTTTGACGCCGCGGCGTATATCGGTACGCCTGACGCCGGGCGCTGCGCCGCAACGCTGGATGTGCCTGAGATAGTGCGCGGGCTGGACGCATTATATGAACACGGGCGTGAGAGCGAGGCGGAGAGCTATCTCGAGGGCTGGCTGGAAAAGGCGCGCTCCTGCGGAGACTGGCGCGCGGAGCTGACCGTGACGAGCGAGCTGCTGGGGCAGTACCGCCGCAGCGCAAACAGGTCTCGCGGCCTTGCGGCGGTGAACGGCGCACTGGAGCTTATCCGTGCGCACCGCATGGGGATGACAGTCTCCGGTGCAACAGTGATGCTCAACGCCGCGACGACGCTCAAATGCTTTGGACTTGCGGCGGATTCAATACCGATATTCGAGCATGTCTGCCGCGTTTATTCGGACAACCTTGACCCGGCGGATTACCGCTTTGCCGGGCTCTTCAACAATATGGCGCTGTCGTACTCCGACACGGGGGACTATGAGAGCGCTGAGCGCTGTTTCACGGCGGCGATGCGCATCACGGAGAAGTGCGAATATCCGCAGAACGAGCTTGCCGTGACGCTGTGCAATATGGCGGAAATGTACGACCGGCAGGATCACGAGGACGCGCGCATTGAAGAGTGCCTTGAGCGGGCGTGGGAATATCTCAGCGACCCGGCGCTCCCGCACGACGGGTATCATGCGTTCACGATCTCCAAATGCGCGCCGTGCTTTGACTATTTCGGCTTCTTTGTGTATGCCGGCATCCTGAAGGAAAGGGCGGCGAAAATATATGCGCTTTCTTGATGAGGCGAGAGAGCTGTATGAAAAATACGGCGCACCTATGCTGCACGCGGAGTTCGCGCCCTTCGAGGGGCGCATTGCCGCAGGGCTTGCGGGACACGGCTCCGAGTGCTTCGGCTTTGACGACGAGCTGTCGCGCGACCATGATTTTGAGCAGGGCTTTTGCTTGTGGATAGACGACGTGACAGACATGGAGATTGGCGTAAAGCTCGCGCGGGCCTACCGCGCGCTGCCGTTCGAGAAGGCTGCACAGCGCAGCAGGCTTGCCGAAAAAACACGCGGCGTGCGCCGGATAAGCGACTTCTTCCACCGTTATACGGGCTCTGCCGGTGCGCCGGAGAGCTGGCAACAATGGCTGTATCTTCCGCCGCATGCGCTGGCCGAGGCCGTGAACGGCGAGGTCTGGCGCGACGATGCAGGCGCGTTCAGCGCAATACGGGAGAAAATCGCACACGGCATGCCGGAGGATGTGCGCATAAAAAAGCTTGCCGCATGCGCTGTCAGCATGGCGCAGAGCGGGCAATACAACTATGCCCGCTGCATACGGCACGGCGAAGAGGGGGCGGCGATGCTTGCGCTCACAGAGTTTGTCAGGAGCACGATGTATATGATATATCTGCTCAACGGCAGGCACATGCCCTATTACAAATGGGCCTTCCGCGGCATGGACGGTCTGGAGCGCCTCGGCGATATGCGCGGTGCGCTGGAATACCTGCTGACCGGCGGCAATGAAGCCGCGGAGCAGGAGACAAAGGCCGGCGTTGTGGAGGACGTGTGCGCCGCCGTTGTGCGCGAGCTTCAGCACCAGCGGCTCACCTGCGGAAACTGGGATTATATGGAGCGGCACGGGCTGGATATGCAGGAGCACATATGTGACCCGGAAATACGGGCGCTGCACGTTTTGGAGGGAATTTAACAATCTTTTAGAGCATTTTGTGTTTACATCGCGTAAAGATTGTGATATGCTAAAACTAATTTAGAGTATAAGTATTAAGGAGGAACATCATGGTAAAATTTGCAGAGAGAATGGACGATGTCAAAGCGTCGGACATCCGTGAGCTTCTTGCTCTTATCAATCGCCCGGAGATCATCTCTTTCGCCGGCGGCCTTCCCGCACCGGAGCTTTTCCCTGTGGATAAGATAAAGGCTGCAACGGACGCAGTTCTGGACGAAAACGGCAGAGCGGCGCTCCAGTACGGCCCGACCGACGGCCTGCTCAGACTCAGAGAGCAGATAGCGGACCGCCTGCTGGCAAAGAACAGCATCAACACCGATCCGGACCATATCATCATGACGGCCGGCAGCCAGCAGGGGCTTGACTTTGCGGCAAGACTGTTTGTCAACCCCGGCGATGTAGTGTTGATGGAAAGCCCCTCCTATCTCGGCGCAATAAATGCGTTCAAGCTCAGCCAGCCGGTGTTCAAGGAAGTGCCGACCGATGACAGCGGCATGATAATGGAAGAGCTGGACAAGATACTTGCCACCACCCCGAACGTAAAGATGATCTACGTCATCCCCGACTTCCAGAACCCGAGCGGACGCACATGGCCCATCGAGCGCCGCAAAAAGTTTATGGAGATCGTCAACAAGTATGAGGTCATCGTACTTGAGGATAACCCCTACGGCGAGCTGCGCTACAAGGGCGAGTTCCTGCCCTCTCTCAAGAGCATGGATACAAAGGGCCTCGTCATCTACCTCGGCACCTTCTCAAAGATACTCGCTCCCGGCTACCGTCTCGCGTGGATGTGCGCAAGCAAGGAGATAGTCGAGAAGATCAACCTCATCGCACAGGCGTCCGTTCTGCAGACCTCCACCATCTCCATGATGGTCGTGTCGAAGTTCATAGACATGTTCGATCTGGACGAGCATGTTGAGACCGTGCGCGCCGTGTATGAGCACCGCTGCAACGTCATGATGGACGCAATGGCAAAATACTTCCCCAAAGAGGTCAAGTACACCGTCCCCGACGGCGGCCTGTTCACCTGGGCGGAGCTGCCTGATTATATAGACACCAAGGTCATGGCGGCCGACGCGCTTGCGCAGAACGTCGCATATGTCCCCGGCATAGGCTTCTTCCCCAACGGGAACAATCATCACTGCCTGCGCCTGAACTACTCCGGTATGCCCGATGAGAGGATCGAAGAGGGCATCAAGAGACTTGGCAATGTTATCAAGAATAATCTGAAGTAAGCTCAACGGCAATAAAAAAGCTCCGCACCGGCAGCAGGTGCGGAGCTTTTTTCTGCGCATGGCATCGTCAGGCGGATTCGCCGGACTTGACGATATTTCTGACCCAGATGCCCTTTTTCATCAGTATAAAGCCAATGACGCATTTGATTATATCAAGCATATTGACGATGAAGTAGATCGGCACGATCGGCAGCACGGTGAAGCGTGAGAGGCAGAATGCCGCGGACACGGATACCACCCATGTAAAGCAACTGTCAAAAAGGAAAGTAATGAGCGTTTTCCCGCCGGAGCGTATCGTGAAATACGCGCAGTTTGCAAAGCCGAAGAGCGGCATGCATACGGCGGCGATGCGGATGAGCTCGCTCGCGAGACTGCGTATCGAATCGTCGGTATTGTATATGAGCGGGATGTACGGCGCACATATGGAGAGCAAAAAGCCCATTACAAGGCAGCTGGTTATGCTCAGCGTCAGCATGCGCCATGCAGTGCGCCGCGCATTGACCAGCCTGTCTGCGCCGAGCTCCTGACCGACTACTATGGCCGTGGCGTTGCCGAGGGAGAGAAACGCCTCGTTGAATATCTGAGACACCGTGCTGCATATGTTCATTGCAGCGACGACCTGAATGCCGCGCACGGAGTAGCACTGCAGCAGAACGGCCTGACCCGTGCTCCACAGCAGCTCGTTGCACAGAAGCGGCAGCGACTTGGACATTATGTTTTTCGCAAGCCCCCACGGTATGCGGAAGCCGCGGAATACGCCTTCAAAGAAAGGAAAGCGTCCGGGCGTGCGGTGCGCACCGTATACTACGATGGCGAGCTCCACAAAGCGCGAGATCACGGTGGCGATGGCGGCGCCCACGACGCCGAGACGCGGGAAGCCGAGCAGGCCGAATATGAGCAGGGAATTGAACACGAAGTTTACAAGTATCGCGGCTATGCTGGCTCTCATAGGCAGGACGGTCTGCCCGCTCTCCCTGAGCGTGCCGGCGTAGCACTGCGTGACGGCGAAGGGGACAAGGCCGATGAGCATGATGTGCAGATAGTCCAGCGCATAGCTCATGGTAGCCTCAACATCGGCGGCGCTCGTGTCGGCGGCAATGTAGCGCCGGATAAGAGCTGCGCCCGCGGCCGAGAGCAGCGCGATGGCGGCAGCCGTTATGACCGAGACGATTATCAGCTTGAAGCGGAAGGTGTGACGCATGCCGTCCATGTCTCCGCGCCCGTAGAACTGCGCGCCGTATATGCCGGCCCCCGCGGTGCTGCCCCAGATAGAGAGGTAGTACACAAACAGCAGCTGGCCCACGATCGCGACACCGCTCATAGGCAGCGTTCCGACCTGGCCGACCATCACGTTGTCAAGGAGACTCACGACGTTTGTGAGAGTGTTCTGAACTATTATCGGCAGCACCACGGTGAGCACATGCCTGTAAAAGCTGCGGTCGCCTATCATGCACTCCCGCAGAGTAAGTCTGTTAGTCTGTTCCATAATCCACCTTTGAAATATATATTCTAAAGCACTTGCCGTGGTATTATAACGTATCTTTGAAAAAACGCAACAGCCGGAGAAAATATCTGGCAAAAAGCACTGTTTTTCACCTTGAATATGGGCAAAAACAGTGCTTTTTTACGTCTTTATTCGTGCTCGTCAGGCGGCGGCCATACCGCGGCCGTAGAACTGAAGGCTGAAGGCCTCGGCCATTATTCTGTCGGCTTCCGGGATGCTCACAAAATCATAGTTTATCATTCTTTGCAGTACAACGGTCATGCGCTTCATCGCGTAATACAGGCTGTTGTCCGGCGAGTAAATGGAGGGCGCGTTTGGAAGGCCTGCGAGCATTACCGACTCGCAGGCGTTCAGCTCGGCGGGAGCCTTGCCGAAGTATCCGCCCGCCGCGGCATATATGCCGTAATACCCGCTGCCAAAGTAGATGGAGTTGACATACATCTCGAATATCTCATCCTTGGTGTAGGTGTCTTCAATGGCGTGCGCGGCAAATATCTCGGCAAACTTGCGCTCAAGATGCTTGCGCTGAGTGAAAAGCTCGTTTTTGGCGAGTTGCTGCGTTATGGTGCTGCCGCCCTCGGCGAACGACAGCGTTTTTATATCCACGAGCACAGCGCGGGCTATTGCGATGGGGTCTATGCCGTGGTGCGTTTCAAAGCGGCGGTCCTCGGCGGCAATAACGGCGTCTTTATATATCTGCGGCAGCTCATCACATGTCACATAGACATAGCAGCGGCTGCGGATATTATCCTGAAGCGCGGCGACCGGCCTTTCGGCGACCGCCTCTCTATACATTTTATAGCCCTTGAAGCATAGCACGCTCACGGCGATAAGCGCAAGCGCAAGCAGCGCGGCGAATATCCAAAGCAGGATCTTCAGCACATGCCGCGATGAGGCTCTGGTTTTCATACGCAGACGGACCGCCTTTCTCTAAGATAATAGTATTCATATGAGCCGGCATAAAAGCGGACAGTCGGCCCTCTTGATGCGCCTATACTTTATCAAACAATTATATCAATAACGAAGGCCTGAGTCAACGCGAAAAATCTTAAAAAACTATTGCCAAGCCCACTGCGGACATGTAAACTGCCGTAGTCCCGTTTGGGACTTGCGGAGGACGATATGGATAAAGAATCGCTGAACCTGATAAACAGTATAAACAGGGGAATTATCAAATGCAGGGGCGTCTATTCCTCATGGTCAAGAGTACATGGCGTCAGCTATCATGAAATGCTGGTGTTATATACGCTCAGAGAGTATGGCTACTGTACGCAGAAGCAGGTATGCGACAGTTATATTCTGCCCAAGCAGACGATCCACAACGTGATTTCAGCCATGCGGAGAGAGGGCATATTGGTTTATGATGAAGAAAACAGCAGAGGACGTGAAAAGGCCTTTGTCCTTTCCGATAAGGGCAGAGAATACGCTGCGGATTTCCTGAGCTCGCTCGACGCGGTAGAGAACCGCGCGCTGGAGGCATTGGGCAAAGAGAAACTGGGAAAACTCACGGAGCTGCTTCTTGAGTTCGACTCGGCCCTCAATACGGCGCTGGAAGAAACGAGGTGACCGGCAATGGAACAGACAGATCTGTTCGGTACAGAAAAAGCAGCAGAATAATGCTCAGGCTTGCGCCGCCTGTCATGCTGGCGCAGCTTATTCAGGCGCTTTATAATATTATCGACAGCTTTTTCGTCGGCAGGGTCGGGTTCCGCTTTGTAGGCATAAGCTTTCTGCCGATGGTCACATCTCTGATCTTTCCCGTATTCTTTCAGGCGGTGGGGGCCAGCGTGAAAAGCTCCGCGCTCACCGTGATACGCACGGTCGTGCTGTTTGTGCCACTCGGATATATTTCCTCCCGGTTCGGGCTGAACTGGTTTTGGCTGACATTTCCGGTCACAGAGACGCTGATGAGCATCGCGGGTGCAGTGCTTTACCGCCGGTTTATCAGAAAAGCCCGTGCCGGGAAGTATCTTATAAGCTAGTTTCATGCAAAGCTTTATAAGCGGCGCAGCCGACGGCCGCGCCGCTCACTTTTATGAAAATGCCGCTGAACGGCTTGAAAAGATACGGTGGAGTCTGATATAATACAAATAATATGCGCCGTGCTGCCGGTGTCCGGCAAGCCGGCTTTTGGCGCGGAAAGGCATGGAATATGGACGAAAAAAAGCGGATTCTGCTCATTACAACCGGAGGGACCATAATGTCGGTGCAGTCAGAATACGGGCTGCATCCGGGCGAAGGGGACGGTATCCTTCTTCGTTTCCCGGGACATGAGCTGTATGACATAACGGTGCATTCTCTTATGACGCTCGATTCGAGCAACATTCAGCCCGAGGAATGGGCGCAGATCGCAAAGTGCATATATGAAGAGCGTCTCAGCTATGACGGGGTGGTCATCACCCACGGGACGGACACAATGGCGTATACCGCCTCTGCGCTGACCTTCATGCTTCCGGGCATAGACAGACCCGTAGTGCTCACGGGAAGCCAGCTCCCGGCGGAGAACGTGCTCAGCGACGCCTATGCGAACCTGCAATGCGCGTTCGCTATGGCGGCGTCCGGCATAGAGGGAATATTTATTGCGTTTGACAGGCAGGTGTTTCTGGGCTGCCGCGCGGTAAAGGTGCGCACGATGGATTTTCACGCCTTTGAAAGCGTGAACCTGCCCGCGGTCGCGGAGATCAATTCGCGCGGACTTGCCGTGAACCGGGACTATATTCCCAGGAGAACTCAGGAGTGCGAGCTCAGAGCCGGCGTAAGCAGCCGGGTCGCGCTCATGAAGCTTATCCCCGGCGTTGACCCGAAACTGTTCTCGGCTTTTGCCGATGCGGGCTGCAAGGGACTTGTGATAGAGGCCTTCGGCTCCGGCGGCATAAACTTTCTCCGGCGGAATGTCGTATCCGAGATACACAGTCTTGTCGGGCGCGGCGTAGTGGTCGTGATATGCAGCCAGTGCCTGTACGAGGCCACGGATATGACAGTGTACGAGGTGGGCCGCCGCGCGCTTGACTGCGGCGCGATACCGGCAGGGGATATGACTACCGAGGCGGCCGTAACGAAGCTGATGTGGCTTCTGGAGCAGGGGCTGAGCCGGGAAGAGATCACGGAGCTTTTCAAAAGGAACCTGCACGGCGAAATAACGGCGTGAATTCTCCGGCGGCGCCGCCGGGAAAAATATATACGGATCACGGAGGAGAAAGAGTGGAAAAAGGTAATGTGAAGGCCCTGCTTCCGATAGGCATATTTCTTGTGCTCTATCTGGGACTGGGCATAGTGTTTGAGTATGTGCTGAAAATACCGATGGGGTTCTATTCCATCCCTATCGTTGTGATTTTCCTCATTGCGCTGCTGGCGGCGTGCATGCAGAACAGAGCCCTCAGCTTTGACGATAAGCTTGAGCTGATGGGCAAGGGCATAGGCGACAGGAACATCGTCACGATGATCCTCATATTCATGACCGCGGGTATTTTTGTCGGAGTCGTGGGGCGCAGCAGCGCGCAGAGCGTGGCATACTTCATCCTCTCGATCATCCCGGCAAAATTTGCGGTAGCGGCACTGTTTGTCATAAGCTGCTTTGTGTCCACGGCGATGGGTACCTCCGTCGGCACGATAACGCTCATCACGCCGATAGCTGTGGAGATAGCGATAAGCTCCGGCAGCTCGCTGCCGCTGTGCATCGGCTCGGTCATGGGCGGCGCAATGTTCGGCGACAATCTCTCGTTTATTTCAGACACCACCATTGCGGCCTGCAACGGGCAGGGCTGCGAGATGAAGGACAAATTCCGCGAGAACTTTGCCATTGCGCTCCCAGCGGCGCTGGCGACGCTCGTGCTGATAATAGTGCTTTCGCTGAGAAGCGGAATAGGCGAGGTCGTGGTGCATGAGTACAACCTCATACAGGCGGTACCCTACGTTCTGGTTCTGGCCGGCGGCATTGCGGGCATCAACGTGTTTACGGTGCTGCTTGTGGGTATAGTCTCAGGCTCCATCATAATGCTTGCCACGGGGGCCACGGCGGCGACGGAGCTTCTTGCAAATATGGGAAGCGGCGCGTCGGGTATGTTCGAGACCACTATGGTCGCAATACTTGTGTCTGCGATATGCGCGCTCATAAACGAGTACGGCGGATTTACGGCGCTGCTCTACGGTATAAGAAAGAGCTTCAAGGGCAAGAAGATGGGTCAGCTCGGCATGGGGCTGCTCGTCGGGGCGATGGACATTGCAACTGCGAACAACACCGTGGCCATCGTCATGGCAAACCCGATAGCCGCAGAAATGGCCGCAGGCTACGGGATCTCAAAGCGCAAGACGGCTTCGATCCTCGACACCTTCTCCTGCATATTCCAGGGTATAATACCCTACGGCGCGCAGATGCTGGTGGCGATCTCCGCTGCGGATACGATGGGGTGCAGCGTTTCGGCGTTCGATATAATGCCGTGCCTTTTCTATCCGTTCCTGCTGTGCATAAGCTCGCTGGTGTTTATCTTCGTCATCCCGGAGAAAGGCGAAAAGAAGTAAAAGCGATAAAAAAACTGCCGCAAACTTTTTTGGGGTTTGCGGCAGTTTTTTTGTGCGTGCGGTCAGATTATCGTGAGGCCCTTGGCCTCAAGCTGCGCTGCGATATCGGCGGGAAAATCGTCGTCAGTGACGAGAATGTCTACGGACGAGAGCGGGAGCGTGTGCGGATAAAAGCCGCCGCGCGATTTGGATGAGTCGAGCAGTATCACAGTCCGGTCAGCGTGTTCAATGACCTTTTCCAGTATTGCAACGGTCATGGAAGTGTTGTGGGCGAAGCCGTAATTGACGTCGACACAGAGCGCGCTCATAAATGCGGTGGAAAAATGGCAGCGCTCAAGCTGGTTGAGCACGGAGATGCCCTCCACGCGCATGATGTTAAGATCCACGTCGCCGCCGATCAGCTCGACGGATATGTTGGGCAGATTTGCAATGTTGATGACGGTATAAACGCCGTCGCTGCATACCTTCAGCGGAAAGACCGGCAGGCAGCGCGCAAGCTCTGCACATGTGGTGCCGGCGGAGATGAAGACCGATTCGCCGGGCCGGATGAGCGCGGAGGCCTTGGCGGCGATGCTCTTTTTCAGCTCGTGGTTGACGTTTGCACGGTAATAGTAGTTGAGCGCGGAAGGAATTGATTTTATGCCGCCGTGAGTGCGTATAGCCTGCTGTGTGTCGTCGAGGTATTGCAGATCTTTTCTCAGCGTGACGTCCGAAATGCCGGGGAAGCTCTCCCTCAGCTGAGAAAAGTCCAGCGTTCCGCAGCGGTTCACAAGATCCAATATTTCCTGACGGCGTGCGTCAATGCTTTTTCCCATATTTTTCTGCTTTCTATTTTAAGATACAGCAATTATATTATTTCGTATCGAAATTGTCAACTTTCGATTTACATACGATGCACGTTAAATAAAAAACGAAAAATATGTGCAATGTATATAAAAAACGGTCAGATATTTAGGCGAAAAGAGCATTTGACAAACGGGCGGTAAAATAATAATATATAAACATAAAAATTATGAAACAAAATAAAAAAGTTTCGTTTCATAAGCAAAACGAAATATATCCAGAAACCTTATTTATGGGAGAAACATAGGTAATGAAACATATTTTAATGCTGTTTACGGACCAACAGCGCTATGATACGATCTCGGCTCTGGGCAATCCGCATATACAGACGCCGAATCTGGATGCACTTGCGCGGGATTCCGTAGTTTTTGAAAGGTGCATTACGCCTTCCCCTGTGTGCGTACCGGCGAGACTGTCTCTCATGTCAGGACAATACCCGGCGTCGACCGGCTGCAACAACAATAATACGGACAAGATATATAACGGAAGCGGCTTCTACAAGCGGATAACGGACTGCGGCTTTGACAGCTGCTGTGTCGGCAAGATGCATTATCTGTGGGACCCTTACGGCAGTATTGGCTTTACAAGGCGTCACCCGCAGGAGGAGCTTTCTGCCGAGGGCGATGAGTACATGGAGTATATACGCGCAAAGTACCCGTGGGTGTTTGACTATAACGGGATGCGCAGCGAAATGTACTATATGCCGCAGATATCCCAGCTCCCGCCGGAGGATCACCCTACGCAGTGGATCGGCAGCATGAGTGTGGAGTATATAGAAAACCATGACCCGGACGAACCAATGTTCCTGTTCTCGTCTTTCATCCATCCTCACCCGCCGTATTGTCCGCCTGCACCGTGGCAGAAGCTTTACAGGGAGGATTCGCCTGAACCGTTCATTCCGGATGAAGAGGAATTCGGCCGTTTTTCCTCGCTCATAGGCGAGCGCTGCTCGTGCAGAAGACTTGATATGAGCCGTCAGGATGTACTGCGCAGCAAGAATTTCTACTATGCGTGCGTGTCTTTCGTGGACTATCAGGTCGGGCGCATCATCAATGCGCTGAAGGACAAGGGAATGTATGACGATACGCTCATCGTCTTTGCAAGCGACCATGGCGACATGATGGGTGATTATAATGCGATAGGCAAGCGGACAATGGTGGATTCATCCTGCCGGGTCCCGCTCATCGTGAAGTATCCGGGAAAAGGACATGAGCTGATAAGCGAGGCCTGTTCACTTGTGGATATTGCGCCGACGCTGCTGAGCTATGCCGGAGCGGACTTTGATAAAGAAGAATTCGACGGCGTGGATCTCTTTGCGCAGAATGAAAGAAAGTACGTTTTTTCACAGCATGGCTGCGGTGATGTCGGAATGTACATGGTGACGGACGGGAAGAACAAGCTCATCTACCGTGCGGCAGAGAACAGATATTTCTTCTTCGACCATATCCCGGAGGAGCACGAGTGCTATGATGAGGGCAGCCCTGTTGTGCGGGAAATGAAGGCGCTGCTCGACGGCTACATGAACAGCGATGTAAACAAGGCCAAAAGCAGCGTTACATATGAAAAGGTCACAAAAACGCATCCGCATTATCCGGGCAGGATGGATCACCTCTACCTGCACAAGGAGGAAATGGCGGCAATACCGAACGAATACAAGATAGACCTTGACTGAGGATCGGAGATATTATGAAGTATTGCATAGCTATTGACGGCGGAGGAACAAAAACCGATGCCGTGCTCTTTGACTGCGAGGGGAATATTATCACGCGCTTTGTCGGACCGGGAAACAACCCGACAGACCTTGGCTGCGGAGAAGCGCTTGAGCGAATGATAAAAACGATCGACACGGTTTACACGCAGGCGCCGGGAGAGATCGATACGCTTTTCGGCGGTGTGGCAGGTACCCTGCCGAACGGGGACATATATTCGGATACGGTAAAAAAGCGCTATAAGATACGCAGCGTAAGGTTTGAAGACGACGGGTACAACCTGATCTCGGGCGCTTTCGGCCATGCCGACGGATGCGGTATGATATGCGGCACGGGTTCATCCCTGTTTGCCCGGCGCGAAGGGCAGCCTCTGCGGCACATAGGAGGCAAGGGGTATCTGATAGATACCGGAGGCAGCGGCTTTGAGATAGGACACGACGCAATATGCGCGGCGCTGCGGGCAGTAGACGGACGGCGCGGCAGCACGGTGCTTGTCGAGCTGCTGGCCGGTATTATAGGCCAGCCGATAGACGACCATGTGACGCCGATAGTTCATCGAGGCGGGCGGCCGTATATAGCGTCGTTCGCTAAGGCCGTTTTTGAAGGGCGCAGACTCGGCGACGAGGCATGCGAGGAGATATTTCAGCGGCATGCCGCGCTTATGGCCGATCTGACATATGCGGCGCAGACAAGCTTCGAGGGTGATTTTGATGTCGTTGCGGGAGGGGGAATAGTTTCCCACTATCCGGAGTATTTCGAGGCGATAAGAGAAAAATCGGCTCCCGGAGCAAAGCTGGTGCTGCAGGATGCGCCCCCGGTGTACGGGGCGGCAGTCGAGGCCCTGTGGGATGCCGGAGAGCAGGCGACGTGCAGCTTCAAGGCTCGTTTTCTTGAACAGTATACACGGGAAACAAAGAGAGAAACGGACGGCGGCTGACCGTAGGCTGCCGGAGGCAGCCATAAACCCGGCGGCATGAAACCGGCAGAAACGTACAACAACATGCCTCCCGGCGCTGAAAGGCCGGGAGGCATGCTCAATATTCGACGATGATCAAGGAGGATCAGTGTGACAGACAAGGAAATCATATCGGAAGTAAACCGATGCATAAGCATGGAGGCGGATGCAATAGGCAAACTCACGGAGGTGTTGGACGAAAAGGCCGTGCTTGAGACGGCGAAAGCCCTGCAGAACTGCAAGGGAAAGGTGATACTCTCCGGCTGCGGAACCTCGGCAATGGCGGCGAAAAAGATTGCACATTCGCTCTGCTGCATCGAGATACCGGCGCTGTTTCTCTCGCCGGCAGACGCTGTGCACGGCGGACTCGGCGTCCTGCAGGAGGATGATATTCTGATACTCATCAGCAAAGGCGGCAATACGCAGGAGCTGGTGAACCTGATACCGGCCTGCCGGACAAAGAAGGCAAAGCTGATAGGTGTGTCTGAAAATCCGGATTCGAAAATAGCGCAGGCTGCTGATATATATATGAAAGTGAAGGCAGAGCGGGAGCCGTGCCGGTTCAACATGCTTGCAACTTCAAGCACGCTGGCGGTGATCTCCACCTTCGACGCCATATGCATTGCCCTTATGCAGATGACCGGCTACACGCGCGAGCAGTTTGCGGTCATACACCCGGGCGGGGAGGTCGGAGAGCGGCTGCTCAACCACATCGACTGACATACAGGAGTGTGAAAATATATGAAAATGTACGATGCGCCGCAGAGCGTGGATAAATACCTCAACGTAAAGCTCGAATGCAGCTGCGGCAGGACGCACTATGCGCCGATAAAGCATATAAACATCAGCAGCGGGGCGATAAATACACTGCCGGACTATGTACGCGAGGGCGGGTACAAAAAGCCGTATATGCTCTGCGACGCAGTCACATATGAGATAGCGGGCAGAAAATGCGAGAGCGTACTCAAAGAGAACGGATATGAGCCGTTGGTCCTGATAATAAGGCACCTCGGATTTGACGAGGCCACGCTTGGCGAGATAGTCATAAACAAGCCCGACGACTGCGACCTTATGATCGGCGTAGGCACCGGATCGATAACGGACATGCTGCGCTTTTCAAGCTTCAAGCTCGGCCTGCCGTGCTTTACGGTGCCCACGGGAGCACCGATGGACGGCTTCTCGGCCTCTGTTGGCATAATGAACGTCAACAATCTCAAGGCGACTATGCCGGCGCACAGCACCGAGGTCATTATCGGCGACACGGATGTTCTTTCCGGTGCACCCTACAGAATGACCGCGGCCGGCTTCGGCGATCTGATCGGAAAGCTGAACGCCATCAATGACTGGCATCTCGGCGCGCTTATAAACGAGGATCACTACTGCGAAAATATGGACGCGCTCATTATGCATTATGTGGACGGCATACTCGCGCAGACGGATGATATAAGGGAACGCAAGCCGGAGGCGCTTGGGAACCTTATGAACGCGCTGCTGCTGACCGGGGCGACGATAAGCCTCTACGGCAGCTCGAGAGCCATATCCGGCGCAGAGCACCACATGTCGCACTACTGGGAGGTGCTCGGCGAACAGCGGGGGAAAGATTTTGCCATGCATGGAGAGCAGGTCGCGGTCGGAACGGTGCTAGCACTCAGACTCGTGGAGAAGCTGCGCGGGATGGAGATCGACTTTGACGCCGCGAGAGATACGGCGCGCGCATACAGCGAAGAGGCATGGAGGGGCGAGATACGCAGAGCTTACGGAAATGCGGCGGACGCGATAATCGAGCTTGAAGAGAAGTCCGGCAAGAATACGACGGCTGGCAGACTGAAAAGGATAGACAGAATAGAGGCGGAGCAGGATAAAATAAGATCCATGCTCGGCGGCGTATATTCGTCGGAGAAGCTGCGCGGCGTGCTCAAGAAGGTAGGCGTGCCGTGCGATCCCGCGGATATAGGCATAAGTGCAGATATGCTCAGAGATACATATCTCTACTGCAAAGAGACGCGGGCGAGGTACACGGTGTATCAGATGACGTGGGATCTCGGCGTGCTTGAGCAGCTTGCGGACAGCATCATAAGCGAGCTCAGAGCAGAGGGAAGAATATAAACGCTTCAGATATGAAAAAACTCCGGAATCACATTGATTCCGGAGTTTTTTTGTGTTTTATAAACGGTGTCGGATCACTCCGCCTTCGGGCCTGCGTTCGTGATGTTCGCGGGCATATCGGGGTACTTCTTGGCGAAGTTCTCCTGGAACTTCTTCGCCAGAGCCTTTGCGGACTCCTCATACTTCGCCTTGTCGGTCCAGACGTTGCGGGGATTGAGAACCTCGGAGGGAACGTTCGGGCAGGTCTTGGGGATATTGAGGTTAAAGATGGGGTCAAGCTCGTACTCCACATTGTCAAGCTCGCCTGCAAGTGCGGCAGTGACCATCGCGCGGGTGTACTTGAGCTTCATTCTGGGAACGGTGCCTGCTGCGCCGCCGCACCAGCCGGTATTCACGAGGAACACGTTTGCACCGGTCTCCTTGAGCTTCTCACCAAGCATCTGTGCGTACACGGAGGCATTGAGCGGGAAGAAGGGAGCGCCGAAAAGCGTGGAGAAAGTGGTGACAGGCTCGGTGATGCCGCGCTCTGTGCCGGCCAGCTTGGAGGTGTAGCCGGAGACAAAGTGATACATTGCGCTGTCGTTGTCGAGCTTGGAGATGGGCGGGATCACGCCGAAAGCATCGGCGGTGAGGAATATGACCGTCTTGGGCTGACCGCCGACGCCGGGAATGGCGGCGTTGGGGATATAGTTGATGGGATAACCGACGCGGGTGTTCTCGGTGAGGGAGCCGTCAAAATAATCGGGCTTGCCGGTCTCGTCGACGATGACGTTCTCCATCAGCGCGCCGAACTTGATAGCGCCGTAGATCTCGGGCTCATGCTCGGGATCGAGCGCGATGCACTTTGCATAGCAGCCGCCCTCAATGTTGAACACGCCGTCTGCGGACCAGCCGTGCTCGTCGTCGCCGATGAGCTTGCGGTTGGGGTCTGCGGACAGAGTGGTCTTGCCGGTGCCGGACAGACCGAAGAACACGGCACTGTTTCCGTCGTCGCCGATGTTGGCGGAGCAGTGCATGGAGAGGATGCCTTCCTTGGGGAGAACATAGTTCATGACCGAGAAGACGCTCTTCTTTATCTCGCCCGCGTAGCCGGTGCCGCAGATAAGGACTTCGTGAGCCTCATAGTCGATTATGATGGCAGCCTCGCTGTGGACGCCGTCGACCTCGGGGATGCACTTGAAGCCGGGAGCCGCGTAAATAGTATAATCCGGGACGTAATCGTCAAGCTGCTCGTCGGTGGGACGGATAAGCAGCTGGTGGATGAAGAGATTCTGGCTTGCCAGCTCGTTTATGATGCGGAAGCGCTTGGTGTACTTGGGGTCTGCGCCTGCAAAGCCGTCGAACACGAAAATCTCTTTGTTCTGCAGATATGCAAGGATCTTTGCCTTGATGGCATCGAACTTTGCCTTCTCAATGGGGACGTTGATCTTGCCCCATGCGATCTCGTCATGGACTGCGGGAGTGTCGACAATGAATTTGTCGTCAGGGCTGCGGCCGGTGTACTTGCCGGTCTTTACGACCAGAGCGCCGGTCTCGGAGAGAGTGCCTTCGCCGCGGCGGAGAGCAGCCTCAACAAGCTGCGCAGGCGCAAGATTGCGGTATGCGGTGCCGCTGCCGGCGATGCCGAGCTCTATTGGTGCTATTTTTTTCATTTGAAAAGAACCTCCTTAGATATTCTTTATTTGACAAAATTATATCATTCGGCGCAAAAAGCGTCAAGCCATATACATAAACAAAAAACGGACTTCTGCCGGAGCCTTTGGGGGCGATTTTTAGTCAAAATTCAACCTTTCCGAACGCGATGTCTGCCTATGACAGACGCGGCGGCAAAGGCCGCCAGATCCGCCACGACGACGCTTGCGCCGGTTGGCGTTTCAAGAAAGTATGAGCATATGATGCCGGCGATGAAGCACACGGCGGATATGACTGCGGCGGTGATCACAACGGCCTTGAAGCTCCTGCACAGACGCATGGCCGAGAGCGCCGGAAAGATGATAAGGCTGGATATGAGCAGCGCGCCCATCATGCGCATGCCGAGCACGACCGTGACGGCGGTGAGCACGGCGAGCAGCGTGTTGTAAAGATCGGTGTTTGTTCCTGTTGCGCGGCTGAAATCCTCGTCAAAGGTGACGGCGAATATGCGCGGGTAGAACAGCACGAACAGCGCAAGCACCGCTGCCGAGAGAATGACGGAAAGTATTGCATCGCCGCGGCTGAGCGAGAGAACACTGCCGAACATGTAGCTTGAGACTTCGGTGTTCATGCCGGTCGTGAGCGACACCGTTATCACGCCAATCGCAAGCGCGCTGCTGGAGATCATGGCTATCGCGGCGTCGCCCTTTATACGGCTGCTCCTGCGCAGCCGCAGCAGAAGCACCGCGGATACGACCACAACGGGGACTGCGACGGCCAATGGGGCAAGCCCGAGGGCGGAGGCGATCGCAAGGGCGCCGAAGCCGACGTGCGAAAGACCGTCGCCGATCATGGAATAGCGCTTGAGCACGAGAGATACGCCCAGAAGCGCCGCACACAGCGACACCAGCACGCCCACCACAAGGGCGCGCTGCATGAAGTGATATGAGAACATGTTTATAAGCTCGTTCATATGCCGCCTCCCAGAAAACGCCGCGCGAGACTGCTCTCCCTGTATTCCGCGGCTGTGCCGAAGAAAAGCTGGGTATGGCCGAGATGCAGGATCCTTGTGGCATAACGCACGGCCTCGTGTATATCGTGCGAGACCATTATGACCGCAATATCGTCGCAGAGATTGACGAGCTTTATGAGATTGTACATCTCCTGCGTGGCGATGGGGTCGAGCCCCGTAACGGGCTCGTCGAGCAGGAGCAGCTTCTTCGTCGCGCAGAGGGCGCGCGCAAGGAGCACACGCTGCTGCTGACCGCCGGAGAGCGCCTGATAGCTGCGATCCCGCAGCTCTTCTATTCCCATGCGTTCGAGGTTCTGTTCCGCACGCTCGCGCTCGGCCCTGCCGTAGTGCATGCGGCGGCCGAGAGAGTTGAGACAGCCGGACAGAACTACCTCATATACGCTCGCGGGAAAATCGCGCTGCATGTCTGTCTGCTGCGGGAGATAGCCGATCTCCTCCGGCCGTAGTCCATCGGCCATAACTATGCTGCCGCTCTGCGGCTGCTTCAGCCCCAGAAGACCTTTCATCAGCGTGGATTTGCCGGAACCGTTTTCGCCTACTATGCACAGGTAATCTTTTTGCGAGATTTCAAAATTTACGCCGTCCAGCACTGTCCTGCCGTCATAGGCAAAGGACAGATCGGTGCATTTCAGTATTGCCATCAGCCCAATGCCTCCTTGAGATTTATAAGATTGTTTTCCATCAGATCGAGATACCCGACGCCGGAGCTGAGCTGATCTGCCGTGACGTTATGGCAGGAGTGGAAAAGAAGCTTTTCGCAGCCTGTCTCCTCGGAGATTATATCCGCCATCTTCTCGTTTGAAAATTCAATATAAAATACGGCTCTGGTGTGCTCCGAACGGACCCGGTCTATCAGAAAAGCCACGGTCCGCGCCGAGGGCTCGGCGTCATCCGCGCAGCCGGGAAAGGCCGCGTAGTAATCAAGACCGTATTCCTCCGTAAAATAGCGCACCGGGAAACGGTCGGCAAAGATCACGGTGCGGCATGATGCATGCTCCACCGTGCTGCGGAAAGCCGCGTCGAGCTCGGCGAGCCTGTCCGTATATTCTTTGCAGTTTGCGCTGTAATAATCGCGTCCGCCGGGATCGATACGGCAGAGCTCTTCGGCTATCGCGCGGCATATCGCCATCGCGTTTGCAGGGGAGGTCCATACGTGCTCGTCGTATTCCTCTTCATGCTCACCGTGGCTGCCGCGGCTGAGAATACCGCCGCTCTGCATGCCGGCCTTCGTCTCTTCCTCAACGGCGTCGACACAGTTGAGCATATATATAACAGGAAGATCCGCGTCAAGTCCGTCCGTCACGGTATCGAGCCACGCCTCACTCTCCCCGCCGTTGCACACAAGAAGGGAGCAGCTGTTGAGCAGGAGAATGTCCTGCGGCGTGGGCTCATAGCTGTGAGCCTCGGAGCCGGGCGGCACGAGCAGCGTCACGTCCGCGCGTTCGCCGGCTATCTGCCGGGCAAAGTCATACGCCGGGAAGACGGTCGCAGCTATCCGCAGCTTTCCGCCGTCAATATTCCCGGGAGAGCTGCCGCAGGCGCACAGCGAGCACAGCAGCATTACAGATATGATCATTCCGCATATTTTTTTCATTCGATACCTCATTGCTGCGGATGGAAGGACACAGCGCCTGAGCGCGGGTACAGTGCGAAACCGCAGATATTATCATATAATACAGCATGCGGCAGATTCGGTCAAGCGCAGAAAACGCACGGTACTATTTTCTGCCTTTATTTTTTCAACAGCTATTGAATTATGTCAACAAATTTGCTATGATAAAATGAATAATAATATAAGAGAAGAACAAAGATGAACAGTAAAGATTGGCGAATACCATTTAAAAAGCCGGATATACCCAAAGCTTTGACGGACGCCGGATACCCGCCGCTGCTGTCGGCAGTGCTTGCGCTGCGCGGCATCGTGACGGCGGAGGAGGCGGATGTCATGATAAACGGGGGCGCCGACTGCCTTTACGATCCGATGCTCATCATGGGCATGGACAAGGCGGCGGCGCGGGTGCGGCGCGCGATAGAGACGCATGAACCCGTCGCGGTCTACGGTGACTATGACGTGGACGGCATAACGTCGACATGTCTTGTCACGGATTATCTGCGCTCCAAGGGGCTGGACTGCCGCCCGTATATCCCGGACAGAAATGAAGAGGGCTACGGACTTAACTGTGCGGCGCTCGACACGCTCAAGGCGGAAAATATCAGCCTTGTCGTCACGGTCGACTGCGGTATAACCGCGGCGGCCGAGGCAGAGTATGCAAAAACGCTGGGGATAGATATGGTCATAACGGATCACCACGAGTGCAAGTCCGACGATGTGCCGGACGCCGTGGCGGTCATTGACTGCCGCCAGAGCGAGGACAGCTATCCGAACCCGAATCTTGCGGGCGTCGGCATGGCGCTCAAGCTTGTGTGCGCCTGCGAGGGCAGGAGCGACGAGATGATAGACCGCTACGTCGACCTCGTTGCCGTCGGCACAGTGGCCGATGTTATGCCGCTGACCGGCGAGAACCGCTACCTTGTGCGCATGGGACTGAAAAAGCTTGAGACCGATCCGCGCCCGGGCATCGCGGCCATGATGAAGGAGTCGTCCATAGACCCGCACAAGCTCACCGCGTCAACGATAGGCTACGGCCTTGCCCCGCGCCTGAACGCTGCGGGCCGCCTCGGTCAGGCGGAGACTGCGGCGAGACTGCTGATGTCGAAGGACAGAGACGAGGCGGTGCGCCTCGCTGCGGAGCTGTGCGAGCTCAACCGCAAACGCCAGAGCATAGAAATGGAGATATGGGAGGACGCAAACGCGCGGCTTGCCGGGCAGACGCCGGACGCGCCCATAGTCCTTGCCAGCGACAAATGGCATCAGGGCGTTATAGGCATCGCCGCTTCGCGCCTTGCCGAGCACTACTCTCTTCCGTCGATAATGATCTGCCTCAACGGGGATGTGGGCAAGGGCTCATGCCGCAGCTACGGCGGCTTCAACCTCTTTGAAGCGCTCTCCGCCTGTTCGGAGCATCTTATGGGCTTCGGAGGTCACGCGCTGGCGGCGGGGCTGAATATCCGCAGTGACAAGCTCGACGATTTCCGCGCCGCGCTTGCCGAATATTACCGCAAAAACCGCCCGGCCTCCCAGCCGGAGGTGCAGTGCGACCTGCTCATAAACGACCCCGCGCTGCTGACGATAGACAGTGTACGCGCGCTGGATCTTCTGGAGCCGTATGGCAACGAAAACCCGAAGCCGGTGCTGTGCATGTACGGTGTGCGGCTGGAGAGCGCGAGCGCGGTCGGCGGCGGGCGGCATCTGCGGATGCGCATAAGACTCGGGCAGGTGCATTTTGAGGGGATTTTCTTTTCGCATACGGCGAAGGAACTGAACATAAAAGAGGGCGACCTTATAGATCTGGCCTTCAGCCCGCAGATCAACGAATTCCGTGGGCATATATCGGTGCAGCTGCTGATCTCGGCGGCGAGACTTCATGAGCCGCTTGCGCTGTGCCGGGCAATACTTGATTCGGACAGCTCCGCAATGTACGCCGCCGCACGCTATTGCCCTGACAGGGGAGATTTTATCAGGGTCTGGCGCGGCCTTGGAAAGGACTTCACCGCGGGAGAAAACGCGGAGGAGATAACGGCGCAGTGCATAGGCGGGATGGCGCCTGAAAAATTCTGCCTGTGTCTTATGGTGCTGCTCGAAACGGGCCTTTTAAAAAGCGGGAGCGGGAAAATTTACGGCGCCCGCTGCGCTACCATAAACGGCAAAGCCGACCTTGAGGCCACGCGGCTCATACGCGCGCTCAGGGCAATGTGAGGTACTTGTACTATGGCAGAGGACAAAATAAAAAACGTAGCTGCCCCGGAGACTGCGGCGGAGAACGTATCTGCCGCGGAGAAGCCGGCAGTGCTCGACCCGGACAGAATGTTTGAGGCGCTCGAGGAGAAGATCCGCGAGAGCGGGCACAACATGGATCTGGGGCGCATACGCGCCGCCTATGAGACCGCGCGCATGGCGCACTCCGGGCAAAAGCGCAAGGATGGCTCTCCGTATGTGACGCACTGCGTCGCGGCGGCAGAGATAACCGTGGAAATGGGGCTTGACGAGGACTCGATCATCGCGGCGCTTCTGCACGACGTGATCGAGGACACAAATCTCACCCACACAGATATAGCCCGCCAGTTCGGCGAGCCGGTGGCGGACATAGTCGAGGGCGTTACAAAGCTCACCCGTGTGCAGTATACGAGCAAAGAGGATGAGCAGATGGAGAATCTGCGCAAGATGCTCATGGCGATGGCCAAGGACATACGCGTCATCCTCATCAAGATAGCCGACAGACTGCACAATATGCGCACCATGGCATATCAGACGCCGGAGAAGCAGCGGGCAAAATCTCTGGAGACGATGGAGATATATGCGCCGATCGCGCACCGCCTCGGCATGCAGCGGGCAAAGTGGGAGCTGGAGGATCTTTCGCTTCAATACCTCGACCCGGCAGGCTATGCGGAGATAACGCGCTCTCTGGACGAAAAGATGCCCGTGCTGGAGGAATTCATGTCCTCCATGGAGGCGAAAATACACAAGAGGCTCGACGCGGAAGGGATAGAAGCTACGATATACTGCCGTATAAAGCATGTGTACAGCATCTACCGCAAGATGTACGCGCAGAATCTGAGCATGAACGGCATTTTTGATCTGTGCGCATTCCGTGTGATAGTGGACACGATACCTGACTGCTACAACGTGCTCGGCGTAATACACGACATGTTCAAGCCGGTGCCGGGGCGCTTCAAGGACTATATATCCACGCCGAAGCCCAACATGTACCAGAGCGTGCACACGACGGTCATCGGCTCCGAGGGCATCCCCTTTGAGGTGCAGATACGCACATGGGAGATGCACCACACGGCGGAATACGGCATTGCGGCGCACTGGAAATACAAGATGGGCGAGGGCAGCTCGGCCGTGCGCAGCGGGGATGAGGACAAGTTCGCATGGGTCCGCCGCCTGCTGGAGAGCCAGCAGGACTCCGACGCCACGGACTTTTTCCACAACCTGAAGATAGACATGTTCTCCGACGAGGTCTTTGTGTTCTCGCCGAAGGGTGACGTTATAAATCTCCCCGCCGGAGCGACGCCGATAGACTTTGCCTACAGCATCCACTCCGATGTAGGAAACCACATGGTCGGCGCGACGGTAAACGGGCGCATCGTCACCTATGATTATACGCTTCAGAACGGCGACATCGTGGAGATACGCACGTCAAAATCCGCGCAGGGCCCCAGCCGGGACTGGCTCACAATGGCCAAGAGCGGCTCTGCCCGCACAAAGATAAAGCAGTGGTTCAAAAAGGAACGGCGCGAGGAGAATATTATCCGCGGGCGCTCCATGCTCGAGGACGAGCTGCGGCATCAGGATCTCACGCTTGACAAGGTGCTGGACGAGGAGATAATCACACCCATACTCAAGCGCCTGTCCTTTGCAAATGTGGACGATCTTTACGCCGCGATAGGCTACGGCGGCGTGACGGCGCAGCGTGCGGCCAACCGCCTGAGGGACGAGGTGCTGCGCGCAAGCTCCAAGACGGATAAGAAGAGCGTCGTGGACAAGGTCGCGGAGGCGGCGGAGCGGCGCGAGCAGAACGCCCAGAAGCAGGGCAAGGCCGTGCACGGTATACTTGTCGAGGGGCTCTCAAACTGCCTCGTCAAATTTTCGCGCTGCTGCACGCCAGTGCCTGGGGACGATATAGTCGGCTTCATCACGCGCGGGCAGGGCGTGTCCATTCACAGATGCGACTGCGAGAACTATCATCAGCGCCTCAGACAGCCCGAAAATGCCGGACGGTGGGTGAATGTCTCATGGGCGAGGGAGATAACGGACAGCTATGTCACGACTATCATCATCTCCGCCAAGGACAGGCCGGCACTCATCATGGACATTGCCACTGTGCTCAACAGCCTAAACGCCAAGGTGCGCAACCTCTCCGCACGCGACAATACCGCCGGCGTCGGCATATGCACGATCACGCTGGAGGTAAAGAACGCAAACGAGCTGAAATACATCATGGCGCGCCTCACTTCGATACCCGGCGTTATACAGGTCGCAAGAAACGGAAAATAAGAGACTACTACCTACTATATTATTAAAGATTAAAGAAATAAAGGAGCGGAATATGCGAGCAGTAGTGACCCGTGTGCGCTCGGCCTCAGTGGAGATCGAGGGGAAGATGAACGGGAAAATAGGCAGGGGCTTTCTTGTGCTTCTCGGCGTACATGCCGACGACACGGAGAAGGAGGCCGAAAAAATAGCCGACAAGATATGCGGCCTGCGTATCTGGGAGGATGAGAACGGCAAGATGAATCTCAACCCCGTCGACGCGGGGGCGGCAGAGCTGCTTATAATAAGTCAGTTCACTCTCTTTGCCGACTGCAAGTCGCGCAGGCCGGGCTTCTCAAAGGCCGCGCGGCCGGAGACGGCGGTCCCGCTTTATGAAAAAGTGATAGAGCTGTGCAGAGCGCGCGGCTTCAGGGTGGATACCGGCGTGTTCGGCGCGGAAATGCTTGTCGCGTCCGAGAACGACGGCCCGCTTACAATAATTCTTGATACAAAGGAGCTCTGAGATATGCTTATAAAATCCATACCCGTAGGACAGATCGAGACAAACTGCTATATAGTCACGAATGAAGAGACTCTCAAGTGCGTGGTCATAGACCCGGGCGACGAGAGCAACACGATTCTCGACTATCTTGAGGATAACCATCTCAAATGCGAGGCGATAATGCTCACGCACGGGCACTTCGATCACACCGGCGCTGTGAACGCCGTCGCCGAAGAGACCGGCGCTGTGGTCTATATGAACTCGCGCGACGATGCGCGCAGCAATCCCGACTCGATGCATCTGTGCTTCACTCTGCCCGCAGGCGGCAAGAGCTACGATGAGGGCGATGTGATCGAGGCGGCCGGTATGAAATTCGAGATATTCGCAACACCGGGCCACACGCCCGGCGGCGTTACCATACGCTGCGGCGACGCGCTCTTTGTCGGCGATACGCTCTTCCGCGGAAGCTGCGGGCGCACGGACTTCCCCGGCGGGGACATGGAGGCGGAGCTGCGCTCGCTTAAAAAGATCTGCTCGCTGCCCGGCGACTACGAGGTCTATCCCGGACACATGGACGCAACGACGCTTGAGCGCGAGCGCCTTTTCAATTACTACTGCCGCGAGGCGATGAAAAACTACTGAGCCGCAAAAAAGTGCGGAACATTTTGCCTTTTGCTGCGGTCATATATTAATGGCCGCAGCTGATATATCCACAACGATCATTTAAGGAGAAATATCATGCAGGAACCAACTCTGGTAATACTTGCAGCGGGAATGGGCAGCCGTTTCGGCGGCCTCAAGCAGATAACGCCCGTCGACGGGCACGGCCATGTCATCATAGATTTTTCGCTTTATGACGCATATCGCGCCGGATTTCGCAAAGTGGCGTTTATTATTAAGCATGAGATAGAGGACGATTTCAAGGAGTTCATCGGACGGCGCATGGAGAAATACTTCGACGTGAAGTATATTTACCAGCAGCTCGACAGGCTTCCGGCCGGCTACGGCGTGCCGGAGGGGCGCGTGAAGCCGTGGGGAACAGGGCATGCCGTGCTGTGCGCGGCAAGCGCGGTGGACGGCCCCTTTGCAGTTATCAATTCTGATGATTTTTACGGCAGGAGCGCATATACGGCGCTGTATGACTACCTTGTCTCGGACAAGCCGGAAAACGAGCATGCCATGGTGGCATACCTGCTGAAAAACACCGTCACGGAAAACGGCTATGTCGCGCGCGGCATCTGCCGGGTTGAGGACGGGTACCTTACGGACGTGGTGGAGCGCACGCACATTGAAAAGCACGGCGCGGACGCGGCCTATACCGAGGACGGCGAGAGCTTCGTCATGCTCCCCGGCAGTACGCAGGTCTCAATGAACTGCTGGGCCTTCTCACATTCGATGATGGACGAGCTCACAAAGCGCTTCCCGGCGTGGCTGGATGAAAATCTCCCCGTAAACCCGATGAAATGTGAGTATTTTCTTCCGTTTGTCGCAAACGCGCTTATAAAAGCAGGAGAAGGCAGGGTAAAGGTCCTCAACTGCCACGAGACATGGTACGGCGTCACATATAAAGAAGATCTCGGAAAATTTGAAGAAGCAATGGCCGGGATGCGCAGGAAGGGGATATACCCCGAAAGCCTGCTTGACTGAAACTGAAAAGGAGACGGAAAACATGAAAGTACTTGTCACCGGCGGAGCCGGATACATAGGCAGCCATACCTGCGTTGAGCTTCTCAACAGGGGGATGGAGGTCGTCGTTATAGATAACCTTGTAAATTCCAAGGCCAAAGCGATAGAACGCGTCGAGCAGATCACCGGCAAGCATGTGGATTTTTATAAGGAAGACGTCCGTGACCGCAAGGTGCTCGACGAGATATTTGAGAGGCATGACATCAACTGCGTCATCCATTTTGCAGGCCTTAAGGCCGTCGGCGAGTCCGTGCGCATGCCGCTGGAGTATTACGACAATAACCTTTACTCGACCGTGCGGCTGTGCGAAGCGATGCGTGACCACGGCGTGAAGAACATAGTGTTCTCTTCTTCCGCGACCGTGTATTCTGCGGACAATACAATGCCGCTTGCCGAGACCTCGCACACAGGCATGTGCACAAACCCCTACGGCTGGACAAAATACATGAACGAGCAGATCCTCCGGGACTCCGCAAGGGCGCTTGACGACTGGTCCGTCGTGCTGCTGCGCTACTTCAATCCCATCGGCGCGCACTCCAGCGGCCTTATCGGCGAGGACCCGCAGGGCATACCCAATAATCTCATGCCCTATATCTCGCAGGTCGCTATCGGCCGCCGCGATCATCTCAGCGTTTTCGGCAATGACTATGACACGCCCGACGGCACCGGAGTGCGCGATTATATCCACGTCGTCGATCTGGCGAGGGGGCATGTCGCCGCCATTGAGTACATGCAGGAGCACCGCGGCGAGAGCATTTTCAACCTCGGCACCGGAAAGGGCTACAGTGTGCTGGATATGGTCAAGGCCTTTGAGCGCGTGACGGGGAAGAAGATACCCTATGAGATCGTCGCCCGCCGTCCCGGCGATGTTGCCACCGTGTACGCAAGTCCCGACAAGAGCCAGGAGCTCCTGGGCTGGAAAGCGGAGTATGATCTGGACGATATGTGCCGCGATACATGGGCGTGGCAGACCAAAAACCCGATGGGTTATGACGAATAATGGCAAAAACAAAATTATGTAAACTGATTAACATAATTTTTTGAAAATTCTTTGTAATTTTTTGATTCTTTTTGAAAATAACCTCTTGCATTTTGTTTGAACTTGTAGTAATATTGTAACCGAATCATGGGGGAACTTATCTGTAGATTTTACGTCAAGTAGAGCATAAGGCAAGAAACCGCAAAAATCATCAGGGGGAGAACAGGATGAAGAAAAAGATAATAAGCCTTTTGCTGACAGTTGTCATGATCGTTTCCATGGCCTCTGTTCTTACAGTCAACGCATTTGCAGAGCCGACGGTGACCATTGTTCAGGTCGCGCAGGGCGACACGGTCATCAGTATCTGCAAAAAGTACGGGTTTGACTATTACAGCTACAAGAAGCTTGTCATGGCGCTCAACAATGTGAGCGACGAGAGCGAGTTCAGCAAGATAAAGGTCGGCGGATATTTCGCAGTGCCCGTCTCCGAGGCGGCGGCGAAGACCCTTGCAAGCGCTACGGCGAGCATTACCATCACTCCGGGCAACGCGCAGACAAGCTCCAATACGGCCGCGGCCAAGACGCCCGGCATAGCCGCCTCGATCCCCGGCGGGGACTCGGTCGGCTACTACATAGTGCAGTACACCTTTGAATCCGGCGACACGGTGAACAATGTGTATAAGAGCTGGGGCCTTGGCTACAAGACCTATACGAATCAGATACTCAAGCTCAACAATATCTCCAGCTTCAACAAAATCGGCGCGGGCAAGCAGATGCTTCTGCCCACAACGGTCGTCAAGAACAGCGCGGATGTGGTCTACACCGTGATGGCGCATAAGATGGCCTCCGGCGAGACAGTGTACAATGTGGTCACCACCGGCTACGGTATGGACTACAAGACCAATCAGGAGCTTTTGCAGACGATAAACGGCAAGGACAACCTTGCGGCGTTCAAGGCCGGCGAGATCCTCTACATCCCTGTCAGCGGCACCGTCAGCGTTGAGACTCCGGCGCCGTCCGCAAAATAAAAAGCTAACGGGTGTTTCGCCTCAAAAGACGGCAGCCCGAGCTGATATATCTCACATGCACCCGGAACAGGCATAGGGGCCCGCCGGGGAAGATAAAGCAAGTAAATTTTCGGCCCGGGAAGGGCCGGTTAGGGGGAGCAAATTCTATGAAAAAGCGGCTCATCAGTTTCCTGCTGACGCTCGTCATGCTGGTATCGCTGTGCTCGGTGTTTACGGTTTCCGCATCCGCCGACGCGCAGGTCGCAACCGTGACGATCGGCAGCGGAGACACAGTTCTCGGCATCTGCCAGAAGTACGGTATAGACTATTATACCTATAAAAATCTGATCATGACCCTCAACGGTATGACCGATGAGAGCCAGTTCAGAAAGCTCGCGGTCGGAGCAAAGGTCGTCCTGCCCGTATCCAACACGGCAGCGGCGGCTCTTGCAGGCGGTACTGCCACAGTCTCCGGCACCGGCAACAACACCGCAGGTACAGCCACCGGCTCCGGTCTCACCACCGGCACCGTGAGCAATCTGCCCGCCGGCGATCATGTCGCTTACTATCTGGTCACATATACCGTCCAGAAGGGCGAGACCATCGGCGGCATCTACTCCAACATGGGTCTGAGCTACAAGACCTATCAGAATCAGATAGTCAAGCTCAACAACCTCAGAAACATCAACGCGGTACAGGCCGGTCAGACGCTGGTCCTGCCCGTCGTTTCTCCCGGTATTGCCGGCGCGACCTACACCACCATCATGGCGCACACCATGAGATCCGGTGAGAGCGCGTACAACATCATCATCGGCAGCTATGGTCTGGATTACAACAGCAACCTCGCAAAGCTGCAGGCCCTCAACAACAGAAGCGACATGGGTCTGTTCCGCGTGGGTGAGACGCTGTATATCCCGGTTGCGGGCGTCGTTACGGCCAACACCACCGTCAGCGGCGGCACGACCGGCGGCTCCACTACTACCGGTACGGTCAGCAACTCCGGCTACTACAACCTCGTCAGCCAGAATGCCACCAACGGCAACTTCGACCTGCAGGTGAACGGCAAGAGCGTCAAGACCGCTTCCGCCGGTCAGCTCGTCAGCGTCGTCTGCACCCCGGATACCGGCTATGCAGTCGAATCCGTCAAGGTCGTCAAGGTCGGCGATGCAGCTACCGCAGTCACCGTCACCAACAACAGCTTTGTCATGCCCTCTTACTCCGTCACCGTCAGCGTGACCTTCAAGCAGGCTGTGCAGTCCGCTATCACCGTTGATGCGGCCTCCAACGGCGGCGTTGCGGCGATGGTCAACAATGTGCGTGTCGACAAGGCTTATGCCGGCACTCAGGTCGTTATCAAGACCACTCCCGCTACCGGCTTCATGCTCGACAATGTAAGAGTTACATATAATGACTACCGCGATACGATCGCAGTAGAGGACGGCAAGTTCACAATGCCGAACTTCCCAGTGACTGTGACCGCATCCTTCAAGGTCGATCCCAATTATAAGCCCAGCATGGGCAGCAACATCTATACCGATGTCAGCAACGCCAAGATCACCGCGAAGGTCGGCAGCACTGTCGTCACCTCCGCAAAGGCCGGCGAGACCGTTACTCTCGAGGTAACTCCCGACACGAATTACACCGTCGAGTCGGTCAAGGTCTACTATGCGGACTTCACCAAGACGGCTGAGCTCGACAAGATGAGCTTCATAATGCCGAACGAGCCCGTTACTGTTGTCGCAGTCGTGAAGCCGACTGCACAGGCCACTTTCGCAATAAAGAAGGTCGACAACACCGAGGGCACCTTCAAGACTACGGTTGACGGCAAGGAAGTAGAGAGCGCAAAGGTCGGCCAGACCGTCAAGATCGAGGGAAGCTCCTCCAAGGCGTTCTACAATTACATCCCCTATATAACCATGACCGGCAACAGCAGCGTCACGGTCCCGTTCGACGAGGACAAGATGACCTTCACCATGCCTGACTTCCCGGTAACCATCAGTGTCAAGTTCTACATCTACCACAATGTCGTGCTTGATGCCTCCAACGGCAGCAACGGCTGGTTCAATGTCACCGCCGTCATCAACGGTCAGCAGGTCTCCCGCTGCGGCGCAGGCGTTGAGCTCAAGGTCAATGTCACGGGCGTCACTAAAGGAATGTCCGCCGGCAATATCATCGTCACCTATGCTGACGGCAGCTCCTACACGCTCGACGGAAACACCTTCATCATGCCTGACTGCGACGTCAGAGTGCGCGTCAACTTCACCAAGAACGCAAAGCTCGTCGTATACAGCGCACGCAACCTCATTGACGGAACAGAGACCGTCAAGGCCAACAGAGGCAACAGCTACACGATCTTCGGCAACACTGTCAACGACAAGGAAAACAAGTCCTGGGATGTCTACACCGGCATCGGCAACAATGTCGTCATCGTTCCGAATCCCACTGTAGGCTACAAGCTCAGCTATATCAGGTATCAGTACACCGATAGTAAGGGTAATGTACAGACGGGGAATGTCGCAAAGCATCCCGTAACGGGCAAGTATCAGTTCCAGATGCCCAATGCCGACTCGGTCGAGCTCTTCGTGGTGTTTGAGGAGATCGCATCCTACAAGATCACTGTCGACTACGGCACGGCGAATAAGAGCCATACCATGGGTACGGCGGAGCTCATGACCACTCTCGGCTACACCGACAAGGCCGCAGCCGGTGCGAAGATCTGGGTGCGCCTGTTCCCGGCACAGGGCTACAAGCTCGATGTGTCCAAGCTCCGCATCGTCACTGCGAGCGGCACAGAGCTCAAGTACAACCCGTTTGAGAGTTGCTTCACTATGCCCGCAGAGGACGTCACCGTATACCTGTACAGCACTGACGCTGCCGGTGAGGAGCAGAACTGCTTCGTTGATACCAAGCACACGATCACGCTTCTCCCCGCAGATCCCGGCGATGACGGCCTGCCCATGGGCAACCTCACCGCATCCATAAATGATATCGTTTACTCCAACGAACAGCTCCAGACTGCCAACGACGGCGCTGCGATGAAGTTCGATGAGGGTACCACGGTCACCATCATCAGCGAGTCCAGAGAAGGCTACGCGCTCGATAAGACCGAGCCTATCATTGTCACCAAGGACGGTGGAACCACTGTCCCCGTTACTATCATATCCGAGACGCGCTTCTCCTTCCGTATGCCTCTGGGCAACGTCAAGGTCGAAGCAAGCTACGGCGCTGCGACTTACGGCATCAACAAGGTAGAGTCTGCAAACGGCAGCTACACCGTGCCTCTGCAGGGCAACTGGAAGAAGCCTGTTGAGATCACCGAGATAGTACCGGCCTCCGGCTTCCAGCTCGACAAGATATACATCACCTACACTGATGTGAACGGTGAGTATCACGAGAGGCAGGAGCTTGTAGGCACGAAGATCGGCCCGTTTGACGGCCTGCCCAAGTCCGATGTGACTGTTGAAGTCACCTTCAAGCCCGCAATGAACGCTCTGAGCATCGTCTACCAGTTTGACGACGTCAGCAGCGTCAGCGCGACCAACAACTACAAGGTCAACCTCGCGGTCGACGGCATCAATGTCAATATCAACCGCGGCGGCCTGACCGATAAGGACACTGTTGCTGTTGCAGCAGCCGATAAGGATGCAGCAGGCAACTACAACGGCATACCCACCGGCAAGTCCGTCGTGATCTCCCGCAACGAGAACGGCGCGGATGAGCGCTTCAACATCAGCAAGATCTGGGTGCTCAACAACGGCAAGGCGATAGACACCGAGTACAAGTACGGCCAGTACTACTTCACGATGCCCTTCGTGGATGACAAGGCAGCAGATTACACCGACGGTGTTGTGATCTACGTCATGTTCGAGCATATCGCAGACAACAAGTTCAATATCACCTCCACCGGTGCTGTTGAGAACGGCTCTGCGGAGCATGCGGCGACCGGCGTCATCGGCCAGCCCACCAATGTCACCGTCAAGGCGAATGAAGGCTATATATGCAGCGAACCCTCTGCGACCGTCACCTACACCGATATTGACGGCAAGGCGCAGACTATCACTGTCAACGCCAACGAGGCGGTTCCCGCAGCCCAGCTCACCTTTACCATCCCGGCGCTCTCCAGCGTCGACAACAGCAAGGCTGTCACCTTCTCCTACAAGTGCAGCGAGCTGCCCAGCTACACGCTGGTTGGCGAAGGCGTGACTTTCGCGGCGGCGGACGGCAGCGCGATAACCGAGGCCAAGGCCGGTACGCAGGTACGTATCGTGCTCGGCGCAGCCCCTGAGGGACAGGTCCTCAACGGCGTATACATGAGCCTCGACGGAGTCAACTATGTCCCCGTATCCGGCGAAGTGTTCGAGATGCCCGCAGCGAATGTTGCGGTCGTGGCCAAGTACGGCGCGGCTCCCGCAGCCATCAGCACGGTTATCACCGATAACGGCGTCACCGGCACCGTGAAGCTCTACACCGGCACCGTCGAACTCGGCGCATCCGTTGAAAAGGGAAGCACCGTTACCGTGAATGCGGCGGCGGAAGGCTATGATAACGGCATCAGCAAAATCACCTATAAGATAGGCGAAGCTGAGGCCAAGGAGATCGAGGCAAACAAGGGCGTGTATTCCTTCACTGTCCCGGCTGATGCGTCCGGCGATGTCGTCGTCACCGTGACCTTCAGAGCAAACCGTCACCTTATCGTCAATGAGAAAGGCGATCAGGTCGACAAGGATGAGATCACTTTCCAGCGCTCCTCCGACAGCCTTGACGTGATCAAGGTTGCCACCGGCGAGACCATCATAGTCACTCCGGCAGAGGGTAAGAGCTTCAACCACATCTCCCTGTCCTACGTCGATAAGGACGGCAACACCGTCTCGGCGGACAAGGACTTCGACCTCAAGAAGGTCGACGGCAAGTGGCAGTTCACTATAGACCCAGAGAAGCCCATCAAGGAAGGCGAGAACGTCACTCTGAAGTACTCCTTTAACTAACCCCCTAATCCCCCCTAATATAACGAAAGGCACCCTGAAAAAATCAGGGTGTCTTTTGTTTATATGAATAAGTGATAAGCTAAGTGAAATAAGCAGGACTTTCAGCCGGGCTGGCTGCGCCGTGACTTCACGGCGCTTTCAAGCTTCCCGTACAGCCATGCAAGGAAAACCGAGACCGCGCCGCCGATGAAAAAGAGATACGGGCGGCTCTGCTCGACCGTGAGGCCGAACCGGTCAAGCAGCATATAGCCGGGACGGATAACGTCCTGATGGATGAGGAAGAAAGCGGCGCTTATATTGCCGAGGAAAACCGTGGCGCGGTTCGTGAAAAGCCGGGGCAGAATACCGCGTCCGCAGGCGAAAAGATACACCGCGGAGGCGCAGAAAGGCAGGAAGAGCGGAGAGGCCTTGAACGCATCCCCGGCGAGAAAGCTGCTTCCGGTCCTGAAGATGAGAGCCGCTGCCGCGAAAAGGAGAACGCATGCGCCCTCAAGAACCGCGGCGCCGCGCCGTGTGAGCTTATCCCCGTGACGGAGAAATATATATCCGAGATTGCAGCCGACGGCGAAATCAAGACAGCGGTAGACCGGAAAAATGTAGCCGAACCATGTAACGAAGCCGGAGTTGTCTGCGCCATGGAGCGCCCGCCCGAGAGGCTCTGCGGCAAAGCCGAGCAGTATCTCCAGCGCGAACAGGACGGCTATCGCGCAGAACGGATCTGAGCTGCGGCGGTAGCCCTTTATGGCGCGGAGAATATACGGGAATGCAAAATAGAAAAACATCGACGCGGACAGGTACCATGCCACGCCGTTGAGCGAGAAAGCATAGGCCGGGGACCATGACTGCACGACCAGCAGATTGAGAACCGTCTCCGTAGCGATATATTCCGGCGTGTAGGTCTGGTGAAAGCGCATCATGTATATATCCAGCGCCAGAACCGGCAGCATCGTCAGCACATTCAGCAGGTACAGCTTTCTGATCTTCCCGAGCGAAAAGCGCAGACTCACGAGCGGACTGAGCGGCGCGTCATACCGGTCGTAATAGCTCAGACACATGAGAAAGCCGGAGAGCACGATGAACAGGGACACGCCCCAGTACACCATCTTTATCAGATAACAGTGATGCAGGAAAATGCACAGGCAGGCGATAAATCTGAGCGCCTGCAAAGAATCTATCTTTTTATTCATGCCAAACCCCATATGTGTGATTTTCCTTGATTATATATTACGGAGCAAAAAAGCACAAGAACAGAAAAATAATGAAAAATTAACGAATACTTAGATTGTTATTTTATAGTGTGTATGATATAATTCTCAGACAGAGCCGCAGACGGATCGTGCGGCTGGGCAAAAACAAATCTGTATATTTATCGGAGTTACATATGATTTCCTGGCTGACAAGCACAACGCTCGGCAAATTCATCGCAACTTTTTTCATTTCCATGGTCCCAATAATAGAGCTGCGCGGCGGCCTGCCCTACGGCATAGGCTTCGGGCTTGACTATCCTCTCGCGCTGACGGCGGCTGTGCTGGGCAACATGGTGCCTGTGCCGTTTATCATCGTGTATATAAGAAGGATATTCCAATGGCTGCGCAGGCGTCATGCGAGGATGGACGCATTCATCACCCGGCAGGAGCAGAAAGCCCACCTCAAGGGCAAAACGGTCGAAAAGTACGGGCCGATAGCGCTGATGCTCTTTGTGGGCATCCCGCTTCCGGGTACCGGCGCGTGGACGGGGGCGCTTATAGCGGCGCTGCTGGATATGCGGCTGAAGCATGCGGTGCCGTGCATTTTCCTCGGCGTACTCATGGCGGCGGCGATCATGACAGCCGTCACCTTCGGCGTGATACATGTCGTGGCTTGAAACGAAATAGAGCTGTACGGCGGATAGGCTTTGAAAAAGCCTGTCCGCCGCAGCTTTTTCTGCCTGAGGCGGGACTAGCCCCGCAAACCCGCACCTCGCTCTGTTATCCGGCTTCAAGCCGGAGTTTTTTGATAGTCTGTGCCCGGCGGACAGGCTTTTTTATTTTGTACTTGGAATTGACGGAGAAACGATATATAATATATCAGTTAGAATATAGAATGGGATATGTGCCGTAAAGCTGAGAGATCTTGAACGGAGGAAAAACATGAAAAGAGAATTTCGTGAATTGCTCAACCAGCGTGGCAGAAAATCTCTGCCAAACGTGCTTCTTGCGGCGGCCGAGTGCGCGCCGCTGTCCAAGACCGGCGGCCTTGCCGACGTCGTGGGGACGCTGCCAAAGGCGCTCTCAAAGCTCGGGATCGACGCGAGAGTCATTACACCGTATCACCGCGTGATAAAGGAAAAATATGCGGACAGAGTGGAGCATATGTTCTACTTTTACGTAGACCTCGGCTGGCGGCACGAGTATGCCGGCATCGAGAAGCTGGTTCTGGACGGCGTGACGATATACCTTGTCGACAGCGAACGCTATTTCGGCGACAGGATATACCGCGGCGGCTACGACGAGATAGAGCAGTACGCTTTCTTCTGCCGCGCCGTGCTCAACGCGATACCGAATCTGGACTTTACGCCGGATGTCATCCACTGCAACGACTGGCACACCGCCATGATCCCCATGCTGGCGCGCACGCAGTATCCCGGCGCGATGCAGGAGAATATCAGGTTCCTGCTGACCATACATAATATTGCCTTTCAGGGCAAGTGCGGCTTCGACTTCGTGCAGGACCTGCTGGGCGTCGATCCGAAATACTATACGCCGGAGTACATGGAGCTGTACGGCTGCGCAAACTTCCTCAAGGCCGGCTGCGTGTTCGCGCACAAGATCAACACCGTGTCTCCGAGCTATGCATGGGAGATACGCACACCGTATTTCTCCGAGGGGCTTGACGGCATACTCAATGCGCGCGCCGGTGATCTGTCCGGCATTATAAACGGCATCGACAAGCAGACATTCAATCCAAAGACCGACCCGAAGCTGCCTGCGCGCTTTGACCGCGGCCATCTCAGGGGGAAGGCGCAGTGCAAGGCGGCGCTCCAGGAGCGCATGGGGCTTGAGCAGCGTCCGGACGTCCCGCTTTTCGCAATGGTCACGCGGATGACCGAGCAGAAGGGCTTTGATCTCGTTTCCTGCGTGCTTGACGAGCTGATGAGCCATGAGGATATGCAGTTTGCGCTGCTCGGCTCAGGCGATGCGCGCTTTGAAGGCTTCATGCGCGGTGCGGAGGATAGATATAAGGGCCGCCTTGCGGCGTATATCGGTTACAACGAGGAGCTTTCGCACCTGTACTATGCGGGCAGCGACTTTTTCCTCATGCCGTCGCGCTTTGAACCCTGCGGCCTTAGCCAGATGCTTGCCATGCGCTACGGCTCGCTGCCGATAGTGCGCGAGACAGGCGGACTGCGTGATACCGTGGAGCCGTACAACAGGTATACCGGGGCGGGCAACGGCTTCTCGTTTGCAAACTATGACGCGTGGGAGCTCAGCGAGGCCGTGCGCCGCGCGCTCGACTGCTGGAAGCAGCCGGATGCCATGCACGGGCTGATCTCAAACGCGATGCAGGCCGACTTCGGCTTTGAAATTTCTGCACAGGAGTACGCAAGGTTATATATATGTATGCTGTAAACACGGCCGGATATAAGATATGGTTCGGCGGAAGCTATAAGGAGCACTGGTCGGACGACTATACTCTTTCAATTGAATATACGGGCCGCCGTGCGGTCGAGGCAAGATTTACAGGCGGCCGCTGGCATGCCGCCGGCGGGGATGCGGAGCTCTGCGCGCTTCTCGAATCGGAACACTGCCCAAAGCTCACGCGGGAATATTTTGAAGCTGCGGCAACGGCGTACAGCGCGGCGCAGGACTGCCTGCGCCGCGGCCTGACGCTCGACCGGCTGGGCGAGCACTTCAGATCCGAAGGAAATCCGCTCGTTGCGCCGGAGTTGATGCGCCTTTTGATGGACGACTGCGGCTTCTCGATGAATGTGGCCTATAATGTTGCGGCGCATACCTGCGCGGATATCCGCGCCGACGGGATCGACACGGAGAGCGTTTATCAGCTCCAGCCCAGAACGGCGCATGTGATAAGCCTTCTGCGCTCCGCCGCGGCAAGCATGCTCGCCGTGGCATATGACAGCCGGAGAGAGGAGTTCCGCCGCCCGTCGGGCGCGCTTCGCTGCGGCGACGAGCTGCGCCTTGCGTTCCGCGTACTGAGCGGGTGTGTGCGCGCTGCCGCACTGGTGCTGTGTTCGGACGGCGGGCGCATGGAGTATCCGATGCGGCGCGAAGGGCAGGATTACGCCGTCAGCTTCGTCCCGCCGGAAAAGCCGCAGGCGCTGTGGTACTTTTTCCGCATTGAGACGGAGGAGGGGACGCATTGGCTCTGCCCGGACGGGACGGGCTTTATAGGCCGTATATACGGCCGGGAAAACGGCGCGTTCCGGCTCACCGTCGCCATGCGGCAGTTTGATACGCCGGAGTGGTTCCGGCACGGGATAATGTATCAGATATTCCCGGACCGCTTTGCATTTTCCGACGACGACACGGCCCGGCGCGGCATTGAATATCACCGCGCGCTCAGGCAGACGCCGGAGCTGCACGCAAATCTTGACGAGCCCGTGCGCTGGCAGCCGCGGCCGTTTGAGAAGAGCTACAGCCCCGATGATTTCTACGGCGGAACGCTCAGGGGCATAGAGCAGAAGCTCCCGTATCTCCAGGAGCTCGGCATAAACGTTATTTATTTGAATCCGATCGTCGAGGCGCGCTCCAACCACCGTTATGACGCTTCGGACTATATGCGCCCCGACCCGATACTCGGCACGACCGATGATTTTGAACGTCTTGCCGCCGAGGCGGCAAAGCGCGGCATACGCATCATACTTGACGGGGTTTTCTCCCATACCGGCGCCGACAGCGTGTATTTCAACCGCTACGGGAATTATAAGACGGCCGGCGCCTGTCAGGGGCCGGAGTCGGAGTTCTACAGCTGGTACGATTTCAGGCAATTTCCGGACGATTACCGCTGCTGGTGGGGATTCAAGGACCTGCCGGAGGTGAACGAAATGAATCCGGACTGGGAGAAGTTCGTCGTGACCGGGGAGAACAGCGTCGTTAAGACGTGGCTGCGCCGCGGCTCATCCGGCTGGCGGCTGGACGTGGCCGACGAACTGCCCGACGAGGCGCTCGCACTCATCCGCGCGGCGGCGAAGGAGGAAAAGCCTGACGCGCTCATACTCGGCGAGGTCTGGGAGGACGCGGTGACAAAGGAGAGCTACGGAAAACGCAGAAATTATGCGCTCGGCTTTTCTCTCGACTCCGTGATGAACTACCCGTTCCGCAATGCGGTGCTCGCCTTCGCGCGCGGGCAATCGAGCGCATATGAGCTGCGTGATTTTCTGATCGGGCAGCAGATGAATTATCCGAAGCCGTTTTATTATTCGCTGATGAATCTCCTCGGCACGCATGATGTGGACAGGATACGCACGGCGCTCAGCGTGAATTTTGACATCCGCGCGCTCAGCCGCGAGGATCAGGTAAAGCTGAACATCCCGCAGGAGGCGCTGGACCGCGCTGTTGAGACCGAAAAGCTCTGCGCGCTCATACAGTTTGCAATACCCGGCGTGCCAAGCATATATTACGGCGACGAGCAGGGAATGTGCGGCGTGTGCGACCCGTTCAACCGCCAGCCCTTCAAAGAGGGCGTGAGAACGCTGCACGACTGCTATGCGCGGCTTGCCGCAAAACGCCGCGGCATGGATGCGCTCAGCACCGGCGAGGCGGAATTCATGGCGGAGAGCGCCGACATACTCATGGTGCTGCGCTATATAAATAACGGCGCCGACGCGCTCGGCCGGCCGGCCGGGAACGGCGCGTGCCTTGCCGTAATAAACCGCGGGGAGCACGACGCGGATTTCGCGGCCGACTGCACAAAGGCCGGCTGCGGTATGTATTCCGGCACGATAGCTGCCCGCAGCGGACAGATATTTACACTCAGACAGGCATTTTGATCGAAAGGCAGGGACTTTATGAACAGCAGGGACGCGATACCCGACAGAGCCGCAGCGCAGCTGCGCGCAGTAATAAAAGAATACTCTCTGCCGGCCGTGTCTGCGCTCATGTGCGGCCTTGCCGCGTATCTGTTTGTTTTTACAAATAAGCTTCTGAACCTCGATGAGATTGCGGGCCTTTTTGCAAAGGGAGAGTCGGTGAGCTCGGGGCGCTGGGCGCTTGCACTGACGAGCTATATCTTCCCGGATATTTCGATGCCGTGGTTCAACGGCGTCCTTTCGCTTGTCATGCTCACGGTCTCCGCCTGCCTTGTGATACGTGTTTTCGAGATAAAGAGTACCCCGGCAAGACTTGTTCTGCCTGCGCTCCTTGTCGTGTTTCCCTCGCAGATCGTGACGTTCGCGTATATGTTCACCTGCGCGCCGTATGCGCTTGCCGTGCTGCTGGCCGTGGGATCGGTGTATGCGCTGCTCTGCTGCGGAGGAAAAAAGCGGTGGATGCTGAGCGGACTCATGCTCTGCTTCTCGCTGGGCATTTATCAGGCATATCTTTCCGTTGCCGCGAGCTTTTACGTGGTGTATCTTATAAAAAGGACCGTGGACGGCGAGTGGGAGGTAAAGAGAATACTGCGCTGCGGCGTTGCGTGCGTGCTGTCGCTCGTGCTGTCGCTCGCGCTGTACTTTGCAATAAACAAGCTCGTCATGTATGTTACGCATACAGAGTATAATTCATATGCCGGCGCAAGCTTCCAGACGGATATAAAGTCCGTGCTTTTCGGCGTGCGCGTGGCGTTCACGGCGTTTCTGGGCTATTTTTACAAGGGCTATTATCATCTCGTTGCGACAGACTTTTCAAAGCTGCTGCATTTTGTGTGCGCAGGGATCGCCGGAATCGGGCTTGCCGTTTATCTCGTGCGGTGCAGAGAGCGGAAGAGAGCGTGGCTTCTGGTGCTGCTGCTCATAATGCTGCCGCTGAGCGTGAACTGCCTTTATATCGTCTCCTCGCAGCGGCACACGCTCATGCTCTACAGCTTCGTCGCGGTGTATATACTCGCGGCGGTTCTGGCGGAGAGCCTGATGCGGGAGAAGCATGCCGCCGTGTGCGATGCGCTGTCGCTGTCGATGGCGCTTATAGTGCTTTGCAACATATTTTATGCCAACAGGCTGTATCTCAAGATGAAGCTTGAGTACGAAAACGCCTACAGCTTTTATTCCACGCTTGTGACGCGCATCAAGTCCACGCCCGGCTTGGACGCCGGTACGATGGTGGTCATAACAGGCGACGCCGGAAATCTCCTCCACGAGTCGACGGAGATAGATACCTCGGATCTTGTGGGTATAATGGAGGGCCTGATAAATATATACAGCCGCAATGATTTTCTGATATACTACGCGGGCTTTGACCCGCCCGCCGTTGACTGGAGCGAGTGGGACGCCTCCGGCGCTGCGGCGCTGATAGAGGATATGCCGGAATACCCGTATGACGGCTCGGTGAAAAAGGCCGGAAATTTCGTGATAGTGAAGCTCGGGTGAAAGTTACAGAGGGAAAGAGACCATGAGAGACAGAACAGACAAAAAACTGAATAAATTCAGCCGGTTCTGCGCCGCGGTGATCTTCATCCTGCTTCTCGGGTTCATGGCTTTCCTAACGCCGATGTCAGTGTTCAGAACGACGCTTATGAGCACCGGCGCCGGAGCGGGGGAGATAGTGACGTTCGTGAAGGACAACTTCTTCCTCAATGCCATAGTTTTGTTCATCTGCGTTGCCGCTGTCTATCTGATCTGCCTGATGTGCGAGCATGTGAAGCTCAGAAAGCTCGTGGTGCTCCTGCTGGCGTGGACGCTGCTTTTCGGCCTTGCCTTTGTGTGCTCGGCCAAGCTCCAGCCGTCCGAGGATTCGTACATAGTCACTTTCTTTGCGCGTCAGGCGGCAAAGGGCGACTATTCATATTACCATGATTATTTCAGATGCTTCCCTTTCCAGTTCGGCTTTGCGCTGTATGAGGAGCTGTTTTTCAGGCTTTTCAATGCTGTGCTGCCGGCGAGGCCGGAGGGGTATTCAAGCCTTGCGCTGCAGGGAATAAATGTGCTTTTTACGGTGCTGACCTATTATTCGGTCCTGCGCTGCACACTCTGCGTGTCAAAAAGCGAGACGGTCACCAAGCTGACCGCGGTTCTGCTGCTGTTCTTCCTGCCGCCGGTGCTGTTTACGACCTATATGTACGGCAATGTTCCCGGCTTTGCGCTTGCATGCACGGGAACATGGATGTTTCTTGAATTCCGGGAAAACCGGCGCATTGCCCATGGCGTTCTGTGCGCGGCGTGTCTCACGCTTGCCGTATGCCTGAAGCTGAACTGCCTGATATTTTTCATAGCTATCGTTATCATCTGGGTGATTGATCTCATAAGAAAACCGGATGTGAAAGCCGTGGTGCTGCTCGCGCTGGCGGCGGCCATGGTGCTGTGCGTGAGGGGACTTCCGCAGAAATATTATGAGGAGCGCTGCGGAGAGAGCTTCGGCAGCGGCGTCCCGCAGCTCGGCTGGATGGCAATGGGCCTGAACGAGGGGCAGTCGTGCTCCGGATGGTATGATACGGAGTATACCGTCGCGGCGTATAAGGGTTCGGGCTTTGACCGCGATAAAACCGCGCAGACTGCGCGCGAGGCGATAAATGAGCGCCTTGAGTACTTCACGGCTGACCCGGCAGAGGCGGTGCACTTTTTCTCGCGCAAGCTTCTCAGCCAGTGGAACGAGCCTACATATCAGGGGCTGTGGAACAATCAGGTCAGGAAAAAGTACAGTGAGCCGGGTATGCTGTATAAGCTTATCTGCCAGCGCTTTGAGCGCAGGCTGACCCAGCTTATGAACTACTATCAGCAGCTGATCTTTGCGGGCTTTGCACTCAGTCTCATACTTCTTCTGAAAAAGAAATCGCTCAGGACGGCGGTGTTCCCGCTGATAATTCTCGGCGGCATGCTGTATCACCTGCTTTTTGAAGCAAAATCCCAGTATGCGATGGGATATATCATTCTGATGATACCCGTGGCGGCCTATGGGCTTGCACGTCTGTCGGCCTTTGCCGCGCGCAAGAGCCGTTCGACACGGCCCTCTGAGCCCGTAAAATAAGAGCGCCGGCCGGCTGCATGTCCGGAGGCTCTGCACGGGTGAAAACAGGAGAAAGGATATACTTGATGGAAAAAGCGAGAAATACGCCTCTTGAAAACGGTGTACTCAGGCTGTGGGAAAGCACGGCGCGCGACAGGTTGCCGTTCGTGTCCGCACTGATATTCGGACTTGCCGCGCACATGTTCGCGTTTACCAATAAACTTGTCAATGCAGATGAAATAGAGTCGCTGTTCGGCAAGGGGGCGACGGTCACGTCGGGCCGCTGGGGGCTCGAAGCTGTCAAGCTCATCTTTCCGGACTATTCCATGCCGTGGCTGTGGGGACTTGCGAGCCTTCTGCTGCTGGCCGCATCGGTCTGCCTTATCATCAGACTTTTCGATATCAGGGGCGGGCTTATAAAGGTGCTGCTTGCGGGCATGATCGTGTCGTTCCCGTCGGAAACGGGCACGTTCTGCTTCATGTTCACGAGCACGGCCTACGCGCTGTCCTTCCTGCTGGTGGTCACCGCGGCTTATGTTTTTTGCCGCGGCGTGAAGCTGTGCGCGCCGGTCGCCTGCCTGCTGCTGGTGCTGTCGCTGAGCATATATCAGGCGTATATTTCGGTCGCGGCGAGCTTTTTTGTGCTGTATATGATAAAGTCCTGCCTTGAAGAGAGCGGAAGCGCCGTCAAGACCATAGTTTTCGGACTGAAGGCGCTTGCCATGATGCTTGCGGCGCTGGTGCTCTACGCCGCTGTGACATATGCGGTTTTCAGGGTCACCGGGGCGCAGTTCAACGACTATGTGAAGGACAATATGAACGGCAGCGGGATATTCGCCCGTGTTCGCATGGCCTATGACTTCATGGTCTATTATCTCAGCTACCGCGAGTTTGCGCTCGTCACGAGCGAGGCGTCGCGCTGGCTGCATATTATTCTTCTGCTTCTGTGCGCGGCGGGCATTATCCGCGAGGCTGCGGCGCGCGTAAAGGCGCATCGCCCGCTTGACGGTGTGCTCCTGCTTGTATGCGCCGCGATCTTTCCGCTGGCTGTGAACTGCATGTTTCTCGCCATGGCGAAGGACTCCATACATACGCTCGTAATATACAGCTTCGTTGCCTTCTATGTGCTGGCAGCAATGCTGCTCGAGCGCGTTTTTGCCGGAGGCAGCGCGCTGCGGCGCACAATGAGGGACATTGTATATGTCGCGCTGGCCGCAGCGCTTGTGAGCAATGTGTACTTTGCAAACGAAGTGTATCTGAAGCTGTATCTCCAGTATGAGAACGCATATTCGTTCTATTCGGTCCTCTTGAGCCGTGCGGAGAATGCAGAGGGGTTTGAGGAAGGCAGCAAGCTTGCAATAATAGGTTGTCAGGATAATGCGCTGACGGATCTGAGCGGGCTGGACACGGGCTATATAATGGGTGTGAATCACGATCTGATAAACATCTATTCCCGGGAAAACTTCCTGCGGCGCTATCTTGGCAGCAATATACCGCTTGCAAGCGAGACGGAGGCGGAGAAGCTTGCCGCGACGGAGGAATTCGCGGAAATGGCCGAGTACCCCTATTACGGCTCGGTGAAGATGATAGACGGCTTCGTTGTCGTCAAGCTCGGATAAAGGGGGATAGATGATGGAGAAAGAATATTCCCTGTGTGAGCGGGCGGCGCAGTCTGCCGCCGCTGCCGTGCGGAAGCACGCGCTTCCGGCTGCGGCCTCCCTTGTGTTCGGCTTTCTGGCGCACATGTACGCCTTTACAAACAAGCTCCTCAATGCCGATGAGACTGCGGCGCTCTTCTCCAAGGGGGCGACGCTGACCTCCGGCAGATGGGGACTGGAAGCGGTCAAGCTTATATTCCCGGACGCCTCCATGCCCTGGATATACGGGGTGCTGAGCCTTGTATTCATAACCGCGGCGATATGCATCGTCATAGACATGTTCCGAATCAGGACGAAGCTCATGCAGATCCTGCTGCCGGGCGCGGTGATAGTATTCCCGGCGCTTACGGGCAATTTCTGCTTCATGTTCACAAGCTCGTCCTATGCGTTTGCGATATTTCTTGCCGTACTCTCGGCGAGTCTCTTTTACCGCGGCGGCTGGAAGCGTATGACGGCGGGCTGCCTGCTGCTGGCATTCTCTCTCGGGATATATCAGGCGTATATAAGCGTTGCGGCGAGTCTGTGCGTGCTGCTGCTTATAAAGCGCCTTATGGATGAGGAGAGCACAGCGGGCGAGGTGCTGAAAAAGAGCCTTGTATATCTGGCGCTGCTGGCGGCGTCTCTTGTGCTGTATTATGCCGTGACCCTCGCTGTGGAGGTAGTGCTCGGCATGGGCTATCAGAGCTATGAGGTGACGTCGGGAAAGAGTGTGCTTCACAGCCTGCTCATGGCCTACAGCTCTTTTGTGCATATATTTACGGACGGGTATTTCGGCTATGTAAACTCCGGGCTTTCGCGTCTGGCTCATTTTATCTGCGCTACGGCGGTGCTCTGCGCCCTCGCGGCGAACATGCGCGGCCGGGGGAAGGCCGGGAAAACAGCGCTGATGCTTGCGCTCTGCATAGCGTATCCGCTGAGTGTAAACTGCATCTACCTCATTGCCTCGGTCGATATCATACACAGTCTGGTGCTGTTCGGCTTCTGCTCATTTTATGTGTTCACGGCGTTCGCCGTTGAGAGCCTTGCGGGCCGTGTGCGCGCTGTGCGCAGCGTCACGGCGCTTGCGATGGCGCTGATCATAGCGGGCAATGTGTATTTTGCAAACAAGGTCTATCTCAAGATGTATCTTGAGTATGAAAACGCCTATGCGTTCTACAACACGCTTATGGCGCAGGTGATGGACACTCCGGGCTTCGGTGAGTACACGGTCATTGACCTCGTGGGCAATACGGCCGGCGGAGTGAAGCGTTTTGACAGGGAAATAGACACGTCCGGATTTACCGGGCCGAACGAGGATCTCGTCAACATCTATACGCGCGTGAGCTTCATAAAATACTATCTCGGCCTTGACCTGTACATGTACAGGGAGGACACCATACTCAACGCACCTTGGTACGATGAGATGCCGTGCTACCCTGCGGATGGATCGATCATCTACAGGGCGGATGAAGACCGGATCATAGTGAAGCTTGGCTGAACTGATATAATTGCCCCGCCGCCAGAGCGCGCTGCTTCCGGCGGCGGGGCGCCTTGCATTAAAGCAAAACAGGGAGGTGCCAAAAGGCTGCTGACAGAGCTGAATATATTTTCCTTTACTGAGTTTTCCATGACTTAAATCATAAGTCAATATCATTACGATACATCAATTTGGTGAATTGTGACGACTTCACTGCGCGCTCTGCGTAATGTAAAATACCCATGAGGTGAATCGTAATGCCAGAGTTTTCTCGTCCCCTTGGCGATGCGGTCAAGCGGGCGCGATGGAGGCTCAACCTGACCCAAAGCGAGGTTGCGGATGCGATAGGACTTGACAGCCGCACCATCCTGAATATTGAAAATTATAAAGGCAACCCGAAAATGGAGGTGTTGTATCCGCTGGTGCGCTATCTCCGCATAGATGCCAGAGAGATATTCAACCCCGAGTTTGAGAGGGATAGCTCATATATAAAAGAACTGCGCCTCATGATAGAGAGCTGCAGCGAAGAAGAAGCAAAGGCTCTTATGCCCGTGCTCAAAGAACTGATCGTGCTGATAAGGGAGAAGGAGGGTTTAGCCGTCAAATAGGACCCGGCCGCCCGACAGATATTAACTAAGTACACGAGATGATGAAAAGTGATGACGGCTGCAATACAAACGGAGTTGAGCTTCCGCCGGCCGATGCCGGTGATGGAGATCGTGAAGTTCAGAAATTGCGCGTGTTATCCCCGCTGTCCGCGTTGTGGACGGACGCTTGAGCGGGAGTACATGAGTTTCTGTGACCGCTGCGGTCAGAGGCTTGACTGGAGCAAGATCGGCGATGCGTCTATCGTCAATCTTGTATAAAGAAACGGCGACTGAAAATGGAATCGCATTTTCAGTCGCCGTCTCTTTATGCGGCTCCGGTGCAGATGTCGGCAAGATCGCTCAGAAGAGCGTTTATATCGACCAGCTTCCATGTAAGGCTGTTGCCGTTGAAAGATATCAGCTGTGTGCCGCTGTCCCGACGCGCATCGTAAAAGTTTTTGAGAATAGTAAGGGGATTGTCCGCGCTGTAGTCATCCAGCGGAACAATGTCCGAGGTGTTCAGATCGGCGAGAGCCTGACAGTCCCTGTACGTGCAGGATTCGCGCCCGTCTGCATTTTTTACTGCACCCTCAAAGAAATATGCAATATCGTCGAAGCTTGCGTTATCCGTGCCGTAATACTGCTCGATCTGATAGCCGTCGGCCATGTGCCTGGCCTGATTTGCCACAACAAATGTCGCGGAGACCTCGCAGCCCACCTTGAGCTCGCCACCGTCGAGCTCGTATATATCGAGATACTGGTTGACGTAGCCGTTTACGTCTATGTCGCTGTGCCAGCTTGCAAGGCGCTGAATATCGCCGTCGCTGTATATCCAGCGGCCGGTGCTGTTGGCGGCATTTACGCTGCCAGTGTGAAAATGCTCCTGCGCAAAGCATTTTTTCAGCTCGCCGTCGTATTTCCACAGCTCCTCATGCAGGCACCAGAGCTCATTCCCGTCGGAGCCAATGCTGTACTGCCGGTTTTCCTGGGAAAAATCCCTGTCAATATAGTAGAGATACAGCTCGTCCGAGCCGTCGCCGTCAAAATCGGTGAGCCGGGCATATGCAAGCCCCGGACCGGAGACGGCAGACGTACAGACGCCGACCTTCCCCGTGTATCCCGTGAGCACGCCGAGATATGCCTGCGCGCTCTCGCTGGTCACGGACGGCCCGGAGATATCGCTTTGTGCGCCGTGAGCGGCGTCGGAATATGTGACTTCACTCCCGCCGCTGCGGAAGAGTATGCCGCGCACTGCGTATATTCCAAACGCAATGCCTGCTATGATAAGGGCGACAGCCAGAACGACGATGAGCTTACCGCCTTGGGAAGGCTTTTCCCATTTTGCGGTATTGCTGCCGCCGCGCTGTACCTCACGGCTGTCCCGAACCTTTCCAGCCGGCTCCTGTGCGTTCCGTTTCTGCGGCTGTCCCTGCTGCCGGGAACGTTCGGAAGCGCGCGGCACAGAAGAATGCATATCCACGCCGGATGTAACACGCAGCGCCGAGGTATAGCCGCATTTCTGCGCGATAACGCTGCCTATGCTGAGAGTCAGCGCGGGCGTAAGCTGACACCGCAGCCGCAGGCGCTCCATATCCGCCCTGAGCTCTGCCGGTGTGATCTTGCCCTGAGGGAGCGGGAGATCGCGCGTGAGACCGAGCGCCTTTTCCGCTGCGGCAAGACTGCCGGCCGCCGTATCCTCACTGCATCGCATGACAGAGGCTATCTGCGAGAGCGACATGTCGTCGCAGTAACGCAGCAGCACGGCCGTCCGCTGCATATCGGGCAGGGCGGCAAGCGTTTTGCCGGAGAATGTTCCGCCGCTCTCCGGCGGTGCGTCCGTCCGGCCGCGCGGCTGCTTCCGCAGCCGGGTGAAGCATATATTAGAGGCAATGGCGCGCAGCCAGACGCTCAGATCTCCGGAGCTCTTGAGCTTTTCAAGGCTTCGGAAAGCGGCGATGTAGCTGTCCTGCACGGCATCCCATGCGGCCTCTTCACTTTCGAGAATGGTCTTTGCGTGAAAGAATATATCGTCCTTGGTCTCAAGATATATGGCCTCATAGGCCTGCGTCTCGCCGTCAAGCACACGGTCGGCCAGGGCCGAAAGCTTATTTACGTCCACAGAGATCCCACTCCCGTCATCTTTTTATATCGCGGCGCCGGCAGCAGCGCACGGCGCCGGTTAAAGTATATCATAGCGGAAGCGGTACATACAAGCGCCGGAGGCGAAAAAATCGTCAAAAAAAATCCGCCTCCGGACAGCGTCCGTGAGGCGGATAAATGCATCTTACTTTTCGTCAAGCAGGTTTGTCATGCTCTTGAGGCTTATGAGCAGCGTTGATGCGTTGTGCAGCAGCGCCGATGTCGCGGGAGGAAGTATACCGGCCACGCCGAGACATATTAGCATGAAGTTGAAGCCGATTATCTTACGGTAGTTGCCGTGGATACGGTCCATAAGCGCGTCGCTCAGACGCTTGAGGGTCAGCAGCGAGTAGAGATCGTCTGCGCCGACCGTGATGTCCGCAACTTCCCTTGCGATAGCTGCGCCGTCGCGTATGGCTATACCGGCATCCGCTTCGGAAAGAGCGGGGGAGTCGTTCACGCCGTCGCCGAGCATGATGACCTTGCGGCCGGCCGCATGCTCGCGGCGGATATATTCGGCCTTGTCCTCCGGAAGCACCTCCGCATAACATTCGTCAACGCCGACTGCGGCGGCGACTGCGCGCGCCGTTTTTCCGCTGTCGCCTGTCATCATCACGAGCTTGGGAATGCCGAGCCGGTGCAGCCCGTCTATGACCTCGCGGGCTTCGCTGCGCAGCGGATCTTCAATGCAGATCACGGCGGAGAGCTTTCCCGCAATGCATAGATAGAGATGCGAGTATTCCTCAGGCAGAGCGTCGAACCTGTCCTGTTCGCCTTCGGGGATCGCGCAGCCCTCATCCTCAAAAACGAAGTGCTGGCTGCCTATGACGACCTTTTCGCCGTCCACACTGCTGGATACACCGTGCGCGACAATATAGTCGACATGCGTGTGGCGCTCCTCATGCTTCAGGTCGAGCCGTTCCGCCTCATCGACCACGGCCTTGGCCATGGAATGGGGATAGTGCTCTTCAAGGCATGCCGCAAGACGCAGCATGTCATATTTATCCTTCCCGCCGAAGGTAATGACGTCTTTGACCTTGGGCATGGCATGCGTGAGCGTGCCGGTCTTGTCAAAGACAAAAGTCTCAGCCTGAGAAACGGCTTCGAGGAAACGCCCGCCCTTGACGGAGAGCTGATATGTGCTGGCCTCCCTCATCGCGGAGAGAACCGCAATGGGCATGGAGAGCTTGAGCGCGCATGAGAAGTCGACCATCAGCACGGCAAGCGCGCGCGTCGGATTGCGTGTAATGAGCCAGATGAGCGCGGTCGCGCCGAGACTGTACGGCACAAGCTGATCCGCAAGATGCGCGGCGTGGCTTTCCGTGCCGGACTTGAGCTTCTCGGACTCCTCGATCATCTTAACTATACGGTCGTAGCGGCCGCCGCCGGTGCTCTTTTCAACGCGGACAGTGCAGCGGCCCTCTTCGACCACGGTACCGGCGTACACGTATCCGCCGGCAGCCTTGCGCACTGCCAGAGGCTCGCCGGTGATGGAGGCCTGATTTACCATCGCCTCGCCCTCGGTGACTTTGCCGTCGAGCGGGATCATGTTGCCGGTGCTCACTGTTATCAGGTCGCCGACCTTGACGCCGCTCACGGGAACAAGAACGTCGCCGTCATCCGTCTGGAGCCAGACCTTGTCCACGTTCAGCGCCATGCTGCGCGCAAGATCGCCGACAGACTTCTTATGCGTCCACTCGTCGAGCGTGTCGCCTATGCCGAGCAGGAACATTATCGAGCCTGCGGTATTGAAATCGCCGCGGAGCATGGACACGGTTATGGCCGTCGCGTCGAGTACGGGCACCTGTATCGTGCCCTTCAGCAGGCAGGTAATGCCCTTTTTGATATACCCTGCCGAGCGGACGAGCGTTATCGCCGTGCGCAGCGGCGCGGGGAAGAACAGCTTCGAGATGCAGCGGCGGAATACCGCCATTGCAAGCCGGTCCTGATACTCATGGTTAAGCTCGCGGCCGCTGTGTTCAGGTGCAAGCGCCTGTGAACTCTCATAAGAGAATACGGACAGCGCCCTGACAATGTTTTCGCGCGCCCCGGTATAGACCACAACGGCGTCACCGGTGCGCTCGTATACCTTCGCATCCGTCACACCGTCGAGCTGCCGGAGATATGCGTCAAGAATATCCGCCTGCAGAAGCGTCATCCGCGGCTGCACGGCGTGAAAGCGCATGCGCCCCTTTGATTCATGCAGGATCGTGCATTTCATGGTTACTCGGCCTTCTCTGCGCTGTCCTCAATGACCTGAGCCTCTGCCTCGGCTGCGCGCTTTTCATTGATCTCTTTGGCCTCAGCCAGAATATCGTCTGCGCTCTCCTTGATAGTGGTGGCGGCGGCCATCACGCAGTCCTTTGCGCGGAGCGCAGCGGCAGTGGTGTGTGCATAGACCTTTTTCGCGTCGCGGCTGGAAAGGATCTTCAGACCGGCTGTACCGAACAGGATACCGCCTGCAAATGCAGCAATTTTACTCATAGCTTTTTATCCTCCATATAAATCGTTTGTCCTCAGTCGGTTAGTGCGGACTAACCGACGTATATTCCACAGGCCGCCCTCCGGGCGGTCTGTAACATATTTATATACCACAAAATCAGTGTATTTTCAATGCTTTCCGGCAAAATTCATAATCCCGTAAATATTTCAGGGAAGCACCGGGGAACGGCAGAGAACGGCATGCGGCAAAAATGGAGAGAGCTCTCCATTTTTGCCGGGAATAACAGATAGCCGTGATGATTTTTGTGGATGTTTAACAAAAATAAAATAGCCCTATTGACACATATGACAAACGATGCTAGCATATGGTCAAACTGAATCGCTTAGGATAGAGGCGCGGTATCCATCAGTACCGTCCCGCAAGGCCAGGCAGCCGCGGGATAAGAAAGGGGCCACCGCCGAAGCCGCTGAAAAATGCCTGTTTTTCTGCTGCTGGGGCGACAGATAATATCTGTCGGACTGTCACATGTTAACCTTGTGAAGCGCTATCAATGGCTGACTGATCTTCGTTCTGCCGGTGTCCCGGCATTGCGTTTTTCTGATTTTCCATGAACCGCTTGACGAGCGGTTCATTTTTATTTCACCCTGCCGGCGGGGAGAGAAAAAGCCGGACGGAAAAACACCGAAGAAAGGAAACAAAATGAGAAGAATTATTGCAGTTGTACTGTCGGCCGTCATGCTGCTTGCGCTGTGCGCCTGCGGCAGCACCGCAGCCACCGGAAATACGGAGCCTGCGGCCGTCACCGAAGCGGCCTCCAACGGCGCGTCTGTTCCCAGCGGAGTTGAGGACGGTGTGCTCACCGTCGCAATGGAGTGCGCCTATGCGCCTTATAACTGGACGCAGAGCGACGATTCAAACGGCGCCGTGCCTATTTCAAACGTTCCCGGCTCATATGCGAACGGCTATGATGTGATGATAGCAAAGAAGATATGCGAGGCCAACGGCTGGCAGCTTGAAATCGTTCAGTCCGACTGGGACTCCCTTGTCCCCGGCGTGCAGACAGGCACCTTTGATGCCGTTATCGCGGGCCAGTCCATGACGGCTGAGCGTTCGGAGCAGGTCGACTTCGCAGGCCCCTACTTCTATGCCACGATAGTCTGCGTGACCAAGGCGGACAGCCCCTACGCCAATGCAGCCGGTATCGCCGATCTGGCGGGCGGCTCCTGCACCGCGCAGATAGCGACCATCTGGTATGACCAGTGCCTGCCTCAGATCGAAGGCGCGCAGATCCAGACCGCGGCCGAGACTGCACCCGCAATGCTCATGGCGCTTGAGACCGGAAGCGTCGATTTCATCTGCACCGATATGCCTACCGCACAGGGAGCGATCGCAGCTTACCCGGATCTCAAGATCCTTGATTTCTCCGGCACAGACGGCGACTTCCAGTTCTCCGACGAGGTCCGTGCAGAAAACGTGAACATCGGTGTTTCCATTATGAAGGGCAATACCGCGCTCAGAGAAGCGATAGACAGCGTGCTCTCCACCATGACGGCGGATGATTTCAACGCCCTTATGGAGTATGCGATCTCCGTTCAGCCCCTGAGCGAATAATAAAGGCAATGACCGGCAGAGGACACAGCGCCTCTGCCGCAGATAAAATGATGAAGGGTGATGCCCCATGAATAAATTTGCACAGCTTGCAAGCGATATTGTAAAGCTCTGGACAAAATACGGCTCCGCTTATATCAGCGGCATTGAGAATACGCTTATCCTCGCACTCACGGCGACGCTCATAGGCTGCGTGATAGGCTTTGTATGCGGCGTTCTGAACACCATCCCGTGCGCCAAAAACGACTCCGGCGTGAAAAAGTTTTTTGTCGGTCTCATCCGTGTGATAGTGCGCATCTATGTCGAGGTGTTCCGCGGCACTCCCATGGTGCTGCAGGCGGTGTTCATCTATTATGGACTGCCGTACTTCACCGACAATGCCGTGAAGTTTTCGAGCATATGGTCGGCGGCGATACTGGTCGTATCGATCAACACCGGCGCATATATGGCAGAGTCGGTCCGCGGCGGCATAATCTCCATTGATCCCGGTCAGACGGAGGGAGCAAAGGCCATCGGCATGACCCATGTCCAGACCATGACCAGCGTTATCCTCCCGCAGGCGCTCAGAAATATCATGCCGCAGATAGGCAACAACTTCATCATAAACGTCAAGGATACGTCCGTAATGTTCATTATCGGGTTCCCCGATTTCTTCGCAGCCCACAGGGCCAGCGTCGGCGCGAGCTATCTCTACTTTCCGTCTGCGACGGTCGAGATGATAGGTTATCTCACGATGACGCTTCTTGCTTCGTTCCTGCTGCGCTGGATAGAGAAGAAGCTCGACGGAGACAACAGCTATGAGCTTGCGAGCGGGGATCAGCTCGTCATGGCGGCCGGCACCTACAGCCACCCGGACCGCGGCACTCCGTTTGACGAGCGCAGCACGGAGTTTGACGCCGGCGCGCTTGACAGAACGCGCAATGCTTCAACGAGAGGAGATAGATGACATGGCGGAAGAGATACTGAGGGTGAGCCACCTTTCAAAGTCCTTCGGCGCAAACGAGATACTCAAGGATATAGACTTCTCCGTTGAAAAGGGGGACGTTATAAGCATCATAGGCGCGTCGGGCTCTGGCAAGTCGACGCTTCTCCGGTGCATCAACCTGCTCGAAACACCCAGCTCCGGCGAAGTGATATACCACGGCAGAAATGTTGCGGGACGCGGTGTGAACGCAGCGGAGTACCGCTCGCATGTCGGCATGGTGTTCCAGTCGTTCAACCTTTTCAACAATATGACTGTGCTTGAAAACTGCATTGTCGGTCAGGTGAAGGTGCTGAAGAAGGACAGGGAGAGCGCAAAGCAGCATGCCCTGCACTATCTTGAGCGCGTTGGCATGACGCAGTATATAAATGCCAGACCGCGTCAGATATCCGGCGGACAAAAGCAGCGCGTCGCTATTGCGCGCGCAATGGCGATGGACCCCGAGGTGCTGCTGTTCGACGAACCTACATCTGCGCTCGACCCCGAAATGGTAGGCGAGGTGCTGAGTGTTATGAAGAGCCTTGCAGACTACGGCATGACCATGCTGGTCGTGACTCATGAGATGGCGTTTGCGCGCGACGTCAGCACGAGAGTTGTATATATGAACTCAGGTGTTATCTGCGAGCAGGGCACTCCGGAGGCCGTGTTCGGAGCTCCGCAGCGGCAGGAGACGAGGGAGTTCCTCTCCCGCTTCAGACAGAGCTGACAGGAGCATGAATAAGCCCGGCCGCAGTCCGATTTGTCGGACTGCGGCCGGGCTTATGTTTTCCGCGCCGTTATGCGTTTTCGACAATGATCTGGCAGGGAAGCATCGCGGCAAGCGCATTTCTGTGGCTCTCGGGAGTAACGCCGGCGCAGCAGGCGGCGTCGACCTTTATAGGGACCTCCGGGAGAAACGCCTTGATAAGCATTGCGTTTGAGATCACGCATATATCGGTGCAGAGCCCGACGAGCGTGATGCTGCCGATCGGCTCCCGGCTGTTGGACGAGGCCAGCATTTCGCCGAGAACATGGCTGCCGAAGGTCGGCTTGTCTATGGGCGTCTCGGTGCAGTAGGGCGCGAGCTCCGCGCATATTTCCCATCCCTCGCTGCCCTTGATGCAGTGGGGAACGGGCAGCATCCTGCCCTCCTGAGTGCTCATGTAATTTTCAAAGTGGGTGTCGCGCGTAAAGATCACGCGGCCGTTGAAGCTCCTGATCTTTTCTGCGACCCTGGGGACGATGGCCTGCGCCTCGGCTGTACCGAGAGCGCCGGATATAAAATCGTTCTGCATGTCGACTACTATAAGTATATCCTGCATTTTATGTTCCTCCTTCTGTTTTCGGAAAAATACCGCATACCGCGGTGTTCTCAGCTGCAAATTTTGTGCGGCGGTCAAAAAAGATAACAGCATTAAAAGCGGAAAGTGTCAGCTTCGGCTTCAGCTCCGGCTGAGATTTGCCAGACAGCCTATGATGTCGCCGTTTATTTTCCCGGTAAGCGCATGGGTGTAGTTGCAGATGAAGGTGCCGGAGATGAGTATCATCATTGCCTCGGCCTCGCGCGCGCCGATCTCCGGGCCGTATATCTTCACAAGGCACTGCTCCATTATCGTGCGCCATTCGAGAAACTCCTCCTGCACGAGCCTGCCTATTTCAGGATCATACTGCGCGAGAACGTAGGTCTGTGTGGTGGCGTTGGGGCGTATCTCGCCCTCTTTGCCGCCGGCCACGTATTCCATGAACGCATTCATGTACGCAAGATTGCTCTCATAGTCAGCGCGCGGGTGCTCACTGAACCATGCTACGCATTTCTCCGTCATAAAATCCTTCGTATATCTGACGTAGCTTACCAACAGCTCCTGCTTGCTTTTGAAGTAATAGAGAAGCTTCGCATGCGACATTCCGGCCTCAGCCGCTATATCGCGCAGAGGTATCTGGTTGAAGGGCTTGTTCTCAATGCAGCGCTGGAGGGCTTTCAGTATCTGCATCCGAACCTCGTCGTGGTCAACTATTGCGGGCATCTGCGCCTCCCTCACTCATCGGGCGTAAGCTCCCGGAGCTTGCTGTTGAGCTTCTTATATATCCTTTCGACAAACCACGGCTCAGATGAGGCTTTGAGCGCTTCATCCAGCGTGAACCAGCGCACGCCGCTGTTTTCGCCCTCGCAGATATGCAAAGTGTCGTGCTCGTCAGCCTCTATGAGGTAGGTCACGTTAAGATGAAGGTGGCTCGGCACGTATTCTCCGCGCTTTTCGTGGCCGTCCACAGTCAGCGATTCGAGCGAAAAGATATCTTCGGAAACCGGGCGCAAATGTTCCACGCCGGTCTCCTCGCGCACCTCGCGCAGGGCAACGGAGAGAAGATCCTCATTCCCGTCGGCATGACCGCCGGCCCATGACCACGAGTCATATATGTTGTGGTAAACCATAAGGACCTTCGTCCGCTCCGGGTTCACGACCCAGGCCGAGGCGGTCATGTGCGCGGTGAGATTGCTGCGGTAGAAGGCGTCCGGGTTGCGCGCAAGAAAGTCAAGTATAAGCTTCCGGTCAAGACGCTCCTGCTCACAGCAGGGGCGGTAATATTTTATATCCTCTCTTATCATTCCGCCACCGCATACATGTCGCGCCGCAGATGCAGGAATGTCGGCAGACGGCGCCGTACTTCCTCCACGCGGTCGAGATCAATGTCACAGTAAAGGATCTGCTCTTTCTCATCGCATTCGGCAATGACATTGCCGAATGGGTCGGCAACGGCGGAATGTCCCCAGCATTCATAACTGAAGTTCTCGCAGCGCGCTGCGGAGGCGCCGACAAAAAACAGCTCGTTGTCCACCGCGCGCGAGCGTATGGTCATCTCCCAGTGGCTGCCGGTAGCCTTGCTGAACTGAGCGGGAAGGAAAATGACCTGCGCGCCGCGCACAGCCATTGCGCGGATAAGCTCCGGGAAACGCACGTCAAAGCAGACGGCCACGCCCATCCTGCCGTATTTCGTGTCGAACACGGTTATCTGGTCGCCGGGGGTAAACGTCGCCGACTCGCTGAAGCGCATGCCGGGAATATCGACGTCAAAAAGATGCGCCTTTCTGTGGCGGGCTATCTCCGTGCCGTTTTCGTCATAGACAAAGCAGGTGTTGTATATCCTGTCGCCCTCGGTCTCGGGGATAGAGCCGCCGACGAGTATGATCCCGTTGTCCTTTGCCCATGAGGACATTGCCCTGACGGTCTTTTCATGTCCCATGGCGGCATAGGTGTGGAAATATTTCTTTGAATACGGGCAGTTGAACATCTCGGGCAGGGCGACGATCTGTGCGCCGTTATGCGCGGCCTCATGCACCATGCGCCCGGTTTTTTCAAGCGTTGCGTCCTGGTCAAGCTCGGTCAGAACCTGACAGACTGCGATTTTAAGCTCATTCATAGTAGATCAAGATACCTTTCTATATCGAATTCCGCTGTTTTTTCATCTTTTCTGAGGTAGAGCGGATGATGCGGATGACCCTTTGCAGAGCATTTGCCGGCGCACAGCCAGTGCGCGCTGTATTTTTTGCCCAGAGCTACCATGTCCCGCACGCAGCCGGGAAGATAGCTGCGCTTTTCTATTATCGTGCCCCAGGCGGCCCAGACGGCGGGGGAGTATCCCGCGCCGGCAGTGTTTTTGAGTATGTATTCAAAAGCGCGCATATTTTCCGCATGGAGCCGCTCGTTTTTCACGGTGTCCATATCGTCGGGGCGGGTGGCCCGCTGGGCATAGACGTTGAACATTATCCAACTGTCGTAGCCGTTCCCGGCCGCAATGCGGGAGACTGACTTGAGCGTGTTGTCAAGATCGTCCGGCGCGGCGGTCGAAGGGTTTATGCCGATGCAGATAAGCGGATTTGCCCCGCGCGTGCCGAGAATATATCGGTATTCGGTGTAAAAATCGGGAACGTACAGCCATTTCTGCGCGTCGTAGCCTCCGCTTTGCCCGGAGAGAGCGAGCGCTTCGTCAAAGCTCAGAAGCTCGACAGTCTGGCTGGCGCCTTTTGGAACATGCAAGACGGTACCCCCTTACATCAGAAAATAAGCAAATACGGGAAGCGTGATCATGCTCAGCACAACTGTGGCAAGCACGCCCTTGGAAGAATAGGCCGCGTCGTAGTCGTATTGCAGGGCGAGCACAGTCACGACGATGCCGGTGGGACAGGCGGCGACTATCACGCCTGTCGCAAGCAGCACCGGATCGGCCGTGAGGAAGTGAAGGAGCAGCCAGACCGCAAGCGGGCAGACTATGAGCTTTATGAAGCACAGCAGGTAGATGCGTTTTTCCCTGAAAGCGTCCGACAGCTTTACGGAGCCGAGCGTTGCGCCGATGACTATCATAGACGTGGGAACCGTGGCAGGCGCGGTCAGACTGATGAACTCCCGCACGAGGCGCGGCATCGGTATGCCGAATATAAATATCACGAGGGCTGCAACCGTTGCGAGGAGGGGAACAGTGACAATGTCCCTGAACTGCACGGCAGACCCGCCGCCGATATTCTTGCCCTTTTTCATCCGCCATATGCCGTATGTGTACAAAATGACGTTGAACGGGATGCAGCTCAGCGCGCAGTACAGCACTGCGGTCGAGCCGAACATCTCCTGCACGACAGGCAGCCCGACGAACATACTGTTCACAACGCACATTGAAAGCTCGGTCACGGGGCCGTTTTCATCGTTCAGATGCATTAGCCGGACGGACGCAATGGCGATAACGTACATGAGGATCATTACGAGAGAGAGCACGAGCATCACATGCCCGAGTCCCGCGCCCGAGATGTCCTGCGGCCCGGAAATAACGGAGTCGAGGATGGAGCAGGTGAGAAACAGATTCATCACCAGCGAGCTCAGCCCCTTGGCAAATGCGCCGCCGAATACGCCCCGGCGCGCGCCGACGTAGCCTATGAGCATCAGCACGATAAGCATCGTCATTTTTATGATAAGCTCTGAAAAATCCATTGGAAGTTCCTTAGTAAATGAGATTTTTTATATGTGAAGTATCAGTTTTGCAACATAGATATAGATAAGCAGGGACACGGCGTCCGTCACGGTGGAGATGAGCGGGTTTGCCATGACAGCCGGGTCGACGCCGATCTTTTCGGCGAGTATGGGCAGCATGCTGCCGACTACCTTGGCGAACATTACGATGAACAGCACGGAGACGCTGACTGTGGCGGCAACGGCGACGGTCACATTGTCGTTTGCAAGCAGCATCCCGTCCACCAGCAGCATCTTCACAAAGTTCACGGCGGCAAGCGTCAGCCCGCAGAAGAACGCCACGCGCCACTCCTTCCACATGACGCGCAGCGCGTCGCGCGGCTCGGTGTCGCCGAGGGAGAGGCTTCGTATTACGGCGGTGGAGGCCTGTGCGCCTGAGTTGCCGCCGGTACCCATCAGCATGGGAATGAACGCCACAAGACCCGCCTGCACGGAAAGCGTGTTTTCAAAGTCCGTGAGTATCATGCTGGTGAAGGTCGCGGAGAGCATCAGGAACATCAGCCATGGGATGCGGTTTTTCCACATCTCAAAGATACCGGTGCGGGAGTACGGCTTGTCGGACGGCGTCATACCGGCCATAATCTCGAAGTCCTCCGTGGTCTCCTGCTCCATAACGTCTATAATATCGTCGACCGTGACGATGCCGACGAGGCGACCCTCCTTATCGACGACGGGCAGAGCCATAAGGTCGTAGTCCGAGAACTTTTCGGATACGCTCTCCTGGTCTTCCGTTGTCGAGGCGAAGATCACGTTGCGGTCCATCAGATCTTCTATGATCGTGTCGTCGTCGGCCAGCAGAAGGTCCTTGACCGTGACGATGCCCTCAAGCTTGCGGTCGGCGGAGATGACGAAGCAGACGTAGATCGTCTCCTTGTCCTCGCCGATGCGCCGTATGCGCGCGAGGGATTCCTTCACGCTCATATATTTTTTGAGATCGATGAACTCCGCGGTCATTATACTGCCGGCGGAGTTCTCCGGGTAACGGAGATACTGGTTTATGAGGTTCCGCGTCGCGGGCGTCGCAGTGCGCATCGCGCGCTTGACGACGTTCGCGGGCAGCTCCTCCATCATGTCGACAGCGTCGTCGACATACATCTCTTCCATGATCCCGGCAAGCTCGGAGTCGGTGATGGAGTTTATGATCTTTTCCTGCTCTGGGGCGTCAAAATTGGCAAAAACCTCTGCGGCGGTCTCTTTGGTAAGCAATCGGAAAACCATGGGCATGCGGTTGTCGTCCAGCTCTGAAAGAAATTCTGCGACGTCGAATTCGTTCATTTCCTCCATACGCCGCTGAAGCTGCTTCATTTCCCTGTTGTCCAGCAGCTCCATAAGCTCGTCGGAACGCTTTTCCTGCATGGTGTCGAAGTCCATGATCTCGTTTTTTTCCATGTCTGCCAATTCAACTCACCTCTGATGCAGATTTACCCGCCGCACGCGGGGAGAACTTATATGCCGAGATATTCGGCCTGAGCGGCGCTGAGAGTGTCGATCTCCACTCCCATCGCGGCAAGCTTGCGCCGTGCCACGGCCTCGTCCAGCTCGCGCGGAACGGGGATGACGCCCGGCTTGAGCTCCGCCCTGCGGCGGACAAGATATTCCGCGCTGAGCGCCTGAATGGCGAAGCTCATGTCCATGATCTCGGCAGGATGGCCGTCGGCCGCCGCAAGGTTCACGAGCCGCCCCTCGGCGATCGTGAAAAGGGTTTTCCCGTTGGGCAGCACATAGGCCTGAATGTTGTGCCGCGCCTCATACTTTTCAACGGCAAGCGCTTCAAGCCCGGCCATGTCTACCTCAACGTCAAAGTGCCCGGCGTTTGAAAGTATCGCGCCGTCCTTCATGGTTTCAAAGTGTTCTTTTGTTATAACGTGGCTGCATCCGGTCACGGTCACGAATATGTCGCCGATCTTCGCGGCGTCGCGCATCGGCATGACCTCGTAGCCGTCCATCACGGCCTCCAGCGCGCGGACAGGATCGGTTTCGGTCACGATAACCTTTGCGCCCATGCCCTTTGCCCGCAGGCTCACGCCCTTGCCGCACCAGCCGTAGCCGGACACGACTACGCGCTTGCCAGCGACGATCAGATTCGTCGTGCGCATGATGCCGTCCCAGACGCTTTGACCGGTGCCGTACCGGTTGTCGAACATATGCTTGCAGTCGGCATCGTTGACCATGACCATCGGGAAGCGGAGCTCGCCCGCTTTGTCCATTGCGCGCAGGCGGTGTATGCCGGTAGTGGTCTCCTCGCAGCCGCCGATGACCTGGGGAATGAGGCTGGTGTATTTGGTGTGCATGAGATGCACAAGGTCGCCGCCGTCGTCAATTATGATGTTCGGCGCGGCTTCGAGCACGCGGCAGAGATTCTCATTATACTGCTCCATCGTGCAGCCGTACTCGGCAAATACCTGCATGCCGCCGGCGGCGAGCGCCGCGGCGACGTCGTCCTGTGTAGACAGCGGGTTTGAGCCTGTCACGTACATCTCCGCACCGCCCATCTCGAGCACGCGGCAAAGGTACGCGGTCTTGGCCTCAAGATGCACGGACAGCGCGATCTTCATACCCGCGAACGGGCGCGTCCGGGTAAATTCTTCGCCGATGCCGCGCAGTACCGGCATGTTGCGCTCTACCCATTTTATTTTCATCTCACCGGAGGGTGCCATGGCAATATCTCTGATGCAGCTCATATGTCTATATCCTCTCATATCTTATCTACTTATTTAAAATCTATATTCAGACAAAATATTCTAACACAGAACGGGAACGATGGCAAGGCAAATAAGTTCTCCCGGCGGAAAGAAAAGATTTATGGTATAATAATACAGATACAAACAAAAAAATCCGGCGGTCATGTAAGATATTTACCCGGAAATTCGTCTTGATATTTGAGAGCGCTCTTGCTTAAAAAGGAGATGATAAGATGGAGGATACAAAGATAATCGAACTGTACTGGAGACGTGATGAGTCCGCTATAGATGAGACCGACCGGAAATACGGCAGAAGCTGCCGCAGCATAGCCTATGATATTCTCTCAAGCCGTGAGGCCTTAGTGCGGCAGGACAGCATAGGCAGCATACCGGATTTCAAAGTCACGAATGCCGACGGCACCCAAAATATAAAAGACATGTCCCAAGGCGCAAGGGTCAGTATGACAAAGCCGGAGGCCGCGTCCGATAAACTCAGACCGTGGGTGGAAAATCTGAACGCCGCTGTTGAGGAGTGGAACGAGTATAAAAATGCGGCCAGACAGAGCTTTATAAATGAAAAGCTGCCGCATCTGGGAAAGTACACGGAGCCGGATGTACGCATGCCGGAGTTTACCGGCAACGGCGACGGCACATATACGGTAAAGCCGATAGAGGACAAGCTCTGGTCTCCGGGCAAAGATGTTGAGATCGTGTATGCAGACGAATCAGAGTTTTTTACCGTCAGTGAGGAGGAGTATAACGATTTTCGCCTGTTTAACCGGACATTCTTCGGCACGGACTATGAGAGCGCATATGACGGGTACGGCGTATGGAGCCGAGGGAGTGAAGCGCAGCTTGAAAAGATTGCCGGAAAGTACGGCTTGAAGCTAATAAAAACTGATCCGGAGATATATTGGGATGAGCGGGCCGCGGCACAGGGCGCGGATAAGGAGCGATGCTTCAGTCCGGCCGGGCTCGTTTCAATGCTTACGGAGCGCTGCTGCAAAGGCAAATTTTTCGCGGTCACGCCAACAGCCTTTGATAAGCTCTATTTTATAAATACAGGATCATTCGGACTGAGCTGTGAGCTGCCGGCACCCGGCGGCGCAGAGCTGAGCGTGTATATCCGCAATACGGTCAGCGATGAATTTGCGACCGGCAGTGAGATAGAGAGCATTATAGATGACTACACCGAGTATGTCACGCGCATGCGCACTGTCCCCGACGGGACGGAGGTCTATATCGCTCAGGGCGAAAACGACGCCTATATATATGTCTATCTCGACCGATCATTTCTTGTCATGCATGTCAGCGTCAATCCCTACGGCGCAAATCCCGGGCTTCAGCTTACGGAAGAGCTTACAGACTATATCGCGGACAGCTTCAATTATGAGGAGCTCGGCAAGTAGCGCCGTATCATGCGGGGGAACATAAAAATCTCCCATGCTGCGCTTGGCAGCGCAACATGGGAGAGATAAGATAATTACCACTTGACCGTTATCCCGCAATAATCATCTCCTGTGTAACAATATGCCGAAAAACCTCTTTTTCTCAGCTCTCTGACGGCGCCATTCAGAACGCGACTCTCAAGTCTGCGATCGAAAAGATAATCGTATTTGCGTCTCCCGTCTTTGGCTGCCTGACCTGCGCCAGAAAGGACTTTCTGAACAGCTCCACCAATTTCAGCGTCTAAAGAAGCTTTTTCACGCGCTTTTGCGGCCTCTTTTGCGCCCGGAGTATCTGCTATTTCGCGTAATGCTGCGGCATCCGAGCCCTCCGGCGGTTTTTTATTTCTGTGTTTTATCAGGTAATACACCCCGTATATCAATGCCGGTCCACCCAGGCATCCCGCTATGCTTTGATTGCTTATAATCCCGGCAATAAACGCATATATCATCAGGGCGTATACTAAAAATTTCCAAAATTTCATATTATCTTACCTGCTATGGTGCTTAATACCGGAACAGAACGTCAATGTATTCCCTCGTTCGGGAATCACAAATGATTCGGGTATGTACTCCGCACCGCGCATGAAGCTTTGGACGCAATGAGTTGACAACACGCAGAGCAACGTTTTGTTCTTCGGGGGTTGTCAATTCATACCGATAGTAGTCGTACCCGGCCTGCTTTGCCTGCTCTGCGTCGGACAGAATCCTGTTGGAAAGAGAATATACTAGCGCCCGCGCCTCATCCAATTCCGAATTGTCGCTCTGGGGCGGAGCGTAAGTGGTTGTACTTGCTTTCTTTTCCCTGCTTTTTTCCAGAGCTTTGCTGCCCAGCCAGTATAGGCCATAGACCAAAGCTGCTCCTAACAGGCTGGTAAATAAGCTTTCTCCGCTTGCAATACCACTAATGACTGTACAGAACATCAGAAAGTATATAACGAATTTCATGCCATTCTCCTCTCTATTTTCTCTCGTTATTTTGCATGGTTATTTACATGATATATGTATATACATATGTTGTCAATGATTTTTGTATATTTTTACATGTTATTTTTGGCAAAGTTACCATCAGATGACAAGAGCACACACGCCCAACAACGTAAGAAGAAGCTTGCACCGGACTGCACTTCTCGCCGGGCGGCGTGGATGATGCGGGAAAGATATTCCGCAGATGCGTTTATTTTTGTGGCGCTTTTTGAAATAGTATGCTACAATAGCACCCGGAAAATTTGAAATGACCCGAGGAGATACCGGAATGAACGATATTATACTACTCAAGCTCGGCGAGATAATACTCAAAGGGCTCAACCGCAGATATTTTGAAAACAAGCTCATGGCGAATGTCCGCCGCAGGCTTTCGCATATAGGCAAATTCAGGGTCTACTGCATTCAGTCTACGGTCTATGTCGAGGCGCAGGAGGAAAACGCGGATATTGACGCGGCGTATGAGGCGCTGCAGAAGGTGTTCGGCGTCGTCGCGGTCGTGCGTGCTGCCGCCTGCGAGAAAGACAAGGATGTTATCGCAAAGCTCGCGATCGAGTACCTGCGGGAGGATATGGAGAACGCGAAGAGCTTCAAGGTCGAATCCAAGCGCAGCGACAAGAGCTTTCCTCTCACGAGCATAGAGCTGAGCCAGTATGTCGGCGGAGAACTGAGCGAGGCTTATCCGGACGTCGCGGTCGACGTGCATGAGCCTGAATTCATCGTGCATATCGAGGTGCGTGATCTTGCGGCATATGTGCACGGCGCGCCGGCTCCCGGCGCGGGCGGCATGCCTGTCGGCTGCAACGGCAGCGCAGTCACGCTGCTCTCCGGCGGCATCGACAGCCCCGTGTCCTCATATATGATCTGCCGCCGCGGCATACACCTCATTCCGGTGCATTTCTTCTCGTTCCCCTATACGTCACAGCAGGCAAAGGAGAAGGTCATAGAGCTTGCGCAGCTTCTGACGGTATATTGCGGCAGGATGACGATGGAGATCGTGCCGTTCACGCACATTCAGGAGGAGATACGGGACAAGTGCCCCGAAGAGTATTTCACGCTCATCATGCGCCGCTTTATGATGCGCATAGCAGAGCGTATTGCGAAAGATAATAACGCAAAGGCCATTGTAACAGGTGAAAATCTCGGTCAGGTCGCAAGCCAGACTATGGAGGCCATGGCCTCCACGCAGGCGGTCATTGATCTGCCTGTGCTCCAGCCGCTGATCGGCATGGACAAGGAAGAGATCGTGCGCATGGCGAGAAAGATCGGCACGTTTGAGACCTCGATACTGCCGTATGAGGACTGCTGCACGGTGTTCACACCGAAGCACCCGCGCACCCGTCCCAAGCTCAAGGATGTGGAGAACGCGGAGAGCGCGCTGGATGTGGACGCGCTGGTCGAAGAGGCCGTAAACGGCATAGAAAGGGTGAGCGTAGGATGAGCAGAACTTATGATACGGAGATAATCTCCGTAGGCACCGAGCTGCTGCTGGGGCATGTGACGAATACCGACGCGCGGGATATATCCGAGCTTCTCTCAAAAATCGGCATAAACGTAAAGTATCATACGGTCGTGGGAGATAATCCCGAGCGGCTGGAGCGCTGCGTCGAGATCGCAAAGGGCCGCGCAGATATTATCATCACGACCGGCGGCCTTGGCCCGACCTGCGACGACCTCACAAAGCAGATCACTGCAAAGGCCTTCGGATTGAAGCTCGTTGAGAACAAAAAAGAAGTAGACGGCCTGTATGAGTATATCACACACAGCCGCCACTTCACGGCCAACAATTTCGTGCAGGCAATGCTGCCGGAGGGCTGCACGGTTTTTCACAACAACTGCGGCACAGCTCCGGGCTGCGCCTTTGAAAAGGACGGGAAGATCGTGCTCATGCTGCCGGGGCCGCCCAAGGAGTGCTACGCCATGTTCGTTGAGAGCGCGCTGCCGTATCTGAAGCGCCTCTCAGATGAGCAGATCGTATCCCACTCCGTGCGCATTTTCGGCATCGGGGAGAGCGCGGTAGACAGTATATTCGCCGATGAAATGAACGCCATGACGAATCCGACCATGGCCCCCTACGCCAAGGAGTGCGACTGCCTCGTGCAGGTCACGGCTAAGGCGAAGAGCGAGGAGGAGGCTGAGGCGATGCTCCAGCCGATCATGCGCCATGTGGAAGAACGTATGGGCGAGTACGTTTACGGCGTGGACGTTGAGTGCATCGAGGAGAGCGTGATGCAGATGCTCCGCAAAAAGCCTGTGACTTTCGCAGCGGCGGAGAGCTGCACCGGCGGCGAGATCGCCAAGCGCTTTACCGATCTGCCGGGCGCGAGCGAGTTCTTCCTCGGCGGTATGGTAACATATACGAACGGCGCAAAGGCGAAGCTGCTAGGTATTGATCCGGCGCTCATCGAAGAAAAGGGCGCTGTGAGCTATGAGGTCGCAAAGGAGATGGCGGAGCGCGCCAGAGAGATCCTCGGCGCGGACATCGGCCTTGGAGTGACGGGCCTTGCCGGACCGGACGGGGACGGCGTGCACGAGGTCGGCACCGTGTTCGTCTCAATGGCGGCAGCGGAAAACACCTGGGTGCGCGAACTGCATCTCGGCGAGCACCGCACACGCAGCTTTATCCGCCGCATGGCTGGAAACCACGCGTATGATATGATGCGCCGCTATCTCAGCGGACTTGATGTGATGATGAAATAAGCATTGTGAAAAATAAAAATGAATACGCCGGGGCAGAATAAGCATCCTGCCCCGGCGTACCTGCATTATCCGGCGCTGCTGCCGGAGTAAAGCTCCAGATTTTCACTTTTATAGAAATATGTGTTGCCGAGAATCCGGTCACAGAACATGGCGTAGACATCCTTTGCCGGATAGTCGGTCTGCAATACGACAGAGGGCTCAAGCATGCGCTCGCCCATGAGGAGCCGCAGAGCTACGCTGACGCAGGCTCTTGACGGAACCAGACATTTGTCGAAGGCGGCGCGGTCGACCGGATCGGTCTGCCCGGCCTGAAAGATGACGCCCTCCAGCGTGTCGGGATATTCCGGCGAGGCGACACGGTTGAGAATTACCTCGCCGGAGCACAGCCGCAGCTCGTCGGAACAGCGATAGCTTCCGTACCGAAAATATAGGAACCGCGAGAGCAGGTAGAGATCGTCAAAGGACACATGTACGTAGCCGTCAAGCGTGCTCTCAGTGCTCATATCGCGCAGCTGCTCAGCCTCCCGGCCGCGGCTTATATCGCCGGCAGCGGCCGAGCAGACCATTATGTAGAGATAATCGGGCTCAGGCTCGGGTATGGATTCGGCGCAGGTGGTCAGACACAGCGCGGCGAATATCACCAGTATCAAAGAAATGAGCCGTTTCACAGTTTCCACCTCCTTTGGCACAAGTATAGCCTCAGTGGAGCGAGAAAATTGTCAAACCGGGGGGGGGAAATGGCCCGAAATTAAGAAGCTGATCCCGAGAAGTATTGACAAAGAGCAAAAGGAAATTTATAGTTTGTAGGAACGGCGGCAGCATCATCGGTGATGTTTGCGCGTACAATGCGGGAAGCGTGGATTCAAGAGAAAAAATATGCGGCAGGTTATATAATATTTGGTCTTGTGAATGGCGTAAAAAGATGTATAATATAAATCTCTCCACTTTCATGCGGAATTGCGTGAGTAGGGAGATCTGCGCATATAATTACCCGTGCTGGATCGAATAGAATGAAAAAAATATAATAAGTGTAAGTGGCGGCAAAGGAGAATTACAATGAATATTCACGAAGAGCTTGAGCTGCAGGCCTGCCCGTACTGCGGCGGGGCCGGATTGCTCGAAGAGGAAAACGACTGGTGCTGGTACGTCATGTGCATGGACTGCGGAGCACAGACGGCGGCATTTGAATTCAAAACGCCCGAAGAACGGTTTGACGCCGCCAGCAAGGCGGCTCACCTGTGGAACATTGGCAAAGTCGTGCGCAGCGACATAGGTGAATGACCCTGACAGGCGCATAAAAAAGTCAGAGAGTCCGGATAATGGACTCTCTGACTTTTTGGTTATTCTGACCGGCGGCCGGCGTATCCGGCCTTCTCTGACCGCGTACAGCTTCGCCGCACGCGGCAGACTGTACAACTGCCGCAGCATCCACCGCTTGCGCAGGAGCAGCTGCCGCGCCGGCGCCATGACCGCCATGCAAGTACAATGCAGAGCAATATTATCGCAACGATCACAAGATCAGCAAGACCCATATGCGCTCCTTTACATCTCAATCAGGCAATAATCAGCCCGATCCTGAACACGATAAATGCTGCGGCCCAAGCTACAGCGCACTGTATGAATACAATGCCTGCCGCCTTTATGCCGGAATTGAGCTCGCGCCTGATTGCGGCGACAGCGGCAATGCACGGGGTATACAGCAGCGTAAACGTAAGAAAGCTTACTGCGGATGCAGCGTTGAACACGCCTGCAAGCGCGCTGCCGAGCTGTGCAACACTGGTATTTAGCAGCACCGCCAGCGTTGAGACAACGGCCTCTTTGGCAGTGAAGCCGGATATAAGCGCCGTGACCATGCGCCAGTCTCCAAAGCCGACGGGCTTGAACACGGGCTCGATAAAGCGTCCAATAAGCGCAAGCAGGCTGTCTGCGCTGTCGGTGACAACATTGAGGCGTGTGTCAAAGGTCTGCAAAAACCATATGAGTATGGCCGCCATGAATATTATAGTAAATGCGCGCTGGAGAAAATCCCGCGCTTTCTCCCACAGCAGCAGACCAACGCTTTTTGCAGACGGCATGCGGTAATTTGGCAGCTCCATGACAAAGGGGACGGGGTTGCCGCGGAAGGCCGTGTTTTTCAGTATGAGCGCCACTATTATTCCAACCGCCATGCCCATTATGTAGAGGCATACCATTGCCGTGCCGCTGTGACGAGGGAAAAAAGCCGCAGCAAACACGGCATATATCGGGATCTTAGCCGAACAGCTCATGTACGGCGTCAGCATTATGGTCATTTTCCTGTCACGGTCAGAGGAGACGGTGCGCGTGGCCATGATTGCCGGAACAGAGCAGCCGAATCCTATCAGCATTGGCACAAAGCTGCGGCCGGAGAGTCCCAGCTTTCTGAGCGGCTTATCCATGACAAACGCAACGCGCGCCATATAACCGGTATCCTCAAGAATGGAGAGGAAGAAGAACAGTACCACGATTACCGGCAGGAAGCTCAGCACACTGCCGACTCCGGCAAATATGCCGTCGATAACGAGACTGTGCACAACAGGATTTATGCCGTATACGGTCAGCCCATGGTCAACAACACCGGTCAGCCAGTCGATGCCTGTGCCGAGAATATCCGAGAGCCACGAGCCTATGACGTTGAAGGTCAGAAAGAACACGAGAGACATCACTGCCAGAAAAACCGGGATCGCGGTATATCTGCCGGTGAGTATGCGGTCTATTTTTATTGAACGCAGATGCTCTCTGCTCTCATGGCACTTGACTACCGACGCCGAAACCAGTTTTTCTATGAAGCTGTAGCGCATATCCGCGAGCGCGGCATTTCTGTCAAGGCCGGATTCCGCCTCCATCTGCAAGATGCAGTGCTCCAGCAGCTCTCTCTCGTTCTGATCGAGCGCCAGCGCATCCTCAAGCTCATCGTCGCCCTCTATGAGCTTGGCCGTACAGAAGCGCGCGGGTACGCCGAGCTTGTCGGCATGGTCCTGTATGAGATGGACGACCGCGTGTATGCAGCGGTGCACTGCCGAGCTGCTGCCGCAGAAATCGTACACCTTCGGAACGTTTTTGCTGCGCGCTGTATGTACAGCCTGATCCACCAGCTCCGAAATACCCTCGCCTTTGGACGCGGATATGGGCACCACCGGTATGCCGAGGAGTTTGCTCATCATCACGACGTCTATCGAGCCGCCGTTTACCGTGACCTCATCCATCATGTTAAGCGCAAGCACCGTCGGTACGCGCAGCTCCAGCAGCTGGAGCGTGAGATAGAGGTTGCGCTCGATATTCGTCGCGTCCACTATGTTGATTATGCCGTCCGGCTTCTGATTTATTATAAAGTCCCGTGTGACGATCTCCTCCTGCGTATACGGCCGCAGCGAGTATATGCCGGGCAGGTCGACCACGGAGCAGTTCTTCTGCCCCCTTATTTCGCCAATTTTCTGATCTACTGTCACACCTGGAAAATTGCCGACGTGCTGGTTCGAGCCTGTCAGCGCGTTAAACAGCGTGGTCTTGCCGCAATTCTGGTTCCCGGCAAGTGCAAATATCATCAGCACTCGCCCCCTTCAACCTGTATCTTCCGAGCGTCCTCTATACGCAGCGTCAGCTCATAGCCGCGCACTCGTATCTCTATCGGGTCGCCCAGCGGCGCGATCTTCTGGAGCGTCACCCTTGTTCCGGGCGTCAGCCCCATATCCAGCAGGCGACAGCGCAGAGCGCCCTCCCCGCCTACTGTGCTTATGACTGCGGTACTGCCCGTTTTCAGTTTATCCAGCGTCATCCTGTTCTCTCCCACTCTTTACTCTGGTTAGTATAGGCTAACTAAAATCATGCTAGCATACCGGCATCATTTTGTCAACACAGTTCGACACATAATAACGCGCGCAGCCTGCCGGAAAAGTCCAAAATGGCTTTTGTGACAGGCTGCCGCTTTATATCTGTATTCTGTTCATGCCGCGGTTATGATTGGGCGCTGTTTTTCACATACTGCACTACATAATCGGCAAAGCGCCGTGTGGCGGGACCGGCGCGGTCTCCCGCTGCGATCGCAAGGCCGATGGTACGCTTGGCCTCCGGGATCAGCGGAAGCACGCGGAGATTTGCCGTCCGGCCCTGCAGCAGAAGCTCCGGCATTATGCTCATGCCGAGCCCTTTTTCCACCATTGCGATAATGGCATAGTCGTCCTTTGTATAAAAACGGATGTTCGGCTTCACTCCGGCCGCCTCCAGCACGCGCCGCGCATCCTGCGCAGAGCTCTCAAGCAGGCTTATGAACGGCTCGGTCTCGCACTCTACGACGGGGAACTTCGGGTAGTTTGCAAAACGGCTCGTGAGCGGCAGTATCGCAAGAAGCCGGTCCTCCATGAGCGGGATACATTCACAGCTGAGAGAACACGGAACATTGACAAAGCCGACGTCTATGCTTCCGTCTACCAGCCACTGCTCAACATCGTAATAGTCGCCGTTTTTGAGAATGAAATCCACATTGGGATAGTCGCGCTGGAATTCCTTCAGCACGCCGGGCAGCCAATGCACGGCGACGGATGTGAAGGTCCCTATGCGCACGGTGCCCGAATCGAGACCGCGGATTGAAGCGGCGGTCTGACTGAGCTGTTCGGCGCTGCTGAGAAGATTGCGCACGGCGGGCATGAGCCGCTCACCCTCGTTTGTAAGGCGTACTCCGGCGCGGGTACGTCTGATGATGACAAAGCCCATTTCCTGTTCAAGGCTGTCTATGCTGTGGCTGACCGCAGACTGCGTGCAGTGCAGCGCCTCTGCGGCCTTGGTGAGCCTGCCAGTCTCTACCGCGCTTGCCAGCGCCTGATATTTTGTAAGCGACATAAGTTCGGCACCTCGATTATGAATAAAACTCATATTAACATGAAATAAATTAGGGATGATTATATTATAAACAAAAAAATCGTTTTTTCAAGCCCTTTTAGCGCTCTGCGCCATTGTACAAAAAACGCGGAGCTATATAATAAACAGCGTTTTCAATAAGAAAAAAGAGAGGGTACTCACATGAGCAACACATCGACCGTATGTATATTGATATCGGTAGTCGTCTACCTGGTAGGCATGCTGATAATAGGTTTTGTCTACTCCAAAAACAGCACGTCCGAGGAATTCTATCTCGGCGGCAGAAAGCTCGGGCCGCTCGTGACCGCGATGAGCACCGAGGCATCTGATATGAGCGCATATCTGCTCATGGGTGTTCCCGGACTGGCGTTCTTCTGCGGCATTGCCGAGGCCGGCTGGACCGCTATCGGCCTTGCTGCCGGTACATATCTCAACTGGCTCATCGTCGCCAAGCGACTGCACCGCTACTCCGTGAAAATAGACGCCATCACCGTCCCTGACTTTCTTGCCCGCCGCTTCCGCGACAGGACCAAGCTCATAGAGACCGTCGGCGCGCTGACCGTCATCATCTTTTTCGTCCCCTACACCGCCTCGGGCTTTGCCGCCTGCGGCAAGCTTTTCAACAGCCTCTTCGGTTTTGATTACATGCCCGCAATGATAATATCTGCCGTCGTCATAGTTGCCTACTGCGCAACCGGCGGATTCATGGCTGCCTCCGTGACGAGCCTCATTCAGGGCTTTGTCATGACCATCGCACTTATCATAGTGCTTGTATTCGGCATCAATGTCGCCGGCGGCTGGGACACCGTGCTCGCCAATGCCAGAGCCATTCCCGGCTACCTCGATTTCTCTGCCAGCACTGACATTTTCTCCGCCGAAGCCGGCGTTTATCCCACGCTCAAGATCATCTCTACTCTCGCATGGGGTCTCGGATACTTCGGCATGCCCCACGTCCTGCTTCACTTTATGGCAGCCAAGAGTGAAGAAAAGCTCACCTTCAGCCGCCGCTTTGCCACTATCTGGGTCGTCATTTCTCTGTCCGTCGCAGTCGTGATCGGCTTTGTCGGTTATGGCATGGCCAAGGCCGGAGCGTTTGCAATGCCCGCTACTGAGGCCGAGGCTGAAAACATGATAGTAAACACCTCCGCCGTTCTCGCGCAGTTCGGCATTGTGCCCGCTCTCATCGCCGGCGTCATTATCGCAGGTATCCTTGCGGCAACGATGTCTACCGCCGATGCGCAGCTGCTCGCCGCCGCATCCGGTGTGACGCACAATATCCTCACCGACGTGCTCGGCATAAAGCTCACCGACAAGAAGACCATGACCATTGCGCGTATCACCGTCGTCGGCGTCGCCGTGCTCGGCGTCATCTTTGCCAGCAACCCCAACAGCTCGATCTTCCGTGTCGTCTCCTTTGCGTGGGCCGGTTTCGGCGCGACCTTCGGCCCTGTAATGCTCTTCTCCCTGTTCTGGAAGCGCTGCAACTATCAGGGCGCGATCGCGGGTATGCTCTCGGGCGCTGCCACGGTGTTTATCTGGAAGTACCTCATTGCTCCTCTCGGCGGCATCCTCGCAATATACGAGCTGCTTCCCGCTTTCGTCGTCTCCTGCATTTTCATAGTGGCCGTCAGCCTCTGCACTCCCGAACCTGAAAAAGAGATACAGGAAGAGTTTGAGAGCGTGAAGGCCTGAGGCAAAGCCGCGTAGTATGTCTGCTGCGCTGAACGGTCATAAAAAATATATGCTTTATCCGGCGGGCTGCGGGCCCGCCGGATTTTTGCCGTCTTTTGTGGACTTTGGGCGCATAATGTGTTATCATTTGCTTACCATCGGATGACAAGGGGACACCATATGTATCCTTGTCAATTGATGCTGCCACCGGATGGTATATGTGACGAAAGGATATTTTCGTGATGCTGAAAGACAATGATGTGTCCCAGACTGAGGGGCGCATTTCCTTATGCCGGAAAATAATATATGGGCTGCTGTTCCTCGGCTCGGCCTTTGCAGGGGCGCTGTTCTTTTCCGAGACCACATCCCCGCTTTTCTCAGACTGGGGCTATGATTCCGCAATGTTCCAGACCATCGGGAAATATTGGGCAGAGGGCTATCTGCCGTACGTGAGTCTTTTTGACCACAAGGGGCCGGTGATCTTCTTTATAAACGCCATAGGCTATGCCGTATGCGGGCGCACGGGCGTGTTCATCATTCAGGTGCTCTCCCTCGCGGTCTGCGTGTATCTGGCATACAGGCTGCTCTCGATGCGCTGCCCGCGTGCGGTATCTCTGCTTGCGGCGCTCGCCCTGCCGTTCATACTTGCCGCGAACTGGCAGGAGGGGAACACGACCGAGGAATATATTCTCCCGCTGCTCTTCGCGTCCTATATGGGGATGTTCCGCTGGTGCTGCGGCGTTGAGCGCGGCGAGTACGAGCATGTGCCGCGCTTCGCCTTCATATACGGTCTGGGCTTTGCTTTCGCTCTGCTGACCCGCGTCACGAACGCCCTCGGCATATGCCTTGGCGTCGCGTTCATCGTAGTAACGCTTATCGTCAGGGGCCGGTGGAAAAATCTCGGGCAGAATGCTCTGAGCTTTATTCTCGGCGCGGCGGTGCTTATAGTCCCGTTCTGCGTCTATTTTGCCGCGCACGGCGCGCTCTATGATATGTGGTACGGCACGCTGCTTTTCAATTTTGACTACTCGTCCAATTCCGGCACTGCCGCGCCTGACGGTATCGTCGCGCTGCTTGTGCTGCTGCGCCGCTATCTGACGGGCTGGTGCCTTATCGCGGCGTCCGCATGGGGGCTGATCACGCGCAGAAAGGGGAGGATAGTCTCCTCGTTCTGGCTGCTCATCTCCGCGGTGAACACGCTTTTTATGTACACCCTGAACGATTATGCACATTACGGCATAGTGCTGCTGCCGTTTTTCTATCTTGCAGTATGCGAGCTGCGCGCCCCGGCGCTGCGTGAAAAAAGACGGAAGCTCTCCGCCGTGCTCGCTGTGTGCATGGGCGCAGCCGTGCTTGCCAGCTCCGCACTGAAGGTATACAAAGCGCACACGGAGATACTGCCGATGCAGGCATATGAGATATACGGCGACGACTATCATGCGCTGACCGATATGATACCGGAGGACGGACGCGAGAGCTTCGTCGCATTCGACTGCCCGCGGCGGCTGTATCTGGACACCGGGCTGCGGCCGGCTTTCAGATTCTTCACGCTGCAGCAGTGGATGAGCGTCAACAGCCCCGCCTTTGCGGAGACCATACACCGCGAGTTTGACGAGAGCGGCGTGGAATGGGTGCTCACGTTCAATCTGTACTCCGTGCCGCTCGTGACGACCGATATAATAGAGGCGAAATACGTCTGTGTTGCGCAGTCGGAAAACGGCATTTACAGGCTGTATCATCTTGCTGCTCTTGAACCGGAGCCGGCTCCTGAGGCTGAGGCTGCGGCCGTTCCGGCCCAACCGCTCATCTCGCTCAACGGCGGCAGCGAGCTGGACTGGCCCTGCGGCATACCGTTCACGGAGCCGGGCTGCTGTGCGTCCGGCAGCGGCGGTGAGGACATAAGCGGTCTTGTAGAATCCGAGGGCGGCGTGAGGTGCTGGTGTCCCGGCGATTATGAGCTGAGCTACACGGTCGAGGATGGAGCGGGACTGACAGCACAGTGTACGCGCACGGTCCGCGTTGTTCCGGTCGAACTGCCTGAGACCGTGCAGGAGGATAAGGTAATATACCTGACCTTTGACGACGGCCCCTGCGAATATACGCGCGGCCTGCTTGATGTGCTGGAGAGATACGGCGCAAAGGCGACATTCTTTGTCATTGCGAAAAACAACGCCTATATGGACGTTCTGCCGGAGATACTCGCCGAAGGCCACAGCATCGGCATCCACGCATACGACCACAATTACGGCATGCTCTACTCTGCGCCGGAGGCCTATATCGAGGATCTTGTGAAAGCGCGCATAGCGGTGTATGACGAGACCGGATATTATGCGGAGATATGCCGTTTTCCGGGCGGCAGCACGACAGCTGCAAATATGCTCGGCAGCAGAGATCCGGACGCGTGGAATACCGTGACCTCGAGCATACGCAGCATGGGCATGCGTTATTATGACTGGAACGTAAAGCCTGAGAACTCAGCATGCGATGTGAACAGTTTTTTCCTGCTCTTCACCGAACAGGTCCGGAAAGCGGCGGTCCCTATTTCCCTACAGCACGACACGCGCTATTACAGCGTCATGGCTGTGGAACGCCTGCTGCAGTGGGGAACCGAAAACGGGTACAGCTTCAAAGGCCTCGATACCACGGTACCTGAGTGTCATGACTATTGAATAATAAAAGCTGCGGCGCTGGCCGCAGCTTTTATTATCTTATACTTATATAAACCTGTCAGGCTTCCTCTACAAGATCCTCGCCGATCTTGTAGACATCACCGGCGCCGACCGTGAGTATTATATCGCCCGGCTCGGCAAGAGCACGCAGATCCGTCTCCAGCGCTTCAAAGCTGGGATAGAACGACGCTCCCTCCACCTTATCTGCCAGCGCCGAGGAAGAGATGCCTATCGTGTTCTGCTCGCGCGCGGCATATATCTCTGCCAGCAGCAGAACGTCCGGACGCCTCAGCTGTGTGACGAAATCGTCAAAAAGTGCGGCAGTGCGCGAATAGGTGTGCGGCTGGAAAACAAGGATGGTGCGCTTGTAGTTGAGCTGCTCCACCGCGTCCAGCAGCGCCTTGAGCTCGCCAGGGTGATGGGCGTAGTCATCATACACGTCTGCGCCGTTGTACTTGCCCTTGAACTCAAAGCGGCGGCCGGCGCCGTTGAAGCCGGCCAGGCCGTATTTGACGGAACTGGGCCTGACGCCGACGCAGATGCACGCGGCAGTCGCCGCAAGCGCATTTTTCACATTGTGCAGGCCGGGCACGTGCAGCGTCACATCCGTGAAGAAGCGGCCCTTATACATGATGTCAAAATGCGAATTCGCGCCTTTGTACTCGATGTTTTCCGCGTAGATGTCCGCTTCCGGGCTAAGGCCGAAGGTTATGACCTTGCGGTCTATTCCGGCGAGAGTTTTCATTGTGTTGGCATCGTCGTAATTTGCCACGACGTACCCGTCCTGCGGAACGCGCTCTGCAAAAGTACGGAACGAATGCTCCACATCGCCAAGATCCTTGAAAAAGTCGAGGTGATCGGCCTCTATGTTGAGAATGACGGCTACCGTCGGATGAAACGAGAGGAAGGAGTTATAATACTCACAGGCCTCCATTATAATGGTGTTGCCGTGACCGACCCGGTGACCCGCTTTCAGGAGCGGCAGCGTGCCGCCTATCATGACGGTCGGGTCCTTCTCGGCCGCCATCAGTATGTGCGTGCACATGGATGTGGTGGTGGTCTTGCCGTGGGTGCCGGAGATGCACAGCGCATTGCTGTAGTCCTTCGATATTGCGCCCCAGGCCTGTGTGCGCTCAAACACCGGGATGCCAAGCTCGTGTGCGCGGACTATCTCGGGATTGTCGTCATGCACGGCAGCCGTGCGCACGACAAACTCCACGTCCTCCGTTATATTCTCCGGCCTGTGGCCGATAAATATTTCTATGCCCTTTCCACGCAGTGAGACTACGTTCGGGTTCGCCTCGTTCATGTCGGAGCCGGTTATGTTCAGGCCCATGCCGTTGAGCACCTCCGCCAGAGACGACATCGACACGCCGCCTATTCCGACCAGGTGTCCTTTTCTTCCGGGTGACATATAATTATCGAATTCTATCATGCAAACGCTCCCGTCGAGATTGATTTATGTTCTTGATATTGCCGAGATATAATGCTAAAATCTTTTTGGATACCGGCCCGGCAAAGGCCGGAACCATCCAGTCAACTTTTGTATTATACTATCTCCCCGCTTTCTTTGCAAGCATTATCAATACCATTATATAAGCTTTACATACAGGAGTGTGCCATGGCAATTATTACTCCGCCAAAATATGTACGTCAGGTCCTCGTTGCTCTCCAGTCGCGCGGGCATCTTGCCTATCTTGTGGGCGGCTGCGTAAGAGACATTATACTCGGCGTTCACCCGCAGGACTGGGATATATGCACCAGCGCGCTGCCCGGCGAAGTCCTCAGCATTTTCCCGAAGGCCGTCCCCACGGGCATAAAGCACGGCACGGTCACGGTCTATATCAATTCACGCTCAGTAGAGGTCACGACTTTCCGCTCCGACGGGAGCTATGCCGACCACCGGCATCCGGACGCTGTGAGCTTCGTGGGCGATCTCAACGCCGATCTCAGCCGGCGCGATTTTACGATGAACGCGATAGCGCTCCCGCCTGACGGCCTGATCGCAGATCCGTTCGGCGGAACTGCCGATATACAAAACCGCATCATCCGCTGCGTGGGCGTGCCGGAGCTGCGCTTTGACGAGGACGCGCTGCGCATGTTCCGCGCGCTGCGCTTCTCCGCGCGCCTCGGCTTTGATATTGAGGAGCAGACCATGGCTGCCATTCGGAAAAAAGCGCCGCTCGCCGCGTCTCTGGCCGCAGAGCGCGTGCGCGATGAGATGGAGAAGATCCTGCTCACGGGCGCGCCGGAGACCATGTACCTGCTGATAGAGCTCGGCCTGCTCGACTCGTATCTTATCCGCCGCCCTGCCAACGGCGCTCTGTTTTCCCGGCTTGCCAAGCTGCCGAGAAAGGCGCTGCAGCGCTGGTGCGGCCTCTGCGCCGTACTCACGCGGTACGACTGCATATCCTCGACGGCGGAATTCCTCTCGCAGCTCAGGCTCGACAGCCGCACGATACGCTGCTGCACGCAGGCCTCAATCATGCTTCAGGGCGACAAGCCGTCCTCGCGCGCCGGATGGAAGCGCTGCCTGAACAAATACGGTGTGGACAGCGTGACATGCTCTGCACTGTGCTACGATGCGCTGCGCGGCGGCCAGAGCTATAAAGAGCTCAAATCGATACTGAAAAGCGGCGAGTGCTTCTCCATGAAGCATCTCGCAGTCACCGGCGATGATCTGCTGGAGCTGGGACTGAGCGGCCGCGCGCTCGGCGAGATGCTCAAATTTCTGCTCGACTATGTGATAGAATACCCCGACAACAACCGGCGCGAGCTGCTTTTATGTCTTGCGCGCGGCACGGAGGATTAGCGTGATGTATGTGACAAACGACATCTGGGAAAAGCTCAAGGCCGACTGCGCCGGGTGCATGCTCTGCCCGCTCGGCGGGACGCGGCACAATCTTGTGTTCGGCGTGGGGAATGAGCGCGCCGAGATAATGCTCATCGGCGAGGGCCCCGGAGAGCAGGAAGACCTGCAGGGCGTGCCTTTTGTCGGCCCGGCCGGGAAGCTGCTGGACAGCATGCTCGAGATGATCGACCTTGACCGGACAAAGGTCTACATTGCCAATATGGTCAAATGCCGCCCGCCAAGGAACCGCGACCCGCAGGAAAACGAGGAGGCCGCATGCAGGCCGTGGCTCGAACGGCAGATAGAGCTTGTCGACCCGAAACTAATAGTCTGCCTTGGGCGCATTGCCGCAAAGGCGCTCATAAAGGACGATTTCCGCATAACGCGGGAGCACGGCGAATGGTTTGACATCAACGGCCGCCGTTATATGGCGACATTCCATCCCTCCGCGCTGCTGCGCGACCCGCTCAAGCGGCCGGAGGCGTTCATGGATCTGCGAGAGCTTCGAAAGGAGATAAGAGCTGTCTGCGACAGCGTATACTGATTTATGGTTCAATTCAAAACCGTCACCCTGTGTGATAAGGAATGGGTAGACAGGATAGTTTTCAGTGAAAACAGCCCCAGCGCCGACTATAACTTCGGCAATATCTATATCTGGGACAAGCATTTCCGCCAGCTCATCAGCCGCTGCGGCGGCAGGATGCTGACAAAGCTGCGCTACGAGGGGCATCCGAGCTTCGTTTTCCCGATAGGCACCGGCCCGCTGCGCCCGGCAATCGAGGCATTGCGCGAATTTGCGGCCTTCAAGGGTTATCCCTTCCGGCTGCACGGAGTGACAGAGGCGCACAGGACCCTGCTTGAAGAGGAATATTCCGGCTGCTTTGAGTATACCGAGGATATAAACTGCGAAGATTATATATACTCTGCCGAAAAGCTTGCCACATACTCCGGCAAGGCGCTGCACGGCAAGAAAAACCACTGCAACCGCTTTGAAGCGGAAAACGACTGGCAGTTCGTGCCGCTGACGCGCGAACTGATTCCCGGCTGCCTCGACATGCTCGATGTGTGGAGCGAGGAAAATTCCGACAGGCTCGACAGCAGCATAAGCTACGAGCACGACGCGATAATCCGCGCGTTTGCGGCATATGAAAGGCTGGCGCTGGAGGGCGGCGTGCTTCTCAGCGCCGGAAAGATAATCGGCTTCACGGTCGGCGAGATGACGAGCAGCGACACGGTGGATGTGCATTTTGAAAAGGCCGAGGGCAGCATAAACGGCGCATATCCGATGGTATGCCGTGAGTTTACGCGCATGATGATGAAAAATCACCCGGAGCTGAGATACGTCAACCGTGAGGATGATATGGGGCTTGAGGCGCTGCGTTTTTCCAAGCAGTCGTATAAGCCCGAATATCTGCTGAAAAAATACACGGCCTTATGGACAGGCGGCGAATTCGGAAAATGACGGATTATATTTTGCGCGAATACGAGCCGGGAGACATTCCGGCGCTCTCCGAGCTGTGGATAGAGTGCTTCGGCGACACGCCGGGCTTTGTAAAAAGCTTTTTTGACGCGCTGCCGCATATGGGCGGCGGCGTCGTTGCCCTGCGCGGCGGCGAAATACTTGGGGCGGCGTATACAATAAACGGGCTGGAGCTTGTATGCGGCGGTACGGCGCGCCGCATCGGCTATATCTACGGCGTCGGCGTCGGAGAGCGCTTCCGCGGCTGCGGTATCGGCGCTGCGCTGGACCGCGAGGTATACGCGCTCTCAAAAAAGCTCGGCGCCGGGATAGTGAGCACGCTCCCGGCAGAGGAATCGCTGTACGGTTGGTATGAGAGCGTTATCGGCATGAGAGTAAGGCTGTACCGCAGACTGCACTCCGTGATAAGCGCAGCAGGTTTCCATGTGTCTCCGGCCGGTGCGGCGGAATATGCTGCCGCACGCGAGAAGCTGCTGTCGGCTGTGCCGCACATCCGGCTTTCCCCGGCCGCTATGGAGTTTCAGGGGGCGCTGCTGGGCGAGTACGGCGGCGGATTTTTTACCTTCGACGGCGGTATTGCCGCGGCCTGCATGGATGACGGGCGCGCGCAGATCAGGGAACTCATCTGTTCCGATACATGCGCGGATGCCGCGGCTGCGGCTGTCGGCGCCGCGCTGGGCGCGGAGGCGGCGGATGTCTTTTTCCCCGCGGAGAACGGTGAACTGTACATCGCTGCCGACGGAGAGCTTCCGGCCGGATGCGTCTGGAATCTGAGCTTTGATTGAGGCAAATTTCCAGTATAAGCATGATTTCCATATTTTTATGTAAACTTTTTTGCCATTTAACATTTCTGTAATAATATCTATATTTATTACGAAACATCTTTCGGGTATATTAATACTCGCAAGTAACAGTTTTTCATCTTTTTCATTTTGTCCTCAACCATATAAGCAGAAAGGAACGGTCTCCCCCGTTCCTTTTTGTTTTATCCGTTTTTCGTTCCGCACATTTACTCTTTGTTTTTTCAGTTTTTATGTTATAATAAATTGGTTTTTAAAATAGATTTTAAATCGTCAGTTTGGAGAAGCGTTTTATGAAAATAAAAGTGTTTTTCGCAATGCTGCTGTGCAAGGCACTGCGGCTGATATCGAGGATTCTGCACCGCGGCGGCACGGCGATGCCGGGGCGCTTTGCGCTGAAAATATGTCCGGAGCTTTTAAGCGTGCTGGCGCGTGACGTGAAGGTCGTGGCGATCACGGGCACGAACGGAAAAACGACGAGCTCCCGCATGGTGGAGGCCGCCTTTGCCGGTGAGAATAAGAGCTATTTCGCCAACCGCTCCGGCGCAAACCTCATAAGCGGCATCACGACAGAGTTTGCTATGAACAGCTCTCTCTCCGGAAAGTGCCGGAAGGAATACGCGGTGATAGAGTGCGACGAGGCCGCGGCCGTAAAGGTGTTCGGTCAACTCCGGCCCGAGGTGATCGTTGTTACAAACCTCTTCCGCGACCAGCTCGACCGTTACGGCGAGGTCACGCACACGCTTGAGAACATACGAAACGCGATAAAGGCCGTCCCCGATGCCACGCTCTGCCTGAATGCGGACTGTTCGCTGACCTCGTCCCTCGCCCTTGAGCTGCCGAACCGCGTTGTCTATTTCGGCATAGACGGGGGCGCGGCCCCGTCGCACAAGGCCACGGAGCTTTCGGACGCGAGTCACTGCATCCGCTGCAAGGCCGAATATGAGTACGACTACATCAGCTACGGCCATCTCGGCGGTTTCCGCTGCCCGAAATGCGGCTACAGCCGCCATGACGCTGATTTTGCCGTGACCGACATCGTCGAGCAGGGCTCGGACGGCAGCACGGTAGTGATGAACATACTGGGCGAGAAGCGCATCGTGAACATCAATTTGCCCGCGATGTACAACATATATAACGCCGCGGGCGCTGTCGCCGCTATAGTCGAGATGGGACTTGGCGCCGATGCGGCCGTTAAGGCGCTCGGAGGCTTCAAGTGCGGCTTCGGACGCATGGAGCAGTTCAGCCTGGGCGGCGGGACGAAGATAATGCTTGTAAAAAATCCGGCCGGATGCAATCAGGTCGTGGAATTTTTGCAGAATATAAAGGAAAAATTCGTGCTGGTGATCTGCCTTAACGACCGCGGCGCAGACGGCACTGACATCTCATGGATATGGGACGTCGACTTTGAGGAGCTGATAAATCTCAGCGGACGGCTGCAGCGCGTGATCGTCTCCGGCGACAGGGCAGGGGACATGCGCGTGCGTATCAAGTACGCCGGTATCGACGACGGGGCCATCGAAACTCAGCGTGATTATGACAAGCTCGTTGAGTGGATCGCATCGCAGGAGCTGCCGGTATACATCATGCCGACCTACACCGCCATGCTCGAGCTGCGGGAGGCTGTGATACGGCACTGCGGCGGCAGCGAATTCTGGGAATAAGGGGGAGCGCGAAATGGAACTCAAAATATGCCACATGTACCCCGATGTTCTGAACCTCTACGGAGACAGGGGCAATATAATATGCATGACGCAGCGCCTCAAATGGCGCGGCATCGGCGTGTCCGTCACGAAGCTGCCTATCGGCGAACAGCAGAGCCTTTCCGGCTTTGACATCGTTTTCATCGGCGGCGGGCAGGATTTCGAGCAGCAGGTCCTGCTTGACGATCTGCACCGCGGCAAGGACCGCGAGATAATCTCGGCCGTCAACGACGGCGTGACGTTCCTTACGATCTGCGGCGGCTACCAGATGATGGGCAGCTATTACGAGACCTACGACCATAAGCGCTGTGATTTTATCGGCGCCGTGGATCTTTACACGGTCGGCTCGAAGCAGCGCATGATAGATAACTACAAATTCCAATGCACGGAGAGTGCGGGAGGCAGCATCGTCGTCGGCTTTGAGAATCACAGCGGCAAGACATGGCTCGGCAGCGGCGTAGAGCCGCTGGGCCGGGTGCTCGCGGGCTGCGGCAATAACGGCGAGGACGGCACCGAGGGAGTGCATTACAAAAACCTCTTCGGCAGCTACAGCCACGGCCCGATGCTCCCTAAAAACCCCGAATTCTGCGACATGCTGCTCTTGACGGCGCTGAAGCGCCGCTACGGCAGCGCGGAGCTTGAGCCGCTCGACGACAGGGCCGAGCTCTCGGCACACGATGAAATGTGCGGCAAGCTGTGAGGAAAGAGATATATGATAAGATTTTATAATGGTAAGGTGCTCAGCTTCGGCGGCGGGATGAAGATAACGGACGGCGAGGTCTGGACGGACGGCGGGATGATCTCGTATGCAGGCCCTCCGGCGGCGGAAAGGCCGGAGTTTGAGCGCGAGATAGATCTCAGGGGAAATGTCATCATGCCGGGCTTCAAGGATGCGCATACGCACACGGCGATGGTGTTTTTCCGCTCTCTGGCCGACGATATGCCGCTCGACAAATGGCTGAGCGAGCAGGTGTGGCCGTATGAGGGCAAGCTGACCGGCGAGGCGGTGTATGACCTCACAAAGCTCGGAATAATGGAATACCTCTCATCCGGCATAACCGCGAGCTTTGATATGTACATAAAGAACGATTTCTATGCCAAGGCAAATATTGACGCGGGCTTCCGCACCGTGATATGCTCCGGCATGAATAATTTTGATGCCGACATCACAAATATCGAGCGTGAATATCTCAAATTCAATAACTGCGGCGGGCTTGTGTCCTACATGCTCGGCATACATGCCGAGTACACTACTTCAATGGAGCGCATGGAATACATGGCCTCGCTCGCCGAAAAATATAAGTCGCCGTGCTTTACGCACATGAGCGAAACGAAGGCCGAGGTCGACGGCTGCATTGAACGCTACGGCCTCACTCCGCCGCAGCTTCTCGACAGAATAGGCTTCTTCCGCTACGGCGGCGGCGGTTTCCACTGCGTGTGGATGAGCGACGAGGATGTGGCGCTCATGGCCGAAAAGAAGCTGTGGGCCGTTACCTGCCCTGCCTCCAACCTGAAGCTTGCAAGCGGCATCGCTCCTATAGACAGGCTCGCTGCGGCAGGCGTTCCGCTTGCCATCGGGACGGACGGCGCCGGCAGCAACAACGCGCTCGATATGTTCCGTGAAATGTACCTTGTCAGCGCGCTGCAAAAATATCTCAATAGAGACGCCTCCGCCGGCAGTGCGGACCGCACGCTTGAGATGGCCTGCGTGGGCGGCGCACGCGCCATGGGACTTGCCGACTGCGACGATCTGGCGGCCGGCAAGCGCGCTGACCTTATCGTCATCGGCCTTGACAGGCCGAATATGCAGCCTGTCAACAATATAGCGCGCAATATAGTCTACTCCGGCTCAAAAGAGAATGTCCGGCTGACCATGGTCAACGGAAAAATTCTGTATGAAAACGGCGAGTTTTTTCTGGATGAGAGCGCCGGCGATATTTACGCCAGATGCGGCGAATGGAGAAAGAAGATCGTGGGATGAAGAAGATAGACCTGCATGTACACACCACCGCATCGGACGGCACCGCGTCCGGGCGCGAGGCCGTCAGGCTTGCCGCGGATATTGGCCTTGCCGCTATCGCCGTGACCGATCATGACACGGTATCCGGCTATGCCGAGGCTGCCGAAGCCGGCGAGGAGCTCGGCGTAGAGGTCGTGCCGGGGATAGAGATAAGCACGAAGTACGGCGGCCCAATACATATACTCGGATATTATATAGATACTGAGTCGGACAGGCTGCGGCCTGTGCTCGACTGGGTCGTGCACGACAGAGATGAGCGCAACCGGAAAATGGCCGAGCTTATGGCAGCCGACGGTATCCCGATAAGCTATGACGAGATGCACCGCCGATTCGGCAGCGTGATAGGCCGCCCGCACTTTGCGGAGGTGCTTGTGGAGCTGGGACTTGCGTCCAGCGTGCAGGACGCTTTTGACCGGTATGTTGAAAAGGGTCAGAAATACTGGTTGCCGCGCAGCTTCCTCTCCATTGAACGTTCGGTGGAGATCATATGCGAGGCAGGAGGCATCCCTGTGCTGGCGCATCCTTTCCAGTATAAGCGCGACGATGCCGGACTGCGCGGGATCATAGAGCACTGTATGGAGCATGGCCTGCGCGGCATAGAGTGCTGCTACTCCGGCTACGGCCCGGACAAAGTGGCGTATCTTGAAGCGCTTGCCGATGAATATGGCCTGGTGAAAACCGGCGGCAGCGACTTCCATGGCGGCAATAAGCCGCATATCGCGCTCGGCCGCGGCATAAACGGCGATCTGAGCGTACCATATGAATTTCTCGAAAGGCTAAAGGAACTGCGGCGTAAATAAAACGCCGCAGTCTGACTGTCAGGAAACTATGCTTTAAGGCGCGGTGACAGAGCAGCGGGGGAGATTGAGGGGGCAAGGCCCGCCTCAAACAGGATAAACCGCCGTCGAAAGCCTTGATATAACAAGGCTTTCGGTAATAGCATTTTGAATACATTCAAAATGCCCGGCGGAAGGCGCAGTCAAAAAAGCCCCACAAGGAATTTTTTGACAAGCTGACTGCGGCGTAAATAAAACGCCGCAGTTTCTTTTTTGCCCCTTGACTCTCACACTGTGTAAGGCGTTATGATATAGCAGAGCTCAAAAAAGGGCATATTTGCCCGGCACGGAGGTACCGCTATGCTGAAAATAGGAGATTTTTCAAAGCTGTCCAGAATCAGCGTCCGTATGCTTCGTCATTATGACGAGATCGGACTTCTCAAGCCCGCAGAGATAGACCGCTTCACCGATTACCGCTATTACCATGAATCCCAGCTGCCAACGGCCTGCCGTATAACGGCGCTGAAGGATATGGGCTTCAGACTCGCCGAGATATGTGAGATCCTTCCCGTCTATGACGACAGGGAAAAACTTGCTGCCTATCTTGACGCGCGCAAGGCGGAGCTGGAGGAGTTGGCCGCTGAAACCGCGCATCGGCTGCGGCTTCTGGACACAGCCCGAAAGAGGCTGAGAAAGGAAGAAAATATGAATTACAATGTCAACATAAGGACTCTCCCTGAGCGCTATGCCGCCACAGTGCACATGGTGATCCCGCATTATGAAGATTAGGGCATGGCGTGGCACTATCTGTGCAAGGAGACGGACCATATGCCGCTCATCCCCGACGACCCGTGCTACTGCATAGTAGAGTTTCTGGATAAGGAGTACAAGGAAAATGACGTCGAAATAATGGCGTCCAAATCTGTCAGGGGCAGTTATCCGGACACTGAGCACGTAGTGTTCAGGACACTCCCCGCCGTGACCTATGCCGGCTGTACTTACAAGGGCAGCTATACCCAGATAGACGACGTTGTTGCGGCGGTAAGCGCATGGATCGAGGCCAACGGCTACGATTATGACGGCCCCATGTTCGACATATACCATGTGAGCCCGCATGAAACGCAGGACCCCGACGAGTATATTACCGAGGTGTGCTTCCCGGTGAAGAAGAAATAAGGCAGCACTGCGGCCGTATTGTGCGAAACAGTCCTGAACAAAAAAATTTTCCTGCTCCGGGAACTTTTTCTCTGGGATTTCGTATTATTAATATAACACAAAATCATATGCAGGAGGCGTAGTACAATGATGAAGGAAAAGACTGTGGTTTGCGTCGGGATATTGCTCATACTGGCCGTGCTCACCTCGTGCGCATTTTTCTACAGCGTGAACGATTACAATGCCGGCGGCATGGACGAGCCGGGAATAAGCTATAGCAGCACTGTGCCGGTAAGCACCCGTGTGCTGACCGGTACGGCGCACGCGGCGGACGCCGTTTCCGGAACTGCCGCCGCATTTACCGCATACGGCGGAAACTGAAGCGTTTTTCACTTTTCTCTATAAAGCAAAAGTTGGGGCAGTCATCCATACAGGATGAGCTGACCCCAATTTTTTATGGGCAAGAAAAAGAAATCAAAAAGGATCAAGCTTTTGCTTGATCCTTTTGATGGTGGGGGAAGATGGATTTGCTCACCCGACCTGCTGATTACGAACGTTGGACGGAGCGTCAAAGCATTGATTTTCAATACTTTTTGCCACTTTCGCGTCGGAGGTTAGGCAGTATACAAGCCTGCTGCGTCCATCCAGTACATACAGTCATGTTCCCGTTTGGGTCAACGTTTGGGTCAAACTCTTTTGCTGTATGACTAGTGGATAGTTGTTGGCGGCAAATTGCGCAGTGAGCTCAAGATTTGCGCCGGTATAAACAAAGAAAAAGAGCTGACCAAATATGCCGCAATGGCTTCCCTTATACCGAGGGAAGCCATTTAACGTAAAACATACTAAATATTTTTGTCAAAACAAGTAAATGCTGCTTGAACTTACAATACAAATGTAGTACTATAAATTCATACATAGGAGGGGCACTATGGCAGAACCGAAATTAGAGATAATCCCTAAAAAATATTCCGGCGAATCAACGGTGATTTCCATGCGCATATCAAAGGCGATGCTTGCGGACATAGACAGGCTCGCAGCGGAGACGGGGCGCACAAGAAATGAGTTGATGGCGCTCGGACTGGAATTTGCGATAAAACACATCGAAATCATAAATGACTAAACCGGGAGGATAGAGATATGGCAGTAATCAAATGCAAGATGTGCGGCGGAGATATGGAGATATCCGCCGACAAGACCTTTGGAACCTGCGAGTACTGCGGCAGCACAATGACGCTGCCCAAGGTGAGCGATGATCAGCGCGCAGCGGCGTTCAACCGCGGCAACCACTTCCGCCGCGCGGGTGAGTTTGACAAAGCGCTGGGTGTATACGAGCGCATCGTCGCCGAGGACGACACGGACGCGGAAGCGCATTGGTGCTGCGCGCTGTGCCGCTTCGGCATCGAGTATGTCGAGGACCCTGCAACATACGAATGGCTGCCGACCTGCCACCGCGCCAGCTTCGACAGCTTTCTTGAGGACGTGGACTACCTCGCTGCGCTGGAGCATTCCGACGGCATCACCCGCCGCCAGTACCAGAAAGATGCGGCAAAAATAGCCGAGGTGCAGCGCGGCATACTTGCGACATCGCAGAACACTGAGCCTTACGACGTGTTCATCAGCTACAAGGAGCTCGACGAGAACGGCGAGCGCACACGCGACAGCGTGCTCGCGCAGGACATCTACTATCAGCTCACCGAGCAGGGTCGGCGCGTGTTCTTCTCGCGTATCTCTCTGGAGGACATCCCCGGTACGCAGTATGAGCCGTACATATTCGCCGCGCTGAACTCGGCTAAAGTCATGATAGTCGTCGGCACGAGCGCTGAGAACCTCAACGCCGTATGGGTCAAGAACGAGTGGAGCCGCTTCCTTGCCATGATGCGCAAGGACAAAACGAAGCTTCTCATCCCCTGCTACCGTGATATGGACCCATATGATATGCCCGAGCAGCTTACCGTCCTGATGAGTTACGACATGGGCAAAATCGGCTTCATCCAAGACCTTATCCGCGGCGTGAACAAAGTGCTCGATGCCGATAAACTGAAAGAAAAAGAGGCAGTACGAGAGACCGTCGTTGTCAAAAACGAAGGCGGCGCAAATGCGCAAGCTCTGCTCAAGCGCGGCAATATGGCGCTTGAAGATAAAAAGTGGAACGATGCCAAGGGTTACTTTGACCGTGTGCTCGACATGGATGCCGAATGCGCAGAGGCGTATCTCGGGCTGTTTTTTGCAGAAAGGCAGTCAAAATCTTTCGATGAGGAAATGGCAGAATATACGAGACGACTCAATGATGATCTTCGTAAGCTTGCCGACATACAAAGCTCTAATCCAGAAGCAACTTTGGACGAAATGAAACTCTGGCAATCCAAGTTTGTTTCTGACATAAGTGAAAATACAAACTTGAAACGTGCAAAGCGATTTACCTCTTCGGAGCAGCGCGCACACATAGAAACATATGAGCGTAAGATATCTGCAGCACACACGGAGTTTGAGCAAAAATATATCGCCCCACTTGAAGCCGAGATGTCAGCAAAGAAAAAGCTTATAGTCGTCATTCGCGGTGTGCTTGGAGTCAAGATTGCAGCAAAGAAGAAGCAAGCGGACGAAAAGCGAAAGCTGTTTCAGGACTTGTGTCTCAATCGTGGACACGTAATTGCCAAAATGCGTCAGGAAGAAGCCGAATATTCCGTTAAGACCTGCATACAGCAGATAAAATCCGACAAAGATAATTTGACCGAGCGGAAACAAGAACTTGAAAACTCACTTTCGTCACTTACCGGGTTGCGAAACGTACTCGCACGCTCAAATGTAGCTCATGAAATATCATCACTTAAAAAGCAAATGATGGAGCTTGACAGCAAGAGAGAACGGCTTACGCGTGGCGAAATCAATATTTCTGAACTGAGAAGCGGCGTTATCCGTTATAGGCATACGAATCTGGAGTGTGCATTTATACAGCTGCAAAACGAATTTGCTTTAAGAGAAACGCTTGCGGCAGGATTCAACCACACATCTGGTCTGAAAACGGATGGTACCGTAATTGCTGTTGGCAGCAACGATTGCGGTAAATGCAATATGTCCGACTGGACAGATATTGTTGCTATTTCTGCGGGAGATGCTCATACAGTTGGATTAAAAGCAGATGGCACTGTAGTTGCTGTGGGTTTAAAAATGTACGGTCAGTGCGATGTGTCTGGTTGGAAAGATATTGTCGCTGTCTCTGCTGGAGACAATCATACAGTCGGACTGAAAGCCGATGGAACCGTAGTTGCTGTGGGTGATAATTACAGCGGTCAGTGCAATGTGTCCGGCTGGATGGATATTGTCTCCGTCTCTGCCGGAACGGGGTATACCGTCGGGTTGAAGGCAGATGGTACCGTAGTTGCTGCAGGTTACAACGATGATGGTCGATGCAATGCGTCCAGTTGGACAGATATTGCTGCTGTCTCTGCCGGAACTTTGCACATAATTGGGTTGAAAGCCGATGGCACTGTCGTTGCTGTGGGGGACAACAACTACGGTCAGTGCAACGTGTCTGGCTGGGAAGATGTTGTCGCCGTCTCGGCCGGAGACCATCACACAGTCGGGCTAAAAGCAGATGGCACTGTCGTTGCTGTGGGCAGCAATGACTTCGGTCAGTGCAATTTAGACGGCTGGACGGATATAAGGGTGCCGGAGAGATAAAGGAGGATGCGAAGTGAAACATCGCGATCTCCAAATGCCAGGAATAGATAAATCCATAAAATATATAGCGATAACTACGAATCGCGAGGGGATTGTGTGCCTTGACGCCAGAATAGCACTTGAACAAGATTTGATTATAGGATACTGCCCACAGGCAGATATATACATCGCATGGAACAACATTCCTCATCGGAGCAGTGCTGCGGTCATAAAAGGGGAAACCCATCAATATACGTTGCCTCGTAAAACAAATTTTTTATGTAAAACAGCCCAACGCTTCAATGAAATTTATCCAGTTTATAAAAACTTACAGAGCTCACGCCACAAAGAGAAAGTTGTCTTGATTAAACCAACATTTATCAAACGCTTCTGTATGCATCCGTTTGCTTACCTTTTGCCTGATGAGGAAGATGAAGAATTTGCCGGGGACACATTATTTGGTGCTCCCAACATGCAAAATTGTATTCTTGCTGAAGAATTGCTCAACAGCAATAATTATTTTGCATATGAAGAAAGGAAACTTGTAAGTTGTAAGAAAGTTGAACGGGATTACAGATTCAGAGAATTAGTCTTCGGAAAATACTCTACCCCGCACTGCATAATCTGCGGTTTGGAACACTTAAATACTTTGCAGGCAGCACACATTATTGCAGTGCAGGATGGAGGCGATGACATTCCGGAAAATGGTATTGTGTTATGTGCAAATCACCATCTCATGTACGATGCGAAGGATTTTGAAATAGACATTTCTACTGGTGAAATTAAAGTCAAAAATAATGCAGCAGAGAAATACATGTCTTTTGAGTCGAATAATGGTTCCATCTTGAAGTGATGCAATATGGAGGAATATGCAATGACAAACAGCGAAAGATTTCAAGAAATAATGAAGCGCGCGCATTTACCGGAGAACAAAGAAAAATATCACGATATCAATATGAAGCTGACTGAAAATCTTTCAGATGCCGAGCTCGAAATCTGGAGAATCTGTGAGACATTTTGGCCAGGAATGCCAGAGTTAGATAAAGCCCAAGCTGATAGGAAGCTTGACTATTTGGAAAAACTGCTTCACGACCTTGAGTGGTACGGGTTTTAATACACTATATTAAAGAAAAGAGGGAAATATATGAAGCGGCTTGTATGTGAAATGTGTGGGAGCACGGATTTGATCAAGCAGTACTAAAAAAGAACTTGAGGAAAAGAGAGCTGAGCTTGCCGAACTAAATAAGAAAAAGAACTAAGGAGCAATATATCTCATGTCTAAATTCATAATCCAATGCCCGTCATGCGGGAAATATGCCGAGGCAAAGACCGGGTTCTTTGCAAGCAAGAAAATCAACTGCGCGTGTGGGTACACGATAAACGTCCGCACGGATAAGATGGCAAGCCGCCGCTGTCCGCACTGCGGCAACGATGTTGTCTTCGACCAGTCAAGGGGTGATAAAGCCGTCTGCCCCGTCTGCGGCGAAGCGATAAACACCTCCTCCGAGCGGAACAGAATGATGGAATTTTCCTGCGCACAGTGCGGCGTGCGTCTGCTCGCCAATCGCAGCGCAGAGAAGTACACCTGCCCTGTGTGCGACTGCGTCAACGATGTGCAGGAGCGCATCGTCTCCGAGAAGATCAAGAAAGACGGCCTTGCCAGTATCATTAAATTCGAGGGCGACAACGAAGCGCTCATCTGGAAGCATCCGATCGAGGACTTCAATTACGGCTCTCAGCTCATTGTCCATGAAAGTCAGGAGGCTATCTTCTTCCGCGACGGTCAGGCGCTCGACCTCTTCGGCGCGGGACGCTATACGCTGGAGACACAGCAGCTTCCGCTGCTTGAGAGCCTCTATAAGCTCCCGACCGACACCGAGGGTACCTTCCATTCCGAGGTCTACTTCATCAACAAGACGGTGCAGATGTCCATCAAGTGGGGGACGCCCGACAAGCTCCGCTTCATCGACCCGCTCACGAGCACACCGCTTGAGCTTGGCGTATCCGGGGAGATGAATTTTCAGGTCGTGGATTCGCGCCGGCTGCTGCTGAAGCTTGTCGGCACGCAGAGCGGCATCGCGTGGGACGACCGCGATGGCTTCGCAAAGTCCGTGCGTGAGTCCTTCCGCCCGCTTATCGTGAACACCGTCAAGTCTACGCTGCCCGGAATCATCAGGGACAGTCAGATCGACCTTTTGGAGATCGACCAGCACATTGGTGATATCTCGGCCACGCTGCGTGAGAAGCTCCTGCCCGGCTTCGCGGAATACGGGCTTACCATCCCACAGTTCTATGTGACGCATATCGTTCTGCCGGAGGACGATCCGAACTTCAAGCGCATCCGCGAGCTGCACACCGTCATGCTCCAGACCCGCATGTATCAGGCGGAGGCGACAGTCAAGACCGTGCAGGCACAGTCTGAGGCCAGCTACCGCACCGCGCAGGAGGAGAGTAAGGCCGCTATCACCGCTGCGCAGCGCAAGGTCGTGCTTGAGCAACAGACTACGGAGACCGAGCTTGCCCGCCGCGAAGCGGAGCGGAAGCTCATCCATGCACAGGCTGACGCCGAGGCGCGCCGTCTCGAAGGCGCGGGAGAAGCCGACGTTACGCGCATGACTGGACTGAGCGAGGCGGAGGTCATGCGCGCCAAGGGCTACACCCAGCGCGATGTACTGGAAGCCGATGTCAAGAAGGCCTATGCGGCTGGCCTCGGCCAGATGGGCTCAAACGGCGGCGGCAGCGCCCTCGGCGATATTGCGGGGCTCGGCGTTACGCTCGGCGCGATGGGCGGCGTGATAAATATGACCAAGGGCGCGGTCGCCCCGATGTTCGAGCAGCCCGTCCCCGTTGCTCCGGTCGGTTCCGGCTGGGACTGCCCCGCCTGCGGCAAAAAGGCTATCACTACCAACTTCTGCCCGGACTGCGGCGCGAAAAAGCCGGAAACACGCTCCGGTTGGGATTGCCCAAGCTGTGGCGTAAAGAACATAGTCTCGAATTTTTGCCCGAACTGCGGTGCGAAAAGACCCGTCTTGACGTGGACATGTCCGGACTGCGGAACGGCGGACATCAGGAGCAATTTCTGCCCCAATTGCGGCAGAAAGAAGGAGGGCTAAACCATGACTAAGAATCTCACGCGCTTTTACATATCGGCAGCGGCAGTACTTGCCGCATTCTGTGTCATCGCCTTTGTTGTACCCTTTGCGAGAACCGCTGTTTTCTGGTTGTCGCTGGTGTTCGGCGTTGTTGCGATCGCCGTCCAGCTATACACGATGCCGCGCGCCATGGCCGGGGATACGTGCTCAAAGTTTTACGGCTTCCCGACGCTGCGGATAAGCTTCATTTATCTCGCGGTGCAGCTCATCCTCAGTCTGCTGTTCATGGCGCTGGCCGCGATAGCTCCCGTCTGGATCCCGACGG
>URDG01000001.1 GCA_900546515.1 uncultured Eubacteriales bacterium | reverse complement strand
CCTCGGATTTCGGTTTATTGTAGTTATCGCGCTCAATAATGCCATGTTTCTGCTTTATCTGAGCGATATAAAGACTACTGACTTTCAGGCCGTTTTGTTCCAGAACATAATCCTTGATTTGCCCATAGGTTGCCAATCCTCTTTTATCCTGCACCATTTCTTCCACATCTACATCAATGTTGATATGTGTCACCGGATTTCTCAGAACTAAGAGGCATACCGTCTCGACGTGCGCAGTACGAGGGAACATATCTACGGCGGTTGCCGATTTCAGCACGTATCCATACTCGGAGAGCCTGAGTACATCACGCGCGAGGGTCGCTGGATTGCAGGAAACATAGACTATACGCTCCGGCTGCATTGATGCAGCGGCGGCGATTGCGCATTCATCCATGCCTTTGCGCGGCGGGTCGACTACAATGACATCAGGATGCAGGCCACGCGCGGCAAACTGCTCTGAGGCCTGACCAGCATCAGCACATATAAATTCAGCGTTCGTTATCCCGTTATTTGCGGCGTTTCTGGCTGCGTTTTCTATTGCCTGCGGAACTATCTCCGCGCCAATGACATGTCCGGCCTCTTTGGCAAGACAGAGACTGATGGTTCCGGCCCCGCAGTATAAATCGAGTACAAGACTTCTGGCGTCCGGCGCGGCATATTCAAGGGCCTTTCTATACAGCTTTTCGGCCTGAGGCGGATTCACCTGATAAAAAGCCTGCGGTGAAATGTCGAACCTTATTCCGCACAATGAGTCGATAATGTCAGGACGGCCCCATAGCGTGTAAAAATCTCCGGCAAGCACTGTGTTGCCGCGGGATTTATTTATATTCAGCACAATGCCCGTGAGCTCGGGGCAGTGCAGCCTTAATTCTTCTGCAAGAGCACCGGTTTCGGCACCGAAGCCGCGCGCAGCAACGATACATACGACTGCATCGTCGCCGTAATGTGCCCTGCGGCAAAAAATGTGCCGCACGGTGCCTTTGCCTGTCTGCTCATTGTATGCAGGAATGCCGCGCTCGGATATGAAGCGGGTGATTGCTTCTGCGGCACGCCGGCAGAGAGGATCCTGTATCAGGCAATCGTCCACTGCGATAAGCTCATGACTGCGTTCGCGGAAGAAACCGGCCTTTGGACTGCCGGAAATATCTGCAACGGCAAGTATTCCCTTGTTTCTGTAATGCTCCGTGTTTTCAGCGCCGATTATTTCCGAGGCGATTACAGACTGCCTGCCGATGTGGATAAGCGCATCATTGACACGGCCAAGCTTAAATCGAAGTTCTTCTTCATAGCTCATATGCCATGTGTCGCAGCCTCCGCACTTTCCAAAATAAGGGCATTTACTTTCGCGCCGCTCCTGAGAGGGTGATATGAGCCTCACCGGCTTTGCGTACACTGCACCGGCTGTGACCTTTACAATTTTGATTTCCCATTTTTCACCGGCAAGCGTTCGCGGTACAAAAACGGCGCGCCCTCCGATGCGGCAGACCCCATAAGCTTCCGAGGAATATGTTTCGATCACGACTGTATATATATTGTTTTTAATTATATCGTTATTCATGTGAAGCCCGTCCTGCCATATGTAAATCTATACAAATAATAACACACACAGCGCGGCATATCAAATTTTTAATTACGAAAATTTTTTGTACATATTCCCGCAATTATCTCAAATAATACAAGTGCCAAATAATAAGGAGGATAGAAATGAAAAAATCTATAGTTCATATCGTATTTACGCTTATCATTTCAGCAGTGCTTTGCGGCTGCGGCTCTAACGGAAATGTAGACAGCGCAGCTCCTACGTCAACTATAACCGCCCCGCCTACAGCAACTGTCAGCCCTATGATCACCCCGGATACAAACATTGGCTCAGCTGATGAAAGCGGCAGTGGTACAGCTGACAAAAAGACCGACGTCATGCCGAGCGCTGAAGTGACAAATAACGGCACAGGCAATGACATGGCAAAGACCAGCCCTAATGCAAGCACTGCTCCGTCGGCAACGGCGAAGCAGTAAAAAATACAGGATCTTGAAGAGAAGGTCAAGATCCTGTATTTTTTTCTTGCATTACACAGATTAAAGAGCTATTATATGCGAAAAAGGAGGTAATTGTAATGAGCTATATTCCCACACCAGAGCAGGCGGAAGAGCTTGTCAAGAGATACAATAAGGAGCCTTTTCATATTCAGCATGCAGAGACCGTTTCAAAGGTCATGGGCGAGTTTGCCAAAGAATATGATCCGGAGAACGTGGATTTCTGGCGCGCCGTCGGCATGCTGCATGACATAGACTTTGAGCTCTATCCTGAGCAGCACTGTGTTAAGGCAAACGAGATGCTTCACGAGCTGGACATAGACGAGGACGTTATTCACGCCGTTATCAGCCACGGTTATGGCATCTGCATTGATGTTGAGCCGGTGAAATACATGGAGAAAGTTCTCTTCGCAACTGACGAACTTACCGGACTTATCGGAGCGGTCGCCCTTATGCGTCCAACAGGCCTTGAAGGCATGGAAGTAAAGTCTGTGATGAAAAAATTTAAGGACAAAAAATTTGCGGCAGGATGCTCGCGTGATGTCATACGCCGCGGCGCTGAAATGATGGGCGTGGAGCTCAACGAGCTCATAGCAAAAACGATCGATGCTATGCGCGCCTGATGCTGTACATCTTTTATGCGGATATAAGCAGGCTTGACGTAAGCGCGTCATATCCGCTCTCTGAATACAGGCTTGACCGTATAAGTAAGCTCAGAACACCGGGACAGATCAGGCAGAGTATAGGTGCGGAGATGCTTCTCGAGCATGCGGCGGTCGAGCTTTGTCCGGAATTAAACTTGCCGCTGGAGATAGACTGTGGAAAAAACGGAAAGCCGTTTCTCAAAAGCGGGGCGTTTTTTTTCAGCCTGTCACATTCAGAAAATTATGCTGCGGCGGCGGTGTCTGACGTGGAGATAGGATTGGATGTGCAGAAAAGAACCGCATGCAATATAGCGCTTGCACAGCGTTTTTTTGCCGCGGATGAGATCGGCCTGCTCGAGGAGCGCGGGTACTCAGACCGCTGCTTCACTGAGCTGTGGTGCAGAAAGGAGAGCTATATAAAGGCTCTCGGAACCGGACTGGGTACCGGGCTGAACTCGTTTTCGGTCCTCGATATGCCATGGCTGTGGTACGGCGAGGACGGCATATATCATTTTGCTGCCTGTTCACGGTCGGGTGTCTATCTTCAACCTGAAAAATTTGAAAAGAAAGAGCTGCTTTGAATCAGGCAGCTCTTTCTTTGTAAGCAGGTATGTCAAACGTTCAGCCCAGCCTCCGACATTGTGTTTCTCAGGTACGCAAAATGCTCGTCGCTCATGGATGTAAGAGGAAGACGGAGGATCCCGGAATCCATGCCGAGCATTTTCATAGCAGCTTTGACCGGTATGGGATTTGTCTCAATAAAGAGCGCGGAGAACAGTTTGGCATATTTTGCATATAGCTCAGTTGCGTCCTTGAAATTTTCGTCCAGACACAGCTGGCACAGCTTTGCCACGACGCCGGGGACTATATTTGATGCGACAGATATTACACCGAGAGCTCCCATGGCCATCATCGGCACCGTGTTGTCGTCGTTCCCGCTCCATATATACAGGTCGTCGCCGCAGCAGCTAACGATTTCTCCGACGAGGCTGAGATTTCCGGATGCCTCCTTGACGCCGACTATATTCGGGTGCCGGGAAAGAGCTTTATAGGTCTCCGCTGAGATGCCGATTCCCGTGCGGCTCGGTACGTTGTAGAGTATCATCGGTATATCCACACGATCTGCAACGTAAGTGAAGTGCTCTATCAGCCCCTTTTGCGTAGACTTATTATAATACGGTGTTACCATAAGAATGGCGTCGGCCCCGGCAAAGCGCGCGTTTTCGGCGTTTTTTAAAGCTGTGTCCGTATTATTGCTTCCAACGCCAATTATTACTTTCATGCGTCCGGCTGCTTCTCTTATTGCGAAACGTACTATCTCCTCATATTCGCTGCGAGTAACTGTAGCATTCTCTCCGGTCGTGCCGCAAACCACGATGGCGCTTGTTCCGTTTTCAAATTGATGATTTATGTTTTTCCTGAGCTGCTCATAGTCAACGCCGCTTTCGCTGAACGGCGTCACAATAGCAGTGCAGGAACCCTTGAACACAGGTGTCTTAACCATAATGCTCCTCCTATAAATGATTTTTCCGGCACAAAAAGAATATTCCGCAGAATGTCGGGTTATTACATTTGAAACGAAAAGTGCTGATAAATGTATAAAGAGTCTTTTATTGGATGGATGACTGTGCTATAATACCGTATGTAGTTATTGCTATAATAAAATAGATATATTATCGGAGCATAAACAGTATGAAAAAATCTGATTTTGACTTTTACCTGCCTGAGGAGCTCATTGCACAGACTCCTCTTGAAAAGCGTGACAGCTCCAGACTTCTGGTGTTGGATAAGAATACCGGTGAGATCGAGCATCATCATTTTTATGAGCTGCCGGAGTTTCTGAATGAGGGAGACTGTCTTGTTTTGAATAATTCCCGTGTGCTGCCGGCGCGCCTTATCGGGACGCGCAGCACCGGCGGTGCAGTGGAACTCGTACTCCTGCGCGACCTCGGCGAAGGACGATGGGAGTGCCTGAGCCGTCCCGGAAGAAAGACAAAGCCGGGGACGGAACTCGTTTTTGGCAGCGGCGAGCTTACGGCAGTTGTCGAGAAGGTGGTCGAGGGCGGAAACAGGGTAGTGCGCTTCAATTATCAGGGAATCTTTCTTGAGGTGTTGGAGAGCCTTGGCAAGATGCCGCTTCCGCCTTATATTAAGGAAGAGCTTCAGGATCCCGAGCGCTATCAGACGGTCTATTCACGTGAACTGGGAAGCGCTGCGGCGCCGACGGCGGGCCTGCACTTCACCGAGGAGCTTCTGGAGAAGATCAGCGCAAAGGGCGTTAAGGTCTGCTATGTGACGCTGCACGTCGGTCTTGGCACCTTCCGTCCGGTGAAGGAAGATGAGATAGAAGATCATGAGATGCACTCGGAGTTCTGCATCATTCCGGAAGATACGGCGCGTGTGGTCAACGAAACAAAAAAGAATGGCGGGCGCGTAGTTGCTGTCGGCACGACGTCGTGCAGGACTATAGAGAGCTTTGCCAAAGAGGATGGGACGCTCGAGCCGTGCTCCGGCTGGACGGATATTTTCATTTATCCGGGTTACAGATTCAAATGCCTTGATGCGCTTATCACCAATTTCCATCTGCCGGAGAGCACGCTTATAATGCTTGTTTCGGCTCTTGCGGGCAGAGAGCATATTTTAAACGCGTATAAAACAGCCGTCGAGGAACGTTACCGCTTTTTCTCTTTTGGAGACGCGATGTTTATCCGGTAAGTAGACTGGATATACAAAATTATAAAATATGTGTTGAGAAGTGAATAAATACTACCGTATATCTTAAGTGTTGCAATATGAAATATTTGGTGGTAATATAAAAACAGTTTGCATAATTAATTGGAGAAAAATATGTGGCAGGATAACTATAAAAAAACGCTGGTACGCAATATCATTCTGGCCGTCGTTATTGTTTTGATTTTAGCCGCTCTTGCCTTGGCAATGTGTACCGTTCATAGAGAAACCAAAGCGCAGGATGCGCAGCTGGTGGAGGTGTACGGGCAGCAGCAGAAGGAACAGACTGAGGCTCGACGTGAGGCAGTTGATGCAATAGAGGCGCAATATGAGGCAGATTTGAATACAATCGCAGAATATATGCCGGGCATTGTGTGCTGGGGAGATAATCTTACTGCTGGATCGTCCGGAAACGTTTCATACCCGGATGTGCTGCAGAAGTACATCAATGCGTATATATGTGATATTTATGATTTCAGAAGCACTATTGAAAATGCAAGTGATTATTCACGTCTGAAGTGGGACGATTACAAAGTCTCCATTCCTGTTGTAAATATGGGAGCCGGGGAAGAGGATGTAAATACGATTTTGGGACGAAGCGGGGTGGTTCCCTATATTGTCAGTTCTGAATTCACCATACCCGCGGATACCCAGAGCGTGGAGATCAATTTTACTTCTCAGAACGGCAAGGCCGTAACTCCTCTTACAGATGGCGGAGCCGGTGTAAATAATGTATCTATAGACGGGATCGAGGGCGTCCTTTCAATTGATCCGGATTCCTATAAGCGCCTCAATTTGAATAGATACTACTTCACACGCTGTGAGGCCGGTGAAGAAAAGACTGTAGCTGTAGGGACGCCGATAAAGACGGCCGCATCAGATGAATATCTGGATTACATACATGTGATATGCATCGGCACCTATGGTGGGTACAGTTCGACAGATGAACTTGTCCAATTGACAAAAGAGCTTGCTTCGCGGCAGACTGCGAACAAAGACAGATATATTGTCATCGGGCTGTGCTCAAGTAATGGATTCTGGAATTACGGCAGCGCTGTGAACCTCGATGTTGTTGATACCGCAATGTCACAGGCGTTCGGGGAACATTATATAAATGTCCGTAAATATCTGTGCACGGACGGACTGAGTGATGCGGGAATCACGCCTACTGATAATGATGTGAGCAATATGCAGCGAGGGATAGTCCCGGAGAGCCTCAGAAGTCCCAGAGGAGATGCGGAGCTTAGCGGTAAGGCATATATGCTGATCGGCAAACTGGTATATGACCGCATGGAGAAATTGGGCTACTTCGATGAGATCAAAAAAGAATTGTGCATAGAAGAAACAAAAAAACAGCTGCTCAAGGATGATCCGGATTATTTCACAAGAACATTCAATGCGCTGAATACGGGAAATCTGTACGGCTGAGTTTTATTAATATTTTCGGAGGGCATGTATGGCGGCAAGTCAAAAAAAGGAAATAGAGCTTGATTTGTTTCAGGTCGTAAACATTCTTTGGCAAAAAGCGCTTATAATAATTCTTGCTGCGTCTATTTTCGGGGCAGCATCTTTCGCGGGAACATTCTTTTTTATCAGTCCCAAGTACAAGGCAACAACTTCAATGTATGTTAACAACAGTTCCTTTTCTTTCGGCGCTACAAGCTTCTCAATAACGTCTTCGGAACTGTCTGCGTCAAATACGCTCGTCAGCACATATATATACATTCTTGAATCGCGCACCACGCTTGAAGAGGTCATATCGGAAGCAGGGCTCAGTTATACATATGAAGACCTTGAGAAAATGATAGACGCACGGGCAGTATCAGATACTGCGGCATTTGATGTTACCGTTGAGAGTGAAAATCCGGTCGAGGCGGAGCTTGTTGCGAATACGATTGCAAAGATACTTCCCGACCGCATAGCGGAAATAGTTGACGGCAGCTCGGTGCGTATCGTGGATTATGCAATTATCCCGGCACATAGATCCTCACCCAGCTACATAAAAAATACTTTGATCGGAGCATTGATAGGCGGCATACTGTGCTCGGCAGTTGTTCTTGCTGTGTTTGTTACATCAGAGAAGAGAAATGTTGATATCAGGTCGGTGGATGATCTGAAAGATATGTACCCGGATATTCCTGTTCTTGCACTTATACCTGATATGCGGATTTCCGGCAAGAAAGGGTACTACTATTCCTCGTATTACGGCGAAGGGGGCGGCAAACAATGAGCGAGAAAAGAACTGACAGAGAAAACAAAATCTATGGGACTTCGGAAAACAGCAAGGCAGTTCCACAGTGCGAGAGTCTGAGCTTTGCCGCAAAAGAGGCATTCAAGCGCCTTCGCACAAACGTTCTTATATCTTTTCAGCATGACAAGAGCTGCCACGTCATTGGAATAACAAGCGCGCAGCCCAGTGAGGGGAAAAGTACGGTCGCGCTTAATCTGGCATATTCTATTGCCGAATTGGATAAAAAAGTTCTTCTTATTGATGCTGATTTGCGCAGGCCTTCACTGCATATTAAAACGGGTGTTGTACAAAGCCCGGGACTTAGTAATCTGCTGCTGGACATAAATTCAGTCTCTGTTGGTATGAGGAAGTATACAAGTTCGGATGGAACGGTCAGTCTCAGCATTATTCCGGGCGGAGATATTCCGCCAAATCCTTCTGAATTGCTGAATTCACTTCGAGCGGAAAAGCTTATCAAGGCTTTGGCCACAAGCTACGATTATATCATAATTGATCTGCCGCCCGTTGGAGCGGTGACCGACGCTGTTGCCGTTTCAAGGTATACGGATGGTATGATTGTGGTTCTGCGTGAGAATAGCTGCCCGCAGAATGTTTTCAGAGAGTGTGTTGATCAGCTGAGATATGCAAACGCAAAAATACTGGGGTTTGTAATGAATGGCACACTTGAGGGCGCAGGCAAGAAATATCAGTACAATAACTACTATTATTATCGCTGATCAATATGGTTGATTTTCATTCTCACATTTTGCCCGGAATTGACGACGGATCGCAGAGCGTTGAACAGAGTCTTGAGATGCTGTCGGAAAGCTGGAAACAGGGCGTTGATATAATATTTGCTACGCCGCATTTCTATGCAGATCAGGAAGACCCGGCATCGTTCATTGAGCGGCGCAATGAAGCGTACCGGCAGTTGCATGAGGCGATCGATGCTTCCACAGGGAAATACCCGGAAATCAGACTTGGAGCAGAGGTGCTCTATTTCCCGGGAATAAGCGGCGCTGTCGAGGTCAAAAAGCTCTTTATGGGCGATCTTAAATGCATTCTGATAGAGCCGCCGATGATGCAGTGGTCAGATTCTATGCTCGACGAAATTGAGGAGACCGGACGGAACTTTGGCTGCATACCTGTTATTGCGCATATAGATAGATATATGCGCATGCTTTCTGACAGGAAGCTTGTAGACCGGGTAAAAGATCGCAGGCTCCTCGTGCAGGTAAACGCCAGCTTCTTTATTCATAATGATACTGCTGATTATTCAATTGAGCTTATGAATAAGGGTAAAATACACTTTATTGGTTCCGACTGCCATAATACAACGTCAAGAGCGCCTAATCTCGGCGCGGCGGCAGAATCCATATTTCGCGCAGGCAGAAGTGCTGATTTTGCCAGATTTAATAAAAGGGTTTACTCCTTTGTAGGTGACAGACTATGAAGAAATCTACTAAATCCATACTGATCGCGGTCTGCATAATTTTGATAGCGGCTGTTGTATTTTTCATTCTGACTGCGGAGAAAAAACTTGCCGAGGATATCCCTGAAGAGGCGGGGACGGCTCAGCATGCAGAGCCGACTTCAAACGTGAGCCGGCAAGTGCGGGAAATCGTCAGAGAAAAGACCGGAAGCGCTGAAACACTTGATGAAGTAATCAATATTTTACTGATAGGCGTGGATAATGATTATCTGGCCGGGATGAACGATCTTGGCAACGCCGACGGAGTTATGCTCCTGACTGTAAACAACAAGACGGAGGAAATTATACTTACTTCTTTCCTGCGCGATACAAGAGTCAGGGTTCCGAATGCTTACGATACAAAGCTTACAACTACATATCACAAAGGTGGAGTCCCTCTTCTCCGAGAGGTGTTTGAGCTAAACTTTGAAATACCGGTAACAAGTTATGTCCTTGTTAATTATTTGGATATAGTAGATATTATAGACTCGCTTGGAGGTATTGAGGCAGAACTGTCCCGCGATGAGATATGGGCGATGATACCTAAGATAAACAATATAAATAAGCTCGTTGGGGCGGAGGCCGGCTCTAATATTATAGATGTCGAAGACACAGGGGTTCATATGATGAACGGTGTCCAGACAGCGGCATATCTGCGTATAAGACCGTCAAGTACGCGTGATGATGTCGGACGCACCATACGCGCAAGGTATGTCGTCGGACAGATAATGGATAAGCTGAAAAAGATGAGCCATTCGGAATTGATCGATTTTGCGAATGCATTTTTTAAGGAAGTTGATACCGACCTGAGTGCGAGCGAGCTTTTTGCGCTTTTGGATAAATCAGACGAATTATTGAACTATAAAACCATATCTGACAGGATCCCGCTCGATGGAGCGTATACCAGCTCAAGTGATGGAAATGCATATGCGCAGCCGGATTATGAGGTAAATAACAAGCATCTTTTTGAATCGATCTATGAGGGGATACATTGAGCAAATATGGAGGCTAAAACTGACATAAAAGTTCTTGTTATAAGTCATAATGTGTTCGGAAGGGAGAACGCTATGGGGAAAACTCTTGCAAGCATGCTCTCCCTCATATCACCCGGAAATTTGTCTCAGCTGTATTTTCACACTGAAATCCCCACGGTAAGTATGTGCGAAAATTATTTTCGTGTTACCGACGTTGATGTTTTGCGTTCTATATACACGGGAAAAACGAGTTATCGCATATTTACAAGTGATGATATAAAGACCGATGCTCCACGGTCGAGAGTAGACAGTGGTTTCTTGGCAAAAGTATATCAACTTGCCAGAAAACGCACACCATTTATTTATCTGATGAGAGAATTGTTGTGGGCAGTGGGTAAATGGGACAGCGCACAACTTAGGAGCTGGATAAAAGAGCAAAATCCCGACGTTATTTTTTTTGCATCAGGAGACTATACGTTTTCATATAAGATAGCTAAACATATTTCTGACAGCTTTAATATTCCAATTGTGCTATATTGCTGTGACGATTACTATCTTGGCCGTTGGCGTAAAAAGAACCCGTTTGAGGCGATATACTATAAAAAACTGATGAAGTGTGTAAGCGCAGTCAGCAGCAACACTAAGGAGATTGTCGTTATAAGCGATAAGATGGCTGAGGATTACAGAAAGATATTTACTCAACCGATTCACACAATCAGAATTGCAGCAAAAAAAAATCCTTATTCTTTGCCATCACATGAAAGAAGCGGAATTGTGTATGCAGGAGGACTTGGCGTTAATCGCGTTAAGCCGCTGGTGGAGCTTGGGCGCGCTCTTAATGCTGCGAGTATCAGCGGATTCGAATATATCGATGTATATTCAAATGACAAAAAAGAGAGCACTCTTGCTCAGCTTACCGAGGAGAATGGAATCAGATTTCATGGCGGAATATCTGGGGCAAAGGTGCCGGAGATCATAGGACGTGCTAAATATCTTTTGCACGTGGAAGCTTTTGATGAAACAGCAAAAGCACGTACCAGATATTCTCTGTCCACTAAGATTGGCGAGAGCCTTTGCAGTGGGGCGTGCTTACTTGCCTATGGTCCAAAGGACATATCATCAATTGAATATTTGAAGAGAAATAGTTCTGCGTTTATATTGGAAAGTGCGGAAGATTTCCCGAGTGCTATTCTAAAGCTGGAACATGATCCCATGATTCGAGAACAGTTGGTTGAAAATGCACAGAAGCTTGCAAATGAATGTCACAATAAGGAAAAGAATGATAAGCTGCTAAGAGAAATTTTTCGCAAGGCTGTGACGACGGATAAGCATATATAAGATGAAAATTCTTCAAATTAATAACGTCTATGGCGTAGGCAGCACTGGAAAGCTGACAAAGGCAATACATCATGGATTAATGAGCGATGGATACTCATCCGTTGTGATATATGGACGGGGGGCAAGTGAGGAAGATAAAAACCTGTACAGAGTCTGCGGCAACCTATACGGAAAGTTTAATAGCTTCATATCAAGATTATGTGGTATTCCGTATGGAGGCTGTTTTATATCAACAATCAAAATCATTTCAATTATAAAAAAAGAAAAGCCTGACGTTGTTCATATTCAGTGTATAAACGGAAACTTTGTAAATATATATCGGCTTATTAAATGGTTGAATGACAACCGTATAGCGGTTGTTTTGACTTTGCATGCTGAGTTTATGTATACTGCAAATTGCGGACATTCGCTTGAGTGCAATAGATGGCTGAACGGCTGCAGTATGTGCCCAGACCCGTATTATGCCGATAAGAGCTATTTTTTTGACCGTACACATGACAGCTTTATAAGAATGAAGCGGGCATTTTCCGGCTTTAATGACAGACTGCGAGTTGTTTCTGTATCACCGTGGCTCATGTGCAGAGCCAAACAATCTCCGATTTTAAAAGATAAGATGCATTCGGTCATCCTGAACGCAGTAGATACCTCGGTTTTTTATTATAGAAACAATAAAAAGCGTGTTTACGAGTATCTGGCAAGCGCTGAAAAAGATGGTATAGTGTTTCATGCGACAGCGATGTTCAGGGATACACCCGATGATATAAAGGGTGGTGAATACGTACTCAAGCTTGCAGAAAGAATGACGGAATTTATTTTCATTGTTGCCGGAAAATATAAATTAAGCCGGTCCGCGCCGGATAATGTTTTTTTCCTTGGCGAAGTGCAGGACCAGCGGTTGCTGGCCGAACTTTATTCTGCGGCAGATATTACGGTTATATCAAGTAAACGTGAGACATTCTCTATGATTTGCGCCGAAAGCCTTTGCTGTGGGACGCCTGTTGCAGGCTTTCGTGCGGGCGGACCGGAACAGATATCTATGAAAGAGTTCAGCAGTTTTGTCTCATACGGGGACGTGGATGAGCTTGAGCGAGCGGCGCGTGAGCTAATTAAACTGAAAAGAAGAGTATCGCCCGAATTGATTTCTGAAAAGGCTCATAAGGTTTACTCGCAAAAGAGTATGCTGTTGCAGTATGAACAGATTTATAGGGGTTTGCAATGCGAACAGAGAAAATAAGGATAGGACTGCTAAAACTGGAATATTTTTTGGGCGCGGCTATAGTGATATGCCAACTCTTTTCCATGCAGAAAATGTCCAGCTGGCTGTTCTACGGAACTTTCTTTGTGACTTTTTTCTTGTGGATAATGGCAGCGGTCGAAAGGATGGACAGACTTGACCTGCTGATGCTGTCTGTTGCTGCACTTTCGCTCGTGAATATTCTGGTAAACGGGGTTCTGGAGAACGCGGATTTTTCATTTCAATATATGAAAAAATGGATGATGTTCTGTACGACCTTGCTTTATTTCTGCGTTATGTCCAAAATAGAAATAGACAAAAAAACGCTTTCATTATTAAAAATAATATATATGGTTATAGGCGCTCTGCTGGTGTTCCTTTTTTTTACACAAACATCCAGAATGTATATGATTAATGGACGGATTTCAACATATTTGACGTTCGGCTTCAGCAATCCTAACCTTACGGCTCTGTTCCTTGGGTGTATGATAATGTTTTTCGCACTTGTTGGGAGCTATGAAAAGAAGGTCCTATGGAAAATCTGCTGCTTTATGTTTGCCGCAGTTGAAATTTTTTTCGTAAGCGAAACAGAATCCAGAAATGTTTTATTAGCTCTGGTGGTATTCTTCACTGTAATTATTTTAAGAAAGACCGGTTTTGTAACAAAACTTAGAATGGGGAAAACCGCGTCGATAATAGTGGTGCTTTTCCCTCTTATATTTGTAATTGTTTATATGCTGGTTATAGACTTGGATGGAATAAACGAATTATTCTCATTTATGGTGGGTGAAGGAAAACAGTTGTCATCTCGCGTGAAAATCTGGAAACCAGCGCTTGACGCTTTCCGACAGTCTCCTTTATTCGGCGCATATTTTCAGATAAGTGACGGCACAGGAGAATCACAAATGCATAATAGTCATTTGGATATTTTGGTATCGTATGGCGTGGTTGCATTTGCGGTGTTCTGTTATTATATATATAGTATTATGCAGCGAATAAAAAATCGTGAGAATTATGATCAGATCGCATTTATTGCATTTATTTGTACATTTCTGTTAGGCATTGGCGAAGCAGCAATATTTTCGGGCGGACTGGGAATATATTTGCATGCCGGCATATTTTTGGCAATAGCCAACAGCCGGCTTAAAGACAGTTAGTTTTTATGAAGATTGTTTTTATATCAAATTTCTTTAATCATCATCAGCATTTTCTGTCAGAATCGTTTTATACTCTATTGGGTAATGATTATTGTTTTATTGAGACTTCGGAGATGCCTGAAGACAGAAAAGAGCTCGGCTGGGGAACAAAGGGGCTTCCGTCGTATGTTCTTCCGGCAGCAAAAAATAAGATAGAAAAAGAAGAACAGATTTATCTTATAAATGAGGCCGATGCAGTGATCTTTGGCAGTGCGCCTGATAATTTGTTAAATGAACGCCACAGGAAAAGAAAGCTTGTGTTCCGTTACAGTGAACGCATGTACAAAAGAGGGGATCCATCCAGATGGCAGATGCCGCTTCGATTTGTAAAGAACTATTGGCGTTTTGGCCGGCATGCAAATGACTATTTGCTATGCGCCAGTGCTTATGCCTCCAGAGACTACGCTATGACGCGCAGCTTTGTTGACAAAGCCTATAAGTGGGGGTATTTTCCGGAAAATATTGAATACGATCCGGAGTTGCTCATGCAAAGAAAGTCGCTGAATGATAGACCCATGATCGTGTGGGCAGGGAGACTTATTGAATGGAAGCATCCGGAAACGGCAATTCTTACGGCAGAAGAATTAAAGCGGCGAGGATACAGCTTCAGTTTGAAAATTATTGGATGCGGCGAACTTGAACCGGAATTAAAAAAGATGGCGGAAAAAAGCGGCCTGTCCAATTATGTTGAGTTTCTTGGAGCTATGCCGCCGCAGAAGGTTCGGCATTATATGGAGGCAGCGGACATTTTTCTTTTCACCAGCGATTTCAATGAAGGGTGGGGTGCAGTCCTGAACGAAGCGATGAACAGCGGCTGTGCTGTAGTGGCAAGTCATGCCGTCGGTTCAGTACCTTTCATGTTGGAAAACAAAGTAAATGGATTGATATATGAAAATGGGGATACCGCAGGACTCATAGAAAAAACTGCATTTCTTCTGGACAATACCGAGGTGCGCAGAAAGCTTGGATATAGTGCCTATACATCTGTACAGAAGCTGTGGAACCCGCAAATAGCGGCAGATCGCTTTATAGAGCTTGCGTCATGGCACCTGGACTCCTCAGCGCGATTTGAGAGGTATACAGATGGACCGTGCAGTATTGCAGAACGTCTGGAAAATGAGTGGTTCAGAGAAAATGAGGTTTAGAGAAACATGGTTGTTTTTAAGAAAATTTGGAGAAAGATATCGATTTTTCTTGTAAATCATTTGTTTTCAGGGACAAGACCGTGCTTCTTCGAACTAAAAAGAAAACTGCTTAATTCAATTGATAGTTTTTCAATAGGAGAGGGAAGCAAAGTTGTTGGTCCGGTCTATGTTCAGGGAAGTCTGTGCGTCGGGGCCAATTGCTGGATAGGCAAAAATCTGAGGATAAACGGAAACGGAACTGTTGTTATTGGAGACAACTGTGATGTTGCACCGGAAGTTACATTTCAGACCGGTGGTCACAAAATAGGCGGGTATAAACGCAGAGCAGGAGAGGGGATAAGCTGCCATCAAAGTGTTGGTGCAGGAACGTGGATTGGCGTTCGTGCCACAATTGTCAATAACGTAACAATTGGCGCTGGCTGTGTTGTTGCTGCTTGTGCATGTGTTGTTAGTGATGCCCCAGATAATTCACTGCTTGGCGGCGTGCCGGCAAAGATAATACGTATGCTTGATTAATATTAACCAGAAGGAACCGGCTATGATAAGAAAGCTGCTTGCCAACAAAATAGCGAAGAATGCGGGATGGTTGATTGCCGGGCGAATTTATCATATGGTTTTGGCTTTCATTGTTGGACTTTTGACAGCCAGATACCTTGGGCCAAGCAACTATGGCCTGATAAATTATGCGGCAACGTATGCTTCTTTTTTTTCTTCTTTCTGTACCCTTGGAATAAACTCAATTATAGTAAAGAACTTTGTGGATCATCCTGAAGAAGAAGGGGAGACTATTGGTTCCGCAATCGTTCTGAGAGCTATTTCCAGCGTTTTATCCGTTATCATGATACTTTGTATCACACTGATTGCGGACAAGGGCGAGACTATAACTCATGTAGTAGTGCTTTTGTGCGGAATTGGCGTCATATTCCAGGTAATGGATACATTGAACTATTGGTTTCAGTCGAGGCTCCAGTCAAAGTATGCTGCAATTGCAGCTATGATCTCATGTACGATGGTCTCAATCTATAAGGTATGGCTCCTTGTTACCGGAAAAAGTGTAGTGTGGTTTGCAATATCCACGTCTATTGATTATGCTGTGATTGCGCTCGTCCTTCTGATAATATACAAAAAAAATAATGGACCGAAGTTCATTTTTTCTATCACAAAAGCGAAAGAGCTTTTCAGCAGCAGCTATCATTTTATTTTAGCCGGGTTGATGGTATCTATATATGCCAGCACGGACAGGTTCATGCTCAAACAACTGCTGAATGAGGCAGAGGTCGGCTATTACTCCACGGCAGTATCTGTATGCAGTGCATGGGTGTTTGTCCTTTCGGCGATTACTGATTCCATATATCCGGACATTTTACAGTCATTTAACAGTGACAAGAATATTTTTGAGAAAAAAAATAAACAGCTGTACGCTATTGTGTTTTATGTTTCAATCATAGCCTCATGCCTGCTTTCTGTCTTTGCTGAACCTATAGTATATATTCTCTATGGGAACGACTATTTACCGGCTGCGGCGCCTCTTCGGGTCATTACGTGGTATACAGCATTTTCATACCTTGGAGTGGCAAGGAATGCATGGGTTGTTTGCTATCGGAAGCAGAACTATTTGAAATATCTTTATGTTGGCGCGGCAGTCTTGAATGTAGGGTTAAATATGCTGATGATTCCATTGTGGGGAGCCTCAGGTGCTGCAGCAGCATCACTTATAACTCAAATATCTACTATTCTTGTTTTCCCTATGTTTATAAGAGATTTAAGGCCAAATGTGAAGCTGATGATTGACGCGATCTCTTTTAGATAACCGGATGCCTGCCTGTTTACATAATGTATTTTTTCAATCAATAAAATAGGCTTACGGCTGTAAATAGGCAAAAAGTTGAATTAATATATTGACTAGTTGAGAAGCAAATGTTATAGTCTACACATACAAAATATGTTACTTTATGGATGCGCAGTCTGTCCGGACAGACTGTCTTTCGTCTATGACGAAAGACAGTAAAGCTTATTTTCTCCTTGGATTTTGTGTTTTACGATTGCGAAAGGTTTTATCGACGATGGCTACAGGGAATGCGGTAAAAGAAAAATATTATGCTGATATTACGGGCACATCTCAGGATACATATGATGATAAGGCCATGTACGAAGCTGTCAAAAGATTATTTGATGTTGTGGTATCAGTGCTGCTTCTCGTGATTTTGATTGTGCCAATGATTATTTTGGATGTGATTATTAAGCTGGATTCTCCTGGTGCTGGAATATACAAGCAGGAGCGGCTTGGGCGCTATGGAATTCCTTTTACATTATATAAATTCAGGTCAATGCATTTAAATGCAGAAGTTTCTGGGCCGCAGTGGGCACAGGTGAATGACTGTAGATGCACAAAATTTGGGCGTTTTATTAGAAAAAGACATTTAGATGAACTCCCGCAACTCATAAATGTAATAAAGGGGGAGATGAGTCTTGTTGGCCCAAGACCTGAGCGAGAGTTTTTTTATAACGAATTTTCAGAATACATAAATGGTTTTTCTAAGCGGCTTGCAGTTACACCGGGTATAACAGGATGGGCACAGGTCAATGGAGGGTATAGATTAACTCCAGAAGAGAAATTACATTACGATCTTGAATATATAAATAAAAGATCATTTTCTTTTGATATAAAATGTATAATTCGAACAGTTAAGGTGATATTTACCCACGATGGTGCTTTTTAGTCTACGCAGCATGTAGTGAGTTTTTACTGCACCAAAAAATAGTATATATATTTATAGACTGATGATGGAGAACAGTAAATGTATAACGATCCCTTGATCTCGGTATTGATGCCTGCGTACAATGCGGAGGACTATATTAAAGATGCGATCAAATCTGTTTTAGCCCAAACATACGAGAACTGGGAGCTGATAATTATCGATGATCGGTCGACAGATAATACACCATCTATAATCAGCGAGTTTGCAGAAACAGATAGCAGGATAAAAAAAATATTTAATGAAAAAAATATGGGGGCAGCTCATAGCAGAAACATTGCATTGAACTTTTGCTGCGGGGAATATATTGCGCTTCTTGATTCTGACGACATATGGTTACCTTCAAAACTTGAGCATCAACTGAAATTTATAAAAAAAGCAGAAGCAGATATCGTGTATTGTTCTTACGGAATTATAGACAGTGATGGCATTAAGTGCAGGCCGGATTTTATTGTTGAAGAAAAAGTGAGCTTCAACGATATGCTGAGAAAAAGCGTGATGAGTTGCTCGACAGTAATGATTAAGAGGGACTTGCTTTTGAAATACAAGTTCCGTGAGGATATATACCATGAAGATTATTATTTGTGGCTTCAACTTCTCAAGGATGGTCACTGTGCTGTTGGAACAAGTGAGGTCCTTGCGCAGTATAGAAGACTTAGGGGATCACGCTCCGATGACAAATTAAAGAGTGCGTGCAATAGGTGGAAAATTTATAGAGATGCTCTTCATCTTCCGTTGTGGGACAGTATAAAATATATGACAGCATATGCGTGGGCCGGACTTAAGAAATATGCTTTATGAAAAGAGACATGGACAAACGAGAAGCAGCTATTAATTCATATACTCTCCGTGAGCATCAGCTTGTTCTTTTGGACATGCTCAAGAATATAGACCGAATATGCAAAAAATACGACATAAAATATATGCTCTTTGCGGGTACTGCACTTGGCGCTGTACGGCACGGCGGCTTTATTCCATGGGATGATGATCTGGATGTGGTGATGATGCGGCCGGAATATGAACGCTTTCTTTCTGTTGCTGAAAAAGAACTCGATACTGATGTGTACTACTTGCAATGCGAGTTTTCGGAGCATTGGCCGATGTTTTTTTCAAAGCTGCGAAAAAATAATACAGCGTGCATTGAGCGTACTCATCCTAAGGACATTAAGCAGCATCAGGGAATATATGTAGATATATTCCCATGCGACAATCTCGCAGATAATATATTGAAAAGAAAATTGCAGTTTATAGCTTCTAAGCTGGTTATAGCAAAATGTCTGAATGCGCGAGGATATATCACGAAAAGTCTGGTAAAGAAGCTTTTCATTCTTTTAGCTGCCCCGTTTCCTACAAAGAAACTCCATGAGTTCGTTTTGAATAGGCAGGAAGCAGACTCTGCAATGGTTCACAGTTTCTTTGCGGCGTCGTCAAAATATAAAAAAAGTATATTCCCACGCAGATGGCTGACTGAAAGCGTGTTAATCGGCTTTGAGGATGCGAGTTTTCCTGTCAGTTCACATTATACTGAACTGCTCACCCGCCTGTACGGAGATTATATGACTCTGCCGCCGGCGGCCCAGCGAGAAAAAAAGGTCCACGGCGAAATAGTTGATCTGCATAATTCGTATGAAAAATACATTGAGCTGCAGCGAAGTATGAAATTTAGTGTGCTTACGCGCAGTATCAGATAGTTAATGACTTAAATGGAAGGAGAAAACATGAAAAAATTTTTACTTACTGCGGTTTGCGCACTGATCCTTGTATCATGCCTTACCGGATGCGGTCAGCAGAAGGCAGATGCACAGCCGACGGCACAGCCAGCTGCCCAGACTGATTCTCCGGCGGATGTCCAGCAGACTGAAGAGCCGTTGGATCCGGAGCTTGTCCCGGTTGAAACCAAGTTCGGAACGCTCTACTACAATGAACAGTGGTCTGAATTTATGAAGACCGAGATCGAAGAGACTGATAACAGCGTGGAAGTACGCTTTATTGCGAACATAAATAAAACCGACTTCCCACTCTTTACTGTTTCGGTTGGGAGCGGCTCCGGTGCTGAGTCCGGAAAATTGACCGGACCGGATGGAGTGCAGCGCGAGGTGCTTGTTTCGCTGCAAGAAGTTGATCCAGGCAATGCATTGACCGAGGATCAGATAAACCGCCTCTATGCGATGCAAGAGGATGTCAATTTTGTACTCGATCATTTAAAATAATTTGTTTTTTTAAGGAAAGCGAGGAAAAAGTAGATGAGTAGTAAGAAAGCCATAAGACGTCTTTCTGCATTTCTCGCCCTTGTGCTGATGTTGAGCGTTGTTGCCCCGGCATCGGCATTTGCGGACGATGTGCCGAATGACGAAATTGTGGCCACTCCCGTACCTGAAGTTGAGGTACCGGAGGTCACGCCGGATGTAGAGCCGACACCGGAGGTAACTCCCGAACCGACTCTTGAGCCTACCACGGAACCTGTTGCTACGCCCGACGGCACTATTGACGATGGTTCCGTTGAAGAAGACGCGGATATTCTTGATGCCGGCGAAGATGAAGCGGAGGCTGTAACAGAGAGCGTTAGCGTCAACAGCTATGAGAGCTTTATGTATTGTCTGCAGAAGCTTGAAGTCTATGCAGCTTCTTTTGCTGAGCAGTACGGCGGAGATCCCGTGTTGCTTGTCGTCAACTATATCCGTACCGGCGTTGAAAAATATACGACCGATAAATGGAATGTCATGGCTGGCGCACCAAACACGGACTTTATAAACTATGTTGCTGAGCAGGATGAAGTGAACAAAACTAATGCCGGTCAGGCGTTGAGGAGCCTGCCGGAGTTCGTGCTGCCTAATGGCAATACGGCTGATTTTGCGCATATGTTCGGTTCGCTTAACATGTCGCTCTACAATGCCAACAATATTGACCTTGGAAGCTGGGCAGGCGATATCTGCGATCTCATGGAATATTCGCATAATAAAGGGACTAGTGCAGCAGAAACTGAAGCGCTGACAGCCGAAGTACGTGAAAAGTACTTTCTGGTCGATGATCCGAGCGCACATTCCTTTGGCGTAATAGATCTGTACGGAGATTTTGATTCTTTCTATATTTATGCTGCGATTAAGGCAAACTCCGGCGCAAACTTAAGCGATATTTTCGCCGGATATTTTACAGCGGCGCTTAATGATGAGACGCGTGCGGCATATTTCCTCAATAATCGTTTCAGCACAAGCGTATTCAGCAGTGCCGACGATGTGCGTAAAGTCATTTTTGATACATACAGTGTTGACCTAGGATGCCAGACGCTCGAGGCAGACCGGGGAATAAGCGGTGAGTCGAGCCTGCGTGAAGCATGCTGCAATGTCTTTGCGGATTGGTGCTATGAAAACGGCAAGGACAAGCTTAAAGGCGAAGTAGACCCGACACCGACTCCGGATCCCGGTCCCAGTCCCAGTCCCGATCCAGAGGAGCCCGACAATAAGTTCTACTCAGTTTTTTCCAGCACAAGCTCTGTTCTTGCACCAGGCATTGAGCAGACTATAAATTATGCGATGACCGCCGATGACAAGCAGATCGTTTATTATATCGCATCAGCGGATGTTGCAAGAGACGATGTCAATATCTACGCTAACTATCATAATGCTGAGCCCGGTTCAGGCTGGGCCATGGCTCGTGTATCCGATCAGATGGCTGCGCTTGAAGCAAAACACTCTGACTCGACGAATGAGGAAAATTATATAGAGAACTTCAAAGCTATAGTCGGCGTGAATGCGGACTTTTATAACATGAGTACCGGCGAACCGGTCGGCGCGCTCGTTATGAATGGACATGAATACAGCCCGGCAAGCAATGAGAACTTTTTCGGCATACTCAAGGATGGTACACCTATCATTGGCAGTCCGTCGGAATATTATGCCAATAAGGACAACATTAAAGAGGCTGTCGGCGGAAGTGTATTTCTTGTAAAAAATGGCGAGATAGTCGTTGATTCTACTGCTGACTATTATAACAGCAGAGCCTCACGCACATGTGTCGGTATAACTGCCGAAGGTAAGGTCATACTCATGGTTCTTGATGGAAGACAGGAACCATTCTCTGCCGGCGGCAGTGCCCCCGAAATGGCGCAGATCATGTATGAAGCCGGCTGCGTCACCGCAATAAACCTTGACGGCGGCGGCTCGTCGACCTTTGACGCAAAGCCTGAGGGCAGCGACAGTGTAGTTGTTGTAAACCGTCCGTCAGACGGATATGAGCGTTCTGTCAGTTCCTCTCTTGTGATCGCATCTACAGCTTTTGTTTCCAGAGAATTCGACCATGCAGTTATCTCCGCCGGCAGTGATTACCTCACTGTTGGCAGCAGTGTCAGTCTGACTGCGGTCGGTGTCAGTACGTCCGGCAACGCGGCAGATATTCCCGAAAATGCTGTATGGCAGGTCAGCGATCCTGCTATAGGCAGCGTTACTTCTGAGGGCGTGTTTACTGCGGCAAAGACGGGAAGCACTGATGTCATGCTTGTGGCCGACGGCAAAACTCTTGGCAGCAAGACTTTGAACGTCGTTGTGCCTGACAAGCTCTCCTTTACAAAAGAAACCATAAGTGCAATATATGGTGTATCGACCGGACTGCCCATTGCGGCTTCCTATAACGGGAATCCTGTCGCTATCAATCCTGCAGATATCAAGTTCACTCTCAGCAGTGTTTCGGCCGGCACGATTGATGGTTTCGCATTTACCGGCGACGAGACGTCCGGTATAAGATCGGTTACGATTACGGCTGCAATAGCGACTGATTATTCCATCTCGGCAAAGCTCAATGTGAATCTCTATAAAAATGGAGAGGCTGTATTTGACTTCGACTCAGCCACTTCCGGAGACAGATCTCTTGCATGGCGCAGGGAGGTCACTAACTCTACAACGAGCGATGATATAACCTATTACATTGACGACCCGAATGGCGTGATGGACATTTCATATGTCTTTGCACTCGACATGAAGGAAATTAAGTTCCCGGATTCGCTGCTGCCGCTCCTGAAAATGGTTGCCGGCGGAGATATCAGCAATGTTACAGCTTGGGATCTTCTGCTCCAATTGGCGGAGCGCGTCAGCGGCAAAACAGAGGTCAAGATAGAGCTGGATATTGACCCGTCTCTGAAAGTCGATGTTTCCAATATAAACGTCTCCAATGATTATTTCCGGCTGACAAGCTGCACACTTGACGAGACAACAAATCACATTACCGTTATTTGCAACTGGGTAAAACAGTCTCAGGCAATTGATCCGGCGACTGCGAATCCGATTTGTATACTCAGTGGTATTAAGGCTGTTGCAAAAGAGGATGCCGAGTGGAAAGACGGCCTGCTTGCAATAATCAATGAAGGCTCTGTCAGCTATGACGTATATCTCGGCGCAAATGCGCTTTACAGCATGGCCAGCCAGACAAACTTCCAGGAGCAGTATGGCATATATCCTTATGAAGAGCCGGAGAATACGACGCACCCTAAAGGCGGACACTTCTATTCGACCTATGCCAGCTTCAAAGATGAGTTTAACCTCTATGGCAAGGCCAGAGAAGGCTGGTGGAGCGCAGGGGAGGCCCTGTACTATTTTGTAAACAATAAGCCGGTTACGGGTATAAACGAGGTTCCGGGACATGAAGATCCTGAAACCAAATATTGGTACAGGTTTGATAATAACGGTGACTGTATCGGCAAAGTGACAGGGCTCTTTGAGTATGACGGCAATACCTATTATGCGTATAAAGGCCAACTCAAGAGCGGATGGCGCATGATCACGGAAAACGGCAGCGACAACTATTATTACTTTAATGAAAAAACGTTTGAGGCGGTAGATGGCGAACAGACGATTTCGTCTTTCCATTTCCTGTTTGTGAATAAGGTGCTTACGCGCGGTGATCTTGTCACTAATGAAAAGGGCACAAGATACAGATGGGCAATGGATTGGGTACGCAACAGATGGATCGAACTCGACGGCAATAATTACTATGCGGACAGAGATGCATACTTTGCCACTGGGTTCCACAATGCCCGCGTGATCGGCATGAACGGCGGAGAGGTTCGCACATATCTCTTTGACGAAAACGGTGTATGGCTCAAGGACGTTGATGGCATTTATACGCATACAGACGGTTATACATACCTGGTGAATAATGGTGTGCGCGTTGATTCTCCGGGACTTGTAAAGATTGGCGATTATTACTATTACTTTACAAGCAATCATTACATGATCAAAAACCGTGATTATTGGATCAGCAAGACCAATGGTCTGATGCCTGAAAAGAGCTATCACTTTGACGAAGAGGGAAGGATGACAAATCCTGAAATTGCCGATCCGGCGAAAAACGGAATAGTCAAAGAGACCGAGACAACGTGGTATTACTATGTTGACGGCGTGAAGACATATGCAGGCCTGATTGAGATCAACGGCAGCTACTACTATGTAAAATCAAATTGCGAAGTAATTCATAATCAGAAGTATTGGATCAGCAAGACTAACGGCCTGATGCCGGAAGGCAGCTATGAGTTCGATGAAGACGGTAAGATGGTTCTCGGCAGCACGCCGACGCCGACTCCGACACCTGTGCCGACGACCCCGGTAGACCCGACGCCGACTCCTGAGGTAAAGAACGGTATAGTTGCAGAGAACGGCAGCCTGTATTACTACGTGAATGGCAAGCTGACCTATGCCGGTGTTATCCAGATCGACGGAAATTATTATTATGCAAAGACCAGCGGTGAGATCGTAAACGGACGCAAATACTGGATCACGAAAACCAACGGTCTGCTCAAGGAGAAGAGCTATACCTTCGATGAGACAGGTAAGATACTTGACCCGGATCCTGTGACCCCGGTAGATCCGACACCTGTGCCGACGACGCCGGTAGATCCGACGCCCATTCCTGAAGTAAAGAACGGTATAGTTGCAGAGAACGGCAGCCTGTATTACTACGAGAACGGCAAGCTGACCTATGCTGGGTTGATAAAAATAGATAATGATTATTACTATGTCAATTCATCATGCGAAGTTATCCATGGTAAAAATTACTGGATCTCAAAGACCAATGGACTGCTGCCTGAAAAAAGCTATACTTTTGCCGACGATGGCAAAATAATTCTGTGATTCTACACTCCTTTTAAATTCTCCCGGCAGCAGCTGCCCTCTCTCCTTCAATGGGCAGTTGTCGCCGCGGAGAAAACTTTAGTGACCATACGTGAGGAAGTGACTGCCTTTGACTGCGCTGCTTTCGTGGCTAGGTGAGCATACGCTTGTCCTGCTCCTTGCTACTGCAACCGTTGCTGGCTATATCTGGCTGTATAAGCTTAACAACCGCTTGAAAATCGACCGCATAACTGCACTATTGGCAAGCGTTCTGCATACTGCGTGCGGTGTGCTTTGCGTTAAAGTGTTTGCTGTTGCTGAGACTGGGTTTGATATGTCAAACGCAGGAAATATGAGCCTCTTTGGCGGTGTGTTTTTTATGCCGCTTTACTATTTTCTCTTTGCGAAACTGACAAAGAGAAAAATGGCTGATGTTTTTGATGTTTTTACAGTCTGTATAATTTTCACACTCATGTGTGCGCGTATAAATTGCCTTATTTCCGGCTGCTGTTCTGGCCTGCTAATTAAAGGCACAACGCTTTATTGGCCGACGCGTGAGCTTGAGATCGTATTTTACGTCGTGCTCCTTATATGGCTTGGCGGCAGAATTTTAAAGACAAAAGCGCCGGGTACGGCATACCCGCTCTACATGATTGCATACGGTGTATTCCGCTTTATTATCGAATGGTTCAGGCAGTCGAGTTATTCGGGAATTCATCCGGCACATATATGGTCGCTAATTTCCCTCGCGTTAGGATTGAGCATATATTTTGAATTTACGGCAAAGAAAAATAAACTTGGGAAGGAAAGAAGAAAATGAAAACTGTTATAAAGCGTTTTCTGTCACTTACCCTTGCATTTCTCATGGTGCTGTCACTTCTGCCTGCATTTGAGATTCCGGCCTATGCAGTGATCAGCGGCACCGTGACCGGTCTGGCCGATGAGAACATTGGACTAAGTTTTACTGGTGACGCAGATGATGCATGGACGGCCACGGGTACAACCATTACCGGTTCAGTTACCAGCACAGGCGGAACATGCAGCGATACATCCTATATATCCACACTGACAATTATAAATAAGAAGTCGACAACAGCGACCCTTTCCTTTGACTATGCTATTGAGCAAAATAGCGGAACGATTCAGGTGGATGGTAAAGAAGTTTCTTCGGGTGCCAGTTTTACCAAGGAACTGGCAGCAAACGAGTCCGTTAAAGTATACATCAAATCCGGCAGTACTGTTGCCACTAAGATTACCCTTACCAATGTGGTTCTGGTAAGCGACGTTACTGCGACTGTGACTTTCCAGCCTGCTGAAAACGGTACTTATACAGTAGACGGAAACACCATTACCGAGGAATACAGCAAAACGCAAAGCGCCATGACTGCTTATAATGTGGTAGCAACCCCGGCGGCTGGTTATCAGTTCATGGGCTGGTATAATGCTTCTAACGGGAAATATATCAGCACGTCTGCAAAGGCTGCGCTGAACATTGAAAGCGACTGCACCATCACAGCGCGGTTCGCAAGTAAAACGGCGGCCCTGTTTGAAACCGGCGGCCAGCGGTTTGACGATTTGGGTGATGCGGTTTCCTATGCACAGGCAAACGGCCAGTCCAAGATTACCTTGGCTACTGATGGCTCAATCAGCGGTACTTATACCATCCCGGCGGGAATCACGCTGTTGATCCCCTTCGACGCGGCAGGGACACTGTATACGGATGCTCCTGCGGCGATTCGGACGACTCCCGCGTCTAATCCTTTCCGGACGCTGACGATGAGCGAAGGCACGTCCATTACCGTCAATGGCGCCATCAGCCTGGGCGGCAGATATTTTGCTGCTGGCGGTAGTGAGCAGGGACGTCCCGTTGGTGATTATGGATACATCAAAATGGCGGACAATAGTTCCATCACGGTCAAGAACGGCGGTAATCTCTATGCATGGGGCTTTATCTCCGGCAGCGGCTCTGTTCTGGCGGAATCCGGCGCTACGGTGTACGAATTCTATCAGATTGCAGACTTCCGCGGCGGCGGCGCATCTTCCGGCATGGGCCATGGGGTGTTCCCATTTTCGCAGTACTTCGTACAAAACATCGAAGTTCCCTTGACGTTGAATGCCGGCGCTAACGAACAGGTTTATAGCGGCGTTTATGCAATGAAGAGCACATATACTACTGCTATTAATTTCATTGGCGACACCGGTATGTTCAAAGTGGAATCCGGTAGCTTTACTAAGGATTACGATGAAAAGACGGATCGCCTTGTATTCACAGTAAACGGCGAGGCGGCATTGAACACGTTGTCGCTAAAGCTTGCGAGCATGAATGTCAACTCTGCAAGCTACGTACTGCCTATCACCAACAACATCACCATCAATATCCAGTCCGGAAATGTGACCATCAATCAGGACGCGGCACTGCTGGCGGGCGTTGAGGTCAATATTGCGGAGGGCGCTGGTCTGACGGTTGCAAGCGGGAAGAATATCTATTTCTATGACAGCGATGAGTGGAACTCCGACAACTTCGTCTGGGGTCCTTGCAAGTTTAAGTCTGTGGCCTATGCGCCGGGTAAGGCATACAACCGCTCCGATAAAGACTTGGTTGATGCGAAGATGGATGTGAACGGCAGCGTAACGGCTATTGGCGCCATCTACACTACCAATGGCAGTGCAGATATCTGCTCCAGCAATGGCACCGGCAAGTACATTCAGCAGGGCACACCTGGCACGGCGACCGCAACCTATCAGTATAATGCAAATGGCAATAGTGCGGTGACCATCCCCATCACCGCTGCCAAGCTGCATAATGCAAACGGAACCTACACCGAAACCGCGACCGCAAGCGCCGGCGATACCATTAACTATGTCAATGGCTTCTGGGGCGGAGAAGCATGGAGCGTGATTTTCCATGCAAACTATGAAAAAGGCGGAGCACCTGTTGATAATGTTTATAAGCAGGAGATAACAGACTTTAAGGGTGCAAAACTCGATACTATCGCGACTATTCAGAAAGAAACAACTACAAATGGCGTATCCCCGTTTAATAGAGATGGAGAATATCAGCTTTTTGTTGGCTGGGGCAAGTCGGATACCGCTGAAAAGGCGGATCTTGCCGACGGCGCGGAGATAACAGAGGATATCTTCAAAGCGAATGAGGGCGAGAAGTATAACAGCTCTATAGATCTTTATGCGCTGTGGAAACAGGCGGTCGAGGTCTCGTTTGACGCAAACGGCGGCGCCGATGCTATGGAGCCTGTGGTTTATGATATCGTAAACGGTGTAGTTCCGGCAGCCGATAATTCTCTGCCTGCATGCACATTCACAAAAGATGGGTACATGTTTACCGGCTGGGCATTTTCTGTAGACAGCGGTACAGATGATTTCCTTGATAAAGACCGCTTCACACTTACCGCTGGCCAGCTCGAGGAAAAAGGAATTCATATTACCCTTTATGCAAATTGGGCTGAGGCTGTAACTGTTACCTATGGCGCAAACGGCGGCACCGGCACTATGGATGCGCAGACGGTTAAAAAGGGAACTGAAGTAACCATCAGCGCCAATACCTTCACACGCGAGGGCTATACATTTACCGGATGGAACACTGCGGCAGCACCGACCACTGATAATCCCGGTACAGCTTATGCTGCTGGAACTAAAGTTGCTTTAACGGAAAATATTACCCTCTATGCACAGTGGAAATGTGCACATGGTGAGACCGAAGTCCGTGGTGCCAAGGCTGCAACCTGCACCGAAAAAGGCTACACTGGTGATACTTACTGCAAGACTTGCGGCGAAAAAATTGCTGATGGCGAGGGCATCCTCGCAACGGGCCATACGGAAGTGATAGACCCGGCAGTAGAAGCAACATGCACAACTCCGGGCAAGACCGAGGGCAAGCACTGCTCCGTCTGCAATGAGGTTATCGTTGTTCAGACTGAGATTCCCGCAAAGGGTCACTCTTGGGACGAAGGTAAGGTTACAACGGCTGCGACCTGCACCGAGGACGGCGTAAAGACCTACACATGCACAGTGTGCAATGAAACAAAAACTGAAGCAATCTCGGCAACAGGCCATACTTCAGTTGAGGTGCCTGGGAAGCCTGCTACTTGCACTGAGGCCGGTTATGAAGCCGGAACAAAATGCTCAGTCTGCGGTGCCACTCTTTCCGGCTTGACCGTTATCCCCAAAAAGGGTCATGTTACAGTGACAGACGCGGCGGTAGAAGCAACGTGCACGAAGCCGGGCAAGACTGAGGGCAAGCACTGCTCTGTCTGCAACAAAGTTCTCGTCGCTCAGACTGAGATTCCCGCAACGGGTCACACGGAAGTCATAGACGCGGCGGTAGAAGCAACGTGCACGGAGACGGGCAAGACCGAGGGCAAGCACTGCTCCGTCTGCAACGAGGTTCTCGTCGCTCAGACCGTGGTTCCCGCAAAGGGTCACACGGAGGAAATTCGTAACGCGAAAGAAGCGACCCTTTCTGAGAACGGTTATACCGGCGATACTTACTGCTCAGTGTGCAACACTCTTCTTAAGAAGGGCGAGGAGATCCCGCGTACAGGCGTAAAGATCACTTGGGAAATAACTTGGCCTTCCAGTAAGGAAACTACATCAGAAGTTGTTTATGTTACAAAGGGCTCTATTCCTGCGTATTCCAATACCGATAGTCTTGTGGAAGTAACCGTGAAACGTACGTATACCTTTGATCACTGGCAGCCTGAACCCACTGCTGCTGATGCTGATACGACCTATACGGCAGTGTTCAATGAGAGCACCACGCAGCACAAGGTTACATGGGTAATTGATGAAAATGACCCGGAGAAGAACGTAGTAGCCTACGTTGACTACGGCACAATACCCCAATATACGGGTACTCCGTCAAAGGCCCCGACAGCAACCACGGTTTATACATTCACCGGCTGGAATCCTGTACCGGAGAAAATAGAAGATGCAAGCGAGCGTACATATACAGCACAGTATGAGGAGACAACACGTTACTTCACGATAACTGTTGTACGCGAGGAAGGTGTGTCCACTGTAATAACCGGTCTTAAGTTTGGCGACACGATAGACAGCAGTCAGTTCGACTGCGGCGTGAGAGAGGGATACACCTTCGACGGCTGGATGATAACAGGCGAAAACGAAACGACCTATGCTGAAATCCCCGAAACAATGCCTGCCGAAAACCTCACTCTGGCCGCAAAGTGGAGATCTAATCAATACAGCCTGAAGTTTATGGATAATGACACGGAGGTTGAGGGCGGCACATATTCTCACGGTGATACAGTTACTGCGCCGACACTCACAAAGGAAGGCTGGACCTTCAACGGCTGGGTCGATGGAGACGGTAAACTTGTATATCTTCCCGGCGTTAAGTTTAGTGCAAGCAAAGACCTCACACTTTATGCCAGCTGGACGCAAAAAGAGTACCGTATCATATATATGGTAAACGGCGAAAAGATACATGAGTCTGGTGTCAAGCACTTCGGTGATAATATAAGCGATGACGATAAGTACACGGGTACTCCTGAAATTACCGGACATACGTTCGGCGGCTGGTATGATAATAGCGGCTGCACCGGAGACAAATATACCTATCCCGATACCATGCCGGCAAGCGACATTGTCCTTTATGCAAAGATGACGCCGAACACCTATAAGGCTACGTTCTATGTTGACGGTAAAGTGTATGAAGAAAAAGATGTGACATATGGCCAGCCAATACCTGCGCCCGCAGCTCCTTCCAAGGAGGGGTACAACTTTACCGGCTGGGATACAGATCTTATACACATGCCCGCTGAGGATATCACCATAAACGCAAAGTTCAGCGCTATAAACTTTGCGGTAACGCTGAAGGTTAATGGGGCTGTTTGGCACACTGTTGAATTACACTGCGGTGCTGAGATCAACAGCAGCATAGAAGAATATACACCTGTGCTTGAAGGCTATACATTCACCGGATGGGACGGCATTCCGGCTGGCGGACTCATGCCTGCTGGAAATATTGAGCTGAATGCCAAATTTGTGATCAATACCTACACGATAACGGTTCACGGCAGGATAAATGACCTTGAGACGTATTCTGTCACGTATGGCGCTAATATAGCTGATGTAAATATACGTGCCGATAAGACCGGCTATACTTTCAAGGGTTGGTATAGCGATGCAGAATATACAAAGTCTTATACTCTGCCGGATACCATGCCTGCCGGAAATATTGAGTTGTACGGTTTCTGGACGGTCAATAAGTATACGATAAGCTTTAACGGCAACGGAGGCCCGATGACTGAAAGTATTACAGCAGACTATAATTCGACGATCACTCTTCCGAGTCCAAGCAGGACCGGTTATACCTTCGGCGGCTGGTATATCGAAGAGACCAGGTTTGAGAGCAATACCATGCCTGCTGAAGATCTTATGCTCACGGCAAAATGGATCCCGGATACATGCCTGATTACATGGAATAACTATGATGGAACTGTGATCGAGCGGGAAAATGCAGAGTATGGCTCTACGCTCAAATACACCGGTGTTACTCCGACGAGACCCGACGGTGACGGCTACAGCTACACATTCGCCGGATGGAAGGATGCAAGTGGCAATATCCTTGCAGATGGCGCCACAGTTTCCGGTGAAGCGGTCTACACGGCATATTACACCGAGACCCCGAAGACTTTCAGGCTCGTGCTCGACTATGGTGACGGTTCTAAGAGCAGGGAGAGCAATGTAACATTCGGCAGCGTCATAGATGTTGAAGATCCCGCGAGAGCTGACTATGTTTTCGATGGCTGGGTGGACAGCAGTGATACTAAGTATCCTACGCTGGCCGCATCCGCAAATGTTACAATGCCTGCGCATGATCTTTCAGTTGTTGCTCAGTGGAAAAATGCAGAATATAAACTGACACTGCTGACTGACGATGGCAGCGCGTATATAAGCGATGGCATCAATGTGCCTTGGGGCAGTCTGCTCAAGTCATATATATCTGCGCAGGAATCCAAACCCGGCTACACGCTTGAATGGCGCACGGGTGCGCTTGGCGACGGCGAAGCGATCGACCTTGATGGATATGTGATGCCCAAGGCCGCGTTGACGCTGTACGCACACTATTCTGCGAATGATATAACCCTGACCTTCAATTACAAGGACGCAGATTATGAAGATGCAAGTGCAACCATCACGTCGAAGTGCGATGCTGCGATTGACGTTCCCGTGATTCCCACAGAGATCAGCATAAGTGCCAAGCAGCTTGACGGCGCAAGCTATACCGGCGTATTCAAGTTCACTGGCTGGAGCCCCGAGCTTCCCAACAAGACCCCGGCACAGGGCACCGAATATACCGCACAGTATGTTTTCACCGGCTGGCTTGATGATGCCAACGGCAGAACGTATCTGGCTGATGGCATAAAGGCCGTCCCCGGTTGGAAACAGATAGACGGCGCGTGGTACTATTTCGATGAGAGCAGCTATGTTGTTAAGGGCCTGTCGGGCGAGATACCCGCACAGGATGGTTCCGCAGCAACGGGACGCTATCTGTTTGACGAGAATACAGGTTCCTTCAAGAGCGATCATACCGGCCCCATCAATGACGGCAGCGCTATCTATTGGGTGGAAAACGGCAAAGTCAATGTCAATGCCGGACTCCAGCTTGTGATAACGGATGGCGTTAAGGACTACTACTTCTTCGATAGTGAAGATGAGGGTAAAGCAGTTGTTTACAGTGAAAATCGTCAGATATTAAGATTCACTGAAGAATATAGAAACGGACTTAATTTGCCCGCAAACATCTGGTATGTCCCCGGAGATGACGGTATAATTGTCCATGATAAGGATACTGATAAACAAGGTATTCAGCAGGCTGACAGCGCTGACGGACTGTATTACTTTGTTGATGGCGTTAAGACCGGACGTGGATTATTTGAATATGATGGCAGCTATTATTATGCGAGAACTTTAAGCGGAAAGCTTGTCTGCGGTATGAGCTACTGGATCACGGAGACCAACGGTATAACAATAAATGGTGTGCCAATAAAGCAGGGTACATATCAGTTCGACAACGATGGCAAGATGATCCTCAGAGATTTGGTAAAAGACGGCATAGTTGAAGAAGATGGCAGCCTGTACTACTACAAGGACGGCAGCAGATATTATGCAGGCCTGATCAATATCAAAGGCAGCTACTACTATGTCAAGACAAGCGGAGAAGTTGTCCACGGCCAGAAATATTGGATTACCAAGACTAATGGCTTGATGAAGGAAGCAAGTTATGAGTTTGGTGCAGACGGTAAGATGGTCGTCGAGTAAAACTCAAAAAATCCAATACATGCCGCATTGCGGCATGTATTGGGCGAAAATTGTTTTGCGGTTCTATACAGACAAATAGAAAACGCAGAATATCAGAAAGGAGTTGTGCTGCATACAGCGCAGCTCCTTTTTGTTTTTGACTGTATATTATAAATTTGATAAGCATATTCAATAAATCGCACAGCAGGCTTGACGGCTGCGCTGCGTTTAGGTAAAATATAATCAGTTATTGTACATATAGACAGTAACTATATAACCAACCGTTCTTAGAGAGGTAAATAATGTACAAGCTTATCAAGCAGGAGGGGCACGCACGACGCGGGGAACTGGAGACTCCGCATGGAATAGTTCAGACCCCTGTATTCATGAACGTCGGCACACAGGGGGCCATAAAGGGCGCGTTATCAGCGCGCGACCTCAAAGAGATAGGGTGTCAGGTCGAGCTTTCCAACACCTATCATCTTCATGTCAGACCCGGTGACGAGCTCGTCAAGGAGATGGGAGGACTGCATAAGTTCATGACATGGGACGGCCCCATACTCACCGACAGTGGCGGATTCCAGATATTTTCTCTGGCAAAGCTGCGAAAAATAACTGAAGAAGGCGTGAAATTCAATTCACACGTAGACGGCCGGCATATATTCATGGGGCCGGAAGAGAGCATGCGTATCCAGTCAAATCTCGGTTCAGACATCGCAATGGCGTTCGATGAGTGTATAAAGATACCGTCGCCGAGAGACTATGTGGAAAAGTCATGCGCCCGCACAGTCCGCTGGCTGGAGCGTTGCAAGAAGGCGCTGGCAGAGTATAACAGCCGCGATGATGCGGTAAATCCCGGGCAGATGCTTTTTGGCATTAATCAGGGGGCGGTTTACCATGATATTCGCATAGAGCATATGAAGAAAATCGCCGAGCTCGATCTTCCGGGCTATGCTATCGGCGGCCTTGCGGTCGGGGAGACGCATCAGGAGATGTATGACACTATAGAGGCGGTTGAGGAATATATGCCCAAGGATAAGCCGCGCTACTTAATGGGCGTCGGTACGCCGGGGAATATTATAGAGAGCGTATACCGCGGCGTGGATTTCTTTGATTGCGTTATGCCGGCGCGCAACGGCAGGCACGGTCATCTTTTTACGTGGAGCGGAATCATAAATATTAAAAACGAGAAATATGCAAAAGATTCACTGCCGGTAGACCCTCAATGCGATTGCCCGGTATGCCGCAGGTACTCGCGCGCATATGTCCGTCATCTTTTCAAAGCTGAAGAGATGCTGGCAATGCGTCTTGCTGTGATGCATAACCTCTATTTCTATAACAGCCTGACTAAAAAGATCCGGGACAGCCTCGACGCAGGCTCTTTCGGCGAGTTCAGACGAGAGTACACAGAAATTTTAGATAAACGAATATAAAATCTTGAATTTGTCATATTATGCATGTATAATATAAATACTTTGTTTTTTGGAGGTATACCCTAAATGTTATTTCTCACAGCAGATGCAAGCGCAGCGAGCGGCAGCGGTTCTATGATCGTAATGCTCGTACTGATGTTCGCCATTTTCTATTTTCTTATAATCCGTCCCGAGAATAAGAAAAAGAAAAAGACGGAAGAGATGCGCAATTCTCTTTCCCTCGGCGATGAGATCACCACTATCGGCGGTCTGACCGGCAAGATAGTGCAGGTCACCGAAGACACCATCACTTTTGAGACCGGAGAGGACAGAGTCCGCATTCAGGCCAAGAAGTGGTCTATATCCACCACCGCCAAGATGGAAGCGGCTGAAGCCGAGGCCAGAGCAAGCAAGTCCAAGAAGAAATAATTAAATTCATATTCTGAATTTATTGACCCCCCTGCTAATAGGATGTATTAAATCTTATTAACAGGGGGTCGTTTTATTGAATAAACACATAGAAACGCCGGATGCCCGCTTTGTCGTGTCCGCAATAGCTGCATGGCTCATATCTGCGACGGTTTTGGTGCTGCTTGCCAGTGTTGCCGTAAGCCTGCTGAATGCCGAAGCTGAAGCGATAGGCTATATCAGCTCTGCGCTCAGCTTTATGACGGCTGTTTTTGCTGGGGCAAGAGCAATGCACATCAGAAAGCGCGGTGCAATTTTTACCGGGCTTGTTGCCGGCGTTACCATAACAACACTTGCGTTGACGCTTGGATTTATTATTGCAGGCAATGATATAGAGCTCGACGGTGTTCTGAGCGTAGTGACTTTTACGCTTGCAGGCGGACTTACAGGCAGCGTATTTTTCCCGGGAACCGGAAAAAAGGGCAAATCAACTGCATCAGGCAGAAGAAGATGACATCGAGCTTTTAGTTAACATAATTCCAAAAATAATTTTGTTTATTTTTGAAATTATTTTTTAGCTATATATTGTGCTTTTAGCCTTGTTAGAATCAAATGACCACTAATATTAGCGTCTTGCAAGAAACAAGAGTTAACATAAAGAAAAAATATTTTGCAAAAAAGTAAAAAAAGACTTGATTTTTTTACTGCGGTGTAATATATTGTTACCAGTGAACAGTTATGTTAATTGAAAATTTATTTTTCAGAGCATAGGGCAGCGAAAAAACGCAGTAAATCCGGCATTCCGCAGCATAAGATCTTATACATAATCCGGTTGCGGTAAATGCTTTTATATAAATCAAATCTTTTTTTAGAGAGGGCATTTATAATGCAGAACGCAGAGATCATTGAAATATTCCAGAAATACCTGACAGAGGACAAAAAGGCGTCTGCTAACACCCTCAGTTCATATCTTCGTGACATCCGTCAATTCTGCGAATATCTCGATACTCACACGGATGCGACAATTGCGACAGCGACAGATGAAGAAGTCGGAGATTATATTGATTATCTCCGTGCGGCAGGCAAATCTGTCGCGACTGTGTCAAGAAGCATTGCTTCACTCAAGTGCCTGTACACGCATTTGTGCATAAAGCAGATCCTTCAGGTAAACCCGGCGCTGAAGCTCGTGCCGGACAAAAGCACACAGAAGCTGCCGCAGATTCTTACAAGCAAAGAAGTTGAGCTCCTGCTTGATCAGCCGCAGTGCATCGACGCAAAGGGCTACAGAGACAAAGCCATGCTTGAGCTGCTGTATGCTACAGGAATAAGAGTAACTGAGCTTATTGATCTTGATATAACCGACGTGAATCTGACTGCGGGCGTTATCCGCTGCCAGAGCCGAAATAAAGAGCGCTTTATTCCGATGTATCCGGCGGCGGTGAAAGCTGTGAGCGAGTATATAACTCTTGTCAGGCCCCAGATGATCGCAACGCCCGACGAACAATCACTGTTCGTCAATGTGAGCGGCGAACGCATGTCACGTCAAGGCTTCTGGAAGATAATAAAGTTCTATCAGAAGAAAGCCGGTATAGAAAAGGACATCACTCCGCACACGCTGCGCCATTCGTTTGCCGCCCATCTGCTTGAAAACGGCGCAGATATACATGCAATTCAGGAAATGCTTGGTCACGCAGATATTTCATCCACGCAGGTTTATTCCCACCTTATCAAAAAACAGCTCAAGGACGTTTATAACAAAGCGCATCCAAGAGCATGATCCTTAATAATACATCTACTTTTCCTCCTCCATGAAAAACCGGCGTACAATACGCCGGTTTTTCATTTTGAGTTGCTATTGGCCGGAAATTATGCTAAAATTCACTAAGGATGTGATTTAATGCGGATTCTGGGCATTGACCCCGGCATTGCTACGATAGGCTTTGGCGTTGTCGATTCATCAAACCGGGATTATAAACTCCTGAAATGCGGAGTGATAACCACGCCTGCGCACACAAGCCTCTCATCACGGCTTGAGCAGATCTACGATGATATGTGCAGCCTGCTGGAGATTTTCAAGCCGGACGCGGTTTCAATCGAAGAACTTTTTTTCAATACGAATATAACTACCGGCATTGCCGTGGCGCACGGCAGGGGAGTCATACTTCTCGCATGCAGGAAGGCCGGCGTCGATATTTTCGAATATACTCCGCTGCAGGTCAAACAGGCCGTTGTGGGCTATGGAAGAGCGGAGAAGAAGCAGGTAATGGATATGGTCAAGCGTATATGCTCGCTGCCTGCCCCGCCGAGACCGGATGATGCGGCCGATGCCGTGGCTCTGGCTCTGTGCCATGCCAGAAGTTCAACATCATTACTTTATAAGGGAGAAAGAGACGAATGTTCCACCATATAGAAGGCAAAGTCGCTGAGCTCGAACAAAATTTTGCTGTAATCGACTGCTGCGGCGTCGGATTTGGGCTTAATGTAACGGCAAATACACTGACATCTCTTAAGCTCGGCGAAAGGTCAAAGCTTTATGTCTCCGAGGCAATAGGGGACAATAATTTTGACCTGTATGGTTTTGCCGGCAAAAGTGAGCGCAGATGCTTTGAAATGCTGGTTTCCGTGTCCGGTATCGGTCCCAAGGCGGCGCTGTCCATTCTCTCGTACAACACTCCGGAGGGACTGGCGCTTGCTGTGATGAATAACGACGAGAAGGCGCTGACCGTCGCGCCGGGGGTAGGTAAAAAAATAGCGCAGCGCGTCATTCTTGAGCTCAAGGACAAGCTGAAAAAAGAAATGGGCGGGCAGGAGTCCGGCTTACCGGCAGTTCAGTATGCGGCCAGCACTGCGGATAGCGGCCCCGTAAACGATGCATTGACGGCACTTGCCATGCTCGGATACAGCACGTCTGAAATTTCACCGGTGCTCAGAAATATCGATATAAACGAAATGTCTGCGGAGAAGATAATAAAGGCTGTTCTCAAACACATGGTAAAATAAGCGGGAGTATAAGATGAGTATCAATTTTTCAGAGGACGCGAATGAAGAAATAATAACCACCGCTGCAAGTCTGCCTGAGGACAGGGCGGAGGGTTCTTTGCGCCCCAAAACTATAGCCGAGTACATAGGACAGGAAAAAGCGAAAGATAATCTCTATATTTTTATAAATGCAGCAAAAATGCGCAATGAGCCGCTTGACCACGTTCTTCTCCACGGCCCCCCGGGACTGGGCAAGACAACGCTGGCGGCGGTCATTGCAAACGAGATGGGCGTGAATATGCGCATAACCTCTGGACCGGCGATAGAGAAGCCCGGTGATCTTGTGGCAATGCTCACAAATCTCAATGAAGGCGACATCTTGTTTGTTGACGAGATACACCGGCTCAATCGTGCGTATGAGGAAATACTGTATCCCGCAATGGAAGACTATGCCATTGACATTATTCTCGGCAAGGGCCCTTCGGCAAACTCTATCCATCTTGATCTGCCGCATTTCACGCTTATCGGCGCGACGACACGCTCAGGACAGCTCACAGCACCGCTGCGTGATCGTTTCGGGGTGACCCTGCGGCTTGAGCTTTATTCCTCCGAAGAGCTCAAGCGCATTGTTGTGCGTTCAGCCGGTATTCTTAATGTGGCTATTGAGCCTGATGGCGCGTATGAGATCGCATCCCGTTCACGCGGAACACCGCGTATCGCTAACCGCCTGCTGCGGCGCGTAAGGGATTATGCTCAGGTCATGGCCGGCGGTGTTATAACAAAGGATGTTGCAAACAGAGCGCTGAAGGGACTGGAAGTTGATGAGCTCGGGCTTGACGCGCTTGACAGACGCATGCTCAGAAGCATCATTGAATATTATAACGGCGGGCCGGTAGGGCTTGAGACGCTGGCAGCCACTATAAATGAGGACTCAGTCACAATCGAAGACGTCTACGAGCCCTATCTGCTGCAAAAAGGCTTTCTCACACGCACACCGCGCGGCCGTTGTGTTACGCGCAAGGCATATGAGCATCTCGGAATAGAGTATATTGGCCAGCAGCAGATAGATCTGTGACGACCGTATTTTTGGGCAATCTGGCATTATAGTAAATTTTTTCGATTTCTAAGTAAAAAAATTGTTGACTTTGAGTGCTGTTGTTGTATAATATTAGGTGTAATGGTTTAAGGTAAATTTTGTATTCGTTTACTAAGTAACCCCGCATCTCCCGTATTGCATTTCCCGCTCATTTGTGTGTTGAGCAACTCTCGGATACCCTCTTTTGGTTATCGGCTTATTACTACGGTTAACGCTTTTGCGTGGCTTTGGTTCTGCCCGGAGAGCATGGAAGCTACGATGCGATTTCTTGGAGCCCGTCAGCACTTGAACAGATAATAATATTCGCACGATACGCGCGGATTGCGCGCAGTGTCATACATGACAGGCTTCGAGATCTGTGTACTCCTGTGCGGAGCATTTTATTTCAGCGACAACAGTGAAGAGCTGTTCGCAAATACAGCCAATTACGGCACATTTATCAAAAGAGAGGATTCGAAATGTACGAAGACAAGACCTTAGTTTGCAAAGAGTGTGGTAAGGAGTTCGTTTTCACCGCAGGTGAGCAGGAGTTCTACGCAGAGCGCGGCTTCCAGAATGAGCCCCAGCGCTGCAAGGCATGCCGCGACGCTCGCAAGAACGCTGCCCGTGGACCTCGTGAGTTCTACACCGCAGTCTGCGCCGCATGCGGCGGAGAGGCAAAGGTTCCCTTTGAGCCCAAGTCCGATCGTCCTGTATACTGCAGCGAGTGCTTTGCTAAGATGAGAGAGCAGGCCTGATTCGCCTGACAAAGAGATTGGGGCGCTGCGGCGTCCCAATCTTTATCTATTCTGAAGTTTTTTTGAAAGGTGAAAGCTATGGAAATCACGAGAGAGACTTTAATTTCTGAGATCGTCAACAACTGCCCTGAGGCAATGCCCGCATTCCAGGCCATCGGTATGCACTGCATGGGCTGCGCACTTGCAAGCGGTGAATCCCTTGAAGAGGCCTGCGCTGCACACGGCGTCGATCCCGACGAGTTCCTTGTCAGCCTCAAGGCATATCTTGAGACCCTTTGATTTGACTTTATTCAGTCACTGAAAAGCCGGACTAGCTCCGGCTTTTATTTTACTTTTATTACGGAGCGTATCAGATGAATAAACGCCTTGAACTGATCTCTTCAATGATCCCTGACGGCGAAGGTTTTTCCGACGTCGGCACGGATCATGGCTATCTGCCGGTATATATGGCGCTGCATGGCTACAGCGGAAATATCATTGCGTCCGACATACGCCCCGGCCCGCTGCATACTGCTGTTGCCTCTGCGCGCGAAAGCGGTGTTGAAGAGCGTATAAGCTTCCGGCTGTGCGACGGGCTCGACGGCTGCAGCAGGGATGATATAGATACTATCGTCATTGCCGGTATGGGCGGAGACACGATATGCGGCATACTCGACCGTGCTGAATGGTGCATGGATGAAAAGTTCCTGCTGATCCTACAGCCGATGACAAAGGCCGAGGTGCTCAGGTACTGGCTCACAAACAACGAGTTCGGAATAACCGACGAGAAGATAGTGCGCGATGCCGGCGAACGGTATCAAATAATAGGTGCGCGCTTCGGAGGAAATACTCCTCTGACGGATGCGGAGCTTTTCACCGGTGAATATAAGCTTGCGGTAAAAAATGAGCTTTTCGATGAGCAGCTGGAATCGCTTATCAAGCGCTTTGAAAAAGCCGTAGACGGCATGGACCGGGCGCGTGGAGCCGTCGGTTGGCTGAACGTCAACCGCAGAATACTTGGCCAGCTTTATAAAATGAGAGACGGTGAAGGTGAGTACAAATGAGAAGAGCAGGGGAGATTTACGATTATCTGAAAGAGCTCGCTCCGCTTGAGCTTCAGATGGATTTTGATAATTCCGGATTTCAGCTGGGACGGCTTGATGCAGAGGTAAATAGGGCGCTGCTGGCGCTTGATGTGACAGAAGAAGTCGTCGGCGAGGCTATCGAGCTTGGCGCACAGCTTATCATTTCACACCACCCGCTCATATTCAGCAAGCTCCGAAGCATAATGGATACAAAGCTCCTGAGGCTTGCCGAGAACAGAATCGCCGTCATATCCATGCATACGAATCTTGATATAGCCGCCGGCGGTGTGAACGATGTGCTTATAACGCTTCTTGGAGCCAGAGCGGACGGCCCGCTTGACCCGGATAATTGCGGACGGGTAGGGGAGCTGCCCGAGGCGCAGCAGTTTGATAGCTTCCTGCGCTTCTGCAAGACTGCGTTGGATTCCAAAGGACTGCGTTATTATGATGCTGGACGGCCTGTGAAACGGCTGGCTGTGATGGGCGGCTCAGGCGGCGACTATATAGGATGTGCGGTCGAAAAGGGCTGCGACACCTATGTCACGGCAGATATTAAGTACCATCAGTTCCTTGAAGCAAAAGAGCTTGGGATCAATCTGATCGACGGCGATCATTTCTGCACCGAAAATCCGGTGATACCTTCGCTTTGCGAAAAACTCCGGCATGAATTTCCGGACGTGTGCTTTACTGTTTCCGCCCGCCACGGACAGGTGATCTCATTCATATAGCTTGTGCATATTTCAGCCTCCGGGCTCATAGACTCGTACAAACGAGAACATGAGAGCGGAGGCTTTTATTATGACTGATACGAATATATATCGGGATATTGCGGCACGCACGAACGGAGCTTTCATGCTCGGCGTCGTTGGGCCGGTGCGGACAGGTAAATCCACGTTTATCAAACGCTTTATGGAGAAGCTGGTCATTCCGCAGATAGACAACACCTATATGCGGGAGCGTGCGAAGGATGAGCTGCCGCAGAGCGGCTCCGGCAGGACGATAATGACGGCAGAACCAAAGTTTGTACCGGAAGATGCCGTTACGATAAACATTGCGGATAATACGGAGCTCTCCGTGCGCCTTGTCGACTGCGTTGGCTACATGGTGGACGGCGCAGCGGGGCAATTTGAGGAAGGAGTCGAGCGCCTTGTTACAACACCGTGGTTTGACCATGAGGTGACCATGACTGACGCTGCTGAAAAGGGGACGCACAAGGTTATCGCTGAGCACTCGACAATAGGCATTGTTGTCACATGTGACGGAACGATCTGCGACATACCGCGCGAAAAATACGTTGCGCCTGAGGCCAGAGTCATTACAGAGCTTCAATCCATCGGCAAGCCGTTCGTGGTGCTGCTCAACAGCGCGGAGCCGCAGTCAGAAGATACGCAGCAGCTTGCAGCAGAGATTTCTTCGCAGTACGGTGTGAAATGCATGCCGGTAAACTGCCTTGAGCTTGATGAAGCGGTCATCGCGGATATAATGCACTCGGTTCTGGAGGAATTTCCGCTGCGTTCCATCGGATTTTTCCTGCCGGAGTGGCTTGACGCGCTGCCGGACGGCAATGAGCTGAAAGCCGATATGTTTGCCGGAATCCTTGCAAGCAGCGAAGGAGCGGCAAAAATCAAGGACTGCTATGCGGCGGCCGAAAAGCTTTCCGAACTTGAAAATATCAGCAGCGTAAAAATTCAGAAGAGTGATCTCGGCACAGGTGCTGTCACGGTCTCGGTGCAGCTGCCGCGCGGCCTGTATTATAAGACAATAAGTGAACAGACAGGAATTGAGGTCAAAAATGACGGTGACCTTATTTCCACGCTTGCGGAAATGAGCGCGGTAAAACTCGATTACGACAAGCTGCGGGCTGCGCTTGAAGACGTGCGGACCAAGGGCTACGGCGTTGTTATGCCCGACTCGGCGCAAATGCATCTCGAAGAGCCGCAGATAGTACGTCAGGGCGGAAAATACAGTGTAAAGCTGAAAGCGAGCGCTCCTGCAATACATATGCTCATGACAAATGTAGAGACAGAGGTAACGCCGGCAATAGGCGGTGAATCGGCGTCAGAAGATATAATAAATTTCCTGCTCCAAGGCTTTGACGGCGATGTCAATCGTATATGGCAGTCCAATATATTCGGCAAATCGTTGAACGATATTGCGGAGGAGGGGCTGACAAACAAGATAGAAGCACTGCCGGACAGCGCAAAGACAAAGCTTCAGGAGACCTTACAGCGGATAATAAATGAGGGAAGCGGTGGGCTTATCTGTATCTTGCTCTGATGCGGCGGAGGCATTTTGTTTGACTAAAACCGGCAGAGCATATATAATAAAGCCATACCTCACCAATCTTTAAGTGGGGTGAAAATATGTCCAGATCATTTGTTGTTGTGAACAAAAAGCAAGTCATTGCTGCTGTGACGGCGCTTGCCGTTTTTATAGCGCTGTCCGCGTTTGCCGCGAACCTTGACCTCTCTAAGGCTGAGACGGTCTCAGGCAGCGCGGAAGAGAGCACGCTTGTGATAGATGCGGGACACGGCGGCATAGACGGGGGCGCGATAGGCGCAGACGGTTCAAAGGAAAGCGACATAAACCTTGCCATCGCGCTGAGACTTCAGGCCGTATCTGCATTCTGCGGAAAAAACGCTGTAATGACACGCACGGATGACAGCCGCGGTTCAAACGCCCTGACTTACAGCGAGCACGACGAGCTCGTGTACAGGGCGGATGTGGTCAACGCCACTCCGAACGCCGTATTGCTGAGTATACACCAGAACTGCTATCCGACGGCGCAGCCGAGCGGTGCACAGGTGCTCTATTCGTCAAACGGTCAAAGCGAAGTTCTCGGCAAGCTGATGCATGCGAATCTTGTAAACTGCCTTGACCCGCAGAACAGGCGCGTCGCGGAACCGGACAAAAATCATCTCTACATTCTCTCAAATGTCAGCTGTCCGGCGATACTTGTTGAATGTGGTTTTGTGTCCAATCATTCGGATATAACGAAGCTCACAGACAGCCGGTATCAGACAGCGCTCTCAACAGTGCTCATGGGTACGTATCTGCAATTTGTAAACGGAAATCAACATACATAAAAATCGGAGAAAAAAACAATGGCTGCAAAACAAAAGACAGTATATTGCTGCTCGGAGTGCGGCAATGAAACGCCGAACTGGGCCGGGAAATGTCCGGCCTGCGGCGCGTGGAACACGCTTGTGGAGCTCAAGCTCGACAGCGCCGGCACAAAAGGACGAGGTGCGCGCGGTGCACGAGCAGCCGTTCCGTCGGCTAAGAAAATATCCGAGCTTGACACAAGCGCCGAAATAAGATTCTCTACCGGCATTTCGGAGTTTGACCGTGTTCTCGGAGGCGGGGCGGTTGTCGGCGCTCTTGTTCTTGTGGGCGGCGCGCCGGGCATAGGTAAATCTACGCTGCTGCTGCAAATGTGCGGCATGATCGACAAAGGACGGCGTGTGCTGTATATCACAGGCGAAGAGAGCGAGCGTCAGCTCAAGCTGCGCGCGACGAGGCTTGGCATCGGCGGGGATATATACGTGCTCGCAGAGACTGATATTGACAGCATAATAGCCTGTATCGGAGAGGTCGCGCCTGACGTCGTTATCATTGACTCTATACAGACCGTCTCCGACGCGGAGGTCAGCTCTGCGCCGGGAAGTATCACGCAGGTACGTGAATGCACGATGCGTCTGATGCGTGTGACAAAGGATAAGGGTTTGACCATGTTTGTGGTCGGACACATAAACAAGGAGGGAAGTATAGCAGGTCCCAAGGTGCTCGAGCACATGGTGGACTGTGTGCTTTACTTCGAAGGCGAGCGCAGCACCAGCTTCAGAATACTGCGCGCGGCAAAGAACAGATTTGGCTCAACAAATGAGATCGGCGTTTTTGAAATGGCAGACAACGGCCTGAGGTGCGTTGAAAACCCGTCAGAAATGCTGCTCTCAGGCCGGCCCGAGAATAGTCCGGGGACTTGCGTGGCCTGCGTTATAGAGGGAACCAGGCCGATATTGGCCGAGGTTCAGGCGCTTCTGTGTCAGGCCGGTTACAATTCCGCCGCGCGGCGCAGCAACGGCATCGACTATAACCGCACGGCAATGCTGCTGGCAGTGCTGGAGAAGCGCGGCGGGCTGCCGGTCTCCAACTGCGACTCATACATAAACGTCATCGGCGGGCTTTTTCTTGATGAGCCTGCAGCAGACCTTGCGACGATACTCGCCATTGCCTCCAGCTACCTTGACCGTCCGCTGGGCGCTGACCTTGCCGCGATCGGCGAGGTCGGCCTTTCGGGCGAGGTACGTTCTGTCAGTGCGCTCAATCAGCGGCTCACAGAAATATCCCGGTTGGGCTTCAAGCGCTGTGTTATCCCTGCGCATGTACGGGATGAGGTAAAACAATTTGACGGAATGGACGTAATACCCGTAAAGAATGTAAGAGAAGCTATACGCGCGGTGCTGGGCAAAAATGGCTGAGTTTGTACATTTGCCTAACCTCCCGTCAAAAGCAAAAGTGGTTATAATCGGCGAAAAATATTCAAAAGCGCTTGATAAAGCGGTAAAGAAGTGCGGTATCTTCCCCCTGTATGTGCCTGATAATCCGCATGTCGATCCCAGACTGTCCGGACATGCGGATCTGTCGGTTTTTCATGCTGGCGGGAAGACGGTATGTCTCGCGCCATATCTGCGCGGGACAGCGTTCGCCGCGCAGCTTGAATCGTTTGGCGTCTCGCTGCACTATGCGGACATCGCACAATCCTTGAAATACCCGGACGATGCGCAGCTAAACATTGCTGCCGTCGGAAAACACCTTATATACGGGCAGAAAACAGCGTATAAGCGTGTTGTCGATTGTTTAACGAATGGCCGCGGTTTTTACGGTGTGCCTGTTAAGCAGGGCTATTCAAAATGTTCGGTTTTACCCATTGACGAGCACTCGATAATTACGCAGGACAGGGGAATTGCTGCTGCGGCTATGGCTGCCGGGCTTGACGTGCTGTTGATAGGCAATGGCTTTGTTTCACTCGACGGCTTCGAGTACGGATTTCTCGGCGGCGCGGGCTTCAAGCTGTCTACAGACGCCTTGGCATTTACCGGGACTCTTGATGCGCATTCTGATAAGGCGCGTATATTAGATTTCCTCGAAGAACGCGGTGTACATGCCGTGTATCTGACCGGCTTGCCGGTGTTTGATATAGGCAGCGCGATACAGATAATTGAAAATATTGAGCGGCATTGACTAAAAATAAGTGCGGTCCGAAGATACAACACTTCGGACCGCACTTTTCTATTGATTTTTCCCTGTGGATTTGATAATATTATTCTGCCACACAACCTAATATTGGACAATTCGTAGCGAGTGCTGTGTTTTTTACTTTTGGTAAAAATGCAGGCTCTATTTCTGCATTCGCATTTACGAATTGTCAGATGGTTGTGTGGCGCAACTGAGACTGCGTTTTTCGTGCGCAGCTTCGGCTGCGCACTTTTTTATTGGGAGAAAAGAAATATGAGTGAATGCACAACCACAGGATACCCCTCAATAGACAAGCCCTGGCTGAAGTATTATGATGAAGAAGCAATCAACGCAAGGATACCGGACTGCACGGTCTACCAAAATATTTGGGAAAACAACAGAGAGCACCTTGACGAGATCGCACTGGAATACTACGGCCGCAAGATAACGTATAAAAAGCTTTTTGAACAGGTCGAACGTTGTGCACATGCGCTTGTGTCCTATGGACTGAAAAAAGGAGAGTGCGCAGCCTTCTGCGTAGCGGGTGTGCCGGAGGTCGTTTATCTGCTGCTGGCGTGCAGCAGGATAGGCGCTATAGCGAACTTTATCAACCCGCTTTTTGAAAAAGAACAGATTCAGGATCGCATAAATGATACGAAAGCAACGCTGCTCTTTGTTCTTGACAAAATGTATATTTACATTTCTGACGTTATATCACAGACCGGAATTGAGAAAATTGTAGTTATTCCGGCTGCAAATTCGCTCTCGCTTCCGGTGAAAATAATTTCAGCCGTCAAAGAAAAGCCTGATAATAAACTGAGCGCAGCAATGAAAACAGAAGCGTATGTACTCTGGAGCGATTTTATAAAGCACGGTGCAGAAAACACAAAAGCATTGGTTTCCGGAGACGCCGCGTCGCCGTTTGTTATGGTATATTCATCCGGGACCACAGGTGCATCCAAGGGTATTGTGCTAACAAATCATGGAATCAACGCGACCCTGACGCAGTATAAATATATGACAAGAGAGCTGTCAAGGCAAAGCCGTTTCCTGCACATTGTTCCGGTGTGGTTTTCTACAGGAAATGTTGTGTGTATGCTCATGCCGCTTTATATGGGCATGACTGTTATCCTTGATCCTGTATTCAGCCCTGAGACTTTTGCGTATGATCTTGCACGTTTCAAACCAAATTTTACGCTTGGAGCAACAAGCCTGTGGCTGCACTCGGTCAATTATAAACCGCTGCAGAAGATGGATCTATCATTCCTGATTTACCCGATAACCGGCGGGGAGCAGCTGCTATCTCAAACTGAGGATGCAATAAATGCGTTCCTGCGTGAGCATAACTGCAAAAAGTTTTTGACCAAAGGCTGGGGAATGTGTGAGCTTGGAGCAACAGTTACTACCACAACAAATAATATGACGGCAGAAGAATACATAGAAAAACAGGGTTCGACCGGAATTCCACTGCCGTTTGTAACCGTGAGTGCGTTTGACACTGACACCGGGAAAGAACTCAAATATGGCGAACGCGGGGAGCTGCGCGTTGTCTCGCCGTCTGCAATGGCGATGTACTATAATAATTCCGCTGCAACAGAACTTTTCTTCCACACTGCTGAGGATGGAAAGCGGTGGGGCTGCACAGGTGATATTGGCTATGTGGATGAGGACGGATGGGTATATGTACTCGGCCGCACATCTGATTGCTACATAGCGCCAGACAACACCACGGTTTATAACTTTGACATAGAAAACGTGATATTACAGGACAAGGCGGTAAAAGACTGCGAAGTCGTTGACATCAGCATAAACGGCATTACTGTACCTGCGGCACACATGATCCTGAATGACACCAACTCTGAAAGCTTTGAAACTGTCGTGAAGAGGGTAGATGAAAACTGCCGTGCTTTGCTTGAAGACTATGCAGTTCCTGCTGTATATAAATGCCGGACCGGATTTGCTGTGAAGCCGAGCGGAAAACGTGACACAGCAGCCCTTAAGGCAGAGCGCAACGGTTATATAAACGCTGACGGAGAAAGCGTCGTCCTGTAAAAAGCTTACTCCTCGATCTCCGATTTCTTTTTCCGGCCTATGGGATTTGCCATTGCGGCCTCGTGCAGCTGTGCATTGTCAAGATGGGTGTATATCTGCGTGGTATTAAGATTGCTGTGGCCGAGTACCTCCTGCAACGCGCGTGTATCCACGCCGTTTTTGAGCATGAGTGTCGCAGCCGTGTGGCGCAGTTTATGAGGCGAATACCTAGAAGCATCCAGCCCGGCAATGAGCAGTTTTTTATCCACCATCTGCTCAACACCGCGGCTTGTAATGCGTCTATTGACGCTGCTTATAAAGAGCGCATTCTTATCTTCAGGGCGTATTTTCCCGTTGTCACGTACAGCGAGATAATCGTCCAGCGCCTCGCGGCAGCCGTCCGCAAAGAACACGACGCGCTCTTTATTGCCTTTGCCGATAACGCGCACATGATCGTCATAAATATCCGTTAGATTGAGAGACACAAGCTCCGACACGCGCAGTCCGCACGAAAGAAACAGCATCAGTATCGCATAATCACGATATGCATATTTACCGTCGCATGCTGACAACAGCCGTTCACATTCGGATTCTTCAAGATATTTAGGCAGAGACGCCTGACGTTTCGGCATGTCAAGTTCTTGACAAACGTTATTTTCCAGAAGATGCCGTTTTACCGTGAGATAATTAAAAAAAGATTTGACTGACGAAGTACGGCGGCAGCGGCTGGCAGCGGAAAGGGAACTGTCGGATTCTGGAGAAAAGCTCTGGTATCTGTAAAGCTCCTCAATTTTGATAGCCTTGATGAAATCAAGGTCAACGTCGGTAATATCGATCTCATTAAAGGGCGTATCTGCCGGGACATTATGACGGCGGCGTTTGAGATAACGAAAAAGAATTTTGAGATCCGTGTAATACGCAAATACGGTTTTGTCAGAATGACCGCGCACGGTCGAGTGATATTCAAGAAACTCCATGAGAATGTCTGGGACGTCATTGATCTGGTCAAGATTCATTGGAAACCCTCCGGAAATGAGTAAACATAATTTCAATATAATTATATGTCAACCGGTCTCTAAAATCAAGTGTAAACTTCGTTAAATTGATATTATGCGAAGTTGCGCGTGTGCGCACATAACCAAACTTGCCGATGCGATTTATCAAGGATACCGGTTTATCAATTCCCTCTCTGTTTTTATCTATAGAAAAACCGCGAAGATTATGTAACCATAACCTCGCGGTTTTCTCTTTATTTTATGATAGTATATCTGTCAGCGCTGGCCGGTTTTATAAAGAAACGCACTTATAAGTGATTCGCTTGTAACGCGGACAGAATTCAGAATTGTGGCAACCGCTGCTACCATGTCAATGAATATCGCAAACCAGATGTTGCAGTAGCCTATTATGCTGAGGAACACCAGAATTGCCTTTACAACGAATGCAAAAATTGCATTTTCTATCGCGATCTCACGCATGCGCCGGCATATCTGAACCGCAAACGGAAGGTTTGCAAGATAATCCGGAGAAATCAGGACATCGGCAAATTTTCCGCGCCTGTTTACACGGATGTCCACGTCGGCGGCGCTGTGCGTCTCTACTCCCGAAGAATAAACAAACAGCACTGCACCTTTTGCGCTGGTTTTCAAATCAGAAACAACGCGAAGCTTCTTGGCTGTATCACATTCGCCGTAAACCTCGCCGAAGTTCATTTCCTCAGCGATCCTGCGGCTTTCGGTGCCGCCCTCTTCCGTGAGAAGCACGCAGCGTTTTATACCGGCCTCGGTCATACCCATGACAAGCTCATCTGCTTCGGAATTCAGTTGAGAGCTTGTGATAAGCTTGCCGACATATCTCCCGGCAACTGTCATATAGAAAATCTGACCGTCAACAGCCTTTTCGGGTGGAAGCTGCACTCCCCTCCCTGCGAAAAGTTCTCGCGTTGCCAGAACTATATGCGCGCCGCCGATGTCGACCTCAACGCCATACCCCGGAATATCAGTAAAGTTTTTTACAAGCTCAAGCCGGTAATCATTGGTGTACACAGCGGCGACCGCCCTTGCGACAGGCTGATCCGAATAGTACAGCGCATGCGCCGCAAATGTAATGAACGTATTGTCGTCGACAATATCCGATTTGAGCGAACTCAGACGTGGATTTTCCTCGCTGAAAATACCCGCACTGTCGAACACTGCAATATCAGTCTCGGCAGTTGTCTCCATAAGCACAGCGTTATCAAACACAACACCGTGCCTTGCGCTGAAGCACATTGCGTATATTCCCGTCAAAGGCATGGATATAACGACTGACATGGGCGTCGTAATAAGAATTATCGTCAGCGCTCTGTGTATGGATACACGCAGGCTGTAATTTGTGATGATCGGCAGCGCTGCGGCATAGACAAGGCCGAATATCATGGCCATCTTGAGCACAGAGCCTGCACTGTAGCCCATTTCGCCCTCTATGCGCATGGAGCCTGCATTGTCGCGGCAGACAAGCTCCGTGATACGGTTTATAGTACCCTCATCCTGATATTGCAGCAGCTCAAGCGCAGACTTGCGAGTACGTTCCTCGACATAAGCGATAAGAAGCAGACCGATCTGATACAATATCACGAGCGCTGCCCCTTCGGCGCCGAAGCCAATGAAATATGAGACCAGAGTGACAAAGACTACGACAAGCGGAGTCGATAGAAAGTCTTTTTCCGAGGCAGCAGAAATTGCGTCGAGAAAAATGTTGTAGCCTGCTATGCCGGCCGAGAGACTAAGCAGCAGAATACTCACAAAACCAGGCAGCTTATTTATGATGAGCGATACTGCGAAAATAATGGACGCAATGATAAGCCTGATAATGAGGATAGTGTCAAACGACCCTGCTTCCCCGCCGGCAGTATGTTTTGCCTGATCAGATTTTTGACGCATCTCTTACCTCCTCCCGCTTGGATTATAGATTATATTATATGTCTTTCAGCAGCGATCAAGCCTTCCCGTCGCAGCCGAGGACGTCAACGATCTTGTGCTTGACCATGTCCTTGATCGCAGTGCGCGCCGGAGCAAGGTACTGACGCGGATCAAACTGATCGGGATGCTCGTTGAAGTACTTGCGGATGGAAGCGGTCATTGCGAGGCGAAGATCGGAGTCGATATTGATCTTGCAGACTGCCATGGAGGCGGCCTTGCGGAGCTGATCCTCGGGAACGCCTATCGCACCGGGCATCTTGCCGCCGTTTTCGTTTATCAGCTTGACAAACTCCTGCGGAACGGAAGACGCGCCATGAAGAACAATCGGGAAGCCGGGCAGACGCTTCTCAACCTCTTCGAGAATATCAAATCTGAGATGAGGATCGGTGCCGGGCTTGAACTTATATGCGCCATGTGAAGTGCCGATAGCTATTGCAAGGGAATCGCAGCCGGTACGCTCAACAAATTCCTGAACGTCCTCGGGTCTGGTATAGGAGCTGTCCTCTGCGGAGACCTGAACCTCATCCTCAATTCCGGCAAGAGTGCCGAGCTCTGCCTCGACGACAACACCGTGATCGTGTGCATACTCAACTACCTTGCGGGTGACGGCAATATTCTCTTCAAATGGCTTGGATGAAGCGTCTATCATAACGGAAGTAAAGCCGCCGTCGATGCATGACTTGCAGAGCTCAAAGTCACTGCCGTGGTCAAGATGCAGCGCAATGGGCAGACCTGTCTCAATAATGGCCGCTTCAACGAGCTTCACGAGATAAGTATGGTTGGCATATGCGCGCGCGCCCTTGGAAACCTGAAGTATCAGCGGAGCATTGACTTCCTTGGCAGCCTCGGTAATACCCTGAACGATCTCCATGTTATTCACATTAAAAGCACCGATCGCGTAACCGCCTTCATAAGCTTTTTTAAACATTTCCTTGGTCGTTACCAGTGGCATATTTAAGATCTCCTTTAAAAATTAAATATTTAACAACACGTTTGCTATTTACAAAACAGCATTTATATTATATCCTCAAATAGAGGTATAATCAATACGCACAATAAACAAAAGCTGAAATTTTTTGTCATATGGAGGAACAGGGAAAATGATGGAGCAACTCGTCGGTTCGTGCATATTTGCACAATCAGGCGGACCTACAGCCGTTATCAACGCAAGTGCATACGGCGTTATAAAAACGGCTCTGGAAGCCGGGAATATCACCCGGGTTTTCGGGGCGGCAAACGGTATAAAGGGCGTGCTTGAAGGCAAACTTTATATTATGGACGAAGAAGATCCCGACGAGCTGAAGCTTTTGATGAACACTCCGTCTTCCGAGCTCGGTTCATGCCGGTATAAGATGGCAGATCCAGAAGAAAATCCTGCCGACTATCAACGTATACTTGAAGTTTTCAAAAAGCATAACGTCCGCTATTTCTTCTATAACGGCGGAAATGATTCCATGGACACCTGCAATAAAATATGCCGTTATCTTGACTGCGTGGGTTATGAGTGCCGGGTCATAGGCGTACCGAAAACTATCGACAATGATTTGATCGGGACCGATCATTGCCCGGGCTACGGCAGTGCAGCAAAGTATATCGCCACCACCTGCATGGAACTGAGCAAGGATGTGCATGTGTATGGCAGCGGCGTTATAACTCTTGTGGAAATAATGGGCCGTCACGCAGGCTGGCTTGCTGCCAGCTCCGCTCTTGCGGCGGAATTCGGCTCCGGGCCGGATCTTATCTATCTGCCTGAATGCAATTTTGACATGGATAATTTCATAGAGGACGTTCTCAATCTTTATCACAGTAAAGGCCGGGCATTTATTGCGGTATCGGAGGGCATACATTTTGCGGACGGAAAATATGTTGCCGAAGCAAAAATATCTGCGACGGACGGCTTTGGTCATGTCCAGCTTGGAGGCTTGGCTGCCACACTGGCCGCAAAACTCAAGTCACTAACCGGCGCAAAAATACGCGGGATCGAACTAAGCCTGCTTCAGCGCTGCGGCTCGCATATTGCGTCTCAGACCGATATTGACGAGGCATTTCTGGCCGGAAAGACCGCTGTAGAAGCTGCACTGGCCGGTGAAAGCGGAAAAATGGTAGCTTTCGAGCGTGAAACAGCGGATGGGAAATATAGCTGCAAATGCACTCTCGTTCCCCTTTCGTCTGCCGCAAACTACGAGAAGGTCATTCCCAGAGAGTGGATCAATGAGGCCGGTAACGGCGTGACGCATGAATTTATAGATTATGTTCTTCCTCTCATACAGGGTGAACCGATGCTTCCGCGCGAACACTCTCTCCCCAGATATGCACGGCTCAAGAAAGTTCTGGTATAAGCTTCCGTGTATATCTCCTTTATCCATGAGAAATCGTAATACATATCATGCGCATTTTCACTAAATAGAAGCCTTGACTTTTGTGCACTATGTGCATATAATGTGTCCATCGCAAGGGCGCGAGACAATGGTTGTCTCGCGCCCTTCTCTTTTTAGAGATAATCCCCGGATATTTACTGCGGTGGAAAAGCGAGAACAAACAAAGGAGGAAGAAATATTATGAAAAGAAAATCTTTTTTAAGCCTGCTGCTGGTCACTTGTATGATGCTGAGTCTGGCGGCCTGCGGCTCCTCAGCCGGAGCTGCAAAAACAGACGCCGCGTCAGACGTTGCAGCTTCCGATGATAAAATAGTGATCGGTGTTATTTCACCTAATACGGGCGCGCTCGCAGCATATGGCAACGGCATTGTCACCGGCGTGGATCTCGCGGTCGAGCAGATCAATGCGGCCGGCGGTATTCTCGGGCGTCAGGTCGAGGTCATAAAAACCGATGACCAGAGCGACCCGACAGAATGTCTCAATGCTTTCAACTCTCTGGTCGCACAGGGCGTTGGACTTATAATCGGCTCGGCGACCTCCGGCTGCACCTCCGCTATTACCGATGCGGCAAACGAGGAAGAGATATGCCTGCTCGCGCCGACAGCAACCGCAGACTCTATCACGACCGAGGATGACTACATATTCCGCGCCTGCTATGCCGACAGTTTTCAAGGCGCCATCGCGGCGGCATATGCAAAACAGGCCGGCTACGATAAAGTTGGCGTTGTCTATTGCGCAGCCGATGTTTACTCCAAGGGACTGTATGACTCTTTCAGCTCTGCCTGCGAAAAATACGGCATTGAGGTAGTTGATTCGCAGTCCACCGCATCTCTTGATGTTCAGGACTACACTAACCAGTTCGCAGCTATGGTAAAGGCAGGCGTAGACTTCGTGTACGCTCCGTTTTACTATGACGTTATTGGCCCCTATGTTGTTCCCCAAGCGCGCGCAGCCGGTTATACCGGTGTAATAATGGGTGCTGACGGCTACGACACTACTCCCGATTACGTTGTCGACGGCGCTGACCTGACGGCGTTCAACAATGTCCTCTGGACGAACCACTACGATCCCTCTGATACGTCTGAGATAGTATCTTCTTTTGTCAAGGCATATGAAGCAAAATACGGCTCCGTCCCCAGCGCATTCGCAGCTACCGGTTATGACTGCATGTACATGTACAAGGCTGCTATCGAAGCTGCCGGCACTGCTGAGTCCTCGGCCGTGCGCGACGCGCTTGCAGATACGTCCGCCGTTTACGAATGCGTTACCGGTACGTTCTCGCTCGATGAGAGCGGCACGCCGATAAAGGGCGCAGCTATCATCGCATTTGAGTCTGACGGAAGCTCTGTGACCTCCAAGCTTCTTGATGTAGTGACCGAGCTTCCGGAATGATTCCCTTTTTCATACAGAGCCGCACATGCGGCTCTGTATGAGTTATAAAGTTCTATCCAGCGGCAGACAGTGAACACTGCCGTAAAAACATTCAGAGAGGATGTGCGCTGTGAGTACATTTTTTCAGACGCTTATAGTCGGGCTGAGACTTGGCAGCATTTATGCCCTGATAGCCCTCGGCTATACAATGGTCTACGGTATTATAAGACTTATAAATTTTGCCCACGGTGATTTTATCATGGTCGGCGGCTATACGATGATATTTGCTGTGCCCGCCGTACTTGCTCTTGGTCTGCCGGCGTGGGCGGCTGTCGCCGTGGCGATCGTAGTATGTGTGCTTGTAGGTATGGCGACGGAGCTGATCGCCTATCGTCCTGTGCGTAAAAAAGGCACGGCAATGACCGCGCTTATAACGGCTATTGCAATGAGCCTCTTTCTTGAGAACCTCGCGCAGGCCATACCGGCAATAGGCCCTAACCCTAAAGTTTCAAGTCAGATTTTCGCTGCGGGCGGTATAACCATCGGTTCCGTGACCATGGAATATACGACCATTATCACGATAGTGATAAGCGCTGTCGTTATGATCGTTCTCTGGGAATTCACGCAGAAAACCAGACTTGGGCGTGCAATGCGCTGTGTGTCCGAGGATAAGGCTGCGGCAACGCTTATGGGGATCAATGTCAACCGCACCATCCTGCTCACCTTTGCCATCGGCTCGGGCCTTGCGGCGGTTGCGGCGCTGATGTACATGGCGCAATATCCGAAAGTATATACAACAATGGGCTCTCTCCTTGGCCTGAAGGCTTTTGTATCTGCCGTTCTCGGCGGTATCGGTATTATACCGGGGGCTGTTCTCGGCGGTATCGTCATCGGCCTTGTTGAATCGTTTACCACAAGCTATATATCCTCCAGCATGGCTGATACATTTGTTTTTCTTATATTAATAATCGTTCTTGTGATCAAGCCCGCTGGTATTCTGGGTAGAAATGCAGGTGAAAAGGTATGAAAAAAAGCAAGACCGCACGCGGTTATTTTCTCAATATAGCTGTGATAGTTGTGCTGTTCACTGTCTTCCAGATCATTACGGATTCGGTCGGAAGCAGCAGCTCATTCAAGCTTGTGCTTGCCCCCTGCCTGTGGCAGTGCTGCTACCTGATAATCCTAGCGTCCTCACTGAATCTTGTACTCGGTTTCCTTGGACAGCTCTCGCTTGGACATTGCGGCTTTATGGCCATCGGCGCATATACGGCCGCACTCATAAGCCTTGCCTGTGAGCGCGCTGGCGTATTTGACGAGCAAAAGGGCGCGGCATTTATTCTTGTTCTGTTCGGCTGCATACTCGCTGCCGGACTTCTCACGGCGATCGTCGGTTTACTGCTCGGCATTCCCGCGCTTCGCCTCAAGGGCGACTATCTTGCAATAATAACCCTCGGCTTCGGCATGATAATCGTGAACGTTATCAACAATCTCCCCTTCTGCGGTCAGGACGGGCTGGCACTTGGCTCTGCGGCCGCGTCGCTTTATAAAAACGGTCTTGGCTTTGGCAGCAAGGGCAAGGTAACATATCTGTGGGTCGCTCTGCTCGTCACGATAATCTGCCTGACTCTGATGTTTATGTTCGTCCGCTCAAAATACGGGCGTGCCATACGTGCCATACGCGATGATGAGATCGCAGCTTCCGCATCCGGTATCAACACCTCGTTCTATAAGGTATTGACATTTGCGTATTCTGCATTCTTTGCCGGTATTGCCGGCGCTCTCTATGCCTGCGCGAATGCAACGCTTTCTACGGCGTCCTTTGCGTTCACAAACGGTGGTATTCTCAACTCCACGTTTGTTGTTGTCATGGTCGTTCTTGGCGGCATGGGCTCAATGACAGGGTCGATAGTCTCGGCGGTGATAATGTTATTCGTCAACTACCAGATAAAAAACGGCGCATGGGTCTCGGCGCTCCCCGCTTCTGTCAGCGGTGTGTTTGAATATCCGATGCTTGTGTATGCTCTGGTGCTTATAATCGTCATCATGTTCCGCCCTAAAGGCATATTCGGCAGCTATGAATTCTCATTGCAGAATCTTATCCCGGATATTAAGGCTGCACATGCAGCCAGAGCCGCCGCAAAGGCCGAACGGAAGGAGGCTGCAAATCATGGCTGATACAGAACGAGTTCCCGTACTTGAAACGAAAAAGCTTGGCATCAGCTTCGGCGGCCTGAAAGCCGTTAATGATTTCAACATAAAGATATATCAGGGCGAGCTTATCGGTCTTATCGGGCCGAACGGCGCAGGAAAGACTACGGTTTTTAATCTGCTTACCGGTGTATATGTTCCGACCGAAGGTACGGTCCTGCTCAACGGTGTACCGCTCAACGGAAAGAAAACCTATCAGTTTGTCCACGCCGGGATAGCGCGCACGTTTCAGAATATAAGGCTGTTCAAGGAAATGAGCGTCATAGACAATGTCAAGGCGGCATTCACAAAAGACACAAATTACAACCTGTTTGACGCCAGTTTCCGCACGCCGCGCTTCTGGAAGGCTGAAAAGGAGATCACGGACAAAGCAATGGAGCTGCTGAAGCTCTGCCGCCTTGACGATGTTGCCAACGTCCCGGCAGCCGGTCTTCCCTATGGCCGCCAGCGCAAGCTTGAAATAGCGCGCGCACTGGCGACGGATATGAAGGTGCTGCTGCTCGATGAGCCGGCAGCAGGCATGAACCCGACGGAGACAGCAGAGCTTCTTGAGTGCATCAACACCATCCGCGACACCTTCGGCGTTGCAATTTTGCTGATAGAGCATGACATGTCGCTTGTCATGAACGTCTGCCAGCGCATACAGGTCATTGACTACGGCCAGACGATCGCCGCGGGGCTTCCTGAGGAGATTGCAAAGAATCCCAGAGTCATCGCGGCATATCTCGGCGAATAAGGAGAGAGAAAAATGCTTGAAATAAAAGATCTAAATGTGTTTTATGGCGCAGTTCATGCCATCAAGGGCATTTCTCTCACCGTTGGCGACGGGGAACTCGTGTCGCTCATAGGCGCAAACGGTGCAGGAAAGACCACGACTCTGCATGCCGTATCAGGACTTATCCCCGTTTCCTCCGGCAGCATCGAGCTCAAGGGACAGAACCTGCAAAAAATATCTCCTGATAAAATAATCTCCCTCGGCCTTTCACACGTACCGGAGGGAAGGCACGTATTTGCACGCATGACTGTCGAGGAAAACCTGCGTATGGGCGCATATATAATAAAGGATGCAGGCAGGATAAACGAAAACCTCGAAAAGGTATACAGCCATTTTCCGCGGCTCAAGGAACGCCGGCGTCAACTTGCCGGAACGCTCTCAGGCGGCGAACAGCAGATGCTGGCAACAGGACGCGCGCTTATGACCGATCCGGCGATCGTGCTTATGGATGAGCCGTCAATGGGCCTCTCTCCCCTGCTTGTCAAGGAGATATTTGCCATCATCCAGCAGCTCCACGAGAGCGGGATAACGATACTTCTTGTTGAGCAGAACGCGAAAATGGCGCTGGCTGTTTCAGACAGAGCATATGTTCTGGAGACCGGCAAAATATCAATGTCCGGCAAGGCGTCGGAGCTTGCAGAGGACGACAGAGTGCGCAGAGCGTATCTTGGCGCATAAACGAGGTGAAAGCATGGACAAATTTGTTATAACTATCGCGCGTGAAACCGGCAGCGGCGGTCACAATATAACCCGCAAGCTGTCCGAGGCGCTGAACGTTCCCTATTACGACCGCGATTTGCTGCGCCGCGCAGAGGAAGTAAGCGGCATTAACGAAAGGCTTTTCGGCGCTGCGGACGAACGCATAGGCTTCAAAGAGATGATCTCGGCCGCCGAAAAGGTGTATACCGGCGAGATACTTCCGCCGGACAGCGACGACTATATCTCTACGGCCAATCTGTTTGCTTTCCAGGCAAAAGTTATCAAGGAGATGGCGCAGAATGAGAGCTGCATTATTCTTGGACGATGCGCAAATTATCTGCTTGCAGACAGAAAGGATCTTTTACGTGTGTTCATCCATGCGCCGCTTGAAGCACGGGAAGCTCGCGTTGCGTCCTACTCTTTAGCCTGGTCTCCGCGTGAGATATCAAGACATATACGCGTTGAAGATAAGCGGCGTGCAGCATATTATCACTATTATACCGGTGAAGAATGGCGCGATGCCGCCGGGTATGACCTCTCCCTTGATTCGGAAGCGCTCGGTGAGGACGGCTGCGTGGAGCGCATTATGAAAATACTCCCGCTGTATTCAGAAAAGAAATAAATACTTGGAAGCATATAGGCAAAACAAGTTATGCTCCTGCGAAAAAAGCTATTTTCGCAGGAGCATAACTTGTTTACTATAGATTCTTGATCTGGTTCTGTATCAGTTTGCCGACCGTGTCCGCCAACATATCCAGTGACTGTATGCGCGCAAAGTCGCGTCCATAAACTGTTTTTGCAGCCGGAAGATCCTCGTCGTCACCGGTAAATACGCACACGACGGAAATCCCGTCAGCCCGCGCACGCCGGACTTCAAATGCAGTATTCGTGATCCCGGCTTCCTGCTCATATGGTACCGGCTCATCTGAACCGTGGGCATTTATCTTCACGACATCGTTCGGCTTTACATCCGAAAGGACTATCAGCAGCTTGTGTTCATACGGCGTGCCGTTCATTAAATAGTGCGCCGCCGCTATCGCCAGTCCATCCCGGTTGCAGCCGTTGGAGACATATTCAAAAATCTTGCTGTTGTCAGCAGGACGGTCATAGTCGCGGAAAATACGGACTATCGTGTAGCCTGTCATTGAGCAGAAAGACATCACACGGCACGGGATTCCGCATCTGACCAGACTTTCCGCTATCATATAGCCCTGAGCAGATACGGTCTCCTGACGGTTTTTCTGTGATGTTGAAGCGTCAAGCAGAATATCGACCGCAAGATCACCCATGTCGTCCTGCTCATTTTTGATGAACACACGCTCATCGTTCAGCACTGCCGCACGCCATGCCATTCTTCCGTTTATCCGGCCTGAATTCGCTTTTACCGGCGCAGGCTGAAGATGAAGCAGAACGGAGTTCTGTATTTTCCCGGTAAGCGACGCGATCGCAGCTCGATTCCGGCATATGTCAGCTTCATAGCATGCGCGGTTTTTTGCAATTTGCGTCGCCTCGCGCTGGCGAGAGAGAGCCTCAAAGCCGTTTTGTATCTTAGAAGTATCTACCCTCTCGCCGTTAGTAAACAGAAGATGACACGCCGCGTGGCTGCCGGAGCATAAGCTCTGCTCTATTTTCTCTGTTTCACGCTGCGGGAACGCGCTCTTGCCGTATTTTGTCTCCATAAAAGAACGGAGTTCTTCCGCAGACATCTTTGTTTTTACCTGTGCATCCGGCCCCTGTCCCTGACTTGAGCCGCCGTATGCGTTTTCAGGATGTTCTGTCAATCCAAGGCCGAAACGGCGCAGAGAGCTTGTCCCCTGCCGCTTGCCGCGTTTATGCAGAGCGGGTGTGATCAACCTGCGCTTAGCGCGTTTTCGTTCCTCTGTACTTATCTGAAACCAACGGGTGAAAAGCTCTTTTGTACGCTCGACTATTTCCTCCGTTGTCATATCCGGCGTGAATTCCAGCTCATCAAGGAGCTTTCGGTCATAACCGTTCATTTCAGGCTCGCGGCCCAGAACATGAGAAAAATGTGCGCACGTGAGCGCCTCGCAGAGATGAAAATCATCATGTCCGGCATATTCTTTTACTATCTCCTGCGCGTATTTCTGGCGCAGACTGCGAAGTGCCGGCCGTTCCGGCAGTTCTTTCTGGTACACACAGTTTTCAAGCCCGAGCCACATCAGCCCCTCATAGGTGTCTGAATCCTCGTACTGCTCGAATGCGCGGAACAAGGGCACAAACTGCGCATAGTCATAATGCTTCCGTGCTGCGCCAAAAATGCAGTTCCAGTACAGGTCGGCACGCCCATCGCCGTCATAGGATTTGAAATCGGGTTGAAAATCGTAACGTGCGGCACTGTTCCAGACGATATTTATGGCGCGTTTTCTCTGAAGCTCAGATATAGTGACCATTATTTTTCAAAAAGCCTGTTCTCGTCCAGCCCGGATTCGATCCTTGCGGCAATAACGTCGGATACCAGCTGGCGTTCAAAATCGTCAAAGCTCTTGTTTATTATGCCCAGTTCCAGTGCCTCATCAAGAGCAAGTCCCTGACGCGTGAGACTGACGGCGGCAAGAAGGCCGCGCAGATCAAGCGCCTTTGTGGAAATTTCGGAGCTGTCGCACTTTTTCCGCAGCTCCTGAAAGAGCTCGGCAAGCTGCTTTGCGTATTCTTGTCTGAGCTTCGGGAACTGCGCAAGCATGAGCTTTTCAAGATTCTCAGCCGAGATTATCGGCATATTTATGACCATAAAGCGCGACGCAAGCGCTTCGTTTATCTCTCGCGTACCTGCATAGCCGTAATTCATCGTAGCAATGAAGCGTGTGCACGGTGCAAGCTCAATACGGTCATAGCCGGGAACGTCAATAATACGGCGGAAATCAAGCGTGGCATGCAGGACGGAAAGAGACTCATTCTTAGCCATGTTTATCTCGTCCAGCACTCCAAAGCCGCCCTCGACCGCGCACTGATATATGGGGCCGCGCCGCAGGCTTACTTCACCGTTTTTGAAGGTATCTGTGCCTATAAGAGACGCTGCATCGGTGTTCAGGTAAAATGATATATCCCACTGAGGGCGGCCGAACACCGCAGCAAGGTTCTCGGCAAGGACATTCTTGCCGGTAGCCTTCGGGCCGACCAGAAGCAGATTCTCCCCTGCAAGCAGTGCAGCCAAAGCCTTTCTCCACACCTCTGTACCATAGTATCTGTATTTAGGGTGCGGCACGCGGTAAGCCTGTTCGTCATTTACAGAATATTCGCGCCGGAATTCCATTATTCTGCGGACAGTGCTTTCATCAATGCCCTCGCTGCGCAGAAAATCAAGCATATTTATACGTCTCCCCTCTAAAAAACTCTTTATTCACATTATATGCCTTTCTTCATATAAGTCAAATCTTTCTTGCATTTGTGATCAACGGAGGCTAAAATAAAGTAAAGGACGGTGAAAAAATGGCAGAGCACAGACTGAGGCACAGCTTTCCCTCCGAAGACAACAACGGCCTTCTTACATACGGTGGAAGCCAAATGCTGTCTGACAGCGCTGCAATAAGACAATGCGGCTGCGGCGCAGTCGCTGCTGCGGATCTCTTCATATATCTGCACCGATACAGGCGTGGGTGCAGCGCGGAGCTTTTTTCATCTCTCGGCATAAACAGGCCCATACCGGTCAATAGCTATAATGATATTCTCAAAAAGCTTTGCCGGCGTTTTTTCCCCATAACTCCACCGTTCGGAATAAACGGTGTCGGACTTGTCTGCGGGATAAATTTTTTCTTCAGGCAGAACGGATATGATCTGCGCGCCCAGTGGGGCGTCAGATACAGCTCGCTGTGGAGCTGTATTGAAGAGATGCTTGACCGCGATATGCCTGTCATAATCGCAGTAGGGCCTAATCTCCCAAAATTCTGGCAGAACAATCAAACCGGACTTTACACCAGACTTCCCGACGGAAGTTATCGCCGGATCGGTGCGGTAAAGGCGCACTATATGAGCGTTACAGCTATCAGCGACGATTGGATCACGGTATCCTCGTGGGGACACAGGTATTATATAAGCCGCAGGGATTATGAGCTGTATGTCCGGGCATACAGCAGCCGTCTTGTCTGCAACATTGTGTATATCAAGCCGGTGTAGCCGCATATCCTTGTAATATAACCCATGTATTACAAGGCTGTGAGGTCATTTAATGAACGCGGTAATAAATATCAACGAAAAATTAAACGCCTTTGCCTGGGGGCCAGTGATGCTGGTTCTGTTTGTTGGCACGGGCGTTTTTCTGTCATTCCGGACCGGTTTTGTACAATTTACACGGTTCCGTTATATGATGCGCAATACAGCCGGCGCACTGTTCAGGGATAAGAACAGCGCGGATGGCAAAAACCTCACGCCGTTTCAGGCGATGACCACGGCGTTGGCCGGGACCGTGGGTACAGGAAATATCGCAGGTGTGACCGGCGCAATATTCACAGGCGGGCCGGGGGCCGTATTCTGGATGTGGGTTTCAGCCTTCTTCGGAATGTGTACAAAGTATGCTGAAATAGCGCTTGCAGTAAAATACCGCAGAGTAGACGGCGAAGGCCGGAACCTCGGCGGCCCGATGTATTACATAGAGTCCGGTCTGGGTAAAGAATGGCGCTGGCTTGCGCTCATATTCTCTCTGTTCGGCGGGCTTGCAAGCTTCGGTATTGGAAATATGGCGCAGAGCAGTGAGATTGCCGGAGCAATGACGGAGCTTTTCAACGTAGATAAACATGTGACAGGCCTGTGCCTTGCACTGCTGGTGGGCTTTGTGGTGATCGGAGGAGTAAAGCGTATCGGAAGCTTCACAGCCTTTCTGGTGCCGTTCATGTCGCTGTTTTTCATGCTCGCCGGACTTTATATAATTATCGTGCGGTTTGCGGACATACCGGCGATGCTGCGGCTTATCGCCAAAAGTGCATTCAGCTTCCGCTCTGTGGGCGGCGGTCTTTTCGGCTATGCAATAATGCGTTCTGTGAGGCAGGGTGTGGCATGCGGTGTGTTTTCAAACGAGGCCGGGCTCGGTTCTGCGCCGATAGTGCATGCGGCCTCTTCTACTGATGAACCGTGCGAACAGGCTATGTGGGGCGTTTTTGAGGTTTTTATGGACACTATAGTGATCTGCTCCATCACGGCAATTACGGTGCTGCTGTCCGGGATATTGGATACACCGGGCGGACTGGATGCATTTCCGTCTCGTGGCGCAGCTGCTGCCGCCGCCTTCAACGCAATAATTCACAGAAGCTTCGGCGGCACGATCATACAGATAAGTATAATTTTTTTCGCTGTTTCCAGCATAATAAGCTGGTGTTATTACGGCGAGCGCTGCTGGGCGTATCTGGCGCATGAAAACAAAGCGGCCATACTTGTCTACAAGTTTTTCTTCGTTTTTGCCTGCTTTGCCGGGGCAACAGGTTCAGGTACGCTGGTTTGGGATATATCCGACACTCTAAACGGCTTCATGGCCATACCTAATCTTATCGCCCTGCTGCTGATGTCGGGCACTGTCGCCAGACTCACAAAAGAGTATTTTCATAAACTATAAGCGGAAGATAAATTGTTCTGGTCATGCAGTCGGTATGGTGTTATAATTATTTAAATCTTATTTCCTGTGAAAGATCATAAAGAATGGAGACCGGCTGCAATGGACGAAGAACTGAAAATCAGGAAGAAAAACCTTATAATGTATCCCCTTGGCACTATTGGCAGAGATATGATATACAATCTCTTCACCAATTTTATTTTGACCTTTATACTCTTTACCCGCAAGCTTGATGCGGCTCAGCTTGCGGCGATAACCGCAATAATTGTCGGCGCGCGCGTATTTGATGCGCTCAACGACCCGATAATGGGCAATATCATTGAGCGCACAAGAACAAAATGTGGCAAATTCAAGCCTTGGCTCGCTATCGGCATTGTCTCAACGTCTATCGTTGTATATCTGGCCTTCAACACGAACCTGCAGGGCTGGAGCTTTATATGGTTTTTCGGCGTTATATATTTCATGTACAGTATCACATTCACAATGCATGATATATCCTACTGGGGCATGATCCCCTCGCTTGGCACTGATTCGCACGTTCGCAATCAGTTTACATCCAGAGCGACACTGTTTGCCGGTATCGGGGGCGCGATCGCAGGCTTCCTCATCCCCCGCTTTACCACTGGTGCCGGCACTATCGGCGGTTCGGCAAGCTATGCTTACGGACGTATTGCGCTGGTCATCTGCATAATTGCGCCCCTATTTTTGTGCTTTACGATTTTCGGCGTGCGTGAGAACAGGGATTATAACAAAGAAAAGGTCCCGCCGGTCAGCTTCAAGAAAATATTCGGCACTATCGGCGGAAACGATCAGCTCCTTTGGATAGCGCTTATATTCCTTGTCCAGCAGATAGGCAATGGACTTGCACTCGGCGGCTTGGGCTCAACTTACATTTATTTCGACCTTGGCTACCAGGGCGGCTACTACTCAAACTTCTCCACATTCGGCCTTGCCGCGACAGCCGTGCTCATGGTGTTATATCCGGCAATTTCCCAGAAAATAAACAGGAAGCCTCTCATGGCTATAATGATCCTTGTGTCAGCCATCGGCTATATTGCAATGTTTGTGATCGGCGCTTTTATGCCGTCTGCCAACGCCTCGCTCAAATGCTGGCTGTTCACAGCGGGATATATGCTTGCGAACTTCGGACAGTACAGCTTTTATCTCATCATGATGATCTCCATACTCAATACAGTCGAATATAACGAGCTCAAGCATGGAGAGCGTGACGAAGCTATAATCGCCTCTCTTCGTCCCTTCCTCACGAAGCTTTCCTCCGCGCTTGTCGCCGTGCTGACATATGTTTTTTATATCGTATTCGGCGTTCTCAATTATACCAATGAGATCTCAAAATTTGAGCAGCTGACGTCTATGGGCGAGATGACAGAGGCGCAGAAGCTCAGCAATATCGCCGGGGTCATAACCAACGTACAGAGCGGTCAGAAGCTCGGCCTCCTTGTATGCATCACGGTGGTTCCGTTTATATTCATGTTTGTGTCATATATTCTTTATAAAAAGCACTATAAGCTCGATGAGGATGAGTATACGCGTATATGCGGCGAGCTTCAGGCACGCAGAGGGTAAGAAATGAGCATCACAAGACTCGCGCTGAAGCTTGCGGCACCGCTGCCGAAACTTGAAAAGCAGCAGCGTTTTCTCTTTGTCGGCCCGCATCCTGACGATATAGAGATCGGAGCGGGCGCCACGGCCGCAAAGCTTGCAGATATGGGCAAGGACGTGTGCTTTCTCATATGTATTGACGGCCGGTACGGCGACGGCAGCGCACCTTCCGGTATACGCGGCGACGCTCTTGCAGCGCTGAGAAAAAACGAGGCGGTCCAATCGGCCGCCAAACTCGGCGTAAGGGATGTACGTTTTCTTAACCTTACAGACGGCGGTTTTTATAAGCAGGATGAACTTTTCAAGGGTATAGTCCGCGTAATGGGCGAATTCAAGCCCGAGGCGGTATTTGCGCCGGATCCGTGCGTTACAAGTGAATGTCACATTGACCACCTGAACGTCGGCGAAGCGGTGCGCCGCGCAGCTTATCTCGCTCCATACAGCGGAATAATGTCCGGATATGGAGCGGAGAGCGCCCCGGTCAAGGCTCTGGCGTATTATATGACCGCAAAAGCCAACCAGTTTATACGCACAGACGGCTATGTTGACCGTCAGCTCGATGCAATTTTTTCCTGCCACCTCAGCCAGTTCCCGCCTGATTCACCGGACGGAAAGGCAATCCGCCTATATATAAAGCTGAGAGCGGCTGATTTCGGACTGCGTATGCTGTGCCGTCAGGCCGAGGGCTTCCGTGTGCTGGGCACAACGCAGATGCATTGCCTGCCGGAAGCCGGCAGCTGAATTAAGAAAGCTCCGTCTTATACGGCGCTGCAAACAAAAATCTCCCGGACACTCCGGGAGATTTTTGTTATTTACACTGAGAAAAGCAATTCCGTGAAAGTCGGATAAGGCCAGTATTTGGACGCGGTGAGCAGCTCAAGCTTATCAACAATGGCGCGCACCGCCTCGGTCTTCTTCTCAACCTGATTGTGATAATAATCAAGAAGCTCTTCGGGGCTCGCACTCGGACTGACCGTCTCGATCGCAGTTTTAAGCTCCACGGTTTTTTCAAGAAGCTCATCATTGAGTATGCACAGCGCATTTACAAGTGAGGTCTCCACCTGATGCGTCGAGCCCGGAATTGCAGAGTACTTTGCAATTATTGCATCACAGAGCTTTGCTTCGTACTCGGAAACGGCGTTTATAATGCCGTGCTGTACAATATCTACGAGCGTAGCGGCCTCAATGTGGATCACTTTGCAGTACTGCTCAATATGGATGTCGTGGCGGGACATGATCTCCTCATAGGTATACACCCCCTGCCGGGTAAGCAGTTCAATATTTTTCGGCATTATGTATGTTGGGAGAGCCTCGGCGGTATTCCTGAGATTTGCAAGGCCGCGCTTTTCAGCCTCCAGCACCCATGCTTTATCATAGCCGTTGCCGTCAAATATTATGCGGCGGTGCTCAGTGAACGCGTCTTTTATGAGTCTGTGCAAGGCCTCATTGAAATCATCAGCCTTCTCAAGCTCCGCAGAGAAGCGGCCGAGCTCATCAGCCATTATAGCATTGAGCACGGTGACGGGGCCCGCAATGGACTGGCTGGAGCCGGGCATACGAAATTCAAACTTGTTGCCTGTAAAAGCGACAGGCGAAGTTCTGTTGCGGTCAGTCGTATCCTGAGGGATAGACGGAAGCACATCGACGCCTATGCGCAGCGTCTTATGCTCAAGCTCTGAATATCCCCGTTCATCAATGATAGCGTCCACAATTCCCTCAAGCTCCGCTCCAAGGAAAATAGAGATGATCGCGGGAGGCGCTTCCTGCGCGCCAAGGCGGTGGTCATTACCCGCAAAAGCGACTGAGCAGCGCAGAAGCTCCTGATATTCGTCGACACCCTTTACAAACGCAGCAAGGAACAGCAGAAATTCGGCGTTCTGGCTCGGAGTTTTGCCGGGAGAGAAAAGATTGTTGCCAGTATCGGTAGAGAGAGACCAGTTTATATGCTTACCGGAGCCGTTAACACCGGCAAAAGGCTTTTCGCTCAGAAGGCATACCATGCCATGCCGTTCGGCTACCTTTTTCATCGTCTCCATGACGAGCTGGTTCTGATCATTTGCGGTGTTGGCGTCGGTATAGATAGGGGCCATTTCGTGCTGGGCCGGGGCGACCTCGTTATGCTTGGTTTTGGACAGAACGCCGAGCTTCCACAGTTCTTCATCCAGATCCTTCATATACTCGGCAACGCGCGGACGGATAACGCCAAAGTAGTGGTCGTCGAGTTCCTGACCTTTCGGCGGCTTTGTACCGAACAGTGTCCTGCCGCAGAGACGCAGATCCTCGCGCTTTTCAAACATCTCTTTATCAATAAGGAAATACTCCTGCTCAGGGCCGACCTGCGGCGTGACCTTCTCAACATCTTTATCGCCGAACAGATGCAAAACGCGCACTGCCTCACGGCTGACAGCCTCCATCGAACGAAGCAGCGGAGTCTTTTTGTCGAGCGCCGCGCCGCCGTAGGAGCAGAACACAGTCGGGATGCACAGGCTGCCATCCTTCAAAAAAGCAAAGGCTGTTGGATCCCATGCACTGTAACCGCGCGCTTCAAATGTGGCGCGCAGGCCGCCGGTCGGGAAGCTGGATGCATCTGGCTCACCGCAGACCAACTCGGAACCTGAAAAATCCATGGTGACCTGACCGCCGCCTATGCTTTTAATAAAGCTGTCATGCTTCTCGGCAGTGATGCCTGTCATCGGCTGGAACCAGTGCGTATAATGCGTTGCGTCATGCTCCAGCGCCCAGGTCTTCATTCCGTCTGCGATCTCATTTGCCACGGACAGAGGCAGCGGCTGGCCGCTTTTCAGGCACTGACGCCATACCTTCATTGCCTCCTCGGGTATGTACTGCTCCATTTTATGCTCATTGAAAACCATTGAGCCGAACAGTTCAGGGATACGGTTGGTTTTCTCCCCCATGCTTCAAGCCTCCTTACAGCCGAAGAAATCAAGTGCCCCTGATGCGGTTGTTCCCGCATACAGGGGAATCATGTAAAACAAAATTAACAGATGAAGTATACTATACCTCGTAATGCTTGTAAATAAAATTTTTGAATGAAACAGAAAAAATCTGCGGCTGACCGATGACCGGAAAGCCGCAGATAACTGCGTACACAGGGAATTTACGACAAAAGCATGCGGTCATTATCGAGCGCTTTGCCGACGCCGGCCTTGAAACGGGCAAGCAGATCGTCGACCGTAAGCCCATCGCGTTCTTTGCCGCCTATATCAAGGATTATGCGCCCGGAATCCATCATCAATGTGCGGTTTCCAAGTTCAAGCGCGGACTGCATGTTATGTGTTATCATAAGGCAGGTGAGTTTATCCTCTGCAACTATCTTTTTTGTCAGCTCCAGAACCTTTTCTGCGGTTCCCGGATCAAGAGCCGCGGTGTGCTCATCAAGCAGCAAAAGCTTTGGCGGCACCATAGTTGCCATCACCAGCGTCAATGCCTGCCGCTGCCCGCCGGACAGCAGCCCAACAGGCTGGCGCAGACGATCCTCAAGTCCCATGTTGAGAAGCGACAGCCTCTCACAGAAGCACTCTCTGTCGGCCTTTGTTATGTGGGAGAACCATCCTCCCCTGCCGGCCGCCAGCGCGAGATTTTCTTCTATGGTCATTCCCGGAGCGCTGCCGCGCATGGGGTCCTGAAAAAGCCGGCCGATCTGCTTGGCGCGCTTGTGCTCCGGCATAAAAGTAACGTCCTCGCCGTCGAGCTCTATGCTGCCTGAGTCGGTGAAAAAGCTGCCGGAAATGGCGTTGAAAAGCGTCGATTTACCGGCGCCGTTTGCCCCGATTATTGTCACGAAGTCACCGGTGTCGAGATGCAGCGAGAGATCCGTGATAGCTTTTTTTTCGTTCACCGTGCCGGGATTGAAGGTTTTGGAAATGTGTGAAATAGTAAGCATTATTCGCACCCCCCTTTCGCACCGGAGGCGGTTCTGCCTGCCATGCGGCGGCGCAGCATCGGAAGCTGCGCTTTGAGATAAGGAATCGAAATTGCCAGCACGACAATGACGGAAGAAACGAGCTTGAGCATGAATGCAGGCATGTTAAGCCTCAGGGCAACCGTATATACAAGGCGGAAAATAATTGCGCCGAGTACTACGCCGACCGCACGGCGAAAAACTCCGCCGCGCCCCATCACCGTGCCGCCTATGAGGAGGGATGCCAGCGCTATCGTCACCATACCGGTGCCCAGATTTATGTCGACAGCCTTCTGTGATTGAGCCAACAGGCAGCCGGAGAGCGCCGTAAACGCATTGGCAATGCACAGTCCAACGGTAGTAGTAAACGCCGGATTGATCGACGAGGAACGAACCATATCCGGGTTATTGCCTGTAGCACGTATTGCGAGTCCGAGGCGGGTGCGCAGAAACAGCGTCAGTATCAGCAGTGCAGCGATCACCGCCGCGCCAGAAACTAAGAGTCTGTACGCTCCTTCTAAAGAAGTGCCGTTAAGCGCAGTCTTGACTATTGAAAATACGGTCTCGGTCTTATTCATGTTCAGCATGGACGAGCCGCCCATAACGGCAATATTTATGGAATACAGGCCGGTGTTGACAATGATACCGGCAAGCAGGCTGTTGACGCCCATACGAGTCTGAAGTACTGCGACCACAAAGCCGGATATTATCCCGGCTGCCATGGCGGCCCCAAGCGACAGCCACGGGTGACCGGCCAGCGCAACAACCGCGCCGACAGCTGCTCCAAGAGTGAAGCAGCCGTCGGTGGATAGATCGCAGACATTGAGCATTGAATAGCTCAGAAAAAGGGCTAGTACGGTAAGTGAGCAAACAAGGCCAAGTTCAAGAGCCGTCTGCCCTAGGGAAAGTATCGTGGACAGTTCCATGGGGATGTCCCCCTTTATCTATCAGTTATTTGCATCGCCGAAGCTCTCGGCAGTGGTGATGGACTTGACGCTGGTGCACAGAGGAGCAAAGAGCTTTTCAATTTCTGCATAATCATAGCCAAGTTCTGTGCAGATCTCAGAGTTAACGGTCGCAGTCCCGTTATCGAAGGTCTTTACAGGAGTGCTCGCGGGGTCAGCGCCGTCCAGCAGGATAGAGGCAACCATGTCGGCCGTCTCAGCACCGAGATTTGCATAGTCGACACCATAGCCAAGGAACGCTCCGTTAAGTGCGAAGGAATCTGCGCCGGTGAACTGCGGGATACCGGCCTGCGCAAAGGTCTCATAAATTGCGAGCTCTGCCGTCATAACAGTGTTGTCCTGCGGGGTGAATACAGCGTCTACGCCGTCAGCAACAAGAGCCTGAGCAGCAAGCATGACCTCATCGGTCGTCGTTCCGGTGCGCTCAACATATTCAATACCCATTTCGTCAAGGTGCGCTTTTGCGGCAGCTATAGCAGTGGCAGAAGAATCCTGCCCCTGATCGTACAGCAGTCCGATCTTTGACGCATCGGGCTTGAGCGCAAAGATAAGATTCATGACTGCGGTCGTATCAAGATAGTCGGAGGTTCCGGTGAGGTTTGCGCCTGGGGCGTCGAGAGATTCAACGAGGCCTGCGCCTACAGGATCAGATACCGCGGAGAATACGACGGGCGTTTTGCTGTCCTCTGTCGCGGTCTGCATACGCATCGCAACAGGCGTTGCAACGCCGATCATAAGATCAACATCTTCTGCAAGGAAGTTTGCAATTATCTGTTCCATGACAGCCGCATCGGCATTGCAGTTATCATACTCGATGTTGAAAGATACGCCTTTCTCTTCACCTATCTCTGCAAGGCGGCTCTGAATGTTCTCTACGATCTGGTTAAGGGATGCGTCGTCGACATAGTTGCAGATGCCGATTGTATACTCGGCAGCGCCAACCGTTTCCGCTGAGGGAGCTGCTTCCGGCGTAGCCTCAGCGGCCGGGCCTGACGCACTGCTGCCGCAGGCGGTCAGCGCAAGGCACATTACAGCGGCAAGAATACCGGCGAGAATTTTACGGATCGATTTTTTCATGAGTTTTTCCTCCATTTGTCTGGCTTCATGAGCCTTTTTATTTTGCGGGCGGAGATGGAGGGGCCGCTGCCAACGGCCTTATTTGGAGAAATAAAAAAACAGCTGCCTGTCCCATCCATGGGACAAGAGCTGCAAACTCCTGCGATACCACCCAAATTGGTGCTTTAAAACACCCTCTCGCTTACGCGTACCATCATACGCGCCCCAAAAGTTAACGGTATGGGTTTCCGTCGGCATCTACTGAGGCCAAAGCCTGTTCAAACCGCCCTCCGAAGTCCATTCATCCCGCCCCACACGACCGTGATCACACCATCCACGGCTCTCTGAACTCTGGTTCTGCGGAATTACTACTCTTCATCACAGGTTTACTGCTTTTGAATTATGCACTGATTATAGCCACGAACCGGCTCAATGTCAAGCTGCATTTTTACCAAAAAGCTTTCGCCATTTAAATTGAAATTTCGTCAATATAAGAAAATATATCAGATTCGGAGAAAAAACAGGGGCACACCTGTTAAATGATGCACCCCTGCATGCGTCAGTCAAACGCAGGATTGACGGCGTAGATATTTCTCTGATCCATTCTGTCCATGGCGCGCCGCAGTCCCTCGCCGAAGCGCTGGAAATGTACTATTTCACGCTCGCGCAGGAACCTGATCGCGTCATTTACATCCGGGTCATCACTCAGTCTGAGAATATTATCATACGTGACCCGTGCTTTCTGTTCGGCAGCCATATCCTCGCTCAGATCGCCGATAACATCACCTGTGACGGCAATTCCTGCGGCATCCCACGGCGAGCCCGACGCGGCCGTAGGATAAACTCCGGCAGTATGGTCGACAAAATAGGTCTCAAAACCTGCTTTTTTGATCTGTTCAGGCGTCATGTCGCGCGTGAGCTGATGAACAATGGTCCCTATCATCTCCAGATGACCAAGCTCTTCTGTGCCTATATCCGTCAGCAGCGCTTTCAGTTCGGGAAACGGCATGGAATAGCGCTGGCTGAGATAGCGCAGGGACGCGCCAAGCTCGCCATCCGGGCCGCCGTACTGAGAGATAATGAATTTTGCAAGCGCAGGATTGGGGTTTTTTATCCTTACAGGGTACTGGAGCTTTTTTTCATATACAAACATGGCCTAATCCTCCGTTTTCCGCTGAAAGTCCCATGGCCACGGATTGCTGCTCCATGCATATGAATCCATGCCAAGCATATCCATCTGCGTGACAGGGCCGCATAGCTTCACATAGCGCTCGTGCGCTTCCTGCTTCAGTGCGAGAAAAGTCTGAAACATTGCAAAAGCCTCTGCATCGTCACTGTGCGTGTCGAGGTATAGCGCAAGCTCATGTGTCACAAAGCATATAGCCTGAAGTTCAGTCGCAGGCGTTGCGGCTACATCATTATTAACTATATTCATAAACGGCAGGTCAAGGCCGGGAAAAAGTGTACCGCGCGAAAGAGCCTCGTTCGACTCATAGGCGGGGCTTGCAGATCTCTGCATCGGCACATACGCCGCAGCAAGGTATCCGTTATCCGGAAGTGAACCGAATCTGTATCCGTTGTCTGATATATTTCTGTTCAAGTTTATTCCTCCTTGGGATGAATGAGGAAACCCTCGCATCATAATATGTCACATCTCTTGCAAAGGTTAACCGCCAGAGCTTTTGCTCCGGCGGTTTCAGTCAGCTTATCATGCTGTCAAATTCCTGTTCACTTATGATCCGTATACCGAGGCCTTCAGCCTTTGTGAGCTTACTGCCTGCATTCTCACCGGCCAGTACAAAGGACGTTTTCTTTGAGACTGAGGAAGACGCCTTTCCGCCGTAGCTTTCGATAATAGCGGCAGCTTCGTCACGTGTATAGTGCTGAAGCGTGCCGGTCAGAACGAATGTCATTCCGGCAAAGCGATTATCCTTGCGCTCCTCCTTGCTTGCAAAGCTGACGCCCGCATCGCGGAGCCGTCCGACAAGGTGCATGGACTGGGGATTTGCAAACCACTCTGTTATAAATGAAGCCGTGATCGCGCCGATATCCGGTATTCCCGTAAGCACATCCTCATCTGCAGCAATAAGGCTGTCGAGATCGGCAAAATGAGCGGCAAGCACCTTCGCGGCTTTCTGCCCTACCTGCCGTATGCCGAAAGCGCATACAAGGCGTGCCAGTCCGGCCTCCTTGCTCTTTTCTATGGCGGAAATAAGATTTTCTGCCGACTTTTTACCCATACGGTCGAGTCCAGCGACGGACTGAGGCTCGAGATAATACAAATCCGCCGCGGAATTCACGAGACCGCTGTTAATAAGGCTCTCGCACACGGAAATGCCAAGTCCCTCAATGTCCATTGCTTCGCGGGAAGCAAAGTGCGCAATGTTGCGCAGGCGCTGAGCCGGACATTCCGGACTTGTACAGCGCAGCGCAGCGCCGTCCTCGTCACGGATGACCGGTGAGCCGCATTCGGGGCATACGGACGGCATCAAAAACGGCACCGTCCCCTCAGGCCGTTTCTCTTTGTTGACAGAGAGAACTTCCGGTATTATTTCTCCGGCTTTCTGCAGAACAACAGTATCGCCGATTCGCAGATCAAGCCTGTCTATATTGTCCTGATTATGCAGCGTTGCAGCGGAAACGGTAGTTCCGGCAAGACGTATCGGGTCGACTATTACCTTCGGCGTCAGCACGCCGGTGCGGCCAACCTGAATAACTATGTCGCGCACGCAGCTTTCCTTGCGTTCCGGCGGATACTTGAAAGCTACAGCCCAACGCGGAGCCTTTGCCGTGCTGCCGAGAGCTTCGCGCTGTGCAAGACTGTTGATCTTGATAACAGCGCCATCCATTTCATACGGCAGTTCTCCCCTGTTCTCACCGAGCCATTCTATGCGCTCCACGCAGTCGTGTATATTGTCATAGTGCATATACGGAATGACGGGGAAACCCATATCCCGCATTGCATCCAGAGTTTCGGTGTGAGTGGTATATTTGTGCTCCGAGGAAAACTGCATATTGAAGAATATTATATCCAGCTTGCGCGATGCGGCGACTTTGGGATCAAGCTGGCGCATGGAACCGGCGGCGGCGTTGCGCGGGTTTGCAAGAAGCTGCTCGCCGTTTATCTCTCTCTGAGTGTTGAGCTCTTCGAACACCGCCTTTGACATATAAACCTCGCCGCGTACTATGAGCCGTTCCGGCGCATTCTCAATACGCAGCGGCAAAGAACGCACTGTGCGCAGATTTTCAGTTACGTTTTCACCGGTTATACCGTCGCCGCGTGTCGCACCGCGTACAAAAATTCCATTTTCATATTCGAGCGACATGGACAAGCCGTCGACCTTTGGCTCTACCGAGTAATCATGCGCCCCCGCTATCATTGAATCCATTCTGTCTCCGAAAGCAAACAGCTCGTCATAAGAAAAAACGTCCGTCAGGCTTTCGAGCGGAACCTGATGCACGACAGGTTCGAACTGGCTCAAAGCCACTCCGCCGACGCGCTGTGTCGGCGAATCTGGTGTGATAAGCTCCGGATGCTCGGCTTCCATTGCCTTCAGCTGCTGCATCAGCTGGTCATATTCATAATCGGATATTGCGGGATTATCGTATACATAGTAGAGCTTGGCGTACTTTTCGATCTCGCGTCTGAGCTTGATTATTTCCTTTTGTGCGTCCATGTCTCTTTACCTTTCGTATTACTGCATGTTGAGATATGTTTCCGGTACTTTGCCGACGATCACCGTATCTGCAATGAGAACATCCGTGGAGACCTCCGTGTCCTCAGTACCCCAAGGTACAAGTATCTGCATGTTGACCGTCACGCAGAGATTGATCTGATGCTTTGTCTGATTTATCCCCGCTGTGACTATGCTGTTGCTGAATTCGACGCTGGAGGACGACAGCACGATTATCCTTACCGGGATCTTCGGGCCGCGGCCCATGAGCAGGCTTGCCCCGGTCAGGCTGCCGGCGGGTATGCCGATAGTGATAGTATTATCCTTTGTAGAGCCGACAAGCTTATCCAGAATTTTTGCCGACAGGTCATTTATCCGCGCCATATTGCTGCTGATTGCCGAGACATCTCCATTTTCGGCTTTTTGAAAAGTCACAAAATAGTCTCCGTCATAGTCTCCCTCACTCAGCGTCTCCACAATGGCAGCGTTGATTTTTGCGGTCATGACATCCTTTGCATCCGCCGACGCTATCTGCGAGGATATGCCTTTGAGGTAGATTGAAGAACTTATAAGTATCAGCAGCAGGATAGCTGCACCGATGAACAGCGCAGCCCTCACGCTGTACCTGCCGGTACCTGCACCGCCCTGAGCGGCTGCCGAATATGCACGGCGCGGTCTGCGCCGGAAGAGCGGCCTGTGATACACGGAAGTCACCTCCCTATGTATCAAATATATGCATCTCAGCCGGCCAACATGGCACTGACTGCCATCATTATTCCGAGCTTTCCCGACTCAAAGGTCAGTCCGCCCTGCATATATATCGTGTATGGTTCGCGCATCGGACCGTCTGCCGACAGCTCGATGGACGCCCCCTGAATGAACGCCCCCGCTGCCATAATGACAGGACAGTCATATCCGGGCATTGGCCATGGCTCCGGGGTAACATAGGAGTCGACCGGCGCGCCGGCCTGTATGCCGAGGCAGAAGCGCTCCATCGCCTCAGGACTGCCGAGACGAACCATCTGAATAATATCAGAACGCTTTTCGTCAATGGCCGGGGAACTGGAAATGCCCAATTCATCCATCATTGCGGCACAGAACACCGCGGTCTTCAGCGCCTGAGCAACAGTATGCGGCGCCATGAAGAGTCCCTGATACAAAAGCCGGTTATTACCGAGAGTGGAACCGCATTCGCCGCCGATTCCGGGTGTCGTGAGCCGCATTGCGGCTCTCTCAACCAGCTCAGCCTTACCTGCAACATAGCCGCCGGTCGGTGCGATACCGCCGCCGGGATTTTTTATAAGCGAACCGGCAATAATATCGGCTCCCACCTGCGTCGGCTCAATGACGTCGGTAAACTCTCCATAGCAGTTGTCTACCATGATATATGCGCCGGGATTTACGGACTTTACCGTGCTGCATATTTTCCCGATTTCTTCAACGGTGAGTGCCTTGCGTTCCCCGTAGCCGCGAGAGCGCTGTATCATCACTGCGGCTACGCTCTTCTCTGCCGCCGCGCGGGCGATGCCCTCATAATCCGGCCCACCGTCAGGCGCAAGATCGACCTGCCCGTAATTAATACCATAGAATTTCAGCGATCCATGGCAATCTCCGCTGATGCCGATAGCACTGCGCAGCGTGTCATACGGAAGTCCGGTAACGGCAAGTATCGTGTCGCCGGGCTTTGCCAGCGCGAACATTGCCGTTGTGAGCGCATGCGTACCGTTTACAAAGCCGATGCGCACCAGCGCCGCCTCTGTGCCGAATATCTGGGCGTATATCTTATCAAGCGTATCACGGCCCAAATCATCGTAGCCATAGCCGGTAGTTCCGGCAAAGCAGCTTTCCGACACACGGTTATCCTGAAAGGCTTCCATCACCTTTCGAGTGTTCTGTTCGGCCACAGCGTCAATTTTCTCAAATTGCGGCCTTATTCTGGCCATGGCGCGCTCCGCCATGACATAAACCTCTGGTTTTATATCGCTTATTTTCATCACTCAAGCTCCATAACTATTTTTTTGAAGAATCTGCCGCGCTCGGCAAAGTTCTTAAAACGGTCAAACGCCGCGCACGCAGGAGAAAGCAATACAATATCCCCTTCTGCGGCATGCCTGGCCGCCGTGTGAACGGCTTTCTCAAAGTCGTCGACCATTTCAAATTTCAATTCACTGTCTTTATAATACTGCGAGCCGACAATAGCCTGACGTATCTTTTCGGCTGTATCGCCGGTCAAAATTACCTCTTTTGCAAGACGGCACAAATCGTCGCCAAGGCCGTCGAACGGAATGTGCTTATCATATCCGCCGGCTATGACGATCGGCTTTGTTTTCATGGCGTGCAGGCCCGCGGAGGTCCTTGTGGGACTTGTGCCGATAGAATCATTTATATATGTGACACCATGCAGCACACGCACCTGTTCGAGCCTGTGCTCCACACCGGCAAAATGCACGGCGACCTCGCGGCAGTCCTCATCAGTCACGAACCCGTCTACCGCCGCAAACGCAGCGAGATAGTTGAGCACATTATGCTCTCCGGGCAGGCGTATCTCATCCGCATGCATTATGACCTCGCGCACACCGTCATGCACGCGGCACATTTCGCCGTCAAGCAGCATAACTCCTTTAGTTATAACGGATTTATCCGAGAAATAACTTATGTCCGATTTCGCGCTCTCCTCGAAATACGGAGTATGCTCATCGTCGTAGTTAAGTACGAGCCTGTCGCCCGAGTCCTGCCCAAGATATATGGAACGTTTGGCGTCTATGTAGTCCTGATAGTCCTTGTGCTTGTCAAGATGGTTCGGAGAAATATTTGTAATGACAGCGACATTGGGTTTGCACTTCATCGAATGAAGCTGGAAAGAGCTGAGTTCCAGAACCGCAAAATCCGATTCCTTTATATCCGGTATATCGCAGAGCAGCGGATGCCCGATGTTGCCGCCGAGATGGACCGTATATCCCGCATGCTTGAGGAGCTCAGAAATAATCGTGCTCGTTGTAGTCTTGCCGTCGCTGCCGGTTATTGCAATCGTGCGGCAAGGACAGAGCTTGAAGAACACCTCCATCTCCGAGGTGATAACGCTCCCCTTCGCCTTTGCGGCTTCGAGATGTTCATCGAACGGCATCAGTCCGGGGGTACGGAAAATTATATCGTGGTCAAGATTATCCAGATAGCTCTCGCCGAGGCGAAGCTTTGCGCCCATGTTTATGAGTTCAAGCCCCTCCATGCCCATCTCGCCGAGAGTTCGTTTATCGCAGGCGGTAACATCGCAGCCGCAGCTGAGAAGCAGGCGGATAAGCGGAGTATTGCTTACTCCGATGCCTATTACAGCTATGCGTTTTCCCTTTATGCTATTTATATAGTCGCTAAGTGTCATAATGATCCCTCACAATCTTTTTAATTATACGTCTTTTATCATGTATTTACAAGAATTATTATTGACTTGAGCGGCAAAAGTGGTTAGAATAACTGCGTTGAGCAGGCCGAACGACCGCGGGCACAAGGCGAAAGCCTGTGCGTGAGGAAAGTCCGGGCTCCGCAGGGCAAGGATAACGGGTAACGCCCGCCAGGGGTGACCCTCGGACAAGTGCAACAGAGATATACCGCTCCGGCTTGCCGGAGTAAGGGTGGAAAAGTGAGGTAAGAGCTCACTCATCGCATGGAGACATGTTGATGCTGTAAACTCTATCCGGAGCAACACCGTGGGAGAACATATGGCCGGCCCGGCCGTTCTCAGGAGGTGGCTTGATGCCGCTGGCAACGGCGGCACTAGATAGATGGTCGTTTAAGACAGAACCCGGCTTACAGACCTGCTCAACTATAAAGCAAGGTGGATGAGAGGCTTTGACGCCGTTGCGGCGCGGGTATCTCATATGTGATTTATGCCGCGGCTTTTCGCGGTGTGCATGGAGTATGGTGAACGGTATGGATGTCCAGACTGCGCTTGTTTTTGTTATGGAGCTTATCGGCACGGTGGCATTTTCTGCTTCGGGCGCAATGGTTGCTATCAATAAGAGCATGGATATATTCGGCGTGTGCGTACTGGGTGTGTTCACGGCGGTCGGCGGAGGCATGGTGCGCGATATGATACTCGGCAACGTACCGAGTGCGCTGATCAATCCCGTATATGTTGCCGTTGCTGCCGGGACAGCGCTGATCGTTTTCTTCGTGCTTCTTTTGAAAAAAGAACATTTTCATGGAAAGTTCCGCCTGGCATATGACAAGCTTATGCTTCTGATGGACTCCCTTGGCCTCGGTATTTTTACCGTCGTCGGCGTTTTGACAGGAATAAAAGCCGGATACCCTGCGAACACCTTTCTGCTGGTGTTTCTCGGTACGCTCACCGGTGTCGGCGGAGGACTTCTGAGAGATGTGATGGCAGGTGTGCCGCCTTACATATTTGTAAAACATATATATGCGCTCGCTTCCATAGCCGGCGCATGTGTATTTGTACTGCTGTACAGGAACTTCGGAGAGATACCGGCACTTTTAGTCGCGTCGGTGCTGGTAGTTGTTATCCGGCTGCTCGCGGCGCATTTCCACTGGAATCTGCCGCGGCTGAAGATACGTGCATGATTGGAAAGGAAGAAAAGAATATGAACGAAACGATCAAACTGCGCACGGCAAGACCTGATGATGCAGAGGAGCTTTTGAAAATATATGCGCCTTACGTCGAGAACACGGCGATCACATTCGAATATGAGGTGCCGTCTGTTGCGGAATTCAGGGCTCGAATCGAGAACACGCTGAAAAAATACCCATACATAGTGGCTGAACGCGGCGGTGAACTGCTGGGTTATGCGTATACAGGTCCTTTCAGATCGCGTGCGGCCTATGATTGGGCAGCCGAGACGTCTATATATGTCAAGGAAGGCCAAAAGGGACTCGGGCTGGGTCGAAAGCTTTACGAGGCGATAGAGACAATATCCAGAATGCAGAATATCCTCAATCTGAACGCCTGCATTGCATATCCCAAGGTTGACGACGAGTACCTTACAAAAAACAGCGCACAATTCCATGAGCATCTCGGCTTCAAATACGTGGGTGAGTTCCACGACTGTGCCTATAAATTTGGCCGTTGGTATGACATGATTTGGATGGAGCTCTCACTTGGTGAGCACATGGCAGATCCGGCAGCCGTCGTTGCATTTTGCGATCTGGATAAACGCGACGTTGAAAAGATAATGTGATTAAACAAATGACGGGCAGCATATAGTATTCAATGCTGCCCGTCATAGTTTATTTTAAGTTGTCTATTGCATACTGTGCTTCTTCCGCAGTAAATTGTTCCCCATATTCAGAAACCAGCTGATCATATATTGCTGATTTTGACATTGACATTGTCTCTTGATACATTTTTGCTTTTTCAAGTGCGTTCGCTTTCCAGTCAGCGTCAACATTATCAATGGCATATTGGGCTGCATCTTCGGGAAATTTTTCCCCATATTCTGATGTTAGTTGTTCATATATTCCCATTTTGGACATGTGCATCAGATCTGAATATGTCTTTGCTTTCTTCAATGCATTCTTATACTCAGTGGAAACGCTGTCATCTTCATCTGGTGCAGCATCGTTGCTCACATAGGACAATTTTGAATCTGTATCAGTAATAACAGCTGTGTTCGCGGTAGACTTTGATTCGGTATTTACATCCTTGGCTGTGTTCTTTGCCGGAATAACAGAAATGACAATTAGGACCGCAATAACCCAAAACCACCATCTTTTATAGATTGGCTTGCAATTTTTTACACCGCAGTTTGGACAGGCTTTTGCGGTATTGGCGAAATCAGCACCGCACGTCTTACATTTGATAAGAGTTGCTTTCATTCTTTCCTCCCGATATTTCTATAGTTTTCAAAAAGCTGGTGTATTTTTATTATAGCCCGTTTATGGGCAATTGTCAACAATAAGGCATCACCATACGATTTATACATATTTTCTTGGTGGTGAATATTTTGATTTGTTTTGACAGGCTTTGGGCCACTATGAGAACGAGAGGAATTTCGCAATATAAGCTCATTAAAGAGTATAAAGTGAGCACCGGGCAACTCGACCGGCTGCGTAAAAACGGCAATGTAAGCACGTACACGCTTAATCAGCTCTGCTCCATACTGAAATGTGAGCTATCTGATATTGCAGAATTCGTGCCGGATAACGAAAAATAGGCAGCCAACCGGCTGCCTATTTTCATCTGTACTTTGTTCATTTTCCGTGCGAAATTTCACTAATTTTCCGCCAAACAAGCAATCCGCTGCTGCCTGCTTTACATATTTAGTTCAAACAGCTTGTATTCAGTCCATATTGCATCTCTGTACTTCCTGATAGCCTTAATCTTCTTTGTTATCGATCATATAAATTATGCAGGAAATTCCCGCAATCATTGAAAACAGTATCGCGCCATTCAGCCCCTCATTCATAGCAGCTCCAATAAACAGCCCAGCAATTCCGGCTATGATCATAATGATAAGCGATACTACGGTCCTAAATTTTTTCATGTTTATTCCTCCTGTCAACTCCCAGTACGCATACAACAAAACCGACAGCTGAACCCAGCGGCCGGTTTTGCAATTTAATATCAATTTTACTCTGCGTCTTCCCAGTTATGCCAGACGTTCTGGACATCGTCGTTATCCTCAAACATGTCGAGCATTTTCTGCATGTTCTTGATATCGTCCTCATTGGTGAGCTTGATATAACCGTTCTGCGGGATCATCTCAACCTGCGCTGAAAGGAGCTTGTAGCCCTTTGCAGTAAGCGCATCGGCAACTACTGCGACATCATCCTCAGCGGTATAGACGTTCATGACCTCTCCATCGGCCTCAAAATCGGCTGCGCCGGCATCAAGAGCGTCCATCATGACGGTATCCTCGTCAAGCTCTTCGTCCTCGTTATCGATCACGATCACGCCTTTTCTGTCAAATGACCATGACACGCAGTTTGCCGCGCCCATGTTTCCGCCGTACTTATCAAAGTAGTGACGCATCTCACCTGCGGTACGGTTGCGGTTGTCGGTCATAGTCTCGACAATGACTGCAACACCCTGCGGGCCGTAGCCTTCATAGTTTATCTTTTCATAATTTTCGGTATTGCCGGAACCAAGCGCTTTGTCGATAGTGCGCTTGATATTGTCGTTAGGCATATTGGCCGCCTTTGCCTTGGCAATAACGGCTGCCAGCTTGGAGTTGCTGCGCGGATCACCGCCGCCGCCCTCCTTGACCGCAACTACCATTTCTCTTGCGATCTTGGTGAACGCCTGAGCGCGCTTTGCATCAGCTGCACCCTTGGTTTTCTGTATATTGTGCCACTTGGAATGACCTGACATATAAACAACTCCTCTTATCTTATGTAAAATAATATCAGCAATATTAACGGCAAATATTTTAGCACATATGAGCGCCCATTACAAGAGGAAATTTAGATTGCTTTCGGAATAAGGATCATTTTCCCCTCTGTGCTGTCTTCAAGCTCATTCATTGCTTTTATGCGCTCTATGCTCGAATGATATGCTTTGGCAAGCTCCCACAGACTTTCTCCCTCCGCGCGCACCAGCGTTACGGCCGGGAACTGTGCCGGATCATATGCGTTTTCATCGTCCAGCACAACGCTCTCCACGCGGTTTATTTCCATACTTGTGGTGTACTGATAATTTACCTCTACGGAAATGTGTCCGTCTATATATGCTCCGTCCGGGCGCAGATATGTGTCCGCGATACGGGCGCTGATAAGCCGTCCCTGCGAGGTACCGCCCGGATTTTCAACGCTTATAAACCGCCTGACGGCTGACAGCGAACCGTCCGCAGTCCTGTAGACTATATCCAGCGTTATCACGGCAGAGATCTTATCGGGAAGCAGCGTGACCTGAGACACTGAGCTGAACACGCTCAAAACATCGGTGCAGTCCTCCACGACATTTATGCGTTCGTCTGCGCTCATTTTTACCTGCTGTACGGATGATACAGAGCTGAATTTCCGTGTCTGCACCGTACACTGCGCGGGCATGAGATTGCTGTATGCATCCGAAATGTACTCAATACTCTGTCGGCTGTAGCAGACAAGCTGCAGCACCGCGTGCAGCTCTGTATCAAGGGCCTTCTCTCCATTTATTGTATCCGTCAAGTCGCAGTAGCATGACGTGAGCTGTATCACGGCGCTGCAATGATCCATCTGCTCGCTGCCGGTGTCTATTATCTGAGAGAACGGAGTGGAGAACTCTGTTTTTACAGGATAATTCACCTCGTTTGAGAGATAGCAGACAGTGAGGCTGACTGTCCCCTTGACTATTACCTTTGCCCCTATCAGCTGCGGTTCTCCAAGTGAAAACTCCACGCACTGACTTACAAGCTGCGATGGCTTTGGTTTACCGCTCGGAAAAATGAACTGTTCATTCACGGCAAAGGTTTTTTCGGTCACAGTGTTTGCGGCAACAAATTCTGTTTTTTCACATTTTGCATGCAGTCCCTCCGGAGAGGCTGCGGGAAGCACGGTCTCCGTTATGACATTATCCTGCCGGAAGCAGCTCATCTCGCCTAGCAGCTCAAACGTGACCGAGACTTTGCGCGGGTTTAAAATCCTTGCCTCGGAATTTTGTATACTGAGATTGACCTGCGCCAGCGCATCAGCGTCGATCTCCCCGGTATCAAACTCCATAGTAAATGCTTTTGACAGCCGTACATACGAAACTCCTCTTTCGCTTTCGGTTATATATATCAGCGCTGCCGTCAACTCACCGGTCACCATTACTCCCCTGCTTGTTACATCCTTGCTCTTTAGCAGCACAGCTGTCTGCACAGACGCAATTCTGCCGATGTCATCGTTTGTATCCGGGACTACGCTCTCGGCAGTTTCCTGTATTCTTCTGGTCTGGCGTGCTATCTCGCGGTACATACTCATTACTCTATTTTCAAAGCTGATTTCCATTGCCGACGCTCCTTATTGCACAGTTTGTACAACATATGCGCCGCGCTCTGCAATTATTACCTGCCTGTCAGCTTTGAAATGATATTTGCAAGAAAACGCGGCAGCTTGATAACATATATTTTCATATACGACTACTCCTTTCCCGATCAGCACCTGCGAATATACCAAATCCCGAAGCATATCAGCGCAGCTGCAAGCAGAAACCACCACACCTGACACGGCAGCACCAACGCCAGAATTATAATGCACCCTGCCATGATCGCGGCAAAGCCGCAGCCGTTTCCCCTTCTGCGCATAAAGACCGCCTCCCGCATATGTGTTCTCTTCATCATACGCGAAAGGCGGTCAAATAATTCCGTTGTTCTGTTCAGTTTTCTTTTATCTCCCAGGATTTGTGCTGAGCACTGAGCTCATAAAGCCGTTCATAGGAACGATAACGGCTGGGCATGATTTTCCCGTCCGCCAGCGCCTGGGTAACGGCGCATCCAGGCTCTCTGAGATGTGCACAGTCATTGAAGCGGCATCCGCCTATGTAAGGAGCAAACTCAATAAAATCATATTGCAGCTGTTCCTTGGGTATGACCTCCATCATCTCAATATCAAATGAGGCAAACCCGGGAGTATCGGCAGCATAAGTGCCGCGCCCGAGGTCAAACAACTCTACATGGCGCGTGGTATGCTTTCCGCGGCCGAGCTTTTCACTCACTTCCGCAGTCTTGATATTTACTCCCGGCAGGAGCATGTTCATAATGCTGGATTTTCCAACGCCTGAATTGCCGGTAAAAGCACATATTTTGCCGTCAATAGTCGCTCTCAGCGCGTCGATACCGTCGCCGGTCTCTGCACTCGTGCGCACGACCGTATAGCCAACGGCAGTAAAGATGCTGTACAGCTCATCCGCGCCGTCAATGTCTGTTTTGTTTATGCAGATTATGAGCCCGCAGCCGGCACTCTCCGCAATGACGGATACGCGGTCTATAAGAAACGGATCTGTCACAGGATTTGTGTTTGCCGCAACAAAAACAAGTGCGTCTACATTTGCAACCGCAGGCCGGATAAAAAAGTTTTTACGCTTTTCGACCTTATCTATGCGTCCCTTTCCATTGGAATCAAGGCTGCACGAAACACGGTCCCCGACGAGCGGGGACGTGCCGTCGATCCGGAAGCGGCCGCGGGCCTTACATTCGAGAATGCCCTCAGCGGTCTCAACATAATAGAAACCGCTGAGCGCCTTGATTATTATTCCGTCTGTCATCTGTCAACCCCACGGACCTGAAGAAACCTTGAGATATACCTTGCTGTGTTCCTCTACCTCTGTAAACGCCGTGACATTCTGCCCGATAACCGTTCCTGCGTCATAGTCACTTGAGACGCGCTCAGAACCGCCGTAGCTCAGGCCGGCGTTTTCAATTTTGGAGATCGCCGCATCCTCGGTCAGGCCGATAAAGTTAGGCATGCTGACATAAGAGACCTCAGGGCCGCTGCTTACGACAACATATACGGTTGACCCGGCGCTGATCTGTTCATTTGCAGCCGGACTGGTGTTTATGACAAAATCCTTTGTGACGCTCGATGAAGTCTGATTCTCGACTTCAACTGCGAAACCGGCTCTTTGCAGCTCCAGCAGGGCTTCACGGTAATCCATATTGTTTACATCCGGCACCGCCGTCAGTACAACGCCGGTGCTCACGGAAAGCTCAACTTCGATTCCGTCCGGGGTGACCATCATGCTGCGGCCCGGTTCAGGGTTTTGACTGAGTACTTTGCCGCTCTCGGCATCGGTATCTATTATATAAGTGACCTTGAATTTGTACGTTGCGGCAAGGTCGGCATTATTCACAATGGATTCATAATCGCTGCCGACAAAATTGGGCAGCGGTATCCTCTCTGCCGGAGAAAACACATCCTTGAGCCAGAAATTCCACAGGAATGCAAAAAGTCCAAGTATCAGCACAAGAGACGCAAACGTACCCGACATAAATGCGACCGTACCGGAGCGTTTGCGCCGCAGGCTGAACTTCTCGCGAGGCATTTCGCTGACCGAGCGCACTGGTGCGACCGCCGGATTATCATATTCCGGCGGCTCCTGCTCGGCTTTGATCTGCTCCTGCGTGAAGCTGTCGAGATCGTCAAGCAGTTCGTTTGCGGATTGATAGCGCTTGCTGATAGTGCAGCTCATAGCCTTGAGCGTTATACGCTCAAGCTCCGGCGGGATGTCCGGCACAATATCCGTCGGAGCCACCGGCAGCGAACTCATGTGCTTTACGGCGATCTCCCCGATAGTATCTCCCGTATACGGTTTGCAGCCGGTGAGCATCTCATACATGACGACGCCGAGAGAGTATATATCGCTGCGCGCATCCGGATTCTCGCCGCGCGCCTGCTCGGGCGCGATATAATGTATCGAGCCGACAGCCTGACCGCTCTCCTGCACCTCGTTCTCAAGCGCAGCAATACCAAAGTCAGCGACCTTTATTGTGCCATCTTTAAGCAGCATGATATTCTGCGGTTTGATATCACGGTGGATAATACCGCGGCTGTGCGCGTGAGCAAGCGCTTTTGCGATCTGTTTTGTGAAGTGCAGCGCCTCTTTCCAGTTTAGCGCCCCACGCTTTTCCATATACTGCCTGAGCGTGATGCCGTCTACCAGTTCCATGACTATGTATTCGACATCGTCGCTGTGGCTGACATCATACACGGCTACAATATTCGGATGTGAGAGCATTGCGATCGCATGGGACTCAGCGCAGAAACGGCGTCTGAATTCCTCGTCCGCAGCCATATCCTCACGCATGATCTTTACAGCCACAAAGCGGCTGAGCCGGTGACAGAATGCCTTATAGACGACGGCCATACCGCCTTCGCCTATTTTTTCGAGTATTTCATATCTGTCATCCAGAAGCATGCCGATGTAGTTTTTTTCTTTTTCCATAAGCTGTCTCCTACTTCATCACGGCAAGGACCGTCACATTATCCCTCGCCCCGCGCTTGAGAGCCTTACTCATCAGCGCACGGCACAAAAGCTCGGGATCCGGATATTCCTTGGCGTAATCAAGCATTTCAAGGTCCGTAACCATATTGGACAGTCCGTCCGAACACAAAAGCAGAAAATCGCCGTTTTGCAGGCTGACTTCGTAATAATCCGCATCAACATGTTCTTCGGATCCAAGCGCACGGGTTATCACATTGCGCTGCGGATGCACTCTCGCCTGCTCCTTTGTTATGGCTCCAAATTCGACGAGTTCTTCTACAAGCGAATGATCTTTCGTCACCTGATAGATCGCGTCATTACGGCGTGAAATATAGTATGCCCGGCTGTCGCCAACATTGATAATATAACCGTTACCGCCGCTCTTTATCACACCGCCGACAATTGTTGTGCCCATTCCGTTATATGCCTCGTCAAACTTGGAGTACTCATATGATACCCCGTTTGCCTCGGCGCAGGCATCAAGCAGTATGCGTCGAAAATCAAGCGCGCGGTTAACTCTTGAGGTGAGCTTGGCATAGATATAAGACACAAATGCCTTGTTTGACAGCTGGCTTGCAAGGCCGCCTGCTTTGGCGCCGCCCATACCGTCGCATAGTGCGACAATGAGGCAGTCCTTAGATTCGCATTTTTCGATTATGTAGCTGTCCTGGTTGTCTTTTCTGACTGAACCCTTGTCGGTAAGTCCGAAGCTTTTCATCTTTCCTCAATTCTGCCGTATCATGGCACGCGGAACATCAGTTTTTCTGCATCTTTCTTCTGAGCTGGCCGCAGGATGCGTCAACATCCCCGCCAAGTTTGCGGCGGACAGTCACATTCACGCCCTCGTCCTCGAGTATTTTTATAAAGGCTTTCATATGACCGGAAGTCGACGGCCTGAACTGCCGTTCTTCAACATGGTTGAGCGGTATAAGATTCACATGCGCAGACACGCCCCTTGCGCGCTTTGCGAGGAGGCGCGCATGATATTCCGTGTCATTCACACCGTCTATCATGGCATACTCGAACGATATTCTGCGCCCTGTCTTATCATAATAGCGGCGGCAGCAGTCCATAAGCTGTTCAACGCCCCGCCCGCGATTCGCAGGCATTATCTTTGAGCGCGTCTCATCGTCAGGCGCGTGGAGCGAAACCGAGAGTGTGATCTGCAGGTCTCTCGCCGCAAGATCGTCAAATCGTTCCGTTATACCGCAGGTCGAAAGCGAGATATGACGCATGCCGATATTCATCCCCTGCGGATGATTGACAAGCTCAAGAAAACGCATGACATTATCAAAGTTGTCTAACGGCTCACCTATGCCCATAAGCACTATATTGGAGATCTGTTTTCCCGAGTCTATCTGAGAGAACAGCACCTCATCAAGGATTTCCGAAGGCTCAAGGCAACGGACAAGTCCGCCGATGGTAGATGCGCAGAACGCGCATCCCTGACGGCAGCCGACCTGAGAAGAGACACAGACTGTATTTCCGTGCCTGTAGCTCATAACGACTGTCTCCACAGCGTTCCCGTCGCGCAGCTCCCATAGATATTTTATTGTTCCATCTATTTTTGAGACCTGTTTGGAGAGGACCTTCGGGCGATACAGTATGTATGCATTATCCAGCTTTTCACGAAGCGCTTTCGGAAGGTTGCTCATCCCGTCAAAATCTCTGACGCCTTTGCCCAACCATTCAAATATCTGTTTTGCCCGGTATTTCGGTTCGCCCATTGCCGCAAGCTCGGCTTCGATCTCCTGCGGCAGCATGGAAACAATATCTTTCTTCATCATTTTTTCCTTATAAGCCTTGCGGCAAAGAATCCGTCCGTACCGTCAACATTTGGCCAGAAGGTATACATCCCGGTGGGTGCCGCAGTGCCGTTAATGCTGAACGGCTCCAACTCGAAATTATTATATCGTCCGAGAAAGCTTTTGACAACACCCTCATTTTCCTTTTCAAGCACGGTGCATGTTGAATACAGCAGAACGCCTCCCGGCTTGACGAAATCTGCAAGATTACAGAGTATATCAAGCTGTATAGCCGGGAGCGACGATATTTCGTTCTCCTTCTTCAGCCTGATCTCCGGCTTTTTGCCGATAACTCCGAGGCCGGAGCACGGCACATCCGCAATAACGGCATCAAATCGGCTCATAAACTCCGGCGCAGAATTGCGGGCGTCCCTCGCCTGCGTCTCGATTATGTTTATTCCAAGCCTGTCTGCTCCCTGCCGGATCAGCGCAAGCTTCTTTTCATGTATGTCGCACGCGAGTATGCTGCCGCGGTTCTCCATCTTTATTGCCGCAGCAAACGATTTCCCGCCGGGAGCAGCGCATGCGTCAAGCACATGCATTCCCGGACGGAGTGCCGCGATCTCAACGTCCGTGCGTGCGGCTCTGTCCTGAACGTAGAACAGCCCCTCTTCAAAGCCCGGCAAAGCGGTGACGCTTCCGCCTGAGAGCTCCAGACACGCCGGTGGATAACCCCGGTCAACGTACTCAATACCGGCTCGGGACAGTGCGCGCATATAGTCCTCTGCCGAGACTCTGAGCGTATTGATCTGGATATTGAGCTTCTGCGGGATATTATTGCAGCGCAGAAAAGCTTCAGTGAAGTCATATCCGTTCTCGCCGACCAAGCGTTCCACCATCCATTTAGGATGACTGTATTTTATAGACAAATGTTCCGCAGTTCCGGGCTCAGGTATCTCCGGAAGCGCATTTTTGTTCGCACTCACCCGGCGAAGCACAGCGTTGACAAGGCCGGACGCTCTATCGAGCCCTGAGCTGCGGCAAAGCGCCACGCTTTCGTTTACAGCCGCCCGTGCGGGTATTTTATCAAGAAAAACCAGCTGATAAACGCCAAGCCGCAGTATATCTCTCAGCTTCGGCTCAAGTTTTTTTCCGCTGTGGTAACAGTCAATATAAAAATCACACAGGCTGGTGTTCTGCAGCACTCCAAGACACAGACGTGAAGCAAGCGCAGCCTCCCGCCGGTCAAGTGAAGCCTTTTTTATGATGCTGTCGATCGCGGCCCCAGACCATGCGCCGTCCCTGCGGCATTTTTCCAGTGCGGCCATAGCCGCTTCTCTCGCATTCATCTCCATCAGCCGGAAACTTTTATGCTGTGGCCGCGCAGGAAATCGGCGGCGCTCATGCGCTTCTTTCCGGGAGCCTGAAGCTCCTTTATCATAACGGTGCTTCCGTCGCCGCATGCGACTTCAATTCCACTGTTGCCGGTACTGACCACAGAGCCGGGTGTTTTGTCCGTATGCTTGTCCGTATAGGCTGCGGAGAAAATTTTATAGACTGTTCCGTCAAACTCAGCCGTCGCAGCTGGCCACGGCTGCATGCCGTATATCCACTTTATCACTCCGCGCGCATCCTTGTTCCAGTCGATAGGCGACAGGCTCTTGTCGAGCATGGTGACATAGCTTGCCTTGCTGTGATCCTGCGGGATTCTGGGTGCAGTTCCGTCCTCAATGCCGCGCAGCGTCTTTACGAGAAGCTCCGCCCCCATATCTTTCAGGCGGTCGAAGAGTTCACCTGAGGTCTCAAACTCGCCTATTTCAGTCTCGGCAGTATAAATTATATCGCCGGTATCCATTTCGCTCGCAAGATACATCGTGCTCACGCCCGTTATCTTATCGCCGTTGAGCACCGCCCACTGTATCGGGGCCGCGCCGCGGTATTTCGGCAGAAGTGAACCATGTACATTTATAGCTCCATATTTAGGAACTGCAAGTATATCGTCCGGCAGGATGCGCCCATATGCCACTACAACCAGAATATCAGGTTTAAGGCTTTTTATTACTTCAAGCGCGGTGCCGTCACGCATTTTTGCGGGCTGATACACCGGCAGCGAATTTGCAAGCGCCAGCTCCTTGACCGGAGAAAAGGCCATTTCCATCCCTCTGCCCTTGGGTTTGTCAGGCTGCGTAAAAACTCCGGCAACATCGAATTTTTCGTCCAGAAGCTTTTTGAGCGAGGCCGCCGCAAAGTCCGGCGTCCCCATAAACACAATGCGCATCAATCTATCACTCCGTTTTCAAGTTCTTCCTCTGTCAGCATGCGCTCGCACTTCGAGGTAAATAATATTCCCTCAAGGTGGTCAATCTCATGGCAGAAGCAGCGTGCGGTAAGGCCGTCTCCCTCGACCTCAAACCAGCTGCCGTTTCTGTCCTGTGCGCGGACTTTGACATGCGACGGACGCTGAACCAGACCGTATTCGCCGGGGACACTCAGACAGCCTTCGGCGCCGCGCTGCTCACCGCTGGTCTCAATTATTTCGGGATTTATGAGCTCGATTATATATTCGTCCTCACCCTCTGGGACATTCGTCTCCAGAACGATCACCGCACGCCGCAGAACGCCGACCTGCGGGGCTGCAAGCCCGACGCCGTTTGCCTGCATCAGAGTCTCCCGCATATCATCAAGAAGCTGGGCAAGTCTGTCGTTGAAATCTGTAACGGGGCGGCTCTTTTTGTACAGAGCGGGCTGTTCCTGCGTAAGTATATTTCTAAGTGCCATTTTTTCTCCTGTTCCTCTATTATATATATTTTTTTATTCTGACGGGTCGCTGTCCGCATACACGGATACGCCCTTGAAGCGCTTATCTGTGCTGCATTCCGTTACGATTTGAGAAATAAGTCCTCTTATCTCCTTTTCGCTGGCGCAGCAGAGGTTGACCCGGTACCTGTATCTGTTATTTACCCTGACGACCGGGAGCGGCGTGGGGCCCAGAACAATGCAATCATTCCGGTTTTTCAGCACAACCTCGAAAAAGCTGCGTACATAACGGCATGTGCCAACTACACGAGCCTCATCCAGTCCAGACGCCGTCACCGCAAAAAGCTTCGTAAACGGCGGCGTATTGTGCAGTCTCCGAAGCTCGATCTCAGACGCGTAAAAATCATCGTAATCCTGCTTTGCCGCCTGTATTATCGTCTCATTCTCCGGTGTAAACGTCTGAATGATTGCGCGCCCCGGTTTTGAGCCGCGGCCGCTTCTTCCGACGACCTGGGTAATAAGTGAAAACGTCCGCTCACCCGCGCGGTAATCCCCGGCATAAAGACTTTGATCTGCGGAAATAACGCCCACAAGCGTAACATTTTCAAAGTTCAGTCCCTTTGTGACCATCTGAGTGCCGACCATGATCGGAATGTTCTCTTTTCTGAAGCGCTCAAAGAGCTGTTCATGTGAACCGACCGGCGCGACAGAGTCCGTATCCATACGCATGATCTCCGTTCCCGGGAAAAGCTCCTCAAGCTCTTCGACCACAAGCTGCGTCCCTGCCCCAATACGGTTGAGCTGACCGCCGCAGTCCGGACAGGCACTGTCGATGCGCTGTGAGTATCCGCAGTAGTGGCACATAAGCCGTCCGTTCGTGCTGTGATATGTCAGCGACACGCTGCATCTCGGGCATTTATAAGTGTAGCCGCATTCACCGCAGCTTATAAGCTTGTTCGTGCCGCGACGGTTGAGAAAAAGTATGCTCTGCTCGCCGCGCGTAATGTTCTCTTCAAGCTCTGCGCGCAGAAACGAACTGATATTTCCGCCGTTGCCGCGGCGCAGCTCACGCTTCATATCAACTATGCGCACTTCCGGCAGCTGCATATCATTATACCGGGTATCGAGCCGAAAATAATGATACTTCCCTATCTCCGCATTATAACGGCTGACAATATCGGGAGTTGCCGAGCCCAAGAGGAGCAGACACTCTGCCTTTGCACAGCGGAATTTTGCAACCTCCCTTGCATCATATCGCGGAGAATTCTCGGATTTATATGTTTCTTCCTGTTCCTCGTCGATTATTATAAGCCCCAGCTTATCGACAGGCGCAAAGACCGCGCTGCGTGTTCCGATAACAACATGCGCTTTCCCCTGTTTAATACGCTTCCATTCATCATAGCGTTCTCCGGGAGAAAGACTGCTGTGCAGGACAGCTATCTCCTCGCCAAAATGCGAAGAAAAGGTTTGCAGCATCTGTGGTGTGAGAGCTATTTCCGGAACAAGCAGGATGGCAGAGCGCCCTTCTTCAAGCTTTCTGTGGATCAGATGGATATATACGCTTGTCTTGCCGCTCCCCGTAACGCCGTGCAGCAATGCCGCGCAGGCCGCACCTGAGCCGGCAAGATCGTTTATGCCCTCAAACGCCGACTGCTGACCCGCATTAAGAACAGGCAGCGGCACGGGCTCATCCGTAAATATATCCGGGCGGCGGTAGACCTCGCGTTTATAAAGCTCGACAAGCTCTGCTTTGCATAACGCCTTGAGTGATGGCCGCGACGCCCCTGTGTGGCGCAGAATGTCCGCGCTTGGCAGGGCCTCAAAAGAACAGAGCATTTCCAGGATGGCGGCCTGCTGCGGCGAGCGCCGGCACTTGGCTTCGGCGGCTGCGGCGGCATCCTCAGCCGGAACAGCGAGTCTTGCCATCTCAACGGTTTTATCCTTTACGCGTGTTCCGCCCGAATCGTCCAGCCAAAGTCCAGCCGGCAGCATGGATTTAACTGCATCATATACCGTGCAGAAGAAGCGCTCACGCATGAAAAGGGCAAGCTTTATCTGTGCCGGTGTAAGCACGGGAGCTTCATCTATCAAAGCAAGGACAGGTTTAAGTTGTCCGAAGTCGCTATGATCCGTGACAGCAAGAACAATGCCCTCACTTTTCCGGTTGCCCTTTGCAAACGGGACATACACACGCATGCCGGCGCAGAGTCTGTCTTCCATCTGTACAGGCACAAGATAGTCATAGGGACGGTCTATCCAGTATGTAGCGGCGGAAACCGCGATTTTTGCGACTTTTGTTCCCACGGCAGTCTCCCATCCATTAAAACTGGTAAAACTAAATTAAGCGGGGTTGGTCACCCCGCTTAATATCACTTTATTGTGAGCTTGCCGGTGTAGACCTCATCAATCGCGGCGGAAACAGGCTTCTTGTCAAGAGATATCTGTTTCTCTTCGGCATCAGCCGCAATCTGGCGTGCACGTCTGGCCACGAGATTGACAAGCTGATAACGGCTGCCAATTTTTTCAACAAGCTCTGCTACAGGGGGATAAAGCATCATAATAATTGTTCTCCATTCTTCTGCACAATGCAGCAATATTTATAAATATCGATTAAAAATTCAGTCGGGATTTTTCAGAAGCTCTGCGCGGCCGGCGGCCTTGCAGTGCTCAGCGGTCATAATGGCGGCAAGTTCAGCCGCGGCTCTGTCTGCATCGTCATTAATAACGATATAATCGTAGAAATCAGCCTCGGCATACTCCTGACGCGCACGCACAAGTCTCGCCTCAATGGCGCGTGCCGTGTCTGTTCCGCGATTCTCGAGGCGGCGGCGAAGCTCTGCCATGGAAGGCGGAATAATAAATATTTTGACAGCCTCAGGCATTTTTTCGTTGACCTGACGTGCGCCTTGAACCTCAATGTCGAGAAGAACGTCTATACCGGCATCAAGCTTCTGTTCTACGTATGCGCGCGGCGTGCCATAGTTGTTTGCCACATATTCCGCATGCTCAAGAAGCTCGTCGTTTGCGACCATCTCCTTGAAGCGGTCAGGCTCCACGAAAAAATACTCTCTGCCGTCTACCTCATTGGGTCTGGGCTTACGAGTCGTGACGGAGGTCGAAAAGCAAATGTCACTGCGGCCCTCAATCGCCTTGAACACGACTGTGCTCTTTCCCGCACCGGACGGGCCTGATATAACTATAAGCTTCCCCTTTTCAATCATTTTCCCTCAAATCCTCCTCTTCATTTTTATCATCAATTCTGGCAGCCAGGATCTCAGGCTGCAGTGCTGACAGTATGACGTTTCCGCTGTCCATAACAATGACGGACCGTGTACTTCTGCCGAAGGATGCATCAATAAGCAGCCCCTTCTCCCTGACATCCTGCACCATGCGTTTTATGGGTGCAGACTCGGGGCTGACTATCGAGATGATACGTTCCGCAGACACAAGATTTCCAAAGCCGATGCCAATAAGCTTCATAAGCAGTGTACCTTACTCTATGTTCTGGATCTGCTCGCGTATCTTTTCTATCTCAGATTTGAGATCGACCACAATATGCGCTATATCTGAATTCTGGCATTTTGACCCGATCGTGTTCGCCTCGCGGTTGAATTCCTGCATAAGAAAATCGATGCGCTTACCGGTCGGAGCGCTGCCGTTTATCATGGTCCTGAGCTGCGACATATGACTGCGGAGTCTGACCGTCTCCTCATCCACAGCGATATGATCCGCAAATATTGCCGCCTCCGCAAGTATCCGGGATTCATCTATTCCGGCCGTGCCGAGAACCTCGGTCATTTTTTGTTCAAGACGGCTGCGGTATTTTGCGACGGTGTTAGGAGCCTCGCGTTCAACGGCGCTGACAAGCGTATCCACGGTGTCAAGGCGGTTGAGAACATCGTCGCGGAGCTTCTCGCCTTCGCGCAGACGCATGGCGTCAAAATCGCAGAGCGCCTGTTCGGTAACACTGACTATAGCAGCTGCGATTGCCTCAGCGTCCATATCGCTTTTTTCAACCGAAAGCACATCTGGGAACCGGCTGACACTGAGAGCCGTCAGGTCGTTTTCAAGTGAATATTCCTCGGATATATGACGGAGCGCATCAATATATCCACGGAGAAGAGGCTCATTGACCTTCACTGTCATATTGCCGGCGGACGCCGAATCCACGGTCACAAACACATCCACCTTACCGCGGCTTATATGCGATTGTACGGCGGACTTAACTGCGTCTTCGGCAAAGAGAAAGCTGCGGGGCAGCCTGACAGCCGTGTCCAGAAAGCGGTTATTTACGCTTTTTAACTCTACGCTTATTTCAAGTCCTTCGGCCTGTCCCTTGGCGCTGCCGTAACCGGTCATGCTTTTAACCATTATCTTCGCCCTCACATATCTTGATTATATTGTAGTCTATAGGCTTGTGTTTTTTCTTTTTCTGCGTCAGCACAAGCAGTACTGCGCTCAACAGCAATGCGGCAAAGCTGACGGCAATGCAAAGTCCTTCACCCGCACCGAGTGCCGACGCGATCGCATATCCGGCCACAAAGAACACCAGCGGCATCACATATACCAGAAGCGCCGCGTTGAAAATAACGGATGTTTTGCTCTCAATGACCACTTTCTGTCCTGGCACAGCACCGGCCAGATTCTTCGCCGCTGCTTTCACCTCATTCTGGAACATGCAGCCCTCGCAGCTGGAACAGCTGCTGCCGCAGGCACTGGCTCTTGTAACCGCTACCTCGGCCATCCCGTTAGGCAGAAGCTTTGTCACTATTCCTTCGTTTGTCATATTCAGGCCTTTCTGATTTCGATCGATATTGTATTTTGTCCAATAGCGCCGACGTCGGTGAATCCATCAACGATTATCTTCACATTCGGCATAAATTGCCCGGTGGACTCCTTGTAGTCTGTCAAATCTGCAACTGCGCGGATGCTCTCGGCCTTGAGCTGGTCAAGCTGCTGCGGAGTACCGCGCAGGACAACGTCAATGCTTTCAGATATTATATCCGCTGCATAGCCTTCCGTTACGTTCGTGCAGGAAATGTTCTTGACTTTGTATGTTCTTGTCTCCAGACCGACGATCTCCACCGTGACCTTTGCCTCGGTGGCACCCGTGAGATTTTTCATGTTGTTGTCTATCGGTATAGTATAGGTCTCGCTTGTAGTCGAAGCAAAATCGGTAAGATCAATGGTGTCAAGAACAATTTTGTTCATGCCGGTAAGTATCGCGGAGTCTCCGGCAAGCGTAATACTCTCTGGCTCGATCTTTATTTTCGTGTTGGCCTTCGTTGCGCCGGCGCCTTCTATCAGATCGACAGAAAGCGGGATCTCCTTTACGAGTAGCAGCGGTAATGTCGCCGTGACCACATCATCGGAGCAGGTCAGGCCGACGGTGGAACACTCTTCTCCATTATCGTTCATAAGCGTGAAGCCTGTCTCCACCTTGTAAGTGCTGTCCACATTCTCCTTGCCGAAGCTCACCCACGCATAGGATATGTCCTTCAGATTGACATCCGCGCCGGAAACCGTTATCGTCGCAGGCTCAAAAACAGGAGCCTCTGCGGTATAGCCCTCTGCAAGCGAGCCGTCAAAGCTGCCGCGAACCTGTATCGTTTTTGCGTTGAGCGGTGAAACCATGAAGCTGACTGTGCTAGGTGAACGGCCGGAATCATCAATGTTGGTGGTGTCCATTCCTTCCGGATATGAGATATAATACTGCTGCGTGGTATAGGCCGAACGCGAGAGCCTGCTCACATCGACGCAAGCCTTGAGATCGGTACCTGAAAGCCCGGCGACGATACGTCTCGGACCGACTACTGTTACCGAAACGGTAGACGTGTCAAGATCCGTTATGACCATGTTCTTTGTATCGCGCAGCGTATCCTCACCAACAAGCTCTACCGGAACGTCGTGAAACTCCAGTTTGTATTGATCGGATTGCATACTGGTGACATATACCCATATAGTAAGCGAGGCAAGCAGGGATACGATCATCCAGAATGCCCTGCTGTTATATAGCTTTTTCATCTTGCTTGTCCTCTTCTTTTAGGTCTGACATGAAGAAATTCTTAATGTTTTTGAGGTAATTGTGCTTCTCGCCGCCGTCGTCCGGCTGAATCAGTTCTTTATGCAGCAGTTCATTCAGCGCCTCCGGTGTAAGGTGGCGCTTGAGCTTGCCGTCCATGGCAACAGATATAGCGCCCGTCTCTTCAGAGACGATCACTACGACCGCATCGGAATTTTCGCTCAGTCCGATGCCTGCGCGGTGCCGCGTCCCAAGATCGGCGCTCAGGTTTGCGCGCTCGGTCAAAGGCAGTACGCAGCCGGCCTCAGCGATCCTGAAATTTCTTATTATGAGCGCGCCGTCATGCAATGGCGCCTTGTTATAAAAAATGTTCTTGAGCAGCTCTGCCGTTACATCCGAATTGATGACCGTGCCTCTGCTCTTGAGCAAGGTGGTCACATTTACGCTGCGCTCAAAGAGGATCAAAGCACCGGTACGAGACTCAGACATATCGCCGCATGCCTTTACAGTCTGTGATATTGCCTCCTCCACGACAGTGCTGCTGCCCGCTTTGCCGTTGGAAAATGTTCTCCCCATGCGGGCGAGCAGATTTCTGAGTTCGGGCTGGAACAGTATAAGCAGGGCGATCAGTCCCAATTCAACAGCCTTGCGCAGTATGTAATTTATCATGGTAAGCTCAAATATCTCGGATAACCACAACGCGACAATAATAAGCACTATTCCTTTGGCAAGATTATACGAGTTCGTCTTTCTGACAAACCATATTGATTTATATAAAAGATAGGCAACTATGATGATATCGATAAAGTCTCCAACTTTTATCGTCGTCAGATATTTAGTTGCCTTCTCCAATTCGTTGACGATTACTTCCATTAGCCTTTTCCTCTGTCACGTCAGTCTGTGCACAATTATCCATTTTCTTTATCGCTATATTATAATCCATGGAGCGGAAAAAGGCAATAAGATTAATCGTTATTTATAATTTGTTTTATAATATGCGCTGCTGTTCTTACCTGCGCGGCGCTGACGAACGGTGAAAAGCTGAAGCGGACGGTCCCCGTTCCAAGCGTACCGGCGCTGCGGTGCGCAAATGGCGCACAGTGCAGTCCGCTGCGCACGCATATTCCGTGTGCAGCGAGCTTTGAGGCAAATTCTTCGCAGTTGAGGCTGCCGCAGCGAACCGAGAGAACGCCGCACTGCGCATCCCCGCCCGTAAACAGTTCAAGTTCCGCGCAGCTCTCGAGTTCTTTTATCATCAGCTGCACGAGCTGCTGTTCGTACATGCGGATGTTCTCTCTTCCCTTCTGGCGGACAAAGGAGAGCCCCGCATTCAGTCCGGCAATACCGCACACGTTATGTGTTCCGGCCTCAAGCCTATCCGGCAGATACTCCGGCATCAGCTGATCTAGGCTGTCTGAGCCGGTGCCTCCCGCCATGAGCGGTTTTGTTTCCGCGCCGCACAGCAGTATTCCGGTACCCTGCGGCCCGAAGAGCGCCTTATGTCCGGGCATTGCTGCAAACGCCGCGCCGAGACGGCGAAAATCAACGTCAAGTATCCCGGCAGATTGAGACGCATCCACAATGAACGGCACCGAGTATTTCCGGCACAGCTCGCCTATCTTATACACAGGCAGTATAAAGCCGAACACGTTTGATACATGTGTGCACACAACAAGGTCGGCATCCTTTATCTTCGACTCGAAATCGTTCAGCACTCCTTCGCTATCAAAAAGCTCTGTTCCGGCCACACGTATATCCGCCCCGATCATCGTCAGCGGCCTTGTGACAGAGTTATGTTCAAACCCGGAAACTACGACACGGCTGCCGCGGTGTGCCAGCGATCTTATCGCAATGTTGAGCGCGTGCGTCGCATTCATCGTAAAAACAACGTTGGAGCTATCCTCCACATTAAATAATTCCGCGGCGGCCTCGCGGCATGAATACACGGTTTCGGCTGCCCTCAGCGCAGGCATATGACCTCCCCTGCCGGGACTGGCCATTGTACGCATCGCGTTGAGGACAGCGCGCTCCACGCCCGCGGGCTTTATCAGGCTTGTAGCGGCGCTGTCCAGATATATCATCGTCTCACCTCAACATATTCGCCGGTCTCTGTGCGTCTGAATATCTTACCGCTTATCATATTGCTGCCTCTAAGCAGTGATATTGCCTCGTCCACGCGCCGGTATATGCTCACTGCATATCCGCATCCGCTTGTGTTCAGCCCCTGCGGCGCTTTTACTACAGCTCCGCTGATGCCGGCGTGTTCCAGCAGCTTTTGTGAGCGCTGCGCATAGGTCAGTGACCTGCACATGATCAGATATTGGGTCATAAGCAACCACCATTATCACATTTTAGCTGTTATAAAAAAACTTCCACCGGGCATTGCGCCGCCCAGTGGAAGCATATATCATTGCACTTTCCATCGGCACAGATACAGTACATCTTATGCCGGCTCATCATATGTTGTTATTCAAGCAGTACTACTGCATGGGCTGCAATACCAAGCCCTTCTCCGGTAAAGCCCAGCCCTTCCTCGGTGGTTGCCTTGATGCTCACGCATGACAGGTCTATATCCATTGCTTCGGAAAGCCGCTCGCGCATCTGCATTATGAACGGAGCCAGCTTCGGGCGCTGCGCCAGCACGGTGCAGTCAACATTGCAGACGGAATACCCCTGTGAGGCAATGAGCGCGCATACACGTTTGAGCAGCTCCACGCTGTCTGCACCGAGATATGCATCATCATTATCGGGGAAAAGATGCCCGATGTCGCCAAGTGCGGCCGCGCCAAGAAGCGCGTCCATCAGCGCATGCGTGAGAACATCCGCATCCGAATGTCCAAGAAGTCCTTTTTCATATGGGATCTCCACCCCGCCGAGAATCAGTTTTCGTCCCTCAGCAAGGCGGTGAACGTCATATCCGTGACCTATCCTCATAATAATCTCCCCTGTCCTGCAGAATCATGCCGGCAATACGAATATCGCGCGGAGTTGTGAGCTTGATGTTGTCCTCGTTGCCGGGGACGGTATGCGTTCTTACGCCCATGATTTCGACCGCAGAGCAATCGTCCGTAAGCGGCAGCGCGTCGGCCACAGCCTTGGAGAGCGCCCCCTTTATGAGGTCGGCGTCAAATATCTGCGGTGTCTGAACGCGCGCCGTGCGCTCCCTGTCTAACGGCCCGGTTATTACGCCGGCGGCATCTACAGCCTTGAGCGTATCTGTGCAGTAGATAACAGGCACAGCAGACATGTACTTGCTTGCCGCCAAAACAGTCCTGCATATAAGCTCATCCGTTACGAACGGTCTCGCACCGTCGTGGATGGCTATAAGCTTTGCGCCGCTTTTAACCTCCGACACACCGGCAAGAGCGGATTCCATGCGGGTCTTTCCTCCGCGGATGACCTTGCTCGCCTTGGAAATACCGTACTTTTTGCACAGCGCTGCGGCCGCCTCGACATTGTCCATGCGTGTGACGACGATTATCTCGTCGACCATGGCGCAGCCCTGAAATACGAGCAGCGTTCTGGCCAGAACCGGCATGCACCCGAGCTCCATCATCACCTTGTCCGTCCCCATGCGCTGCGCGCTGCCGGCAGCGACGATGACGACGGAGCAGACCGGCTGTTCTTCCTTCTTTCTGAATAACTCTTTAATATTCATATGCCGGACTCCTTTCAATCAAATCGCCGTTTGCAGCCGTCAGCCGCGGAGCTGTCTTTTCCTGTAAAAATTCATCATGCCATCCTGCATATCGTCAAGATGCAGCAGCATTTTTCCTGCGCCGTAGGCTGCACAGGATATAGCGTCATCGACCACAACGGTGCGGATATTGGTACTGCGCTCGATAAGGCGGTCAATGCCGTAGATGAGACTTCCGCCGCCGGACATTATTATACCGTTCTTATCAAGGTCGCCTACAAGCTGCGGCGGGGTGCGCTCAAGCACGGCATGCACTGCGTCGAGTATGCGGTTCATCGGTTCAACAAAGGCTTCGATGAGCTCAGTGGAGTTTATCTCAACGGATTTGGGCAGCCCGTTTTTGAGGTTCTGTCCTTTGACCTCTTCAATGCCTACATCGGGACGCTGTATAATGCAGCCGATGCTGCGCTTGAGTTCCTCAGCAGCGCTCAATCCGATGCGGACATTATATTTCTCGCGTATAAATTTCACGATCGCCTCATCAAAGCTCGTGCCTGCGACCTTTATTGACTCACATTCCACAACGCCGCCTGCTGAGATTATTGCGACTTCCGTAGTACCGCCGCCGATATCGATGACCATGTGTCCGTCGGGCTTTGAAATATCCACGCCCGCGCCGAGAGCCGTAGCAACAGCCGTTTCAAGAAGGTACACCTTGCGCGCGCCCGCCTCTATCGCCGCGTCTATGACCGCACGCTCCTCCACACCGTTTATACTGCTCGGTACGCAGGCAAGTATGCACGGTTTGAAGAGGCTGAAAGATGTTATCCGGCTGATGAGCTCGCGCAGCATCTGCGCTGTTATTTCATAGTCGGATATGACGCCAGCGTTGACGGGATGTATTGCTACGATGTTTGCCGGTGTGCGCCCCAGCATTTTCTGCGCGTCCTGACCAACTTTCAGTATCTTTCCTGAAAACTTGTCAACAGCGACTACAGTCGGCTCACGGGTGACAACGCCTTTTCCCTGCTCAAAAATAAGCGTGGAGGAAGTACCCATATCTATGGCTATATCTCTTTCGAATATGTTCATGCGGTCTCTCCTAAAAAAGTTCGTGTTTTCGTGTTATTTATTTTAATCCCTATGCCGGGCCAGCGTCAATGCTAATATTTTCTTTGCACCTGCCGCTTTGAGCACTGATGCACATTCGGAAAGCGTGGAGCCTGTCGTCACAATATCATCGACAAGAAGGACGGTCTTTCCGTCAACAAGTTCCTGCTCCGCCGTTTCATATACACCCATGACATTTTTGCGGCGCTTCTCCGCACTACCGGTTCCAGACTGCGCAGGATTGTTGCGCGTCTTCGTAAGAAGCCTTCTGCACCGCAGACCCATGTGCGCCGCGGTCTGAACCGCGAGAAGCTCTGCCTGATCGTAGCCGCGGCGGCGAAGTCTTTTCCTGCTCAGCGGCACCCATGTAATAATATCGCAGAAAACGGAGTTTTCGTCAACACATTTTGCCATAAGCTCTCCGTATACTTCCGCATATGCGGCCGCACCGCTGAATTTATAATGCAGCAATGATTCGCGTACCATACCCTCATAGTATAAAGGCGAATAGCACGCGTCAATATGTCTGAAATGCTGTATCTGATCTCTTGCCGGGACGAAAGGAAGCTTCTTTTCGCAGTCACGGCATATCCGCCGCTGTCCGTCAATAAGTTTCCGGCAAAATGGGCAACGCCTCGGATACAGCAGATCAAGCAGAATATCCGCCGCCCTCATGATACACCGCAGAGCTTGCGCAGTCTCACGCGCAGAGCCGTATAGCGTTTCGACTGGCGGAAATTATCTATCATATAGTATGCCGTCTGATCGTCCCCGACGAGAATAAGAATTTCTTTCGCCCTTGTAACTGCCGTATACAGCACGTCGCGCGTCAGAAGCATCTGCGAGGACGGACTCAGCGCGAGAATAACAGCCCTGTATTCGCTGCCCTGGGATTTATGCACGGTCATCGCCCATGCGTGCTCCAGTTCAAGAAGCGAATCAAAGCCATATCCGGTGATCCGGCCGTCAAAATTGACCGTGACCGTTTCAGATTCCGTGTCTATGGAGATTATCTGCCCGATGTCTCCGTTATATATGCCGCTTCCGGCTGCTGAATTATCCTCGGCGCGCCACAGAATATCATAGTTGTTTTTTATCTGCATGACTCTGTCGCCCTCACGGAACACAACATCGCCAAAGAGTTTTTCTTTTTTATCCGGGGACGGCGGGTTGAGGACAAGCTGAAGCCTACGGTTGAGATTTCTGATTCCGAGTTCTCCTTTTCTGGTCGGAGAGAGTACCTGAATATCGCTCGGCGGAATATTCATCCTGTTCGGCAGCCTGACGGAGCAGAGCTCCGCTATCGTCTCTACCGCGCTTGCCGCCTGTATCCTTTTCAGTCGGAAAAAGTCGCCCGTATTTTCGGAAAGATCCGGGTGCTCGCCCTTGTTGATAAGATGCGCATTTCTGACTATGCGGCTTCCGCCATTCTGCCGGAATATCTCTGTCAGCTTTACTGTCGGTACAACGCCGCTTCTTATCACTGCCGAAAAAACGTTTCCAGGACCGACTGACGGCAGCTGATCCGCATCGCCGACCATGACAAGTCTGGCATCATCCGGCATGGCGCGAAGAAGCGCGTCGATAAGCGTTATATCGACCATCGAGCACTCGTCAAGAATTACCGCATTGCAATCCAGCCGGTCGTTTTCATCCTTTGTGAACACAACGCGCTCACCATCCTCGGCAAACTTTGCGCCAAGGAGCCTGTGTACTGTCACCGCCTCTTGACCGCTGAGCTCTGTCATGCGTTTTGCCGCCCGTCCTGTGGGTGCGGTCAGCAGCGTTTTGATGCCTATGGCATCAAACATTGCCAGAATTGCACGTATGGAGGTGGTTTTGCCGGTGCCGGGGCCGCCGGTTATAACAACAAGCTGGTTTTCAAGTGCAAGGTGCAGCGTTTGCCGCTGAAGCGGCGCGTATTCTATCCCCTGCTGTCTTTCCAGCCTCGCTATAAGTTTCGGGATGTCGACATCCTCGCTGAACTTTCTGCGGCACATTTTTGCAAACTTCTCGGCTGCATCCGTTTCCGCTTCGTATATTTCCGGCAGATAGCATGCCTTGCAGCCTGCGATCTCTTCATATACGATCTGACCGGTCTCTATGAGCTCGTCGATACTGGCCTCGGCTTCGCTGGGCTCTACGTTTATAAGCTCTGCCGTAACAGCCGCAAGCTTCTCCCGCGGGATAAAGCAGTGTCCGTTATTGAGATTATGCTTGAGTTCAAAAAGACACGCGGCGTTGATCCTGTTGCGGCTACTGCCGTCAAGTCCCATCTCAAGCGCCAGCGCATCAGCCTCGGAAAAGCGGCCTCCTATATGATTTGTAGCAAGTATGTATGGGTTTTCCCGCAGCAGCTCAAGCGCATCGTCCCCATAAAACCTATACATGCGCATGGCAAGTATCGGGCGCAGCCCAAAGGAGCAGACAAACTCCATTATTCTCCGGACCCCGGCCTGATGCCTGAAATCCTTTGACATCTGCTTAGCCTTTGAAAGGCTTATGCCCCTGAGCTCTGCAAGCTTTTCAGGTGAGATCTCAAGCACGTCAAGCGTTTTATCACCGAAACGGTCCACGATCAAAGCCGCAGTAGCCGGGCCGATCCCCTTTACTGCACCGCCCGCAAGATAATCATATATTGCGGGCGCGCTTGTCGGGAGAAGGCGCTGGGCAAACTCCGCCTTGAACTGCCTGCCATGAACGCTGTGGTTCATCCAGACGCCGCTTATTATCATGGACTCACCGGGCGCGGCATACGGGAAACATCCGACAACGGTAACCGACTCGCCGTTTCCGTCGCGCAGGCGCAGGACGGTGTAGCCGTTTTCCTCATTTTTATATATTACCGAGTTTACCGTGCCGGAAAGCTCCAACAGTTCATTTTCCTGTTCCATTCAGAACCGCACCCCGTTTCCTGTAAAATCAATGTGTGCCGGATACTTCAGCCCTGCTCCAGCAGCGGCTTTAAAAACCGGCCCGTATAGCTGGCCTCACATTCGGCGCAGTCCTCGGGCGTACCCGCAAACACGAGGCTTCCGCCTCCGTCGCCGCCCTCCGGGCCGAGGTCGATTATATAGTCTGCTATCTTTATCACATCGAGATTGTGCTCAATAACAACTACCGTGTTCCCGGCATCCGCAAAACGGTCAAGAATATCAATAAGCCTGTGGACATCCGCAATATGCAGACCGGTCGTAGGCTCATCGAGGACGTATACCGTGCTGCCGGTGCTGCGCTTTGACAGCTCCGTCGCAAGCTTCACGCGCTGCGCCTCTCCGCCCGAGAGAGTCGTGCTCGACTGTCCAAGCCTGACGTAGCCAAGGCCGACGTCATACAGCGTCTGAAGCTTGCTGAGAATTTTCGGCTGGCTGGCAAAAAAGCTGCATGCCTCTTCAACCGTCATATCAAGCACGTCCGCAATGTTTTTGCCCTTGTACCTGACTTCCAGCGTCTCTCTGTTGTAGCGCTTTCCGCCGCAGACGTCGCACGGAACATACACATCCGGGAGAAAGTGCATCTCTATTTTTATAAGTCCGTCGCCGGAGCACGCCTCGCAGCGGCCGCCCTTGACGTTGAAGGAAAAACGTCCCTGCGAGTATCCGCGCAGTTTTGCATCCTGCGTGGAGGCAAACAGGTCTCGTATATCATTGAAAACGCCGGTATATGTCGCCGGATTTGAGCGCGGGCTTCTGCCTATCGGGCTCTGGTCGAGCGCGATGACCTTATCCACATACTCAAGCCCGTCTATCCCGGCGCAGCGGCCGGGACGTACCTTGACGCGGTTTTTCTCTGCGGCAAGCGTTTTGTACAGTATCTCATTCACGAGCGATGATTTTCCGCTGCCTGAAACCCCGGTAACGCAGATGATCTTTCCAAGCGGAAATTCCACATCTATATTCTTGAGATTATTCTCACATGCGCCGCGTACAACAAGGCTTTTCCCGTTACCTTTTCTGCGCACAGCAGGGACGGGAATATGCTTCCTGCCGCTGAGATACTGCCCTGTCACAGACTCGCTGCACGCGCAGATGTCATCGATACTTCCTGCGCAGACTACATTTCCGCCGTTCACACCGGCTCCGGGACCAATATCGACGATAAAATCGGCCGCACGCATGGTCTCCTCATCATGCTCGACGACGATGAGCGTATTTCCCAGGTCGCGCAGCTGTTTCAGAGTGTTCAGCAGCTTGCAGTTGTCGCGCTGATGCAGGCCGATGCTCGGCTCGTCAAGAATGTACAGCACACCCATCAGGCTCGAACCGATCTGCGTAGCCAGCCGTATGCGCTGGCTCTCACCGCCTGACAGCGTGGCGGCAGAGCGGGATAATGTCAGATAACCCAGCCCCACGTTCTGAAGGAAGCCAAGGCGTGACCGTATCTCCTTTATAATACGCTCGGCAATAAGCTGCTCTTTTTGACTGAGTTCAAGCGAATTAATAAATTCAAGCGCCTTTACAACGGAGAGGTCTGTAAACTGCGAGATATTCATACCGCCTACCGTTACAGCCAGTGCAGAATCACGCAGACGCCTGCCCTTGCATGTCGGGCACGGTGTTTCTGACATACATTCTTCGATCTCTGCACGCATTGAAGGGCTCTGAGTCTCTTTATATCTGCGCTGGAGGTTATTGACTATTCCCTCAAAGTCGCGCTTTATCACACCAAAGCCCTCGGATTTCTCGTAGTGCAGCTGAAGCGGCTCGCCCTTTGTACCGTAAAGTATGGCGTCGATCGCCTCGTCCGGCAGCTCCTTTATCGGGTCGGTAAGCTTAAAGTGGTATCTGCGTGCAAGCGCCTCAAAATACATCCTTGAGATGGAGTCATTCTTTACATTGCCCCAACCGTTGGCACTGATCCCGCCATCCATAATGCTTATGTTCGGATTAGGTATTATCAGCGCGGGATCAACAAGAAGCTGTACGCCAAGTCCTGTACATGTAGGGCATGCGCCGTGAGGATTGTTGAAAGAAAAGAGTCTTGGCGTCAGCTCCTCAATGGAGATGCCACAGTCCTCACATGCATAGTTCTGCGAGAAGGCGATCTGCCTGTTTTCGTTCACAAGGTCAACAAACATCAGCCCGCCTGAGAGCGCAAGCGCAGTTTCTGCGGAATCTGTCAGACGGCGCACGATGTCTTTCTTCATTACAAGACGGTCGACGATTATCTCAATATTATGTTTTTTGTTTTTTTCCAGCTTTATCTCTTCTGAGAGATCGTAAATATTCCCGTCAACGCGCACGCGCACATAGCCGGACTTCTTAGCGTCCTCAAAAACCTTGACATGCTCGCCTTTCCTTGCGCGCACTACAGGTGCAAGGATCTGTATACGGCTGCCCTCCGGCAGTTCCATAATGCGGTCAACTATCTGGTCAATACTCTGCTGCTGTATCTCCTTGCCGCACTTCGGGCAGTGCGGCACGCCGATGCGCGCCCAGAGCAGGCGCAGATAATCATATATCTCCGTGACTGTGCCGACTGTCGACCTCGGGTTTTTAGATGTCGTCTTCTGATCGATGGATATTGCCGGAGACAGGCCGTCTATATAGTCGACGTCCGGTTTGTCCATCTGCCCGAGAAACATCCTCGCATAGGAGCTCAGGCTCTCGACGTACCTGCGCTGACCTTCGGCATATATCGTGTCAAATGCGAGGCTGGATTTTCCGCTGCCCGAGAGCCCGGTTATAACGACAAGCTTGTCGCGCGGGATCTCAAGGTCAATATTTTTCAGATTGTTCTCTCTTGCGCCTTTTATGAAAATGCTGTTCTGCATATAAATTTACTGTTCCTCTGTAATAATATCTGCCGTTTTTCCCCTCGTGAGCTTTATCAGATCCGCAGGGGCCAGCTCGATCTGATATCCGATCTTCCCGGCGCTGACATACAAGGTGTCAAGCGCTTGGATACTGCTGTGATATGTCGTTGTGAAAAGCTTTTTCATGCCTATCGGAGAGCATCCGCCGCGGACATAGCCGGTGAGTGCGTTTATCTCGCTTACATGTATCATCGCTATGGACTTCTCCCCGACTGCCTTTGCAGCTTTTTTCAGGTCAAGTTCAGCCGCAACCGGTATAACGAAAACATAAACCGTCTTACTTGCGCCTCGCGTGATAAGCGTCTTGAATATCTTTGCCGGGTCAACCCCGATAAGAGCCGCAACCGAAACGCCGTCCACGGCTTCGCTGCCGTGCGGATATTCATGCGCGGCATATTTGATTTTCTTCTGTTCAAGTATACGCATCACGTTTGTTTTCTGCTCTGACACGTGGGTCAACTCCCTCCTGCACAAAATAAATCAGTATATTATAACCTATTTTATCTTCTCTTTCAACAAAAATTCCGGTACATGAAAGTGAAAATGTAAAAACGCAACTCGACGGCCGGATATTTTTCTTTTATAAACTGAAAACCAGCGATTGACAAAATGCGGACAATCAAATATAATCAACTTGTCCGAGCCGGTAGAGCTGATTCTTACGGCAAGGCTGTTTATTTACACTGACACCGAAACTGATTCTTGAGGTGGAAGGCAGACAAAAGCATTTTTGCGTGCAGTCATGCCCTCCGGCATGGCTTTTTGTTTTAAAATGTTTCAGGGAGGAAAACTATCCATGGAAAACAGGATCGCCGCAGTATCAATACTCGTATCTGATCCGGACTCGGTGGAGAGTCTAAACCGAATTCTGCACACCTACGGAGAGTACATTGTCGGCCGCATGGGTATACCGTACCGGCAGCGCAGCATCAATATAATCTGCATTGCCATAGATGCCCCGACAGATGTGATAAACAGTCTCACCGGAAAAATCGGCCGCCTGCCCGGAGTTACGGCCAAGGCCGCCTATTCTGTACAGACCTTTGAGTCCAAGGAGGAAAAATGAAAAACACTACAAAAAAGCTTTTAGCGCTGCTCCTCATCCTTGCAATGATCTCCGCGCTTGCCGCCTGCGGTCAGGCTCAGTCTACTGCGGCAAACAGCGAAGCTTCTGCATCTGCTGCTGAAATTCCGGCTGCGGACGAGCCGGCAGCATACGACAGCGAGCTGCCCATAAACATTATGGTGCTCAACGGCACCACCGGCTTCGGCATGGCAAATCTTATATATGCCGCGCAGAACGGTGAGGCGGCACTCAATTACAATTTCAGCGTTGAGACTGACGCAAGCACCATCACCGCAGCGCTGGTAAACGGCAGTACAGACATAGCAGCGCTGCCCACAAATGCCGCATCTGCGCTATATAACAAAACCGGCGGAGGCGTACAGGTACTCGCCCTCAACACTCGCGGCGTTCTTTACCTTGTGAGCGACGGCTCCGTCGAAATAAACGGCTTTGCCGACCTTGAAGGGCAGACCGTATATGTTCCCGCACAGAATCCGACTTTCATCTTCGAATATCTGTGCAGTCAGAACGGTCTGAATCCCGGAGAGAACATCATTATCGACAACACCTATGCGCAGCCCGCGGATCTCAATGCCGCGGTTTCTTCCGGTGAAGCCTCGCTTGCCGTGCTGCCCGAGCCTATGGTAACCGTCGCACTCAGCGCCAACGAAAAGCTTTCGGCAGTGCTTGACCTGACAGCCGAGTGGGACAATGTCGCTCCGGCAGGAAGCCTTGTGCAGGGCTGCGTCGTGGTACGGACCGATTTCGCCAAAGAGCACCCTGCTGAGCTTGCATGTTTTCTTGATGAGTACGGTGCTTCAGTCGAAGCCCTCTCCTCCGATATTCAGGGCAGTGCCGAAAAGATTCAGGAGACCGGCATCTTTGCAAAGGCTCCGGTTGCGGCAAAGGCTATTCCCAACTGCAATGTGTGCTTTATCACCGGTACCGACATGAAATCTGCGCTCTCAACATTTCTGGATATTATGTACGATGTTGCTCCGGCATCTGTCGGCGGTGCGATCCCCGGTGATGATTTCTACTGCATCCTGGGATGAGTACTAGGAATTCAGGAGTTATAAAAACGCTTCTCTCTGCATTGTTCTGGATAATGCTCTGGCAGGGGCTTGCCCTGCTTATCGGCAAGCCCCTACTCTTTCCCACGCCGGTGAGTGTTATACTGCGGCTCACAGAGCTTGTCTGCACGATCGAGTTCTGGAGCTATACTCTTATATCCCTGCTGCGGATAAGCGCCGGTATCTTGGCCGCCATGCTTACCGGGGTCATACTGGCAGTGCTTACGTGCCGCTTTTCCATTCTCGATACACTGTTCTCCCCCATTATCACAATTGTAAAAACCACGCCGGTGGCCTCGTTCGTCGTGCTGGTGCTCATCTGGATAAAACGCGATTACGTGCCGGTGCTCATCTCGGCGCTCATGGTGCTGCCTGTGGTCTGGGCAAATGTATCCGCCGGTATAAGGAATACGGACAAGCAGCTTCTGGAAATGGCTCAGGTTTACAAACTGCCCGCGCTAAAAAAAATAAGCTGCATATATATTCCCTCGTGCAGGCCATATTTTCGCTCGGCCTGCACAGGCGCGCTTGGCTTCGGCTGGAAAGCCGGTATTGCCGCAGAGGTCCTCACCGTACCAAAGGTGTCGATCGGCCGCATGATCTACGAGTCCAAGCTTTATCTGCAAACGACCGACCTTTTCGCCTGGACGGCAGCGGTTATTATACTCAGCCTCTGTCTTGAAAAAATCGTTATGAGGATCATAGCAGGAGGGCCGCAGGATGCTTGAACTGAAAAATGTCTGCCTGAGCTATGGCAAGCTGGAGGTACTGAAAAACATCTCGCTTCGGCTTGCACGCGGGGAGCGCATTGCTGTGATGGGGCCGTCAGGCTGTGGGAAAACAAGCCTGCTGCGTGTATCTGCGGGGCTTCAAAAGCCATGCTCCGGCAGCGTAATAAACTCAGCGGAAAGAACGGCAATGGTATTTCAGGAACCGCGGCTCCTGCCGTGGCTCAACGCTGAGGACAATGTAAAGCTTACCATCCCGACCGGCGCAAAAACCTCCAGCCCCCCGGTCAACTGGCTTGAAAAGCTCGGTATCGCTGAAGCTGCAAAAAAGAGGCCTGACGAGCTCTCCGGCGGCATGCAGCAGCGGGTCGCACTCGCAAGAGCCCTCGCATATGAAGCTGATCTGCTGCTGCTGGACGAGCCGTTCAAAGCGTTGGACGCCGGTACAAAAGAAAATGTGATCAAGACCATATCCGGCAGCACTGATGCCGCGATAATTCTTGTTACTCATGACGCCGGCGAGGCCGCAGCACTCGGCTGCCGGGTAATTGAGTTTGAAACAATCGGTTTATAAATCAGAACCACGCGTAAAACACGTGGTTCTGATTTTTTCTGTCCCCTGTATGCACACCGGCAAACCCGGCGGCGGCCTTTATCCGCCGCGCATTTATTTATATGCTGCCGGCACAATCAACTCTGCTTACCGGCAAGCGCAAGGAACTTTTTATCCGACTGTATCGCCTGCGTTACGAATTTTCCATTATGGAATAAAGCGTAAGTTGTGACCGGTGCAGGAACATTCTGCGCTTCTTCTTTACTGCTGATGTGAATCACTCTAAGTGGAATACCGTGCTCTATTGCAGTTTCTTCTACCCGCGGCACCCAATAGTAAGTAAACGGACATTGGTCAGTATAGTAGAGAACGAATCCGGTTTCCTCTATTTTTGGGTATTTGGCACACGCTTTGAATTTTGGCGCCTCGGCATTTGCCGTAAACGGCAGGTACATGAGGGTTATTCCGCAATCAGCAGTGTCGGCAACCATGAATCCCTTGTGTACCATGTATTTCGGGTCCGAGAGAAATTCTCTTTTTCTCCCTTCCGATGAAAGTATGCAAATACCCTTTTTGCCTTTCGACTTTGCATCGCGCATGCACTCCGAAAGCAAATCATTCGAATATCCGTGTCCCTTCATCGCACCTGCGATCCACAGGCAATTTATATAGATATAACCGTCAGCCTCGATCGGTACCCATGCATTCTCTGCCGGAATATATTCGATGAAGCACTTCCCGCGTTCCTCGCTCCGATAAAAAACAAGCCCCTCGTCAAACCGCTGTTTCATCCATTCTTTCTTCGCAACGCTCTGTTTGCCCGACATTGCGCAGCAGATGTGCTCGTTGTCTATATTGTCTTTTGTGATCCTTATGTAATTCATTTGAGTTCCTTTCCATTATATTATTAGGTACACAGCAAAACCGCGAATAGCACATCAGCCTGCTGACCGGTGACTGCCCCTCGGTTCTATCAGCTTCTCTCGAACCAATAAACGCAGTGCAGACCGTTTCCGGGTCTGCACTGCGTCTTAGCGTCTGGCATATTATTCTGTAAGCTATTTCAGGTTCAAATCCGCATTCTATAAACAGTTCTACAGGCAACTAATGCACATGTGTATGCTTATATTATACTACTGGAGCGCATCTGTCAATATGAGACTCCATGCATGCGCATCCTGATAATAATCAGGATGATAGGGTAAAGTATTCTCTGCTGAGTCTAAGAAACCACTGCGGTGCTTATGCACCGCAGTGGTTATGATGACTATGCTGTTTATTTCATATATCCGTTCTTGTAAAACTCGCCCGCATAGACAGCCTCGCTGCCGAGCTCCTTCTCGATCTGAAGCAGGCGGTTGTACTTTGCCACACGCTCAGAACGGTTCACGTTACCGGTCTTCACCTGTCCGCCGTCAAGCGCAACAACGAGGTCAGAGAGCGTGCTGTCCTCAGTCTCACCGTTACGCTCGGAGACCATGACTCCGTATCCGTTGCGGAATGCGATCTGGGCCGCATCAAACGCCTGAGTAAGAGTACCAATCTGGTTGTACTTCCACAGCATTGCGTTCGCAGCTCCGGTCGCCATCTTTGCTTTGAGGATTTTCGGATTGGTGACAAAGAAATCGTCGCCGACGATCTGGATGCCGAGTTCCTGGGTAGCGCGGACAAATCCGGCTACGTCTGTCTCGTCAAACGGGTCTTCCATAGTGAGAATGGGATAGTTCTTTACGAGGTCCTTGTATATTTCGAGCACTTCGTCGGTGGTACGCTTTTTGCCCTCAAGTGTGTAGAGCTTTGTCTTCTTATCGTACCAGTGAGTGGCCGCCATATCAAAGCCGAACTTGACCTTATCAGAGTACCCGGCTTTTTCGACCGCTTCTACAAGGATGTCCATGTTCTCCTTTATGCTCATGGATGCGCAGCTGAAGCCGCCGTCAAGGCTGACAATAGAGGCCATTGGACCATATTTCTTGACCATTATCTCAAGAAGCTTATAGTGAACGTCATGCCCAATTTCCATTGCCTCGGAGAAGCTCTCCGCGCCGACCGGGAAGATGCAGAATTCCTGGATCTCAATAGAACTGAAGTCAGTCTCCAGTCCACCGGATAGCATGTCAAGCAGCGGCACCGGCATAACATGCGCATTATTGTTTAAATACTTGTACAGGGGCAGGCCAAGGTGCTTTGCAGCCGCAGTTGCCGCCGCAACAGAAACCGGAATGATAGCATTTGCGCCAAGGCGTGATTTGTTTTCCGTACCATCAAGCTCCATCATTGCATGGTCTATCGCGCGCTGGTTTGTAACATCCATGCCGATGAGGCGATCCTTTATCTCCGTCTCTATATTCTTTACAGCAGTCAGGCAGCCTTTACCGCTATAGCGCTTGCCGCCATCCCTTATCTCAAATGCTTCGTCGCTGCCTGTAGATTTGCCTATAGGTGCATTTCCAACGCCGACGGTCTTGCCATCTACTTCGATTTCGACCTGAACTGTCGGGATCCAGCGGCAGTCAAATATTTCTCTTGCACGAACATCAGTAATTTTGTTTGCCATGATGTATTCTCCTTTTTTTGTAAGTTGATTTTGCGCAAAAAAATTATAAAGGTGCGGTTTCCGCAAGCTTTCGGCCTGTTTCGGCCGCACCTTTATTAACAAAATTAAATTATATCCCGGTCACAAACTCAGGCGGACGCGTCGATCTTCTCCTGCGCGCGTATTTCTTCGACCGAGTTCAGCCACCAGTCAACGAATTCATCGCCGATCTCTTTTCTAACTTCTGCTGCAACAGCCGGCTGGCCTATATCACGAAAAGCTGCCTTCTCGCTGTCGGAAAGCTCAACAACTTCCATGCCCTTGCTGCGGCAAAGATCCAGAAACTGCTCTTCCTGAAGATAATTCATATAGCGGTTGTAATTCTGTGCGATCATTGCGCCTTCTTTGAGTATCTTCTGGTACTCAACAGGCAGATCTGAGAACCATTTATACTCATAAAGAAACGGCGGCTTGATAAACTCAAAACCGCCGTTTCCATTGCACCGCAGGCCATTCAACAACGGTTTCGTTGTGATGGCTCTGCGTCTGTGCGTCTGGCTCTTTTCAATATTTACTTAAATTGATCGATACGGCCCGATTGGATTGCCGCAAGATTACGAGCAATTTTTTCTTCCGGCCAATCCCACCACCGCTCTGTCAGCAACGCCGAAATAGTTGCATCAGAAAAGCGTTTTCGGATAGGTTTAGCCGGAACACCTCCTACAATGGTATAGGGCGGGACATCTTTTGTTACAACAGCTCTGGTGCCAATAATGGCACCATCCCCTATGGTAACTCCAGCGAAGATCACGGCCTCATATCCAATCCAGACATCACTTCCAATAACAATATCGCCTTTGTTGTCCCATGCCTCGGTTATGTGGCTAACATCCAGCCCCCATTCCTCAAAGAAGATAGGAAATGGATAAGTAGCAAGTGAAGTCATGCTGTGGTTGGCGCTGTTGAACAAAAAACGAGCGCCACAAGCGATAGAGCAAAATTTACCAATAATCAACCTGTCATGGTTAATGGGATAATGGTAAAGAACATTATTCTTTTGAAAATCAACAGGATCATTTACAAAGTCGTTATACATGGTGTAGTCGCCCACGATGATGCTGGGATCAGTAACGACATTTTTCAAATATACAGTTTCCCGATCTTTTGACCGGGGATAAATTTTTTGTTTGTCCATCATAATTCGTTATCCTCCTTAGAAATCAAGTCAGCCATGCGGATGACAGATAGTTTTGATTTTTTGACATTCACTAAAGTTTCCTGTTTACATTTCGGGCAATACAGTGGAAAATTGATAAGCTCTGTATCTGTCCTCACTCTAAGACGAGTTTTATTCCCACATATAGGACAGAGGAGCCATATTGCTTTATTTTTCAAGTAGTATCATCCTTTCAAAAAAAGAGGGCAACACAAATAAATTTGTGTGCCCCCTGCTGGGAAATTTAACAATAAAGACAGCAAAAGGCCACAAACAAAACATTGTTTGTGGCCTACGTAGACTTATAGCCTAAGTCGATTCGTAAAAAGGGTACAAAACCAAAGGTAGCCTATATCTACCTTGGCCTTCCCGTTTTACAAATTGACTTTCCGAAAAGGCTCCGCACAATGTTTTGCTTCATAAAATTGTGTGGAGCCGAAACCACCGCAGCGCTTCACGAATAACATCGTGCTCACCCCTTCCATAACTTGATAATTTCATTTTAAGCGTTTTTCATACAGTTGTCAAGTTTGCAAAATCTTTATATCAGCGCACGATATGAAATTAAATAGTCAGTAGTATGAAATTAGTAGTCGTTCAAATGCTTGCGACCGGCGACGCACTCAACGCAGCCCTCTCGATATAATAAAAATGCCCCCGGAAGCTCCGCATCAATGCGGAACCTCCGGGGGATTATTATATTCACTGTTAATTATTCAGCCAAAAGTTCACGCCGGGGATGGTCATATCGATGGCTCAGAAAGTATAGCCTCTCTGCTGCCCCCGGATCATTGCCGTCTCTAACGCGTTCACGCTGAAGTCCTTGATATGAGACGCTGACCGCGACATAGCTGCGGCGCTGGCCGCGGTGGGGTTTACTTTAACATAGTGGTTACATCCCAAACCGGCCCTTTAGTAGCGAACCTTTTAGCTCGCTCGTGATCTTCTTCAAGTATCTGCTCAAGAGTTTTCTTGGAACGACCGCCGCGGGAAGCAGAACCGTCTTCCCGCAGCATGGCGGCAAGACCCCATTGCTGACCGAGAGACATTCCGCCGTGCCCCTTTGCAAAGGCAGACGCGGCCAACTGAGAATTATCCCAATCCATTATATCAACTCCCCTTTCTATTAACAGTATACCAGAACGGGAGACACTTTGCAAGCGGAGGATAGTGCTGAATGAGCACGATAGTAAAGTTCTTGATTCAAAAACGTGGACATGTCCACACCTGACGCGGCAAAATGCAGCTTTTTGCAGCATGGAGCTGGAGACCACATTTTTCAAGGGATAAGAAAGAAGCCCTAAAACCTTGGATTTTTCAAGGGTTTAGGGCTTCTTTCTTTGGAGCTAGTAATGTGACTCGAACACACGACCTGCTGATTACGAATCAGCTGCTCTACCGACTGAGCTATACTAGCAAGCTTATGTAGTATAGCAAAACAAGCGGAAAATGTCAAGCAAAAATAATGCAGACGCAACAGAAATTACTATTTGTATTCAAGCTGCGGATGGGCGGCAGGCGATGCACTTTAGATATTAAAAGAAAAGGCAATTATTCCAGTTTTTCTTCAGATTTTATAATTTTTATCTTGTAATTTTATAAACGCCGGGAGCAAAATCGGTTCACATAATTTCTTTTAATAATTATTCTTCAAATAGTTATCAACATTTTCAACATGGTTTTCAACATCCGATTTTCCCAGTAATATCAACGCTCTTCACGTTTTTCACCCGAATTTGGCACGGGCCGCAAACGAATAAACGTTACAAATAAAAAACAAAAAATTATTTACATAATCGTCTATCTTAATAACGATACAGCCCAAGGAACCCCGAGTCCGCATACGAGACGAAGTCGTCACCCGATACGATAATATGGTCGATCAAAGGGATACCCACAAGGTCAAGTGAAGTACAGACCTGCTTTGTCACAATGTCATCCTCACGCGATGGAATCGCCAAGCCGTCGGGGTGATTATGGGCAAGTATGACAGAACACGCACGCTTTTTCAGCGCAGTCTCCACTATTCTTCTTACGCTGGTCTGCACGGCATTTACAACTCCCCTGCCCATTTCCGTGCATGATATAACTCTCTTCTGAGCGTCGAGGCACAGCAGGTATACGATTTCTTCCTTTTCAAACATGAAGCGCGGTACAAAATACCGTCCCGCCGCTTCGGAATTGGTAATAAACTCAACATTGCCGTCTTTTGTCTCAAAGCACTTCCGTATGATCTGCGGGATAAGGAGTATCAGCGTCGCAGCATTCTCCCCTATTCCCGGCACCTCAGTCAGTTCCTGAAAGCTCGCTTCAAATACGCCGGACAGCGTTTCAAAACGGTCAAGCAGCGCATGTGCAAGCTCATTTGTATCCTTGCGCGGAATTGCATAGAAGAGCAGAAGCTCAAGTGCATTAAGCTCATTGAAATTAACCAGTCCGTGTTCGATAAAACGGTTTTTCAGCCGTTCTCTGTGACCGTTGTGAACTCCCATTGAAGACTCACCTTCTGTATCTAGTGTGTGATCAAAGTTCCATTGTTGCATATGCGTTAAGATCGCTGCCTGCGGTATGTCCCGCAAGATACTCATAATACCCCTGCGCGCCTACCATTGCGCCGTTATCGCCACAGAGCTTGAGCGGCGGGACAAATAATTCAAATCCGTTTTCCTCCGCAGCTTTTTTGAAATCTGCACGTATCCGGGAATTTGCCGCAACGCCGCCGGCAACGACCACCTTATTATATCCCAGTTCCTTTGCCGCACGTATCGTTCTCGGCACAAGGCTGTCGCTTACAGCCTTGGTAAAGGACGCCGCAAGCGAACTTCTATCTATTTCCTCGCCCTTCTGCTCCGCATTATGTACCAGATTTATGACCGCAGTCTTGAGACCCGAAAAGCTCATATCATACGGATTGCCGTCGACATGTGCTATCGGAAAGCTGTACTTTTTATCGTCCCCGCCCTGTGAAAGCTCATCAATGGGCTTTCCGCCGGGATACGGCAGTCCAAGCACACGCGCTGTCTTGTCAAAGCATTCACCCGCCGCATCGTCGCGCGTGGCCCCCAATATTTTCATGTCCGTATAATCGCGCACATCCACAAGTATCGTGTTGCCGCCGGATATGGCAAGGCACAGGAACGGCGGCTCAAGCTCGGGATAGGCAAGATAATTGGCGGCAATATGTCCGCGGATATGGTGCACCGGAATAAGCGGCACGTTCAGCGCATATGCGCAGGATTTTGCAAAATTTACGCCGACAAGCACAGCCCCGATAAGTCCCGGTGCATACGACACGGCAACCGCGTCAATGTCCTTGCGTTCTATCCCTGCGGCCTCAATGGCTCTCTGAGCAAGGATGGATATTGACTCTACATGACAGCGGGAAGCTATCTCCGGAACAACGCCGCCGTAAACCGCATGCAGCTTGGCCTGAGAAAAAATCTGATCGGTAAGTATCTTCCGTCCGTCCTCGACGACGGCGACTGCGGTCTCATCGCAGGTGGATTCAAATGATAGTATTTTCAATATTTGCGCCTCATTTCAGAAATTTTGTCATCAGTACGGCATCCTCTTTGGGAAGCTCATAATAGTTTTTTCTAACGCCTACAGGTACAAAACCATGCTTCTTATATAATGCTATCGCCGGAGAATTGCTCTGCCTCGCTTCAAGCGTGACAAATGCGAGATCTAGCGCCGCAGCGCGCCTCGTCAGCTCATCTATGAGCGCATCAGCGATCCCCTGCCGCCTGTACTCCGGTGCTACGGCGACATTTGAGATATAGCCCTCGTCGATGATATACATCATGCCGACGTAGCCCAAAACCGCTTCGCCGGATTCGGCGGCAATGAACACATGGCAGCTGTCCGGCAGCTGGCTTTCAAGCTGCTCTTTCGTCCACGGCATGGAAAAACACGCCTGCTCTATCTGCTCAAGCTGTTCTATATGCCGCAGTTCTGCATTGACTATGCGGTATTCCATCGTCTCAGTGCGCCTCCGACCAGCTGTGGCCTATATGCGCATCAACAGTCAGCGGCACAGAAAGCTTTGCTGCATTTTCCATCTCTTCCGTCAATATGGTTTTCACCCGCTCCGCTTCTTCCTGCGGACACTCTGCGATCAATTCATCGTGCACCTGCAGGATGAGTTTTGCGCGCAGACCTTCAGCCTTCAGCCTGCGGTAAACATTCACCATTGCAAGCTTTATGATATCCGCCGCAGTACCCTGTATAGGCATATTCAATGCCACACGTTCGCCAAAGGACCGCATATTGAAATTTGAACTCTTGAGTTCCGGCAGATAGCGGCGACGGCCGTATATCGTGGCAACGTAACCGTCTTTCTTCGCCTTTTCAACGATCAACTTCATATAATCCCGCACGCCGTGATACTTGGCAAGATATGCATCCATATATGCCTTGGCTTCGCTCTGGTAAACGCCGATATCCTGAGCCAGTGAGAATGCCGAAATGCCGTATACGATACCGAAGTTTACGGCCTTTGCGCGGCTCCTCAGCGTCGGCGTGACCTCGCTCACCGGGACATTGAACACGTTTGAGGCTGTGACAGTGTGAAAATCCTCACCGCTGAAAAATGCATCCTTCATCGTCTCATCACCGGAAATATGCGCCAGCAGGCGCAGCTCTATCTGACTGTAGTCAGCATCAACAAGGCACATGCCGGGTGATGCGACGAACATGCTTCTTATCTGCGCACCGAGCTTTTTGCGCACAGGGATATTCTGCAGATTCGGCTCCGTAGATGACAGCCGCCCCGTCGCGGTAACGGTCATCTGGAAGCTCGTGTGTATTCTGCCGTCAGAAGATATGACTTTCAGCAGTCCGTCTGCATAGGTGGATTTGAGCTTTGTGAGCATGCGGTATTCAAGCACATCATCTATTATCGGGTGCTTGCCGCGGAGCTTTTCAAGCACATCGGCATTCGTGCTGTAGCCGGTCTTGGTCTTCTTCCCGAACGGCAGCATGAGTCTGTCAAACAGCACCTCGCCGAGCTGTTTCGGCGAATTTATATTGAACTCGCCGCCTGCATATCCCCAGATATTTTCCTGAAGCCTTGCAATATCGGAGTTCAGGCTTTCGCCGAAGTCATACAGCGCTTTTCGGTCGACGTAGAAGCCTTCGCGCTCCATATCCGCCAGCACCTGACACAGCGGCAGCTCGGCAGAGTAGTAAAGCCCGTCCATATCAAGCTCTCTCAGCTTGCCGTCAAGCACAGGATAGAGCGAATATATTGCCTGTGTGCCGTGCTCCTCTGCTCCCAGATAACGCTGGGCAACACGCTCGAGGCTGTAATCACTGTCCGTCGCTTCAAGAAGATATGCCGCAAGCGCCGTATCAAAGATAAATCCCTCAGTGCTGAGTCCCTCATTCATCAAAAGACGCATTGTATCCTTTACATTGCATCCGAGCTTTTTTATATCGGGGCTGAACACAGCACTCAAAAGTCTGTTGTAGCTCTCCCCACAATTCGACCATGCAGCGGAATAAACCTTCTTTCCGTCGCACAGCTCTATACGGTCCATACCGTCAAGCGGCTGCACCGCAATATATTCCGCCTTTTTCACAGACGCGATCAGTTCATCAGCCTGCTGATCATCCGTAAGTTTTATATATTCGAGAGCTATGCTCTCTTCCTGTGCCGCAATACTGCCATCGCCGGCAGCTATCCCCCACTTCTCAATGAATTTATTAAAGCCCAGACGCTTGAACATTCCATAGAGCTCCGGAGTGTAATCTTCATTCCATATATCGTCCTGCGGGTCAAATTCTATCGGGACTTCGCGCAGTATCGTTGCGAGCCAGTATGACTGGCGGGCGCTGCTCTCACCTGCCGCAAGCTTTTTACGTACGCCCTCCTTTATATCCAGCCCGCTGAGATCTTTGTATATTTCATCCACAGAGCCGAAACGGCGGATAAGATCAAGCGCAGTCTTTTCGCCGATCCCGGGAACGCCGGGAATGTTGTCCGACGTGTCGCCCATAAGCGCCTTGAGGTCGACCATAAGCTTCGGCTCAAAGCCGTATTCCTCACGGAACCGCCCGGGAGTGTACATTATCGTCTCCGTCTGCCCCATGCGGGTCTTTACATTGCAGACGGTAGTAGCATCGCTTATAAGCTGCAAACTGTCCTTGTCGCCGGTGACTATCGTGCAGTCCCAGCCTTTTTCTTCGCAGATGCGCGCAGCAGTGCCGAGTATATCGTCCGCTTCATATCCCTCAAGCTCATAACGGCGGATGCCCATATCGTCAAGCACTTCCTTGAGTATCGGCATCTGTACGGCGAGCTCGTCCGGCATCGGCTTGCGCTGAGCCTTATATGTCTCGCAGGCACGGTGGCGAAAGGTCGGCGCTTTGAGGTCGAAGCTGACGCACACTGCGTCAGGGTGTATCTCATCCAGCAGCCGTCTGAAAATGGCAAGAAAGCCATAAACCGCATTTGTCGGTGTGCCGTCCGGCGCGTTGAGCTGCCGCACCCCGTAAAATGCGCGGTTTACTATGCTGTTGCCGTCAAGGATCATCAATCTCATGGTACTTTCCTCGCTGTAATATCACTTTTCTCCGCGCAGACGGATTATCTCGTCGCGCAGTTCCGCCGCGATCTCATACTCCAGCATCTTCGCGGCCTTGCGCATCTTATCTTCAAGCTTGTCAATAAGCTCCTTGCGTTCCCGCTCAGTCATCTTCACACCGCCGGTCTTTTTGACAGGGGCAGCAGAATCGGACGATATTTCAAGCAGTCCGCGCACGTCTTTTACTATAGTCTTCGGGACTATGCCGTGCGCCTCATTATACGCCATCTGCTTTTCGCGGCGGCGGGCCGTCTCATCAATACAAGCGCGCATGGACGGCGTAACCGTATCGCCGTACATGATGACCATAGCGTCTGCATTGCGCGCGGCGCGGCCTACAGTCTGGATAAGGCTAGTCTCGCTTCTGAGGAAGCCCTCCTTATCTGCATCAAGTATCGCAACAAGACCGACCTCGGGAATATCCAGTCCCTCGCGCAGAAGGTTTATGCCGACAAGCACGTCAAATTCGCCCAAGCGGAGGTCCCGGATGATCTCCATGCGCTCTATCGTACCTATATCATGGTGCATATAGCGGCAGCGGATGCCGGTATTGGTGAAATATTCAGTCAGGTTCTCCGCCATCTTCTTCGTAAGAGTTGTGACGAGAGTGCGCTGTCCCTTCGCTGTTTTCTCGTTTATCTCGCCGATCAGGTCGTCGATCTGATTCTCCGTCGGGCGGACAAAAATCTCCGGGTCAAGAAGTCCCGTCGGGCGGATGATCTGCTCTACGATCTGTCCCGCGTGCTCACGCTCATAATCGCCGGGGGTTGCCGAGACAAAAACGCGCTGATGTATGCGCTGCTCGAACTCATCAAATTTCAGCGGGCGGTTATCAAAGGCTGACGGCAGCCGGAAGCCGAATTCGACAAGCGACTCCTTGCGGGCTCTGTCGCCGCGGTACATGGCCCGCACCTGCGGCAGCGTGACATGACTCTCGTCCACAAAAAGCAGGAAGTCCTTCGGGAAATAGTCCAGCAGCGTCATCGGAGGACTACCGGCAGACCGGTTTGAGATCACGCGGGAGTAGTTCTCTATACCGGTGCAGTAGCCAAGCTCCTGCATCATATCTATATCGTAGTCCGTGCGCTGCTTTATGCGCTGCGCCTCAATGAGCTTATTGTTATCATTAAAGTACTTAACGCGCTCATCACATTCTGTACGTATGCGCTCTATAGCGGCGGACATTTTTTCCTTTGTTGTGACATAGTGGCTTGCCGGATACACGACAGCATGCGTCAGATAGCGCAGCGGTGCGCCGGTGATGACGTTTATTTCGCTGAGCCTGTCAATCTCATCGCCAAAGAATTCCACACGTATCGCGCGGTCATTCCAGTAAGCCGGGAATATCTCGACCGTATCGCCGCGGACGCGGAACATATTGCGCTCAAAGGCAATATCATTGCGCTCATAGCGTGCATCAATGAGCTTATGCAGCAGCTCATCCATATTCCAGACCTGCCCCGGCCTCATGGATATTGCCATGTTTGCAAAATCGTCCGGCTCGCCCAGACCATAGATGCAGGAGACCGACGCCACAACAATTACGTCACGGCGCTCAAGCAGAGAGAAGGTCGCCGACAGCCGCAGGCGGTCGATCTCGTCATTTATTGCGCAGTCTTTCTCTATATAAGTATCTGTGTGAGGAATATATGCCTCGGGCTGATAATAGTCGTAATAGGAAACAAAGTATTCCACAGCGTTTTCCGGAAAAAACTCCTTGAACTCGCTGCATAGCTGTGCTGCCAGCGTCTTATTATGCGCCAGTACGAGCGTAGGCCGGTTGAGACGCGCGATCACATTCGCCATTGTGAACGTCTTACCTGAGCCAGTGACGCCAAGCAGTACCTGCTCATCCAATCCGTTCTCTATGCCCGAAACGAGCGCATCTATCGCCTCCGGCTGATCACCGGTAGGTTTGTATTGCGAAACTAACTTAAAACTGTCCATGAATTACTCCGAAAGCCCCCCTCGCTCGGCAAAGGTACACATTTGAATAATATATTATACCACGCAGCATATCAAACCACAAGGAAAACAGCCGCAAAAATTATCACTGCCGGTGTTATAAGCATGAACGCCTGCACGCAAAAAACCGTTCTTCATTTACAGGGCTTTTATGCGTGACATAACCGAGAAATATGATATAATAAATTCTATAGTAAAAAAAGAAATACCAAGGAGAATTTCAGTGAAAACAAGAAGAATGCTGCGCAAGTGCCTGATCGTTCTACTTTGCATTGCAGCTGCCGCCGGGATCATCGGCGCTGCCCAATTTTATCATCGTTCCGACCCGAAAAACTTGAAACAGTTTGACACGAGCAATCCGTTCATCACCGGAACAACCACTATCTCCGCTCATCGCAGCGGTGCTGGAGACTTTCCCGAGGAAACGCTTGCAGCGTTCCGCGGCTGTGTTGAATCCCCCGGCCTGCATGTGACATATTTTGAATTTGATCTACATATGACAGCTGACAATATTCTGGTGCTGTCCCATGACGATACGCTCGATCGCGTGTCGGATGCTGTATCTGTTTTCGGTGAAAAAGACATTCAGGTTCGCGAAAAGACGCTGGACGAGTTGAAGCAGCTGAACATGGCAGCTCAGTTTGTAAATGATGCCGGAGAAATGCCTTACGCAGAGCTTCACGGCAGTGCTGTGCCAGACGAGCTTCGTATCCTGTCACTGGATGAGGTGCTGGATTATCTGACTTCTGCCGGTGAATTCCGCTACATCATTGAGATCAAGGACGGCGGCGACACAGGACTTGCTGCGGCAGATCAACTGTATGCAACACTGAAAGAACGCGGTCTGCTGAATCGGGTCATTATCGGCACTTTCAGAGACGAAGTTGCAAATTATATTACAAAAAATTATCCTGATACGCACCGCAGTGCCAGTCCGGCCGAAGTAGTGCAGTTCTATCTCGCTGCTTTGACTGATAAAAAGGACTTCACCTGCTCATATAATGTGCTCCAGCTGCCGTTCAATAACGCCGGGTCGAGCTTTGGCATCAATCTGGGACTTGTCAAAATCATCAACTATGCTCATGCCCACGATCTTGCCATGCAGTACTGGACCGTAAACTCCGAAGAAGACATGGAGTACCTTATAAGTATCGGCGCAGATGCCCTGATCACGGATTACCCGGATCGTGCCGCTGCAATCATCAGCAGGCATTCGTAAATTTGTTAGTAAATTTGAAGTTTTAAGTTCGCTATTTGTGCCAGATATTTGCAATTTCTGTTGCGTTGGCGCAACACAGCAAAAGCCCGCAAACCGTTGATAATACAAGAAAATCCCGTAGTTTCAACAACTACGGGATTTCTCAAAAAGTGGAGCAGGGTACGGGAGTCGAACCCGCCTAGCCAGCTTGGGAAGCTGGAGTAATACCGATATACCAACCCTGCATGCTCGGACAGTATAACATGTCCGAGTTGAAATTTCAATAGTATTCTGCGGTAAAACGTATAAAAATCACTTTTCGTCCGCCCGCTGGAGCGCATAATGGTTCGCCGATGAAAATGAAACAGTATCGACAACTTTATTCGTCTGCGTATCATAGACGATCATGACCATCTCGCTTGCGCCGAACCATGTCAGCTTCTTACCGGCAAACACGACATTCTGATATTCGAAGCTGACCGTCAGCTTCTCTCCGTCGAGGCTGAACGTGATCGTATCGCCGTTTACGCTCGCCGGTGCATTCACGCCGGATGCGGTATCGTTTACGAGGAATGCATCCTTGCTGTTTTCAGCCGCCGCAAGCCCCGGCAGTCCGATGCTCTCCATTTCCTTCACGAGCATCCGATACTCTTCGTTATCTTCCCACGGTTCATTCTTGACAACAAGAGCAGCTCTTCCGTTTCTGCGCAGTTCGGCAAAGTAATCCGAATTTTCTGTTATCGCGGTGAGATAATCGTCGTTGACATTACATGCGTTTATGTCCCAGCTGATATAGCGCTCATCGCCGCGGTGATCCTCAACGCCGAAGTTTTCCCTGAGATACGCACCGAGCCAATGCGAGACCTTGCGCGCACCGCTGCCGTTCATATGACGGTCAGTAGAATAATCATGCGCGGTCACGCCAAGCTCGTTTTCCATAAGATTCATGTTGACAAATGGTAGGCCGTTTTCGTCTGCAATGTCCGCGACGGTGTTGAATATCTCCTGTTCATCGGTCTTCTCTACCGATGGCGTTTTGAGCAGCATAAGAGGTATGCCGTTATCTTTGCATAGTGCAATTATCCTGTTGAGGTAGTCAAGCTCCTTGTCCATGATCTCCCTGCGTGCCGTAACACCCTCGGCGCTCTCATGCCGGTAATTGCCGGCGCCGTAGAGGAGATAGCTGCCCTTGAAGTTTTCAAGGCCGGCTGACCACGGGAAGTGCTCGAAATCCTTTTGTTCAAGCTCATCAAAACGGCTGTGATAAAGTGGAAGGCCAAGCAGCAGATTAAACCAGCGCTCTTTCGGCGCAGAAACCCTGACGGCATCGAGCTTGTTCTTTGAAAGCTTCATACCCGCCGTATTCTTTATCTGGTTCTGCTCTTCTGAATACTCATAGTCGCTCACAGTCGCCGTTACTTCAAGGCAGATCACCTTCGGCTGCTGATACTTGAGCGCCTCAACTATGAAATGGTATGAGTTCCACAGCGGCTGGACGCCGCCCCAGAGGTTATAGCTTGAAATGCCGTACTCCGTCCATAGCTCTGCCGTGTCTATATTTATGCCGGAGTGGCTGTTGCCGACAAGAAGCACATCCACAGTGCCCTGCGGCTGCGCATAGAAGTCCTGCATCGTGAGTATGCCGTCCACGCGCTTCATGACAAGGACTCGGTTGGCATACCACAGTCCGCCGAGGGCAAGGGCTATAACAAGCAGAACACATATTACTCTTTTGAAATATTTGTTTTTCATTGCTCAGCCGCCCCCTTAGAATCCTGCGTACACAAAAGCGTTGGCCGAGTACTGCGCGCCATACACGCCAAATACGATCAATGCAAAGAACATCACAAGACAAAGCGCCGCACGGAACGCCACGTTCTGCTGCAATATAAATTTGCAGCTATAGCCATGCTCACGGAGTGCCGACACAGCAAGCAGTATCAGGCCGCCGAAAATGCATATTCTCCAATCCGCCGCGGTCATGCCCAGCTCGTAAAATGAGCCGTCAAAAAGCACCCACGGATTCCACACGGAAAACATCTGGCGGAAATACACCGCGGTAGCCTTCAGGCCGCCGATGCTGAACGGCACAACTATCGCCGCCATAAGCATGAACACAATAAATCGCTGAAGCATCTTGAATCCGAAGCTCTCGCGGTTTATATGCAGCTTCTCGCAGGCCGCAGTGCGCCATGGCAGCGTCAACTGGCCGACCGCCATATAAAATGCGCCCATAAAGCCCCAGAAAGCGAATGTCCACGCAGCACCGTGCCAAAGGCCGCTTGCAGTAAAGACAATGAACGTGTTGAGTATTTTTCTCGCCTTGCCCTTGCGGCTGCCGCCGAGCGGTATATAGAGATAATCCGTGAACCAGCTCGTCATGGAAATATGCCAGCGGCGCCACATTCCGGCGACGGTCGTTGCAAACCACGGCTGACGGAAGTTGTCCGGAATATCAAAGCCAAACAGCGCCGCAACGGCGATAGCCATATAGCTGTAGCCTGCAAAATCGACATACAGCTGCAGCATGGCGCAGGAAACATGCACGAGCATGATAAACCCGCCGTAGTCGTAATAGCTGTTGAATACGTATGTTACAAAGCCTGCCAGCCTGTCGGAGAGGACAAGCTTCAAAAATGCGCCCCACAGAAATGTGAAAAGGAATATCTGAAACCTTTCCCAGCTCACCTCGCGGCGCTGCCTTATCTGCGGCAGAAAGCTTGCGGCGCGAAGTATCGGGCCGGAGATAACTGTCGGAAAGAATGCTACAAAAAGGCTGTAGTTTATCAGATCCTTTTCCGGCTCGGCCTTGCCGCTCTTCAAATCGAACAGATATGTAGAGCTCTGGAAGGTATAAAACGCAAGACCTACCGGCAGAAGAAGCTTCGGCATGGCTATCGACACGCCAAAAAGGCTCAGCACGAGGTTGATATTGCCGAGCAGAAAGCCCGTGTATTTGAACACGATAAGAATGATGAGATTGAGAATAAATGCCCACGTATAGACTCTGCTGCGCTTTTTCTCACTCTCCTGCTCCGAACCGATGCGCCCGCCGAGATAGGTCACGGCGATACTCATGGCGAGAACCAGCAGATATTTCAGATCATAGCTGGCATAGAATATAACGCTTGCTGCAAGCAGCACTATATTCTGTCCGCGCGCGGTTTTCCCGCACAGCACGTAAAAGAGGAAGCACAGCGGCAGAAGCAGTGCCCAGAACTGAAAGCTTACAAATGACATAGCTTACCCTAACTTATTTATATTTTTACTTGACTTACAGAAGCGTTATGCCCGCTTTCTCGCAGGCCGTCATAGTCTCGTCATCCCATATGGACGCCTGGACCTCGCCGATATGCGCCTTTCCAAGCAGCAGCATTGAGATGCGCGACTGCCCTATGCCGCCGCCTATGGTAAGCGGCAGTTCACCGTTGAGCAGTGCCTTATGATACGGGAGCTCACGGCGCTCATCATGGCCGGAGAGCGTGAGCTGCCGGTCAAGAGATGCAGGATCCACGCGAATGCCCATGGAGGACACCTCCACCGCACATCCAAGCCAGTCGCACCAGAAAAGGATATCTCCGTTGAGGTCCCAATCGTCATAGTCAGGTGCGCGGCCGTCATGCGGCTTGCCTGATCTGAGCTTCCCTCCGATGCCGATTATAAACACGGTCTTATGTTCTTTCGCATACGCATTTTCGCGCTCCTTGGGCGTCTTGTCAGGGTACATATCTTCAAGCTGCTGCGCAGTTACGAATGAGACGCGGCGCTCAAACTTGCCAAGGCTCTGAAGCTGCGGATATATAGCCTGCATGGTGTCCTGCGTGTCGCATATTGCGGTGACTATGTCCATAACGGTGGATTTGAGATAATCAACATTGCGGTTCTCTGGCAGAATGACCTTTTCCCAATCCCACTGGTCAACGTAAACGGAGTGCAGATTATCCAGCACCTCTTCATCGCGGCGGATAGCGTCCATATCTGTGCAGAGGCCGCGGCCGGGATAGAAGCCGTAGCGCTTGAGCGCAAGGCGCTTCCATTTTGCCAGAGAATGTACGACCTGCGCCGTCTTGTCGGAGCGGAGTATATCAAAAGACACGGGGCGCTCCACACCGTTGAGGTCGTCGTTTATACCGGACCCGGCCTCAACAAACAGCGGTGCGGAGACGCGGTAGAGATTAAGCAGCGCACAGAGTCTGTCCTCAAACAGACGTTTGAGCAGGCCTATCGCTTTCTGCGTGTCATAAATACTCAAAATACTTTTGTAACCCTCGGGGATGTTTGAATTCATGGCTTATTTTCTCTTTTCTTTTTCCTCGCTCAGAAGAGCGGCAATTTTCTGATAATATCCCTCCGCACCTCGGCGAAAGTTTTTTTCAATAAGCTTTGCCTGCGTCTCATCGCCGCATAGAAAGCTGAGATTGATGATTTCACCCTTACCGTCAGACATGGCAAGGTGTACGGTCATGCCGCTGTCCGTCATGCTGTGCTCGGTCACGATCATAGCGTCGCGGCGGATTCGGTCGGCGACCGGCGCAAGAAGCCTCTCGGCCTTGGTGCGGACAGAATACGGCAGGCTGCTCTCGACCGCATCGGCATTGCGCGCGCCCTTTTCGGTAATGCGGTAGCCGTCATCAGTCTGCTCGATATGACCTGTGTCCACAAGCTCGCTGAGGCAGTCGGAATAATCGAAATATCCGACGCCGTCATCGCACTGGCACAGATCAAGCAGCGTCTCCGCATCGACTACGCCGGGCAGGCGGCGCAGGACAAAAAGAATAAGTATCTTTATATCGAGCTTTTCATGTATAAACCCAAATCTGCCCATATAGTCCTCCTTCGCTTTTTTCAGTTTTATTATTTTATTATAATCCTCAACTTTTTTCAAGGACTAAATCACACAACCGAAGGCCAAGTGCATACACTGTATTGAAGTTTCTTCAATTCTGGACAACAGGAGGTATATCTATGGCCGACAGAGTTGTACCCGGGCCCGTAGAGAGCTCGGCGAGCATCCGTGAAGCCGTATGCATCAATACAAAGAAGATATTCGACAGCTGCCGAGACAAGGACTGTGTTGACGATCTGAGAGTGTATCCCACCGTCACTTCACAGTCCTACATAGAAAACGCCCTGAGCATTCGCCCGAGGTCCGCGGAGCTTCTGTACGTAGATGTAAATGTTGAGCCCATCGGTTTCAACCGGGGATATTACACGGTTGACTGCACCTATTTCTACCGCGTTACCTGCGAGACCTTCCCCGCCGGGCAGATCTGCACAGGGCTTGCGATATTTGACAAAAGAGTGATGCTCTTCGGCAGCGAGGGCAGCGTAAAATCCTTCTCCTCCGACAGCGTGCTGCCGCTGGCGACTGTAGGCGATCTGCCCACGGCTGTGGTCAATTCCGTAGACCCGATCTGCCTGCACAGCAAGCTCGTGGATTCAGACTGTCTTATTCCCACCGACATCGAGCAGCGCCACATTCCCGATTTCATTTCCTCCGCTTTTGCAGAGTCGCTCGTGCTGACCGACACTGCAAGGCGTTGGTTCGTGACGATAGGTCAGTTCAGCATAATCCGCCTTGAGCGCGACACGCAGCTGCTCATCCCCGCATATGACTACTGCATGCCGGATAAGGAGTGTCCCGGCGTTGCAAGCGACGAGGACCCCTGCCTGCTTTTCAGCCGCATCCGCTTCCCGGTGGAGGAGTTTTTCCCTCCCGACAGCGTCTGCGAGTGCGACGATTACCGCAAAATGGCATCAAAGGCAAAGTAAGGAGCAGAAAAAGGCCGTATGTTTTCGGATTGGAAAACATACGGCCTTTGTGCTGCATCAGCAGGTGCGGATTGCCCGTTCGCCGTCTCTCGTCCCGTACTGTTGTTTATTTATCCGGAAGCTCCCCATACGGCACACACGGAGCATGAGAGATGCCCTGAAGCTCTATGCAGAAACTGTCAGCGATGGAGCCGGCCCGCTTATATAAACAGCGCCCCGGCTTCGGCCTGAGCGCTGTTTCTTGTTGCCTCTATTATTATATTGTCAAATAAGCCCGTTCAGAAGGATTATGAGAATAAGCACAGGCAGGACATATTTGAAATACGGCTTGAGCTTTGGCGACATACGGATGCCGGTGCCCTTATTGACCTCGGCAATATACTTGTCGAAGCCCCAGCCCCATTTGCTCACGCAGAACAGCAGGTACACGAGAGAGCCGCCCGGCAGCAGAATATTGCTTACAAGGAAATCCTCACTGTCGAGCACGTCGCGCGCGCCGATGATGTGGAGGTCGCTCCAGATATTGTAGCCAAATACGCACGGCAGGCTTGCAAGCGCAAGAACAAAGAAGTTCACGAGCACTGCCTTTTTGCGGCTCCAGCCGAAAGTGTCCATGCAGATGGCGAGAATATTCTCAAACACTGCAAGCACAGTGGAAAAGCTTGCAAAAATCATGAACATGAAGAACAGCGTCCCCCAGAAGCGTCCGCCAGCCATATTCACGAACACCTGCGGCAGCGTCACGAAAATAAGTGAAGGCCCCTGATCGGGTGCAACGCCGAAGGAGAAGCATGCCGGGAATATTATCGTTCCGGCCATGAGTGCCACGAAGGTATCAAGCGCACAAATGCGCACAGCTTCACCGGTCAGCGTGTGTTCGTCGCTCATATAGCTGCCGAATATCTCCATAGCGGCTATGCCGAGGCTAAGCGTAAAGAACGCCTGATTCATTGCGTCGGTTATGATCGTGCCGAGGCCGTTTTCGCGTATGCTTTCAGCCGACGGCAGAAGATAGAACTTCATGCCTTCCGCCGCGCCCGGAAGCGTAAGGCTGTGTACGGCAAGCACAAGTATAAGCGCAAGCAGCGCGAGCATCATTATTTTAGATATGCGTTCGAGACCCTTTTGCAGTCCGAAAGAGCAGACAAGGAAGCCCACAAGCACCACAAGCTCAGTCCACACCGCCATCTCGCCGGGAGCTGCCAACATCGAACCGAACACGCCGCTGATGGAATCCGTATCCATACCGGCAGTGAACACGCCTGTGAGGAATTTGCCGAAATAGCTGGCCATCCAGCCGGTCACGGTCGTGTAATACATCATAAGCAGATAGCAGCCGAGCATGCACAGCCATCCGTGGACATGCCACTTATGTCCCGGGGATTCCAGCGTTTTATATGACAGCACAGCGCTTCTGCGGCTTGCACGGCCAACAGCGAGCTCCATCGTCAGAACTGGGACGCCCATAATCAAAAGGCATATGAGATAGAACAGCACAAAAAATCCGCCGCCGTCCTGACCTGTAACATAAGGGAAGCGCCAAACATTGCCGATGCCGATAGCGCAGCCTGCACTGACGAGCAGGAAGCCCAGACGCGAGCCGAACGATTCTCTTTTCATTTCACCCAACCTCATTTTCCAAAAATGTGCCAAAAAAGATACGCTTATTCTAACGGCAAAAGTTCCGCTTTACAAGTGCAGTTTCGACATGATAAAATAAGAAAAACTTATGTTATGGAGAATTCAGATGAATCGTAATCAGCTCAGATATTTTGTCGCGGCAGCGGAAAGTCAGAGCTTCACCAAGGCCGCAGAGCAGTTCTATATATCGCAGACCGCGATAACGCAGCAAATACGTCTTCTGGAGGACAGCCTTGGCTGCCCGCTGTTTGACCGCAGCACGCGGCCTGTCACGCTCACACCGGCCGGAAAAATATTTCTTGTTGAAGCAAAGGCCATACTCGAACGCATGAGTCAGGCCGCTGATCGTGTGCATGACGCCTCGACCGGGCTCACGGGCACGCTGCGCGTTGGCTACGTGCGCGGCTATGAGCGCAGCGACCTCTCTGTGCTGATCAGGTCGTTTCATCAGAAAAACAGCAACGTGCTTATCACATTTTACCGCTGTCCGACAGACGTTCTGGCGGCTGGACTGACGCAGCACGAATATGACATTATATTCACTTGGGACAGCACCGACTTAAAAAAGCAGGCAGGCATAGAATACATTACTGTTGAAAAAGCCCGGCTCGTTGTCGCCCTCTATGCCGGGCATCCGCTCGCCCGGCACCGTCAGCTCAAGCGCAGTGAGCTGCGCGGAGAGACGATACTTTACATGTCTCCGGACTCTGCGAACGATTCCTACGGCGATGCATTTTTCATGCAGCTTTATAAGGCTGCGGGCTACAAGCCGAATATTCTATTCCGCTCCTGCGATGCGGAGAGCATACTGATGATGGTCGCCGCGGAGGAAGGCATATCCATACTTCCGGGCTATCTCACAGCCAAGCTATACAATGCCGATAACCTCGTTTTTGTCCCTCTTATAGGCGACGGTGAAGAGGAGGAAATAATCGCGGCATGGCAGCAGAACAACCGGAATCCCGCGCTGCGGCAGTTCATCACCACGCTGACTGCGGCGCTGAGCAATCAGAAGCATTCCGCAGATGCTCCCGGCCTGAAAGCATCCTTAACCGGTGAGGGCGGCGCATACTGAGCGTTCAGCCAAGCGCCACGTCAAGAACCATCATAATGCTGAAGCCCACGGCAAAAAACACGGTGCCGATATTGGAATGTTTGCCCTGAGACATCTCGGGTATCAGCTCTTCAACGACGACATAGAGCATGGCGCCCGCCGCAAAGCTCAAAAGATACGGCAGAGCCGGAACGATCAGCTGCGCTGCCAGAATTGTCAGAACGGCGCCGACAGGCTCCACCACGCCGGATAACACACCGCCTAAAAACGCCCTGCTCTTCCCCATCCCTTCCGCGCGCAGCGGCATTGAGATTATCGCTCCTTCGGGAAAGTTCTGGATAGCAATACCGAGGGACAGCGCAAGCGCCCCCGCCGCCGTGATCTGCGCGCTGCCGAAGAGATAACCGGCATATACCACGCCGACAGCCATTCCTTCCGGAATATTGTGCAGCGTCACAGCCAGTACCATCATCGTAGTGCGCTGAAGGCGGCTTTTCGGCCCCTCTGCCTCCCCGCTGTTGGCATGCAGATGCGGTATCACATGATCGAGCGTCAGCAAAAATAAAATTCCGATCCAGAAGCCGGTAAACGCAGGCACAAACGACAGCTTCCCCATATCCGCAGCCTGCTCTATGGCCGGGATAAGCAGACTCCATACCGACGCCGCGACCATTACGCCCGCGGCAAAGCCGGTCAGCGAACGCTGCACAGCGTCGCTAAGCGACTTTTTCATAAAGAACACGCAGGCCGCCCCAAGCGACGTCCCCAAAAACGGGATAAGAATACCATAAAACGCTTCCATCTATTTCTCACTTTCTGTGCTGCAGTTTTAGTATAATGAGCATCAGTTAAATGTATTTAACTGATGCTCATTATACTATGCATGCGTCAATTTTTCAAGCCCCGGCAGACAGGCGCTGATATTCCCCCCCTGTATATGCGCAGATAAATCATTTTATCTATTATAAATGAGGCTTGACAAATTTGATCTCTTAAACCACCATTCATAACACTGTTATGAAACAGTGTTATGAATGGTGGTGCATCAATGGCAAAACAACTTGAGGGCGTGTCCGAACGCATATTGGAATGTGCAACGGCAGAATTTCTTGAAAAAGGCTATACCGACGCCTCTCTGCGCACTATTGCCGCAGCGGCAGGTACAAGCACAAACTCGATCTATGTCCGTTTCAGGGACAAGGAGGGTCTTTTCTCCGCGATCGTCGAACCTGTTCTGAATGAAATGATCTCCATGTTTGCGCGGATACAGGAGACATTCCACCAGCTGGACAGCCGTGCGCAGGTGGAAATACTGCCGGATTATTCGGCAAACGGCATGGAAACACTCATTGATTTCATGTATGACCACCCTGATGAGTTCCGGCTTCTGCTCGACGCTTCTCACGGAACGCGCTTTCATAATTTTGTGGATGAAATGGTGCGTATAGAGGTTGAATATACCTATAAGTATATGGCTGCAACAGGTTACCCGGAAACTATCGGCGACGCAATGACGGAGACCGTGCTGCACATCGTGACCACATCGTACTTTGAGGGGATTTTTGAGGTCATACGCCATGGCATGAGCCGTGATGAAGCAAAAAAGTATATCTCGCTCCTTGGCCGTTATCATCATACCGGGTTTGACGCGATATTCACTCCCGAAAAATAAGTTGGCAGGTTGCCTGAAAAGGCAGCTTTCCACATAGCCGCAGGTTAGATATATCTAATTACGGGAGGGATTCAAAATGGAAAATCAAAGCCCTGTCCAGCGCATCTGGGAATTGGGCAAGGATGAACATGGCAGGCTTATCACAGCCGTTGTTCTCGCTGTACCCGGCGTGACCGGCGGCATGGTGCCGTATTTTGCAGCCGCAAAAGTGATCGTGCTGCTGCTTGCTGGGGAAAATGTACTCGCGGCATATACGCCGTGGCTGCTCTCTGCGCTCGGCGGATACCTCATACGCACCGTGCTCTATATACACGGAATTGAGGTCATCAAGGCGTTCAATCAGGGGAAGAAATCCTATGCCCGTTTTGTAGACAAAGTGCGTGCAAACGCCCAGTATTATTACGACTGGATGCGCCGCAGTCAGCTCGGCATGTCGATGGCCTACGCCTTTTTCCCCGCGCAGATGCTGACTGTGCTGCCGCTCGGCTGGGTATTCTATTTGCACGGCACGCTCTCTGCCGAGACCTTTATCACTGTGATTATTCTCGCGCTCGGCATGTCTGCCCCAATTGTGGCCGCGTTCAATTTTGTCGACACTCTCGCCCAGGTCGGCACAACCGTGGGGCAGGTCGACGAAATACTCAAAGCTGAAGAGCAGTCGCACAGTCCTGAGCCTGTCGTATTCAACGGACACAGCATCGACGTCAAAAACGTCTCATTCGGCTATCACGAAGACAAGGAGATCCTGCACGGCATAAGCCTTTCCATTCCGCAAAACAGCATGACGGCGCTCGTCGGCCCCTCCGGCTCCGGCAAGTCTACGATGGCAAAGCTTATAGCAGGCTTTTGGGATGTAAAAGACGGCAGTATAGCAATAGACGGCCATGAGCTGAAAGATATACCTCTCACGCAGCTCTACGATCAGGTCGCTTTCGTCTCTCAGGATAATTACCTGTTTGACGAGAGCATCCGCGAAAATATCCGCATGGGCCGTGCGGGCGCTACCGACGCCGAGGTCGAGACCGCAGCACGCGCCGCGGGATGCGATGACTTCATCAGCGGCCTTGAAAACGGTTATGACACTGTAGCCGGCGGGGGCGGCGCGCATCTTTCCGGCGGCGAACGGCAGCGCATAGCGATCGCCCGCGCAATGCTCAAGGATGCTCCGGTAATCATTCTGGACGAGGCAACAGCTAACGTAGATCCCGAAAATGAAGACCGGCTGCAGAAGGCCATCGAGGCTCTGACGCGCGACAAGACCATCATCATGATCGCTCACAGGCTCAAGACAGTACGTCACGCCGATCAGATACTTGTTATCGACCACGGCAAGATAGTACAGCAGGGCAAACACGAAGAGCTTATCTCCGTTCCAGGCATCTACGCAGATTTCGTCGGCGGCAAGAGAGAATCCGCCGGGTGGAAGCTTTAATACCGGAAGCCCGACACAAAGAAAAAAGATACAGCCCCATCTTACAATAGAAGATGGGGCTGTATTCAATTTATATAACCGGGATTTTTATGCGTGATCCTGTCTTACAGCAAGCTCTGATCCGTGACGGCACGGCCTGCAATGCGTCCATAGAAGAGGGCGCTGCCTATCGAGGTGCCGCAGGTAGGATACTGAGTGCCGTACATGCCGGTACCGGCGACCTCGCCAGCCGCATAGAGGTGCGGGATAACAGAGCCGTCCGGCTTCATAACACGCGCGGAAACATCGGTTTCAAGTCCGCCAAAGGTGACGGTCACGCAGGGATGCATACGCAGTGCCACAAACTTGGGCCCCTTTATCGGGTGCAGGAACTCGGCGGGCTTGCCGAAGTCCTCGTCCACACCCTTTTCGACCATCTCGCAGTAACGGTCATAGGTTGCGCGCAGGACTGCCGGGTCGCAGCCCATCTTCTTCGCAAGCTCCTCTATGCTCGTAGCGCAGGGATCCTTGGACTTGCCTGTTGCAGCGCACTTATAGCCATACTGCACGCCGCTGTAAGGCTCCTTGCCGCTGGTTATATACCAGCCGCAGTTGCTGCCGGAACGGGCGATAGCGTCGCTGACAGTGTACTGATAGCTCCACTCGTTAACAACGCGCTCGCCGCGGTCGTTAACGACAAGGCCTGACTCGTCATTGATGCCGATGCCGCAGGTAAGGCTCGTGTACACGACCTGAACTGCCGGGTGCTCATAGTTGAGTGCGCCGATCTTCGCCGCTGCGGTGAGACCGTCTCCGACATTTCCGTGAGGCACATTGCTGAAATAGTGCGTCACAGGATAACGTGCAACCATTTCCTTGTTGCGCGCATAGCCGCCCGTTGCAAGGATAACGCCCTTCTTTGCATAAAGCGTGAGCTTTGCACCGTTCTTGCGCGTGCAGGTCACGCCGGTAACGGCGCCGGTCTCGTCGGTGAGCAGTTCGTTCATGGCGGTGTCGTATATGATCTCGCCGCCGAGGTCATTTTCATAGTACAGCGTAAGGGGCGTGGATATTTCGCCGCCCTCGCCGTTGGTCTGTCCGCCGCCGCCGGGGGAATTGTGCACGCGCCACGGCTGGAGACTGACGTGGATAGGCTCGACGTCGAGCACGTCAAAGTGCGTTTTCAGCACGCCGTCCTTTTCAACGGGCTTCGATATAGGCTCCCACGGCTGGGCAAGGACTTCCTCGCGGTCGCCCTTTACAGTAGCCTCGATGGAAGAGAGCCAGTCAAGAGTCTGGTTGAGATGATCGACAAGATAGCGGTTCTTGGACTCGTCCATAAACTTGCCGTTCCTATTGCCGACCTCCATAAGGTAGTCATAGACCATATCCTTTGTATCATGGATGCCCTGCTTTTTCTGCCACTTTGTGCCTGCGCCAAGGAGCTTACCGCCGCTTCTCGCAGTCGCGCCGCCGGTGATGCCCTGCTTTTCCACGATAACAACATCTGCACCTGCAAGCTTTGCCTCAATGGCTGCGGCAAGGCCGCCCGCGCCTGCACCGCACACGACAACGTCTACAGTGCGCACTTCATCCTTATAATCGGGAGCTTTCGGGCCGGGAGCCGCCTTGAGTGCCGCTATCTCGTCTTTAGATGCACCGGCCGCCTTGAGTGCCGCTGCCGTCGCGTCAATTATAGCCGCGCAGGTCAGGTCTGCGCCATCAACAGTGGGGATATTCAGTGACTGATATTCCACAATGAGCTTCGGGAAGCGCTCCATCGGAGTCGTGTTAAGACCCCATGCAATGCCGCGGTACTCCTTGTGCTGCGTGACCTTTACTGATTCTATTCTGTTTTCGGACACCGTAACGTTTACGAACAGCTTGCCGCCATAGCCGCGGCCAACGCCTTCGTATGTTCCGGGATTATAGCCCATATACTGCACCTCCGTTTTTTATTTTGTAATAGTCTATCAAAGATCAAGCTTCTCAGCCTGGTCGTCTCTCCAGAAGAACTGCCAATCCTTGAGATGCCACTGTATTGCGGTCTCTCTCGGGTCCATGGTAGCCGTCACGCCCTTGGCGTACATGTCGTCGATCTGCGCATCGCTGTAGCCGAGGAATTCAAGCACCTCGCGGCTGTGCTCGCCGAAGGTCGGCGCGGATGCGACGATCTGTGCGGGATTCTTCTTGAACTTGTTGGTGATGCCGATACCCTTCATCTCACCGTATACGCTGTCGGTCCATGTCGCAATGTCTTCACGCGCGGCATACTGTGCGCTGTTCTCAATGTCTGCCGGGCCGAATGCCTTCTGGTTGGGGATGCCCGCCTTATTCAGGATGGCCTCGACCTCATCCACAGTGCGCTCGGCGCAGAACTTTGTGATAGCAGCCTCGATGCGCTGGCCGCGCGGCAGAGACTTGAGAGAGCCGGTCATGCCCTCGGGGAAGTCGGGGTCAGTTCCGTCGCCCGGCGTGGGCAGGCCAACGAGAGGATAACCCTTCTTGGTGTTGCCTGCGCCGACCATGCCGATGAAGATCGTGCCGCCGTCCTTGCAGTCATAGAACGAGAAGCCCGCCGCGATGTCGCTGACATTGCCGGTGCGGTACTTGACAGGCTCGCCCGGTCCGGGATAACCCTTGTTGAACCACTCTGCGGGGTAGCTGCCCAGCAGGCGGAACATCGTCTCATACTGCGACACGTCGCAGGAGTCGCCTTCGCCGGTGATACGTGCGTTCGTCATGATGGACAGCGCGCAGATGCAGGCATTGTAGGCAGTGGCATAATCGGAGAGGTACGGATTGACCTTGAGCGGAGGAGACGTGGGGCTCGTGCCGTTCATGTACATATAGCCGCCCATGGCCTGTCCGGAGACATCGTATGCGGCCTTATTCTTGTCCGGGCCGGTCTGACCGTAGCCGGAGACATGGACGATAGCGAGCTTGCGGTTTATCTTCCACATATGCTCGTCGCTGAGACCGGCCTTTGCATATGTTCCTGGACGTCCGGACTCTATCCATATATCCGCCCACGCGATCAGCTTCTCAAGAACTTCTTTGCCCTTCGGTGTACGGGTGTTGAGGGTGATGGAATAGGTGTTGCGGTGATCCTGAGAGTAGCCATAGTTTCCGCGGGTCTGGCAGGGCATGTTCGGAGATTCTACCTGAACGACCTGCGCGCCCATTTCGGCCATGATGCTTGCGGCGAAGGGGCCGGCAATATTGGTACCGGTCATGAGTACCTTTACGCTCGACAGCACACCGAACTTCGGGAAATTGGCAAACGGCATATGTGTGCCGTAATAATCCGTGTAACGTGTAGACATTATTCAGCTTTCCTTTCTTTTTTAGTGTGATCCGTCACATATTGAGCCAGCCGGCATCGACCTTCAGCTCTGCGCCGGAGATATAGCGTGCAGCTACATCGTCTGCAAGATAGGCGATCGCGTTTGCGCAGTCTTTGGGCTTGCCAAGTATGGGCTTCTTCTCACCGGGCTTTGTGATGGTGTGCAGCGGAGCCGCGTTGCCGGCGCGCATCTGCCACTCAAGAATGCCGATGCCCATCTCACGGGGAACCTTGTTGATCTCGGTGAGGATATTTGCGGGCTCTATGCAGTTGCAGCGGATGCCGCGCTCAAAGAACGAAGCGGAAATGTTGCGCGTAAGGCCAAGCACGGCGTGCTTTGTCATAACGTACATCGTGCCGCCCTTGAGGCCGCGCAGAGATGCCGCAGAAGCCACGTTGACGATATTTGCAGGGGTGCCCTGCTCAAGGAATATCTTTATCGCGCGCTGGCAGCACAGGAATACTGCACGCTGGTTGGTCTCGTAGATCATGTCATAGATCTCCTGAGAGGTCTCGTGAATAGGCAGCTGGCCGTCGAGCATACCGGCGTTGTTAACGAGAATGTCAAGATGGCCGAACTCCTTGAGACAGGTATCGAACATGGCCTCTATCTGTGCCGGGTCACGCACGTCGGTCTTAACCGGCAGGATAACGCCGGGCGCGTTTTCAGCCGCGACTTTATCGCGCAGATCCTCGAGCTTCTTCATACGGCGCGCAGCCGCAACGACCTTTGCGCCCTCCATGGCGAACAGTCTCGCAGTGGACCGTCCTATGCCGGAGCTTGCACCGGTAACTATGACTACCTTACCTTCAAATCGCATTTTAATTCCTCCTTCAAATATTTTGTAAAATGTAACGGCATTAACCGTTCTTTTGTCAAAAGAATATCATTGCACAGCGAAGATGTCCAATATCATTTTTTTCTCTTGTCATAAGTTTTACTTCTTGCTATAATAACCGGGAGCTATGTTTGACGCGCGGAAAGCTGTGCGTCTGCAAAGGAGGCAAACCATGGGAATACAACGTCTGCCGGTATTTATATCTGCCGCAGAAAATCTCAATTTTACAAGAGCAGCCGAAGAACAGTGCATCTCTCAGACTGCCGTCAGCCAGCAGATAAAGCTCTTGGAGCAGGAGCTCGGCTACGAGCTTTTCGTGCGGGGAAAGCGCGGCGTAAGCCTGACTCCGGCGGGAAAGGTTTTCTATAAACAGTGCAAGCAGCTTATGATACGCTACAACGACGCGGCGGCACAGGGACGGAAGGTCGCACGCGGCAATACGACCGATCTGCGGATCGGCTACGCAGGCGCATACGAGCTGCGGACCATAGTTTCGCAGATACGCAAATACCGCCGCCTGCACCCGGAGGCGGAATTCGAGTTTACTCTGGGCAGCAACAGAAGCCTGCTGAATGATCTTGCCTCCGGGCAGCTTGACATGGCGGTGCTCTCAGGCTTCGGAATGGAGCTCGGCAAGGGGCTTGACAGCCGAGTTACACTTTCAGATCCCTGCGAGGTGATGATAAGCTCCGCTCATCCGCTGGCAGAAAAAAAGGTGATAAATCCGCGTGATCTCAAGGGCATCCCGATCGTGCTGAACCGTGCGCAGGACACCCAGCCCTCTGCCGGTCAGATCGCAGGCATGTATGCAAATATGGGGCTGAGCGAGAACAAACGCATGTACGCCGACGATTTCTACAGTATCGCCCTCATTATCAACACGGGCATTGCTTTCAGCATCATGCCGGCAAGCATTGTACACTGGGGCATAGAGGGCGTTGTATTCCGTCCTATACAGGGCTTCAAGGCCAAAGCCCGCACGCTTCTCGTTTATCCGCGCGGCTCACAGGATCCGGGCATCCAGTCCTTCGTCTCTCTTGTAAAGCCAAAGTACTAATAAATATGAAAACGGGACCGCTCCAATGCAATCAGGCATTGGGGCGGTCCCGTTTTTTCAATCTCTTGCGAAGAGATCCCTTGTATACACCTTTTCTCTCACATCGTCGAGTTCATGGTTATAGCGATTGGCAATAATGATGCCGCACATGTCCTTAAATTGGGTCAGATCCTCTATTCTCGGGCAGCCCATGAATTCATCCGTTTTCAGCGCGGGCTCATAGACGGCCAGCTTCACACCTCTGGCAAGAAGGCGCTTCATAACACTCTGTATGCTCGAAGCGCGGAAATTATCGGATTCGGACTTCATCGTGAGTCTGTACACGCCTATTGTGACATCCCGGTGCCCATCATAGAATCCGGCGCGGCGGAGAATATTTTCGGCAATAACGTCCTTGCGGGTGCGGTTGCTCTCCACAATGGCAGATATAAGATTTTCCGGTACCTGCTCGTAATTAGCGCGCAGCTGCTTTGTGTCCTTGGGCAGGCAATAGCCGCCGTAGCCGAAGGACGGGTTGTTATAGTGCGCGCCGATGCGCGGGTCGAGACAGACTCCGCCGATGATCTGTGCGGTGTCAAGCCCGCGCACCTCGGCGTAGGTGTCCAGCTCGTTGAAGAAGCTGACCCTCAAAGCAAGATAAGTGTTTGCGAAAAGCTTGACCGCCTCGGCCTCGGCGCTGCGCATGAACAGCATCGGAACATCGCTGTCCTCCGCGCCCTCCTGAAGCAGAGCCGCAAACGTCTCCGCCGCCGCGGCGGAGCGCGGCGTACCCGTCGTGCCGGCAATGATGCGCGAGGGATGGAGATTGTCGTACAGCGCCTTCCCTTCCCGCAGAAATTCCGGGAAAAATATAATGCCGTCCGTGCCGAACCGGCGGCTGATCTTATCCGTATATCCCACCGGAACAGTAGATTTTATTACGATGGCTGCTGCGGGATTGACACGTAGCACCGTGCTTATGACATCCTCTACAGCGGAGGTATCAAATGTGTTTTTTTCCGGGTCATAGTCCGTCGGCACGGCGATAATAACAAACTGAGCGTCCCTGTATGCCGCTTCCGCGTCGGTCGTCGCAGTGAGACGAAGCTTTTTATGCGCAAGGAAATCCTCGATCTCCGCATCCTTTATCGGGGAAACGCCTGAGTTTATCATGTCTGCCTTGGTCTTTGTGGTAGTAACGGCACAGACCTCGTTATGCTGCGCAAGAAGTACTGAGAGAGAAAGGCCGACATAGCCCACACCTGCCGCTGCGATCTTCATATTTCTGCCTCCCGTGAGGTTTTTACCATGCTTCAAACCCCGTCACCGCATCACGCAGGAGCGGGGCTTTTTTATCTTTTTCGGAAAGAATGGGCGCATCTGTGCCCCAGTCTATCCCAAGCTCCGGGTCGTTCCAGCGGATGCCGCCCTCAGCCTGCGGCGCATAGGGATTATCCGCCTTATAGGCAAACTCCACATTATCCGTGAGTGTGAGGAACGCATGTCCGAAGCCGCGCGGTATCAGGAGCTGACACCGGTTCTCACCGGAGAGTGTAAATGCATCCCACATGCCGTAGGTCGGACTGCTGCGCCGCAGATCGACCGTAACGTCCAGCACCGCGCCGCGCAGACAGCGCACGAGCTTGGCCTGCGCCGCATCGCCGCGCTGGAAGTGTATCCCGCGCAGAGTCCCCTTTGCTGCGGAGAAAGACTGATTGTCCTGAACAAAGTTGTAATCAAACCCCTCGCGCTCAAATGCAGCCTTTGACCACGTTTCCATGAAATATCCCCGGCTGTCGCCAAATACCTGCGGTTTGATTATAAATACGCCGTCCAGCTTTGTTTTTATGAGCTCCATTGCTGTTCCTCAATTCTCTGTACTGTGCAGTCCGGCCAAAAAACGGTCGAGCGCGTCCTGCCACGCGGGCAGCGGGGCAAAGCCCTGCCGCGCAAGCTTGCTTTTGTCAAGGCGGCTGTTGAGCGGGCGCGGCGCCTCCGCGCCATACTCCGCCGTCGTCACAGGAATGACCTGCGTGTCAACCCCTTCGCGCTCAAATATTGCGCGGGCAAAATCATACCATGAGATAAACCCGCCCTCGTTCGTGGCATTATAAAAACCGTATCTGACGCTCTGTGCCATATCCGCAAGCAAACGTGCAAGGTCACGCGAATATGTGGGCGTGCCGATCTGGTCGGCCACGACGCGGATCGTATCATGCGTCCGCGCAAGGCGGCGCATAGTCTTCACAAAATTATTTCCGTTCTGCCCGTAAAGCCATGCAGTGCGAACGACAAAAAAGTTTTCCAGATTATCCGACACCGCGAACTCCCCTTCAAGCTTTGTCTGCCCATAGAAATTGCACGGGGCAAAATCGCGGCAGTCCGCCGTCCACGGCGCATCGCCGGTACCCGGAAACACGTAATCGGTGCTGATATAGAGCATTTTGCAGCCTGTGTTTTTGCATGCGCGGGCAAGATTTTCCGTTCCGTGCACATTGACCGCACGGACCGCTTCTCGGTTTTCCGTCCGTTCTGCCGCGTCCACCGCAGTCCACGCCGCGCAGTGTATAACAGCATCTGGCATCACCTCGTCCACAACGCGCGATACCGCATCGCCGTCGCGGAGGTCAAGCCGCACATAGTCCGGGCGCTCCGACGGCGCCGTTCCCGTACCGGTCACGCTGTGTCCGCGCGCGGCAAATTCAAGCGCAGCATCATGGCCGAGCTGGCCGTTGACACCGGTTATAAGTACCCTCATGTTCTCAGCTCTCTGCGTTCATATACTGCTCCGGCGCGCCATAGAAATCGAGCAGCATTGCGGCGAATTTGTCGTGTACGCCGTGCTTTGCGGGAGCCTGAACGATGTTCATGCCTGGGTTATGATTGCCCTCGATGAGCTCAAGCTTTCCGCCCGGAAGTATCGCCACATCCCATCCGACGACACGCAGGCAAGGAAGCGTTGCCGACGCCTCGCGGCAGAGCTCAATGACCTCGTCCCAGTGCGGGATCTGTTCGTAGAGGAAAGGCACGCCAGTCATCGGGTGGACACGGTAATAGTCACCGTGCTCATCCATGCCGTCAGTTATTATAACACCGGTTTCAGGATCTATCTCACAGAAAATGCCGCCGCCGTGCGCATTGTCAACATGCAGTCCGTTGTTGCCCACACGCAGCCCGCAGCCGAACACTTCAAAACGCTCCCCATTTCGAAACGTGATGACACGCAGTGTGTTCAGAGACTCGGGGTGGAAGCGCGCAAGCTCTTCGTCCGACTCAATGAATTGCTCGGCAAGATATTTCTTCTCGCACAGCTCTTCGAAAAGAGCTCCCAGATCTTGCTCGGCATCAAGCATTTCCGCTGTGTATTTGCGAAAACCGATGCCCCAGCTTGAATACTGCGGCTTGAGCGCAACGCTGCCATAGCGGCGCACAAAGGCAACAAACTCATCCATAGTGGATTCCGGCAGATACAGCCAGCCGCGCCGGACATACTGCGAAAAATTCTTCAGGAAGCTCACCTTGTCCTTCAGATAGGGCTCGGAAGCGCTGTTATATGGGCGCATGAGGAGCGTAGCCTCAGTGTCAGTGAGAAATTCCTTCTGCCTTGCAGTCGACAGCCCATAGAAGCCGAATATCATATACTCCGACATTGACACGCGTTTTTCCGGATTATTACGGCGCACGCGGAGGTAATCGTGGAATAGTTTGTTCTCCGTAAACCCGTAAGGCATGTGCTGCACACCGCTTATATATCCGTGAAAGCGCTTTCTGAGTACGGGATACGCCTTTACATTTTTGACAATGATATTATCTGTGAGTATGTTATTCATGATCTTCACCCAAGCATTTTTTCAGAAGTGTATATTTTCCCACGCCGTCAAACTGAATGATGTTGCCGCCGGGCCAGCTGTAGTTCCCTTCGATAAGCTCCGGCCCGTCCGGCGTCACGGCGATATCCCAGCCGGCATAGCCGACTGTCGGCACGCGCTCCATCGCCTGCCGGACGCAGCGCGTGATCTCCGTCCAGTACGGCACCATAAGTCCCGGCATGCGCACGCCGGAGCCGGGATGGTAAATGAAATCGCGGATATCTGTATTGTTCCGGCCTGAACCTGATATGCGCCCCGTATCCATATCTATAGGATATGCCACGCCGCCGCTGTGGAAATTGTCCGTACACGCGCCGCGCCCGCCGCATTTGAGGCAGGCTCCGATCAGTACGGTTTGCCCATCACGGTCACGGGCAGCATTTATCCGCACGGAGTTGACGCTGGCCGCGTTCAGCGCAGACAGCACGGGGTGCTGGCAAATGACCTCTTCGACCAGAATTCTGTTTTCACGGCAGCTACGGTAGAAATCTTCCACCGAGCCAAGCTGCTCCGTGCGCAGTTTTTCTATTCCGCGCCCCATCGTTCCCCTCACCGGCTTTAGCATGAATTCATCATGCCTTTCAAGAAAACCGGCAAACGCCGCAAAGCCGCTGTCAGGCGCATATACGCTTTCCCGTTTTACCAGCCCTGCAAAGACGTTGTTGAACTCATTTTTGCATGCCAGTGCGCGCCGGTCATCCTCAGAGGCACCGGCATTCAGCTCACGGTCGCATTCCTTTGAGCGGCCGGATGTCAGAAACGTTTCCCTCTGCCGGTCGCTGAGCTCATAAAAGCGCAGAACGAAGTAGTTTTCAGGTGAAGCGCCGTGCCTGAAGCCGCAATAAACAGCGTCGGCCAGATAAACGGGAAGCGCTCCGCCGCGCGCGTCGCAGAGCCGCCGGCACATTGAATATGTTTTTTTTAATGCCGTCCACCCTGACATCAGACTATCGTGCTCCCCGCGTCACGCAATATCGTTCTTATATTTTCCGCGCCGAGATATTCTATCGTGCGTCCGCCGCAGCGCAGATCACGGCCAAGCGCGGCCGATGCGATCTCTATAAGAGACGAGCACACAGGCGTCGCCGTGCCGAGTGTGCGGCCCAGCGATTCAAGCAGCACCAGTCCCTGCGGCACATCCTCCGCAATATAACGCGAGTCCACACTCAGCGGCCCCTTCGCGCGCGTCGGCATGGCGGCATATTCAAAAAACACCTCTTTGCCGCTGCGCTGCTCGTCAAGGCTGTTGCGGAACTTGCAGGCCTCCACATATGGGATCGGCTCACAGCCAAGCTTTTCAAGCACCTGCATTTTTTCACCGTCGAGCGCTTCCAGCACTCTCCACACCGAAGGCGTGAAAACCTCGTGATACATGCAATAATCGCCGCCGGTGGCCTCGATGCGCGGTATGCTCATCACGGCGCCAACGGTATGCACGATCATGTTTGGATTATGCAGCGCCGCCTCGACGACGCTTTTCAGATAGAAAAACGGCGTGCCGAGCATGTCCAGCTTCTTCTCCGCCTCCGCAGCGGATGCCGCCGGATATATCCCAAGCGGGTTTCTGACATTGCGGAAGCCAACCTTGAACCGGCCCGGCTCCGAGATACGGCCGTCGATGAAGTTGCTCTCCCCTTCTACTATGATGACACCCTGTGCCGGATTGAGACCGAGCACGCTGGCCGTGGAGAGATAACCGGGCACGATGAGCAGTATCTGCCCGGGCACAAGCAGCGGTACGACACGGCGCAGAACCTCCTTATGGTATCCTGTCTGCGTGCAGAGAAGGACTATTTCGCAGCCGGAAATATCGTCTATACTGCGCGAGGGATGCGCAATGCGGCAGACGGTCTCCGTACCGAATTCATCCATCACCATTGCTCCGTCATGCCGTTCCAGATATGTAAAGTTATCCTCATGTACGGAGCGTGACGTCTTTATAAGCGTTACCTCATGCCCGCGAGCCGCATAATCCGCCGCGAGAGCGCATCCGCTGTTTCCTGCTCCAAGAACCGCAATTTTCACATTGTCACTCCACTTTCATCATACTGCCGAACATCATATCCGTCTCCGGCAGGCGTTTATTGTCCAGTGCGGCTGCCGGAGTAAACGTAAGCTCTCCGAACCGCACGCCTTTTGCAGTTATATAGAGGTCGACCCTCACGAACGGGAAAGTCCCGCTGAGTCTGTCGGCCGTCTCAAATGCTTCGTCAAGGAACTCAGGCTTAGGCAGCGAAAAATCTTCCGGCGCGGCCTTGGAGTCCCGGTTTATACGCAGGAGATCAAAATTCCGGTCAAAAAAATAAAACCTCGGCCAGCCTTCACTGCGCCCTGAGCACAGCATCACGCAGTATGCCCGCCCATTGAAGCAGTAGAACTTGTAGTCCTCGGGCAATCCGCCGTCCGGGCCGCTTATATATTCCTCGACGATTATCTTCTTTTCCACATGCCGGTACTGCAGCTCAGAATAATATGCCCAGAACGGCTCGCGCCCCCATCTTTCCAGCTGCTTTTCCGCAGCGGGAATATCGAGTACGCTCTTGTCCGGGCAAATAATATTATAGCCGCAGCCGAAGTTCCACTTCATTGCAAAGCTGTCCGGCAAGCTGTCCCACTCAATCTCATCCGCACGGTCATAAACCGCGTACAGTCTGTTGAGCGTTTCCGCACAACCGCACTCGGCGACGTAGCTGCGCACGCGGTATTTATCCGCACACTGACGGACAAGCGGATCTGTACCGTAGCGCTCAAGCTTGAGCTTGAGCAGCTTCTCGTTGAGCGTCTTCGGTTCCCTGAGTTCCGGCAGGCGGCCAAACTTTTTCAGGAAGAGAAGCTTTGTATTCAGTCTTGGCGAGATATATGAGACAAGTGTATAAAAGGCTCTTGAGCCCCGGCGTATCCTCTTTTTCTTCATTTCTAAATCAGACACCGGCATCAGCCAGCGCAAGCTGCTTGGTCTGGCCGAATTCACCGTTCGCATCTGCCGCCGCATACTCTGAGAGCATGAGCTCTTCCGCCGCATCGAGCGATTCGAGCAGGCAGCGTATCACAAATTTGGAGCGCTTGATAATGGAACGGTACTCCATCTTCGATGCGACATACTGATAGTGCAGCACGGAAATGGACGGGTCGTAGCGCACGACGCAGTTTTCCCGGCGGCACAGCCAGTCAAGTATCTCCATCTCATAATACATGAAGGTTTTCGGATAAAACGGCTCTGGATGCCGGTCAATATACCTTCTGGAAAATATGACGCAGGAGCCGTGGAGCACCACGCTCTCCATTGCCTTTGCCGAGTCGATATTCTGCTTTGCCCTGTTGCGGCGCTGTGCGATACGCCAGATGGCAGGGCTGTTCTTCTCTCCGCTGCTGAGCAGGAGCAGCACAGGGTTCTGACTGCGTCTGACAAAAGCGCGCTTTTTTCTGACGCCCTCGAGATTCACGGCATGCAGCGATTTGGGGCTCTGGTGTATGCCGGAGAACACGGAAAGAATATCCGGCCCAAGCAGGTCGAACGGATGCTCTTCGTATATACGCTCGATCCCTTCAGTAAAACCGTGCTGCTGTATCTCCACATCATTATTGAGCACGCAGACAAAATCCGCGTCAAGCTCGTCGGCCACATACCTCACGCCGAGGTTATTGCCGCGCGCGAAACCGGAATTATCGGGATTCAGGATAACGTCAACATACGGATCTGCCTCAAATTCCTGCGCGAGCTCTGCCCCGGTGCCGTTCGGCGACGCATTGTCAACGATGACGATATGCTTCGCTCCGGCAAGAGCTTTTATGCTCTCCACGCATTTTCTTGTCGTATCTATCGCGCGGTAATGAAGTATTACAAATGCAGTCATTTTTAAGCCGTCCTTACTTCTTCACAGGCATGGCCCTGAATGTATCAAATATAAAATAGACGAGATCATAGAAACTATGGCTCAGCCTGTAGCTTTTTCTGAAGTGCCCCGCCGCTGTCTTTGGGTCGGCAGGATGCAGGCGTTTCCCCATGCGCCGGTTCATTACCGCGTCGCTCTCCGGGTATTTTTCATATAGCGCCCTGTGTTTCTCATACAGGCGCAGAAGATGCGGATAGGAATTCACAACGGCAGATATGCTGTCGCTCCCGACCTCCGATTCAACAAGAGCCTCCGGCAGATATACAAGGTCGAAGCGCGCCGCCGCGCGGACAGCAAAATCCCAGTCCTGATAGCGGCGTATGCTCTCATCAAAGCGCAGCTCGGCCCACACGCAGCGGTGCATGAGCATCGTCTGCGTGCTTGCACGGTTCTCGGCAAGAAAATCCTCAAGCGCACACCCCGGCCGCGGCGCATGGACAGGATAATAGAAGCGGCTGCCATTAGCCGCGACACGGTTCATCCCGCAGTAACACATATCCGCGCCTGTCTCCATGAGCCGGCGGTATTGCTTTTCAAGCTTGTCCTGATGCCATGTATCATCACTGTCCTGAAAAGCGATAATTCCTCCCTGTGCACGTTCAGCCCCATAGTTCCGGGCGTAGCATGCACCGTGATTCTCCTCATAGCGCAGGAACTTTACTCTGGGATCGCTTATATCGCGGAACAGCTCCTCCGTGCCGTCGGTCGACGCATCGTCGACGACGATGACCTCTATATTGCCATAGGTCTGATTCAGCACGCTTTCCAGACAGGCCGGCAGCTTGTCCTTCCTGTTATAGCTCGGTATCACGACAGAGATCAGCTCACTGTATTCCATAATTCCTCCATGCGGTTCATCGTATAACATCTGTCAATAGTTTCAGCTCTCGCCGCACTTCGGGAAAGGAAAGCTCTCAAGCATCAGCTTTTTCTTTTCAGCCGCAGCTTCCGGTGTTATGCTCCAGGAATCCTGTATCTCGTTTATCTCCGGTGCCATCTCGCATCTGAGGTCTCTCTGCACATGCTCTACGCCGTAGGCTGAATAATAGTCGTCAAATTTATATCCGTCGCCCAGCGGGCGGTCTGAGAACAGCACATGCATATTCGGTATGCCGAAGCTGTCGGCAACTATCAGCCCGTGGAGAGAGCTGGATATGACTGTGCGGCACTGCGCAAGCTGCTTTATTACTTCAAGCGGCTCGTCCTTAACGTTTATGAGTATGCTGCCGTCATATTTACGCGCGACATCATGCACAAGCTCCTCTTTCAGATCGCAGATGTGCGGGATTATACCTATATCGTACTTCTTTTCCGGCAATGTGTCAATCAGTTCCGAAGCCAGAATACCGGCGTCCCCCGTCGGTATATCCAGCCTGCGTCCGGTCATACGCTCTGCATTTTTCCTCGTCATCTCGCCGCGGACGGCGTGAAAGCGCATATCACGCTTAAAAAATCTTCCGTCACAATCCGAATAATTTATAAATCCCGTTCCCCATATGCGGACGGTCGGATGCGTAAAGCCGTTGATCGTCTGCTGCACCTTCATAAGCGGCGTGCCGTGCAGCTTATACTGCGCAAGACAGCTGCCAACAGCACACACTTCCCCGGTGAGGAACGATGCGCGCTCGACCTTATAGCCAAAGCAATGTTCAATTATCATAGGGCTGAGCAAGTCGCCCATGTTAGCCAGCTTAGCGTAGTACAGCTTCAGAGTATCCCGCATTTTACACACTCCCGCAAAATCAGTGCAGCGCACGGCTGTATGGGATGGCATACATAAATAAGAAGAAAAGACCGACAAAAATTGCAAAAGCAATATATATGATCCACATTTTGTGATCCTTCCGGTTCTCCGCAGCGTCGCGCGCAGACGGAGGCGCATCAAAAAGCGCATCACGCTCCGCCGCTTCATCCGCAGACGGAGGAACAAGCGCAGAGCCCAGCACCACGCCTAACACGCTCATGAGCATACCGATAAAGAACGGATCCAGCCAGACCGGCGGCGTATAGTCCGCCGCGGAAAATAATATCTTAGCCCCCGCGCAGCCGATGAAGCCGAGCAGCATGCCCAGATAAGCTCCGGTTTTGCTCAGGCGGCGGCTCCAGACACTGCCAAAGGCCACAATGCTCCACGAGCCGGCTATAACGGTGCCGCCGAAATACATTATCATGAATATCTGCGGCGGGTTCAGATATGCAAGGACGAGTATCACAAGGCTCGCCGCAAGCATGGCCGCTCTTGAAAGACGCAGCTTTTTCCGGTCGCCATCATAGGTTTGCGGCGCAATATCATTTACGGCAGAGAAGCCTATGAGCGAGAGAAATGTCGACGCTGAGGATATACCCGCGGCGCTGATGCCTATAAGCATGATAACACCGATGACCGGCGGGAGTACATTCATTGCAGCCCATATAAGAGCTTCACTTCCGTTCAGGCTGCCGTTCAGAACACGTATGAACGCAGCCGAGAAATAAAGCGCTACCGTCACCGTCATTACGCCCATGGACGACCACACGGAAGAGCGCAGCACAACATGCTCATCCCTCGCCATAAGATAGCGGCTAGTCTGCCACGGGCTTATCGCCACGACAAGAGCCCATACTATACCGTAGGTTATGGCCCATGTGAGATTGCTTGCGCCGTCCGGATAAAGATAGCCTGGATTCCCGGCCCACGAAATGATGCCGGGCATGCTCTCGCAGTTTGCAAGCGCCGCTATGCCGCCGAACCAGCCGCCGGCCGCATGAACAATAAACGGCACAGCAACCAGAGCCGCCAGCAGAAACACCATGAACATGATCGTATCCGTCAGCAGCACACCCGGCGAACCGGAGTAGATCGTAAACGAAGTAAACGTGAACCACACTATGACAACGCACATCGAATAACTGTATCCGGTTATGCTGCTTATAAGAGTCGCCACGCCCTGTATAGCCGAGAGCAGATATGCACTCACAGATACGAGCATTATGATTGAAGACAGTCTTCTCAGCCGCTCCGATCTGAAGCGCCGGCCAAAGTATTCCGGCAACGTCGAGACCTCGCTACGGCGTATGTATCTTCCAAAGAAACCGGCTCCATATATGTATCCGGTCGCCTGGAGGATGCCGACTGTGACGATGCCCATAAAAAAGCCCGAATACACCTCGCCGGTATCTCCGAGAAATGCACCTGTTGAGAGGAATGACGCGATCAGTGAGCCGACGATCAATATCGTCGGCGCGTTGCGGCCGGAAACATAATAGTCATTGGTGTCCTTCACCATGCGGCCCGCAATTATGCCGACGGCAAAAAAAACGGCAAGTGCGGCAAGTATGCCGATAAAATAAGCGTTCATTTCCTGCGTCCGCCTTTATTTCCGGGGCCGGTCACCGCGCGGTAGACAAACGCGGTTATCGCTATCCATACGCCGAATGCGATGGAGATGACAGCTTCCATGTTTTGTTCTCCTCTGTCCGTATTCAGCCGAGGCTGAGTATGACCCTGTCATACCGGCTGTCCGGTTTAAAAGGCCGTCCGTTTATCTCGTCAAAAAGCGGCTGATAGCCATAGCCGTCGGTCAGCCAGCTGTAGCCGCGGTACTGCGCCGTATTGAAGCCGGGTATCGTATTGGCCTCGATTATGAGCGGGCCTTTTTCCGTGACGGCAATATCCCAGCCGATGTTGGATATTTTACTGGCAAGAGGCACGGCGCGGCGCATCATGTCAATGCTCTCTTCCCAAAACGGCATCTTCAGCCCTTTGAACACCGTGCCGGTGACGGGATGAGCCGCGTGATCCGTGTATTTATTCTGATCAACGGCGTCCGTTACGACCTCACCTGTCCTGATATCTATCATGGCTGTGAGCGCATCCTGACATCCGTTGGAAATTTCTTTTTCAATTGCGGTGGTGAGCACTGGGGCAAAAAGATATGAGCCCGAGGGCGCGCACACCGTGTAAAATCTGATTATGCTGACGGCGCCGGGGTTTACCCGCGTGAGCGCATCATGCTGTACTATGTACTCCTCTATTATACCGTCTCCGCTGCTGCGTATAAGCTCCATGCTGTCGAGGGCTTCAGCCTCGTCGGCGCACGGCAGGACGCGGACGCCCTTGCCCTGTCCCTTGCAGTTCGGCTTGTACACGACCTTTCCCGTATCCTCCGCCAGCTCACGCAGCAATTTCGCATCTGCATCGCGCGAAAACACGCAGCGCCGGCCATAAAAGTCGGAAAAGACCTTTGAGAAGATGTACTTGTTCATCAGCAAACAGATATATCGCCTGTCTGTATAAGTCTTTCTGAACTCGGCGCGCGTCCACAGTGTGGAGATACTGCGCTTCTGCGCATCGGACAGCTCACTGTAGCCTGTCCATTCGTATTCACCGAGTGAAATATGGTTGATTTTTTTTGCGGAGAGTATATCCCTTTCTATATACGCCGGAGTCCTGCCGCACTTTTCCGAATAAGCTACGGCAAATTCCCGGATATGTTTTCTGGCGGATATTGCCCTTTTCACGCCTGTTTGCTTTTCCATTTCATACTCTCCTGCTCTATGTAAAATTAAATGCCGCGCTGAGCCTCTCATTTGAGAGGCTCAACCTTAGCGTGTATCGTTACTGTATGGATTCAAAATAATCGTAGGAAGGATCTTTCACTTTGTCGCGTCCGTTGTTGTAATCCGGAGCGTAGTCCGGGTGGAACATCATGGTATTGTCGCCGGCCACAGTGCGCTTTACAACGAGCCACTTGCCGTCGCGTTTCTCCCAAAGGTCAATGTCGCGGCAGCGCGCCATAACGGTCATTCCGTTGCGGTACTTACAGGCAGCGTACATATACGCTTCCGAGGCAGCCTTGGTACCGTCTTCACTGAGCTTTATGAGTATATTAGTCATAACATGGTGGGTAGAAACCATTTTCCTGTGCATCTTGAGCATCATGTCAATGAATCCCCACCCGGTTCCCTTGTAAGTCGGCCCGTAGTCCACCTGCGCGTCCTCTGCAAAAACCGTCTTACCGAGGGCATTATCTATGCGGTCAAGCGCCCTTGCATAGACATAGTACTGGTCTCGGATAGCCTCTTTTTCAACTAATTTTTCGATCTCAGTCATTGTTCTTTTCCTTTCATTAATTTTCTGTATCTTACATCATCGCAATAAGCGATTCAAGCTCGGCTTTTCTTCCTGTGCGTGTGATTATCTGCATGCCGCCCATCTGAGCCGTGCTGTTCGCTTCGACCATGCACCAGCCTTTCGTGCTGTATGCAAGATCCCAACCGCAGTAGTGGTCGCCCGGGACGGTCAGCGCCGCCTTTTTTACGATCTCCACCGCCTTTTCCCATTCCGGGATCTGAAATCCGCGGAAAGTGACATGCGTGTCCGGGTGCTCTTTATACCGATTGCCTTTTTTGTCGGCGCCGTCGGAGCATATCACGCCTGTCTCAGGGTCAATAAGCGCGCTTATGCCTCCCGCGCTGAAATTGTCCACAACGCTCTCGCCGCGGCCTACTCTCAGTGTCGGATGGAAAAGCCTGACCTCGTCCCCGTTGACGACAACGGTAGGTATGCGGAGAGTGTTCACCGAATTCGGATGTATCACCGACATCCCCGGCGCCTGCTCTATAAGCTCTTCAATGACCGCACCGTTCTGCGCATACTCCGCATAGGCCTCTTCAAGCGAGGCATACGCATCTGCGCTGTCCTTATGAACGCCCTTGCCGAATGCCGCATAGACCGGCTTGACGATATACTGCGGATGCTTTGAGACAAACGCGCGCAGCTCTTCGGTCATGTCCTGCGTGATCTCTTCACCGCCGCGGTTTTTGGGGATACGTATCATGTCGCGCATGAACATGCTCTGAAACCTTTTATATGTACGGTATTTGTTTTCAAATATATCGGTATTCTTTGCAAGGTTCATGCGCGGATAATAGCTGAGACGTATCCCCTCGGTTATGAACGAGTCGCGGTAAGCGTCATCATGCCCCTCGAAATCAAAGAGAAAATATTCATCGTAGTACGAGCCGTACCGAAACAGGCTGCGTATCATGTCGCGGCGCAGCGCGCGGACGTAGCGGCGATCCTTTATGGCATCGCTGCCCTTGAACCGTTCAATTATCTCGTCCTGTTTCCCGCGCTTGCGGTGATAATAATATGCTTTCCTGTACCAGTTTTTGAAGCGTATCTTTCTGTATATTTTACGCCTTAAATCTCTCAGCATGGTTTCTGCCCCGGATGCGCGTCCCCGCATTTTTTGCACAAGCCGTCATACAGCAAGTGTACGGCGGCTTGTTTGGTGTCTTTATTTCTTTACCGCCTTTTTCTTCGGGCGGAACATGTTGATTCTGATGCGGTGGGACTTGTCGCGCTGGAAGGACTCCTCGTAAACACGCAGATAGCCGGTGTCCTCGATGAGCCACTCGCCGTCTATCTTGACATACTTGTCAGTGTAGATTGCGGAACCCTGGATCTGCAGACCCTCGTAGGGGTTGCCCTCTGCGAAGATGAGGTTGTCCTGCAGGTACCACTTGCCGTATGCAACGGTGTCGCTCTCAAACCAGATAACGGGGTTGTGTCCCTGATGGAGAGTGATCTCGGTGTTGGGCATGGACTCCTTGAAGTAGTTGGTGATCTCCTTGGGGCCATGGAAAACGAGCTTGCCGTTGGAGTAAGCGGTGGAGATATTCGGGGTCATAGTGGTTTCAAGCGCATCCCAGTCCTTGGTGTCAAGGGCGCGGAAGTACTTGCTCTTGAGCTCCTTAATTGCCTGCACGTCCTTGAGACGCTGCACTTCTTTTTCAAGAGCTTCGAGACGTTCTTCAACAGTCATGGTAATTTTCCTTTCTTAAAATTATGAATACACAGATGTTGCTGACTTTACCTGTCAGATCTTCATGCCGACTTCATATGCCTCGGCAGTTGCGTCGATACCCATGCGCGCCTGCTTTGCATCGCCGATAACATCATAGGGGATGCCGAGCTCTTCGCACTTTGCGGTCAGATCGCCTGTGGGACGGGAGACCATGCCGGTAGCAATGACAAGGGTGTCGAAATGGCGGGTCTTGTCAGAGGTCTTCTTGAACTTGTCGGTAAACTTGTAGTTGATGGTGTTGCCTTCCACGCTGACAACCTTTGAGCGGTTGCTCTTCTTGATGGTGTCGCCGGGGTACTCGATGTCGAGGAACATGGTGCGCAGCATGCCCATGCCGTTGCCGACACGCTTTGTATCCATAACACGGACATCCTTGATGCCCTTGTCAATGAGGTACTGGGCAGTCTCGCATCCAGTTCCGCCGCCGCCGAGAACAACAACTTCGCCCTTGGGCTCGACCTTGCCGGTGAGAACGTCCTCTGCGAAGACGACGTTTTCGTTGCCCTCGAGGCCGGGGATATTGGGCATCACATAATGTGCGCCGGTTGCTACGATAACATGGTCGGGCTTGACCTCTGCGATGAGCTCAGGAGTGACAGTGGTGCCGGTCTTGATCTCGATACCGCGGCGCTTGCACTCTTCAACTTCCCACAGAACGGCTTCGGTGAACTCCTTCTTCTTGGGAGCCACACCGGCCAGAACGAACTCGCCGCCGGCCTGCTCGGAAGCTTCATAAACGGTGGGGTTATGTCCGCGGGCCTTGAGGAACTCAGCTGCGGTCAGGCCGCCGATGCCGGCGCCGATGACCATGACGTTCTTTGCGGTCTCAGCCTTGGGCAGTCCCTTGTACTCGAGGCAGAGCATCGGGTTGCGGGTGCAGGTGATGTGAGTTGCCTTCGGGTCGATGACCTTGTCATAGCAGCCCTGAGTGCAGCCGATGCACTTGCGGATCTCGTTGTCGCGGCCTTCCATGGCCTTCTTGCACCACTCGGGATCAACGAGCTGGCCGCGGCCAATTGCGATCATATCGATCTTGCCCTCTTTGATGAGCTTATCGGCAAGATCCGGAGTAGTCACGCGGCCGACGCCGATGACGGGGATGTCAACGCGCTCCTTGATGGCGGCGATATTGTCCATATTGAAGCCCGGCTCAAGGTTGTAGGGCGGGACTTCGTAAACGGTGGCAAGGCTGCGGGCATTGCCGCGGCTGAGGTCGATCGCATCAACGCCGGCCTCGTGCGCCCACTTGACAAACTGCACGGTCTCGTCAACGGTGGTGACTGCGGGCAGCATTTCGTCGATAGCATCAAGACGCATGAGAAGAGGCATATCCTCGGGCATGTTCGCACGCATCTCGCGGATGACCTCGAGGTTGAAGCGGCAGCGGTTCTCAAGGCTCTGGTTGCCATACTCATCGGTGCGCTTATTGAGAGACGGGTTCATAAACTCGTGCGGCAGATAGGTGTGCGCCCCGTGGAACTCGAGCGCATCAAAGCCGGCCTCGACAGCAAGCTTTGCGGAAACACCGAACTGCTTGACGATCTCGTGGATACGCTCGACAGTCAGCGTGTCGGGAGTCTCGAGAACGTTGGTCTTATCGAAGAAGTCAGCCGGGACGAAGCCGCCGTGCCAGATCTGGACAGCTGCCTTACCGCCGTTTGCGTGGATAGCTTCGGTGATCTTCTTTATCTCATCGCGCTGCTGCTCGTTGTAGAGGCCGAGGTACAGATAAGCATGGCACTCCGGGCAGATGGAAGCGATCTCAACTATGTTCAGACCGCAGCCGCCTGCGGCGCGCGCCGCGTGATATGCGGGGAGGTCGTCGGCAACAAAATTCTTGTTCTTTACCATTTTGGTATTCATACCGGGAAGAACCACGCGGTTCTTCAGCTCAAGCCCTCTGAGCTTGATGGGAGAAAACAGTGCGTCGTAACTCATAATAACACATTACACCTTTCCAAAATAATTGTGTTGTTCAGCTCTTGCCGCGTTCCATAACATTTCGGGATTTGGGCAGGCCCGGGAATGACCTGCCGGAAATACTTTTTGATGTAGTATCAAAAGCTATTGTAGAAATTTTAACACTGAACTCTCCGGTGTGTCGGAAAGAATATAGAGTTCTAATGCATAAGCAATGTACAAAAAGTCCGATTTTGGTGTCAGTTTTTGTTCCCCGCTGTGCATGACGCTGTATAATTAATATTGTATCAGCTCATTCCATGGCAAAAATCACCACATTTCAAACAGCATTGTAGCAAAATTAAAGAAAATGTCTGTATATTTTGCAGAATTATATGAGCTTTTTCTCGGGAATGTAGATTATTTAACAAGAGAAAATGTGAGACATGATCCGCGCGGTTAGTCTATACTTTTATACGTAAAGTCAACAGTCTGCATTTACCCTTTAAACCATAAAAAAATTCAGGAGGCAACGACATGATAACCGACATGAAAGACGCGAAAATCTTTTCTCCTCTGCAGCTGGGAAGGACCACTCTTAAAAACCGCATAGCCATGGCTCCTATGAGCATGCACTATGAGGCGACTGACGGCACCGTTCCCAAGCAGCTGGCGGACATCTTTGTGCGCCGTGCTGAAGGCGGCGCAGGCTACGTTGTTATTGATGCTGTCACCGTCGACCACAAATACTGGTACATCGGCAAGACTACTGCGCTTGACAAGGATTCCCTCGTTCCGCAGTTTGCCGCATTTGCAAAGCGCGTAAGCGACGCCGGCAGCACGCTGTTCCCGCAGCTTATCCATCCGGGTCCCGAGTCCATATGCGCACTCAAGGGCATCAAGCCCCTGGGTCCCTCCGTCAACACGAACGCAAACGGCGCTGTCAGCAGAGCGATCACTATCGACGAGATCCACAAGGTCGTAAAGCAGTACGGTCAGGCCGCGCGCCGTGCAGAGGAAGCCGGCTGCGGCGGTATCGCCCTGCATGTTGCACACGCCTACATGCTCCCCGGCGCTTTTCTCTCTCCCCTGCGCAACAAGCGTATGGACGAGTACGGCGGATGCATTGACAACCGCGCCCGCCTGATCCTTGAAATAATCGAGGAGTGCCGCAGAAATATCAGCCGCGACTTCCCGATAGTCCTGCGCGTCTCCGGTTCCGAGCGCGTTCCCGGCGGCAACAGCCTTGACGAGATGCTCTACCTTGCACCGAAATTCGAGGCAGCCGGCGTAGATATGCTTGAGGTCTCCGGCGGCGTCCAGTACGAGGATCTGCAGGATATACTTCCCTCTCACAGCCAGAAGATCGGCAAGAACGTATATGAGGCCTCCGAAATCAAGAAGGTCGTCAATATCCCCGTGTTTGCCGTCGGCAAGATAAACGACATCCGCTACGCAGCAGACCTCGTGGAGCGCGGCCTGATAGACGGCGTATCCATGGGCCGTCCTCTGCTCGCCGATCCCGACCTGCCGAAGAAGGCATATGAGAACCGCTTCGACGATATCACTCCCTGCGGCTCCTGCGGCGGCCGCTGCATCACCCCGGAGGATCCCCATCATCCGGTCTGCAAGTGCCACATCAACCCGCTCGTCGGCCACGAGTATGACTTCCCGTTCAACCCCACCACTTCCCCCAAGAAGGTGCTCATCATCGGCGCAGGCCCCGGCGGCATGTACACCGCTGTCACCGCTGCCGAGCGCGGCCACGATGTGACCGTGTGGGAGAAGAGCAAGCAGATCGGCGGCCAGCTCAATCTCGCCGTTGTCTCTCCCGGCAAGCAGGAAATGTGCAAGTGGCTGACTCACCTCAACTACCGCGCAAAGAAGGCCGGCGTAAAGTTCGAGTTCAAGAAGGAAGCAACCGTTGAGGCCGTCCGTGAATTTGCTCCTGACGCTGTTGTTGTTGCAACCGGCGCTACCCCGCTTATCCCCACTTTCATCAAAGGTGTCGGCGACTACCCTGTCATCACCACCCACGACATCCTCAGCCGCAAGATCACCATCCCCAAAGGCACCGTCTGCATCCTCGGCGGCGGCGAAGTCGCATGCGAGACCGCAGAAATGCTCATGGCTGACGCACGTCCCAACTCCTTTGCTACCACCGGCAGCATCGGCGATGTCGAGGTCACGCTCGTTGAGATGCAGCCGCAGCTCATGACCGGCGTGTGCCTGCCCAACAGGAACATCGCTCTTGCAAGTCTGCGCCGTGAGGGCGTCAAGTCCTACATCAACTCCAAGGTTCTCGAAGTCACCGAGCATGATGTAAAGATTCAGCACAAGGACGGCAGCGAGGAATGGCTCAAGGGCTTCGACTACATCGTCCTCGGCCTTGGTTCCAGAAAGTACGATCCGCTGTCCGAAGAGCTCAAGACCTTCGTCCCCGAAGTTCACGTTATCGGCGACGCCATAAAGCCCGGTCAGTCCAGCGATGCAATGCATCAGGGCTTCCACGTTGGCTACGAGCTGTAATAGACGCGCAAAAACGTATAGAAATTTGATATTTGACAAAAAATCACCGGCTGTACAGCCGGTGATTTTTTGCTTTTATGTGAGAATTGCACATTTTTTCAACCGAAACGGCAGATAATTGAAAAGTTTTCACGGTTAACGCTTGAATTTTTAATAAAATGCTGTTAAGCTATATATAAATTATAAAAACACTGCAGCATCAGCTGACAGATTTTGCTGAGAAATTATCGGGGAGGTGTATAACGTTTTGAAGAGAAAATACAGACCCCTCTGCGAGACGCCGCACAGCGGTGTATTCTGCGGCCCGGACAAATATCTCAGGCTTCAGGAATACACTATCAGCGAAGAAATGTACCCGATCATGGAGTTTGACAGCTATTTTATTCTTATCCGCAGCGGCAGCGGAAATTTCGTCATCAACGGTGAGGAATTCCCCGTCCAGCCCGGCTGCGTATCCTGGCTCCAGGGCTCTCAGGTTCTGACCATCTGCCCCGAGTTCGGCGGCGAGCTGAAGATCTGGGTGTGCGCCTTTGAATACCAGCTTCTCAGTTACTTCATGTTCAACAGCATATCCTCCGGCGGTGAGATCGATATTGTCACAGCCCGCCCGGTAATCGGACCCGACGGAGACATCGTAAAAGAGATCGTCCATCTTTTTGAGCAGTTCAAGCATCTTTCAAAGAAGAACAGCTGCGGTTCGGCTGTAATAAGAAGCTCGTTTTTGCGCAAGATCGAGCTGCTGTACAATCGCGCCGCACACATACAGCGTTCCAAATACAAATTTGACGATATGCCGCTCAGCCGCAAGGCAAGCCTCTATATCGCCACTCACAGCACGGCGAACCTCACCGCAGCCGGCGTCGCCGCGGCAGTCGCTCCCGAGGCGGACGAGACCGCGCTCAACCATGCGCTGCTTGTTGCAACAGGGCTCAATTTCAGTCAGTTTCTCAACCGCATGCGCATCGTACTTGCCATGTCATATTTTCTTTATGACAGTCTGCCGTTTGACTACGTCTCTTCCATATCCGGCTTCAACATGGAGATCACGTTTTTCCGCCGTTTCAAGGCGCTTACCGGAACAACGCCGCAGACCTATCTCAACGAAATGCTTTGCGACGGCAAAAATGGTCAGATATACCGCGGCATGATCATGAGCGAGACGCTCATATCCGCGATAAGCTACCTCTATGAAAATATGGCCGAGCCTATAGACGCCGAGACCCTTGCAAAGGAGCTGTACACATCGGAGAATATCTTACGTGTTCAGTTCAAGACCCGCTTCAATTCGAGCTATAAGCAGGTTCTGTCTCTGTTCCGCGTCCGTTATGCCGAGGCGCTTCTCACAACGACCGATCTGCCGACAGTTGACATTGCGATGGAAACAGGCTTCGGCTCTGACCGCACCATGGGCAGAGTGTTCTATTCAATAAACAACATTTCTCCCGGCGAGTTCAAGAAAAAAAGGAAACTGAGGAGGAATACGGATGGCTAAGGAAAACGCCCCCGCGGCAAACGCCGCCGGTGCAGCCGACAATCGCGGCGTTTTATCCGGCGCGCACGATTATTTTGTCAACAATGTCCTTCCGGATGATATTAAGGCCTGCGTAAAGCGAATAAAATCACCCACGCTGTATATGAACAACCACGATCAGACATTTATTCTCGTCCGCTCCGGCAAGGGCATGCTGACCGTCAACGGGCTTGAATACGATCTCGACGCCGGTACGCTGGTGAATCTCGGCCCATTTCACCGCTACCGCTATATCCCCGCCGGCGGCAGTGAGCTGGAAGTCGTCGAGACGCGCACAAATCCCGGCACATATGTCTACATGATTGCAAATCCCTATCTCAGGCTCGAACAGTTTTCCGTCCCCTCGGAGCCGCCGGTAGTGCATCTCAAGGGTATTTATGCCGACATTGCCAACGAATCAATGAACGGCCTTCTTGCCGAAATGGAGAAAAAATCTCCGGATCGCACAGCTCTGTGCTTCTGCTACATGACCGATCTTTTCGGCTTGATAACGGAAAAGCTGCACAAAAATTATTTTCAAAAGTAAACCCGTCCCCCAGCATATTGTAAGCTCCCGCGGACTGCCGGCCCGGCAGTCCGCGGGAGCTCTCTTTTACAGCAGATGTATGCACCTTGCAATGTAATCGGCCGCCTCCTGACCGGTAAGGCACTGCTCGGACGGAAGCTTCTGCATATGGTTCAGCCACATGTTCAGCTGTCTTATCATCGCGCTGCCGGAGATAGAATACACCGGCTGGTTCTGCCCTCCGCGCAGATTCATGGCAAACGCCGTGTGCTGGTTTGTAAAGACCGACACCGAAAGATCATCATAATTGCAGATCTTATTCTGCGTGGACAGGATATACACCTGTTCGGGGTTCCTTTTCAACTGCGCCGCCATGTTTTTCAGGTGCTGCAGCCTGTCCTCGGGCGGCACCTCTATAAGTGTGCCCATCACCATGAGCCGCCCGGTATAAATATAGTCTACAAGCGCAAGCTGGTATATCAGGACAGACTCGAAGAAGTCCGAACCGTTGAAAAACAACTGCATCTCCCCGGCGAGCTCCGGATGCATTGCAATGAACTTTTTCTTAAGACTGTCAGGAAGGAAAAAAGGCTGCATCCGATCCAGCAGGCAGCGGCAATGCGGCTGAATAAGAAAATCGAGAAAATACTGTTTTTCCATCAGCTGCTTAATATTTACCGCCTTTGCTGCCGGAAGCCTGTCGCGGATATAGGCATCTGCCGAGCTGCAATAGCGGTCGATAATATTTCTGTCTCCCGACTCCAGCAGATGCACCTCCTTGGAAAACGGCTCCCGGATATATTGCAGGAGCAATCCGTCGCGGATAAGATACACATAGCCTGTCCTGTCGAGGCGCGCACCATAAAATTCATAGCGTATCTTCTTGCCCAGCCCAATCAAATAGCAGAACGAGCGGCAGGAAATATCGGTCCTCGACCCGAAATCGTCCATATCTATAAACTGTATCACGCGCAGCTCAGTCCCTGCCGGAAGAATATCCGTGACCCGTCCGAAAAACGAATCATTGTTCTTGAACTGGATATGTATCGGCGTCGTACATATCATGTCCAGCCGCTTGGCGGGCGGCATTTGCTGAAGCGCTGTGAAAATACTTTCAGGAAACAACGCAATATCTTTCACAGGGCCGATCATAGCGTTTTCTCTTCCGGTTTTCTCCGGCGCCGGAGCGCGCTTTTTCCGCTCTTCGGCCAGCGTGGCGGCAAGCATGGATGCAAGCGCACCGGAAAACGCCCTGTCCGTCAGGTCGTCACATTCAAGATTAAACTGTCCCGCTATCCGTGCGCGCACATCAGGATCAGTGTTCTCCGTCAGGTACGCTGCGATCTTCATAAACAGCTCATCGTTGTTGCGCAGCGCGGGGAGCTTCACTCCGTTTACCCACCGGCTGATATAAGAGGGATCATATCCCAGCGCGTCAGCAAGATTGCAGCGTTTTACGCCGCACAATCTTGTCAGCTCCTGCAATGTTCTGCCAAATGTCATAAACGCCCTCCAGAAACGTGAATTCATCTTGCCCAGATGTACGTATATTTCCCTTGATTCATATAAATAATATAGCTCACCGGCATGTATTTTGCAACAGTCATTCGCGTGGCGCCGTAATTACGCCATTTTTTGCTTGACCATTCCTCAAATCATTAAGGCAACTCAAGTCAATTTTTGACGGTAAAAAGCACAGTGCATCAAGATGATACACTGTGCTTTTTACCGCGCAAATGATAATATTATGTCAAGTCATACACGTATGCGTCGAATGTATGGTTTTTTGCCGTATATTTTGCGCCGCGTGTATAAGCAAAAATGAAAGCAAAAAGGAGGAATTCAACTTGACCATCGATCCTGACAAGAAAATTAAAGAGCTGTCACGGGCCATCATAGAGGAGGCCGGACTGCCCTACACCGCCGCTCAGCTTGCGGAGATACCATCTATTCTGGCCGCAAAGAGCCGGTATTTCTGGTGCATCGACAATCAGGAATTTGACCTGATGCCGGATGTATTCACTGCCGAGGGCTTCCAGACCTTCTGGAGCGGACGTCCGGGCTTTAAAGACCGCGACAAGCAGGTCCAGCAGAACCGGAATACCTGCGGGGACGACATGGTGCCCATGCACTTCGGCTACAACCAGATAGTCCGTTTTACGGGCGAGCGCAGCGCCCAGCTGCTCACGCGCATGCACGACTACCATACATACAAGGACAACGGGGAGACATATTCCGGCTACGGTCTGTATGTTGACGATCTTGTGAAGTGCAGCGACGACCGCTGGCGCATAAAGACACTGCGGCTTACTTACCGCGTTCTTGAAGGAAAATTAAGGAGGAGCAAATAATGGACAGACTGAAAGACAAAGTAGCGATAATCACCGGCGCAGGCGGCGGCATATGCCATAAAGCTTCGGAGCTTTTCTGCCGCGAGGGCGCAAAGGTCGTCATGGTCGATATTGACCCTCAGGTCGAGGATTTCAGCCGCGAGATCAACGAAAACGGCGGAGACACGATAGCCGTCGTCGCCGACGTATCTCTGCGCGACACATGGGTGAACCTGCAGAAGCTCACTTTGGAGAAATACGGCCGTATAGACACCGTCGTCAACGGTGCAGCCGCATTCTCGCCTCCGACGCACGACTGGGCCTATATCACTTCCGAAATGATACACGAGGTCATGCGCGTCAACATCGACTCCATGGTATATTCCTATCAGACCGTGCTGCGCTACATGATGAAAAAGAAGATCCGCGGCAGCTTCCTCAACTTCGCATCCTCCACCGCGCTGGCCTACAACGGCGCTGCAACGCAGGGCTATCCGTTCTCCAAGGCCTGCATAAAGCTCGCCACGCAGAACATGGTGAATCAGGTCAGCAAAAAATACGGCATACGCTTCAATTGCCTCGCCCCTAATTATGTATGGGTGCCGAAGCAGGCAAAGGTCTTTGATATGTACAAGGAGCACTTTATAGCCTCCACCCCAATGCCGTATATCGGCGAGCCGGAGGACGCCGCATGGGCAATTGTTTACCTCTGCTCCGATGAAGCAAAATACATAAACGGCGTGTGCCTGCCGGTCGACGGCGGCTGGGTCGTTCAGAAATAAATCCCGGAAGGAGTGAGAGCTATGCCATCCCTTTTGTCGGCGCCTGTCAGAATAGGCAGCATGGAGCTGAAAAACAGAATGGTAATGGCGCCCATGGGAGTCACCGTGGGCAATATGAGCAGAAGCACCGTGGAGTATTTCGTTGAGCGCGCCAAGGGCGGCGCGGCAATGATATTCTGCAATATCCGCGCATCGCTGTCCTTTGAAAGCGGCGAGCACTCAATATTTTTCTGTGAAGAGACGGAACCGCTTTTTGCGGAAATGGCCAGGCGCTGCCACAGCTTCGGCTGCCGGGTCGCCGCGCAGATACAGCCCGGCGACGGCCGGATCGGCGGGCCGTCCGTAAAATACAGGGTGCCCATAAGCGCGTCAAACTGCCCGTGGATGCATGTGCCAAAGATGCGCTGCCACGCGCTGAGCATAGACGAGATACACGAGCTCGAAAGCGACTTTCGCAGCAGTGTACAGGCCGCGATCCGCTGCGGTGCAGACTGCATCGGTATCCACGCCTACGGCGGATATCTCACGGACCAGTTTTTGACCGAACGCTGGAATACGCGCCGCGACGAGTACGGCGGTTCGCTGGAAAACCGCGCGAGATTTCTCAAGGAGCTCATCGGCATATGCAAGGAAGAGGGCGGCCCCGATTTCCCTGTAATAGTTAAATTCACCCCGGATCACTACATGGACGGCGAAGGCTACCGGCACATCGATGAAGGCATCGAGCTTGCAAAGCTCATCGTAAGCTACGGGGCCGACGCGCTGCATGTAGACGCCGGCTGTCACGAGAACTGGCCGAACGCCATGCCGCCTGCCGGCATGCAGATGATGACTCTCCAGTCGCGCTCGGCCAAGATAATAAAGGCCGCCGTTAACGTTCCTGTGCTTACTCACGGGCGTTTCGGGGACGTGCAGAAGGCGGAGGCTGCGCTGCGCGACAGCGTATGCGACATTGCGGTTATCGGGCGCGGTCTTCTTGCCGATCCCGATCTGCCGAACAAGGTGCTTTCCGGACGTCCGGACGATATACGCCCCTGCATTTCGTGCAACGAGGGCTGCATAGGCCGCGTATACAACAATGAGGCCGCTACATGCGCGATGAATCCCCGCTGCGGACACGAGGACGGAAGCATCGACATTCCAAAGGCCGCCGTGCCGAAAAAGCTCCTTGTTATCGGCGCAGGCCCCGGAGGCTGCATGGCCGCGCTCTACGCAAAGCAGGCCGGACACAGCGTTGAGATCTGGGAAAAGAGCGACCACATCGGCGGCAACGCGCTCAACGCCTGCAAGCCGTATTTCAAGGCCGACATGCACCGCATGATAAGGTATTTTGAGCGGGAGCTGCTCATCAACGGTATTCCCGTGCGCTATTATACCGAGCCGGACGCCGCAAAGGTAAAAGAATATGCTCCCGATCACATCATTCTGGCCGCAGGCGGCCGCCCGATCCTTCCCCGTTCCATCCCCGGCCTTGATCTACCGAAAGTCTATCCCGCAACGGAGGCTCTGAGCTGCTGCTGCGATGTCGGCGATCGGGTATTGGTCGTAGGCGGCGGTCTTGTCGGCGTGGAGACCGCGCTTCAGATGGACATGTGGGGAAAGCTCGTCACGTGCATAGATATGGCAAAAACCATTCCCTCCGAGCCCGGCTTCAAAATGAACGACATGCTCATGAAACAGTACATGGTCAAATCGAATGTACAGTTCATGCCGTCTACAAAGCTCGTTCGGATAGACGGAGATGATTTCACCTGCACCGTGACCGTTGAATCCGAAGGCGTGCAGAGTACCGTCGAATGCGACACGGTGCTCCTTGCGCTCGGCTTTCTTCCGACGGCGGATCTGGCCGGACAGTTCGATTCGATCGCGCCTGTCACCGTCATTGGCGACAGCCAGCGCCCAAGAAAGATCATCTTTGCGATTGAGGATGCGCACAATGCCGTAAGGGCTCTCAGCTGAGCCGTAAAGGCGTACTTATCACAGTTTTTCCCCGCTGTTCCGTGTGTTTGCGGGGTTGAAACGCATTGTTAAATTTTGCGCGTATTCGTGCTTGTCAAATTTCAGATTTTGTCGGCGGCATCTATATAAAAATATAAGGCAAAGCCCGGAAATGTCAAAAAAATAATGTTAAAATATTGTCGTTCCATAACATAGCAATACCGGTGATACTGATCCGGAGTTACGGGAAAGCTCCGGGGAGATGTAAAAAAACTTGTATTAAGAAAGGAATAGCAAAATGTTTGAAAACGAATTCAAAGGTAAAGTAGTACTGGTTACCGGCGGCAGCCGCGGCATCGGCTTTGCCACAGTAAAGGGCTTCCTCGCCGCAGGCGCAAAGGTCTATTTCCTCAGCCACTATGAAGAGACCGGCGCAAAGGCTCTGGCCGCACTCAAGGAGATCAACCCCGACTACGAAGTCATGACCAAGGCCATCGACCTGTGCGACTACAAGGCAGTTCAGGAGCTGTACAAGGAGATCGAGGCAAAATGGGGCCGTCTGGATGTTCTCGTCAACAACGCAGGCACCGACTCCAGCACCTGGATAACCAAGCTCAAACAGTCTGAGTGGGATGCAGTATGCGACCTGAACATGAAGGGACCCTTCACCATGTGCAAGTATGCCGTTCCTTATCTTGTTAAGACCAAGGGCTGCATCGTCAACACCGCATCCGTCGCCGGTGTTTACGGCTCCCCCACTGGTCTGCCCTACCCCACTTCCAAGGCTGGTCTCATTGCAATGACCAAGTCCATTGCATACTCCTTCGCCAACAAGGGCGTGCGCGTCAATGCTGTCGCACCCGGCGTTGTTGCAACTGACCTCGTTGCGAGTCTGCCCAAGTTCGCAAAGGATTCCATCGGCGACACCATTCCTCTCAAGCGCTTTGCAGAGCCCGAAGAGATCGCAAACGGCATCATGTTCCTCTCCTCCAGCGCTGCATCCTACGTCACCGGCGTCTGCCTCCAGATCGACGGCGGCTACCGTCCCAGCAACCTCACCACCTGATAAACAGATACACTCTGCCCTGCTTAACGCAGGGCAGGGGCAAATCTCGGAATATGCGAGGTCTTTTTCATGGGAGCCAATACTGAACACTTCAATTATTTCAATACCTCCGAGGAGAGCTTCTTTACTCCCGGACGGCAGCTTGCCGACATTGCACATGTCAAGCCTGATGCGCCCGCAATAATTTATATCTCTCCGGAGAACACTGAGTCCGTTACGTCCTGGCACGAGCTGGAAACGCTGTCCAGCCGCATCGCCTGGTATCTTATCGGTCAGGGCATAGGCCCTGGTAAAAGTGTCCTCTCCGCGCTCCCCAATATTCCGACGCACATAGCGCTTGCATTCGGCATATGGAAGACCGGGGCCTGCTATGTCCCGGTGTCCAACCGTGTGCCTCAGCGCAATATGGCTGAGATCTGCGAATGCGTCGCCCCTTCACTCGTCATAACCAACCGAAAGAAGCCCGAAGGTTATCCGTCCCTCACGACGGCGGAGCTGCGTGAGCTCTGCGCGCCGATGTCGGACGAAATGCCGCCCGATATACTCGCCATTCCGAATCTTGCCAACTGCTCCGGCGGTACCACAGGCAAGACGAAGGTCATCCAGCAGGATATGCCTGCCGGTGAGAGCGACGAAGGACTCAAGACATGGTTTACCGTGTCGGGCATGAGCTTTGAAATGCGCCAGCTGCTTGCGGGTCCGCTCTTCCACGGCGCCCCGCACTCCGCCGCTTTCAACGGCCTCTACTGCGGCAATACTCTTGTAATGCCTGCAAGTCTCGATGCGGAGACGATCGTCCGCTGCATCAAAAAGTACGAGATCGAATATGTGCAGATGGTGCCGACGCTCATGCAGCGCATCATCCGCATGCCCGGCTTCAACAAGGACGATCTGAAGAGCCTGAAGGTGCTGTGCCATACCGGCGGAGTATGCTCTGCCGATCTCAAGCGCCAATGGCTCGACATTCTCGGCCCCGAGAAGCTTTATGAGATGTACTCAATGACCGAGTGTATCGGAATGACTCATATCCGCGGCGACGAATGGCTCCGTCATCCGGGCTCTGTAGGCCGGATACTCTGCGGGAAGCTTTCCATCCGCGGCGACGATGGGCAGGAGCTGCCCACGGGCGAGGTCGGCAACATATACATGTCCTGGGGGGCAAACAGCCCGAAGGTCGAGTACAAGAATATCGCACCGATCGAATGCGATGAAAATGGCTTTAAGAGCGTCGGCGATATGGGCTATGTCGATGACGAGGGTTATCTCTATTTTGCCGACAGGCGCAGCGATATGATAGTTACCGGCGGAGAAAACGTTTTTGCCGCCGAAGTCGAAACTGCGCTTATGAAGCATCCTGCCGTGGTTGACGCAGTAGTAGTCGGTCTGCCCGACAAGGACTGGGGCCACCGTATCCACGCTATCGTAGAGACGAGCGCGCCTGTGACACAGAAAGAGCTCATCAGATTTGCCCTGAATTATCTTACACCGTATAAGCTACCCAAATCCATAGATTTTGTGGATCATATCCCCCGCAACGAAAGTGGAAAAGTAGTGCGCAGTCAGCTCGTTGAAGAGAGTCTGAAAAAGGGTTTCTGAGCCGGCCGTGCATACATAAAAATTGCTGAGCATACGCCAGCAAAAAAAGAAAAGGAGAAAAAACAATGGAGAAAAAGCAGTTCAAAGGCTGGGGCATTCTTGTCGCCGCTTTCCTGATGGCCTTCCTCCCCACCGGCATAATGAACAACTGCTTCGCACTGTACATGGCTCCGGTATGCGCCGATCTCGGATTCAGCACCACCAGCTGGTCCATGGTCAACCTCATCGGTTCCTTTGCAAGCGCAGCAGGCGCGATGATAATCGCAGGCCTCTATCAGAAGAAGAACATGAAGATCGTAGCCGCTGTTGTGGCTGTCGGCACATCTCTCTGCTGGCTCGTTGCGACCAAGTGCACTGCTATCTGGCAGTTCTACCTTGTCTTCGCTCTGTCCAACATCTTCCTCGCCGGTCTGACCCAGCTGCCCATCTCCATGCTCATCACTGCATGGTTTGAGGACAAGCGTTCTACCATGATGTCCATCGCCTTTGCAGGCGGCGGCCTTGGCGGCGCTGTCTGGGCTCCTGTCATTTCCAAGTTCATCGCTTCCAGCGCATCCGGCTGGAAATCCGCAATGCTCTTCTCTGCCGCTGTCGTCGGCATCGTAATGGTTCTCACCGCTCTGTTCCTTGTCAAGCGCTCTCCTGCCGAGTATGGCACCGAGCCTTACCGCACTGCCAAGAAGGATGACTCCTCCGCGAACGCAACCGCAGCAAAGTCCTCTGCATGGGTCGGCGTTTCCAAGAAGGTTGCTACCAAGTCCGGCGCTTGGGGCTGCGTCCTCGCAGTCGTTATCCTCATCGGCTTCATCTCTGCCGGTGTTACCACTCACGTTCCCAACTTCGTTACCTCTATCGCTCAGGACGGCGGCAAGCTCCAGGGCACCGTTCTTTCCGTTTACTCCATCGTCTCCATCCTTGGTGTTGTCGCTGGCGGCGCATTTATGGATAAGATAGGCATCCGCAAGGCCGTTCTCGGCGCAGTCGTACTGGTCATCATCGGTCTGGCCTGCCTGTACATCTACTCCATCACCGGCACTGTCGCTATCGCCTTCGGTTACTCCGTATTCTTCGCAATCGCAATGTTCCTGCCCAGAGTTCTGCCCGCAGTTCTCATGTCCGAGGTCTTCGGCACCAAGGATTACGCCTCCATCTACGCTCTGGCAAACCTCTTCTTCCTCATCGGCTGCGCTGTCGGCTCCGTGCTGACCTCCATCATTCAGGGTATTGCCGGTTACGGTGTCACCTGGATCGTATACATGGTCTTCGCAGTCCTTCTGTTCCTGGCTGTCTCCGGCGCTATCAAGGGCGGCGAGAAGCTCAAGGCTCAGTATCCCGAGGGAGACTGATAATCTCCGTACCGTAAACGTCAGCATGCATATTGCATGCTGACGTGAGTGAAAATAACAAAAATCAAAATTTTCAGAAAGGATCTCAGCAATGAAAGAAATCGACAATAAGCTGACACAAAAGTTCAGTGAGTATCCCGAATTCGGCGTTCTCAAGGGCGTTAAGGTTTTCGTGACCGGCACCAACATCGCCGGCCCCTTCGCTGGTTCCCTGATGGCTGAGATGGGCGCAAAGGTCCTTCAGGCCGAGGCTCCCACCATCGCATGCCAGACCCGCGGCACTCTTGCATGGTCCCAGAACCACCGCAATGAGTACTCCATCACCATCAACTCCGCCACTCCCGCAGGCAAGAAAATATTCCTCAAGTGCATCGAGTGGGCAGATATATGGATAGAGGCAGGCCGTCCCGGCTCCTATGCAAAGCGCGGCCTCACCGATGAAGTGTGCTGGAAGCACAACAAGGCTCTCTCCATCGTTCACGTCTCCGGCTACGGCCAGTTCGGCCCGTCCAAGAACAAGCCCTCCTACGACGTCTCCGGTCAGGCAATGGGCGGCTACATGTACATGAACGGCGTGTCCCCCACCTCCGGCCCTCTGAAGGTCAATCCGTATCTGTCCGACTATATCACCGCTTACAACGCCTGCATCTGCGCAATGGCCGGCTACATCAACGCCAAGAACAGCGGCGAGGGCGACTCCTGCGACGTCGCACAGTACGACACCATGTTCCGTCTGCTCGACAACTACCCCGCCAACTGGTTCAACAAGGGTTATCCCAAGCAGGGTGATCCCGTGCCCTACCGCACCGGCAACAAGAGCGACCAGGCAGCCTGCTTCTCTTTCTATGACACCAAGGACAGTAACGCAATGTTCGTCGCTATCGTCGGCCAGGGTCCTGTTGAGCGCGGCTATCCTATCATTGGCATGCCCAAGCCCGGCACCACTCCCGAGGTTCCCAAAGAGTGCACCGGTTTCCCGCTTTTCGACCCGCGCGGCCAGAAGGCAGAAGAGCTGTGCGCAAAGTTCTGCGCAGAGCGTACCTGCGATGAGCTTGAAGAGATCTTCAACAAGGCCGGTATCCCCTGCCAGAGAGCTTATGGCCCCGCAGACATCGAGAAGGATCCTCAGTACGAAGCACGCGAGAACATCGTCGAGTGGGACGACCAGTGCTTCGGCCGCATGAAAGGTATCGGCGTGACCAATATCTTCAAGAAGAATCCTTCCCAGATCGTCGCTTCCGCTCCCTGCTTCGGCGAGCACAACCGCGAGGTTCTCGAGAGCTTCGGCTACACCGATGAAGAGATCGACGCTCTGTACAAGAAGGGCGAGCTTGCGACCTGGACTCCTGCCGAGACCGCAAAGAGGAAGAACTTCGTTGAATGGCACTTCTTCTGGGATCCCGAGAGACAGGCAAAGCGCATCGGTCTTGACTATCCCCCCAAAAAGTAAAAATTAACTCATAAGCAACGATAAGCTGCCATTACTGACCTGTGTCAGCGTATGGCAGCTTATCTTGAATGAGCTGAAAATTGTATTAAAAGTGCAGAAAAAGGAGGCGCAAAATATATGAGTTTTAAAAAAATTGACTGCAAGCTCACGCAGAAGTTCAATGAGTATCCGAACTTCGGTGTTCTGAATGATGTAAAGGTATTTGTATCCGGAACTGCTATCGCCGGTCCGTTCGCCGGCTGCCTCATGGCTGAAATGGGCGCAAAGGTCCTTCAGTCTGAAGCTCCGACAATATCCTGCGGCACGCGCGGAACCACCAGCTGGTCTCAGAACCACCGCAACGAGTTTTCCATCACCTGCAATCCCCGCACTCCCGCCGGCAAGAAGATATTCAAAAAGTGCCTTGAGTGGGCCGATATTTGGATAGAATCCAGCAAGGCCGGTACCTATGCCCGCATGGGCCTTACCGATGAGGTATGCTGGGGCGTCAACAGCAAATTATGCATAGTACACGTCTCCGGCTACGGCCAGACAGGTCCGTATAAATCCAAGGCGTCTTATGACGTCTCCGGTCAGGCGATGGGCGGCTACATGTACATGAACGGCGCGTCTCCCGACTCTCCCCCGCTGAAAATAAATCCGTATCTGTCCGACTATGTTACGGCCTACAACGCCTGCATGACGGCTCTGTCCGCATATGTTCACGCACTCAAGACCGGAAAGGGTGAATCCTGCGACGTCGCACAGTATGATACAATGTTCCGTCTGCTCGACAATTATCCTGTGCTCTGGTACAACAAGGGTTACCCCAAAGACGGTGAGCCCGTCCCCTACCGTACCGGCAACCACTCCGATCTCGCTGCATGCTTCTCGTTCTATACTACCAAGGACAACAAGCAGCTGTTCGTTGCCATCAACGGCCCCGGCCCTGTTGAGAAGGGTTACCCCATTATCGGCGTAGGCACTCCGGGTGTTACTCCGGGTCTGCCGAAAGGCATCCCCGGCTATCCGCTCAATACGCCTATGGGTCAGAAGGCGGACGCCGCTCTCACAAAGTTCTGTGCTGAGCATACCTGCGATGAGCTCGAAGAGATATTCAATAAGGTCAATATCCCCAACCAGAGAGCTTATGAGCCGGCCGACATAGAAAACGATCCTCAGTACGCCGAGCGCGAGAATCTCGTCGAGTGGGAGGATCAGATATTCGGCGACATGAAGGGTATCGGCATTACCAACCGCTTCAAGAACAATCCCTCTCAGATCGTTGCCTCCGCTCCCTGCTTCGGCGAACACAACCGCGAGGTCCTGCAGTCGTTCGGATATTCCGATGAGGAAATCGACGCCCTGTACAAGAAGGGCGAGATCGTCACATGGACGCCCGCTGATACAGCGCGCATCCGTCATCTGCCCGACTGGGGCTTTTTCTGGGACACCGAGCGTCAGTGCGAACGCATTGGCATGGAATGGCCGCTCGAAAACAAATAAATAAAATAAGGGTCGGGCATTCGCAGTGACAGTCTGGTCTGTGCGCAACTCGCCCGCCGCATAATAAATTCTGCATAATCTGCAAAGGAGAAACAAATGGGTAGACTCGATGGAAAGGTCTGTTTCGTTACAGGCGCAGGCTCCGGTATAGGCGCAAAAACCGCTGAACTCTTCGCCCAGGAGGGTGCAAGCGTTATAATGGCAGACATGCATGAGGAAAACCTCAACAACGTCGCCGAGAGCATAAAGGCCGCAGGCGGCGATGTCATGACGGCTGTCGTAAATATAACCGATAATGACGCCATAAAAGCCGCCGTCGCAGCAGGCATCGAAAAGTACGGCAAGATCGACGCACTGGCCAACATTGCCGGCGTCCTCGATGTAGCGATGAGACCTATCGACGATTTTCTTACCGCTGATCTTGATATGACTTTCGGCGTTAATGTCAAGGGAACGATGTATGTCACCCGCGCGGTCGTTAAGCAGTTTGTCGAGCAGGGCTACGGCGCGATCGCAACCGTCGCCTCTGTCGGCGGCGTGACCGGCAACGGCAGCGCCGCTTATACGGTCTCCAAGGGTGCGGAGATCTCGCTCACCAAGCATATCGCCCTGCGCTTTGCAAACGGCGAACAGAATATCCGTGCAAACTGCGTATGCCCCGGCACCGTCATGACCCCGATGACCCACCGCGCTATGAAGGCAAGAGGCAAGTACACGAAGGCTGCAAAGGCAATGCAGGCATCCACCGCAAAGCACTCCACGCTGGCTGTCGGCACATGCTCCGATCTTGACATTGCAAAGATCCTCCTCTTCCTGTGCAGCGACGATTCCGCACCGATCAACGGGCAGACCATTGTCGCAGACTACGGTGCAAATCTCTGATTATCTTTTTGCACTCACAACAGCTCCCAACAACCTGTGAATAAAACGATTTAAGAAAGGAACTGCACAACATGAGCAACAGACTGGAAGGAAAAGTCGCGCTGGTAACAGCATGCACCAGAGGCATAGGCCGCGCAATCGCCGATTTATTTGTCGATGAGGGCGCAAAGGTATATTACGCCTGCCGAAATATGGAGACCGGCAAAGCCGCAGTCGAAGCCGCACGCGCACGCGGCGGTCAGGCCGAGCTCGTATACTTTGAGGCACACGAGCCTGCAACGCACAGAAGCATGATAAACGAGTGCCTTGCCAAAGAAGGCCGTCTCGATGTTCTTGTCAACAACTTCGGTGAATCCAACCCCCGCAAGGATCTTGACATAACGAAATGCACCTACAAAGAGTTTGAAAAAACCGTGTGCGTTGATCTTTCGACCGTGTTCAACGCCTCTCAGGAAGCTCTCAACAAGGCAATGCTCAAGCAGCATTCCGGCAGCATCATAAACATCGGCTCTGTCGCGGCTGTCTGCCCTGACAAGACTCAGGTCGGCTACGGCGTCGCAAAATCCGGCATTAACCACCTCAGCCGTCAGATGGCGCGTCAGGTCGCACATGCCGGCGTCCGCGTCAATGTGCTTAACCCCGGCATCATTGCTACCGAGGCTGTTGCAAGATTTCTTACCCCTGAGACTCAGGCCCGCTACACGACCAACTGCATGATAAAGCGCCTGGGCGAGCCTATCGACATTGCATATATGGCACTCTACCTCGCCTCGGACGAGTCAAAGTACGTCACTGCACATGTGATGAACGTCTCCGGCGGCTGGATGTGAGAAGTACATTTACCGTCTGATATCTTTTATAGCAAAAATGAGTCCGGCTTTACGCCGGGCTCATTTTTGTTGCCTGCCTTCCGGATACTGTTGGAATTTTCAAATGTGTTCCGGATTTACTTGACAATAACTGACGCATCTGTTATTATCGGTTTGTAAACCAGTATATAAACCAATTACCGATCTGAAGCCGCAGTAAATCGCAGCGGGATACCCACGGTGCACTGGTCTTACCCTCCGGTGCACTCTCCCACGACTGCCTGCCCGCCGGGTACGGGTCAAGGCGAGAAAGGAAACTTTATCTCCAATGAAAATGAAACGACTCGTATCCAGCGCCTTAGCGCTTATACTGCTTGTCAGTCTTCCCGTGTCGGCGCTGGCGGCGGAGTGGGACATCAGCAACGGCGACATCACCGTAAACGCCGGAAGCGGCGGGCAGACGGTCACCCAGGGAGGCGGAGCCGCTGTAGAGGACATTGCCCCCGTCATTACGGGAACCTCCACGGAAAACACCGTCACCATCCATGCAGAGAAGGATCAGACCGCAAACGTCACCCTCTCCGGCGCAAACATCGACGTGAGCAGTGCGGGCAAGGCCGCCGTTTCCACCACCGGCGAGGGCAATGTGAACATCGAGCTGAACGGAAGCAACGCGCTTAAGAGCGGTCACTCTCATGCCGGCCTGGAAAAGAACAACGACGGTAATCTGACCATTCAGGACAAGGATAAAGACGGCTCCCTGAACGCCAAGGGCGGTCAGGACGGCGCAGGCATCGGCGGAGGAAGCAGCGGCGCTGGCAGCGACATCACCATCACCGGCGGCAAGGTCACGGCGCGGGGCGGGAATTATGGTGCTGGCATCGGTGGCGGTGCTTACGGTAACGGCAGCGACATCACTGTCACCGGCGGCGAAGTCACCGCAAATAGCGGCAACTACGGTGCCGGTATCGGCGGCGGAGGTTGGGGCAATGGCAATAACATCTCCATCTCTGGCGGCAAGGTCACTGCCACCGGCGGCACGTTCGCTGCGGGTATCGGCGGCGGAATGCATCGGGATGGAAATGACATCACGATCTCCGGCGGCGAGGTCAGTGCCGCCGGAGGCAGGTGCGGCGCAGGCATTGGCGGCGGCCTTGATGCACGCGGCAGCGGAGACGTCACGGTTTCCGGCGATGCGAAGCTGAAGGTGCGGGGCGGCAAGACAGGCGATGACGGGCAGGGAGCCGGTATCGGCAATGGCGGCGTACGTGACCAAAACGGTCCGGTGAACGGCACAGAGGTCGAGCCGGATATTTGCGCGCTGAACCCCAGCGGGAAAATCGAATATTACGCGCCCGGCAGTGTCATGACGGGAACTCCCAGCAAAACGGTCACAAACCCAACCGGAGACCATGCGTGGGACAGCGGCAGGGTGACAAAGCCTGCCACCTGCACGGAAAAGGGAGTTAAGACTTACACCTGCACAAGGCATTCTTCTCACACAAAAAACGAGGAAATCCCTGCTCTGAACCATAGCTTTGATGGGCAGGAGTATGTTTCCGACAACAACGCCACCTGCGAACAGGACGGCACCAAGACGGCAAAGTGCGTGCGCTACGGCACGGGCGGCTGCACGGAAACGGACACGGTAACGGACACGGGCAGCAAGCTCGGGCATTTCTTTGAGGTTGAGGACTATGTTTCCAACAACGATGCCACCTGCGAGCAGGACGGCACGAAGACGGCAAAGTGCGTGCGCTACGGCACGGGGGACTGCATGGAAACGGACACGGTAACGGACACGGACAGCAAGCTCGGGCATCTCTTTGAGGACTATGTTTCCAACAACGATGCGACCTATGCGCACGACGGCACCAAGACGGCAAAGTGCGTGCGGTATGACCAGTGCGGGGAGACCCACACCATACCGGATGAGGGAAGCCGGTTAATAGCTTCTCCCCTCTACCGCGTGACCGCCAAGGACGGCAGGGACATTGCCTACACGGCCGAGCAGAAGGGCGGCGTGCTGACCGTCACCGTTGACGAGGACCTTGCCATTCTCACGGGCAGACTCAGCGGCATCCGCACCCTCAAGGCGCAGGGCGTGGAGAAGATCATTTTTGTCACCAATGGCGCGACCTCCGCGTTTATGCTCTCTGATCTGTTGGAAAAGGGCGAAAGCGGCGAAACCTACAAGCTCACCCACAACGACAGTTCCGTTTCTTTCACCATAGGTGCAAAAGAAACCGACATAAGCAGTATAATAGAATAAGCACAAGATGAAGCTTGCGCCGACTTAGGATATTCAGTCAGGCTTCAGGCCATAAAAAAGTCAAAGTCCATCACTGGAGACTTGATTTGAAAAAAGAAGAAGGAGTCAGCATAGTGACGTTTTCGCCGCGAGGCGGAACCGAAACGGTGCTGACTCCTTCTGACGCTGGCGGCGGGAAAAGCCAATTTTGAGGACTGAAAAACCGACTTGAAGCCCAGTGAAACGGGTTCAAGTCGGAAAGGAGGAGCAAGGGAGCGCAGACGAAGAATCCGGCAGCTCAAGATGAGCTGCCGGATTTTGAGTGGAGCGGACTTTGCTCCGACGTGGTGGTGCGGGTAACAGGGGTCGAACCTGCACGCCTCTCAGCACGAGAACCTAAATCTCGCATGTCTGCCAATTTCATCATGCCCGCATAGCAATGCTATTCTACCACAGCCCCGCGCAGGGAGCAAGCAGAAAATTGCAGTCCGCTTTTTGAAGGCTGCGGAGATGAGGAAACGGCGCATTTTTTTCCTGCGTTTGCATAACGAACGGGAGACACACGGTGCAAACCCTGTGTCTCCCGCTTTTTTGATTCGTTTCCGCCGGGCGGCTGTGCTTCCGCGCGCCGCGTCCTTTTTCAGACGTACTTCTGCGTCACGGTGTCGAACACGCCGCGGGTGGTCAGGCGCAGCGTCGGAATGACCGGCAGCGCCATGAACGAGAGCGTCATGAACGGATCGACGCCGCGGCTCACGCCGAGGGCGAACGCCTTTTCCTTGGCGTTTTCCAGCTCGCGGTTGACGTCCACGAGCGGCTCCTCGCTCATGATGCCCGCGATCTGGAGCTGCACCTCGCCGAGCACCTTGCCGCCGTCCATCACAACGATGCCGCCGCCAAGCTCGACCACGCGGTTGACCGCCGCGGCCATGTCCTCCTCGTTCGCGCCGACGACGATGATGTTGTGGCTGTCGTGCGAGATGGAGGTCGCCACCGCGCCGGACTTGAGGCCGTAGCCCTTGATGTAGCCGATGCCGATGTGGTGCGTGTTCTTATGGCGCTCGATGACCGCGATCTTGAGGATGTCGTTTTCCAGGTCGATCCTGTCGGCGTAGCCGGCGTCGGTCGTCACGATCTCGCCCGGGACCATGCCGAGCACGGCGCGCGGGCGGGTCTCGGTGAAATCGTCGGCGGTGAGGTGCGCGACGTGGAAGGTCTCGTGGGAGCGCTTGATGAGATGCGGGTCGATCTCGGGAGCCTCAAAGGGCGCGACCTCTTTGCCGTCGAACATGAGCTTGCCCTTCTTGTAGACCTCGAGAATATTGAAGTCGCGGAAGTTGTCGATGATAACGAAGTCGGCGAGGAAGCCGGGCGCGATGGCGCCGCGGTTGTTGAGCAGGAAGTAGCGGGCAGCATGATGGCTCGCGCACTTGACGGCGATGATGGGGTCCACGCCCGCGGCGATGGCCTTCTTGATGATGTAGTCGATGTGACCCTTTTCCAGCAGATCGTTGGGGTGCTTGTCGTCCGTGCAGAACATACAGTAGGTGTAATACTGCGGGGTGAGCAGCGGCAGCAGCGCGTCAAGGT